>DATBKZ010000043.1:0-88858 GCA_036555615.1 Burkholderiales bacterium | reverse complement strand
CGTTCGCCGCTCGCCGCCAGGGTTGCCCCCGCGCTGCCGCTCGACTTGCATGTGTAAGGCATGCCGCCAGCGTTCAATCTGAGCCAGGATCAAACTCTTCAGTTTAATCACTGCAAAGTATTAACTCGCTTGACGTATGTTTGTTACGCCGTGCGAGCATTGATGCATCGAGATTCCGCGTACGCATACGCGCCGCGGGCCCCAAGCACCAAGTGCCCACACTTATCGGCTGTAGATTGTTAAAGAGCGTTTCTAAGGGGTACCGCAAAACTTCCGCGGCCTGACTTAGGGGACACCGGGGAAACTATCCGCCGGGATCCGGAATCTGGTAGCGGGGAGAGGATTTGAACCTCTGACCTTCGGGTTATGAGCCCGACGAGCTGCCAGACTGCTCCACCCCGCGCTAGGTCGTGAATTATAACCGGTGGCGCGGAGCCGAGTCAAAACAATTTCGTTCGGTTTTTCAGCAGCCTGAGCATTGAGCGCTGTGCCAGAACGGCCGGCGCCCGCACGGCCCGCCAAGGGGCGGCTTTCTCCCCGTTTCACCGTCCCAGAGCCTCGACCGCAGGGCGCTCGCCGCCTCGGAACAGCCCGACCAGTCGTTCCATGCTGACGAAGAACGTCGGCGTCACGTACAAGGTCAGCAACTGGGAGAACACGAGCCCGCCCACCACGGCAATGCCGAGGGGCTGGCGTATCTCGGACCCTGTTCCGGTCCCCAACGCCAACGGCAGGGAGGCACAGATGGCAGCCATGGTGGTCATCATGATCGGCCGGAAGCGGATCAACGATGCCTCCACGATCGCGTCCTGGGGCGACAGCCCTTTCTCGCGCTGCAGCTGCAATGCAAAGTCCACCATCATGATCCCGTTCTTCTTGACCAATCCGACCAGCAGAATGATTCCGACAAAGCTGAAAATATTGAGCTCCATGCCTGTCAAGAGCAGCATGAGCAGCGCGCCAAAGCCCGCAAAGGGCAAGGCGGTCAGGATCGTCACCGGGTGCGCGTAGTTCTCGTAGAGGATCGCAAGCACCATATAGATCACCAGGATCGTGATCAGCAGCAGAATTGGCAGTGCCCGGAATGCGTCCTGGAACGCCTGGGCATTACCGGCCAGCTTGATGGTCACGCCGCTCGGCAGGGTCTCCGCAGCCAAGTGCTGAATCCGGGCGACGGTATCGCCTAAGGACGCACCCGGAGCAAGGTTGAAGGACAACACGACCGAAGTCAGCTGGCCGTAGTGGCTGACCGACACAGGCCCGACCCCCATCTTGACGTCGGCCACCGTGTGGACGGGAATCATGCGCCCAGTGCTTGACTGGACATAGAGCGAACGCAGCGCGTTGATATCGCGCTGAAACCTCGGATCGAGTTCCAGCAGTACGAGGTATTGATCGGCGGCGCCATAGAGCGTGCTGATCTGCCGGCCGCCATACGCGTTGTAAAGCGTGCTCTCGATTTGCTGCGGCGACACGCCCAGGACAGCCGCGCGGTCACGCAATATGTTGATCTGTATCTCCGGACTACGGAGCTCGAGGTTGGTGCTCACGTCCCGCAGAAATCCCGCGTCCCGCAGCCGGGCCTCGAATTCCTGCGCCGCGGGATAGAGCACCTTCGGGTCGGTGGCCTGCACGACGACCTGGTAATCCGCGTTGCCGATGAGTCCGCCCAGGCGTATGGACGGCGGATTGGTCATGAATACGCGCAGCCCCTGCTCGCCGCCAGCAAACGAGCGGCGCAGCTCCCGGATGATCTCGTCGGCCGACAGCCTGCGCTCGCTCCGCGGCTTGAGGCGCACGATGACGCGGCCGATGTTGTCGCCGGTCTGCCCGCCAAACCCCTGCCCTGCCGTGGACATCACCGACTCGACCTCGGGATGCTTGCGTATGATCGCCTCGACCGTGCGCTGGCGGCGCTCGAGCTGCTCGAACGTCACGCCCTCCGGCGCCTGGGTATTGCCGAAGATGACGCCGGTGTCCTGTCTTGGGATGAATCCGTGCGGAACAAGCTTGTACGTCACAAAGATAAGCACCAGGACGATGCCCGATCCAGCCAGCATGAGTCCGCGATGCCGCATCGTCCAGCGCAGGCTCGTGCCATAGAAATCGCGGGCGCCATCGAAGAGACGCTCGAAGAACCTGTATAACGCGCCATGCTCATGCGTGGGCTTCAGCATCAAGCTGCACATCATGGGCGTCAGCGACAGCGCCACCGCCCCGGATGTCAGCACCGCAACGCCGATGGTGACTGCGAACTCGCGAAACAGCCGCCCCAGGACGCCCTCCATGAACAGGATCGGAATGAAGACCGCGGAGAGCGAAACCGTCATGGACAGCACCGTAAACGCAATCTCCTTCGAGCCGTCGAAGGCCGCGCGCACGCGGTCCTTGCCCATCTCCACGTGGCGGGTGATGTTCTCGAGAACGACAATCGCGTCGTCCACAACGAATCCGACGGCCAGGATGATCGCCATCAACGAAAGGTTGTTGAGGCTGAATCCCAGCAAATACATCGCCCCGAAAGTGCCGATGATTGAAGTCGGGAGAATCAGTGCCGTGATCAGGGTGGCCCGCGCGCTGCGCAGGAACATGAGGATGACAAGCACCACCAGTGCGACCGACAACAGAAGGTGAAACTCCACCTCCTGGATCGAATTCTCGATGAACTCGGAGCGGTCGTTGATGACGCTGATTCTCACTCCCGGCGGCGCCTCGCGCTCGATCTCGTCGAACGTAGCCCGAACGCGCTTGACCACCTCCACGGTATTGGCACCCGGCTGCCGGTAAACCGCGAGCGCGATGTTGCGATCGCCGTTCAGCCAGTTCTTGACCTTGGCGTTCTCGATCCCGTCGACCGCGTGACCGATGTCCGACAGCCGTACCGGCATCCCGTCCTGGTAGGCGACGATCAGATCCTTGAATCCGGCCGCGCGCTGGATCTTGCCCGACGACTTGACCGTGAAGCTGCGCGCGCTGCCCTCGAGCACGCCCGCCGGAAGATTGCTGTTCGCGTTCTGAATCGCGCTGACCACCCGATCGAGGCCCAGACTGCGCTTCGCCAGTGCTTCCGGATTGACGAACACCCTGACCGCGTATTTCTGCTGTCCGAATACCGTGACCTGCGCAACACCGTTGATCGTGGACAGGCGCTGCGCGATGTTCGTCTCCGCAAAGTCGTTGAGCTCGGGCAGCGGCAGGGTCTTCGCGCTCAATGCGAGGATGATGATCGCAAAATCGCTGGGGTTGACCTTGCGCAGGCTCGGCGGCTCGATGCCTTCCGGCAGGCGGCGCATCGCCTGCGAGATCGCCGTCTGCACGTCCTGCGCCGCCGAATCGATGTCGCGCTCGAGGCTGAACTGAAGCGTGATCCGGGTCCGCCCGGCGATGCTGAACGAGTCCATGCTGTCCACGCCCGCAATCTGGCTCAGCTGGCGCTCGAGCGGCGTGGCGACGGTCGACGCCATGATTTCCGGGCTCGCGCCCCGAAGTTGCGCATCGACCCGAACCGTCGGGAAGTCGACGTTGGGCAGCTCGTTCACCGGGAGCGCGCGGAACGCGATCGTCCCGAAAATGATGATGGCCGCGACGAGTATGCTCGTCGCGACCGGCCGCTCGATGAAGATCCTGGACAGGTTCATGGCGCTCAACCCTCTGCCTTGGCCTCTGACTGCTTCCCGCCTTTCTTGCCGCCCTTGCCCTTCTTTCCCTTGCCTTGCTGCGACGGCTCGCTGCCGGCGATACGAACCGTTGCCCCTGGCTGGAGGGCCTGCGGAATCTCGGTGATGACCAAGTCACCCGCTTTGACACCCCGCGCAATAACAATATCCCCGCCGATCTGACGCGACACGCTAACCGGCTGGACTTGAACCCTGCTCTCCGCGTCAATCAGGTACACGAAGCTGCCCTCCTGGCCGGGCTGAACCGCTACATCCGGGACGACGACGGCTTCGGGCTCGATCTTCAGCACGACGCGGACGTTCACGAACTGCCCCGGCCACAACACCTCGCTGGCATTCCTGACGCGCGTCTTGAGCAACACCGTACCGGTCTGCGGCGTGACCGTGTTGTCGATGAAGTCGAGCCTGCCCTGAGCGACCGGCGGCCCGCTGCGGTCCGGCAGGACCTCGATCCGCATTTCCTTCTCGTCCTGGTAACGGCGGATGTCCTCCAGCTGCCGTTCCGGGACGCTGAACGAAACGAGGATCGGATCGGTGCTGTTGATCGTGACCAGTGGCGCCCCACCCCCGCCGGCTCCGGCTGCCACCAGGTTGCCGGACTTGACCGCGAGCGCCCCAGTTCGACCTGAAATCGGCGCCTGGATCCGAGTGAACTCGAGCTGGATGCGCGCCTGCTCGACCAACGCACGGTCCGCGGCCACCGTCGCCTCCAGCGACTTGGTAGACGTCACTGCGACGTCGAATTCCTGCTGGGTGATGAATTCGCGCTTGAGCAGCGGCTCGAGGCGGTCCCGCTGTGCCTTTGCATTTTCGAGCTGTGCCTCGTCGCGGGCGAGCTGGGCCTGCGACTGTCGGTATGCCGCCTCGAACGTCCTCGGATCGATTTGGAAGAGCAGCTGGCCGGCCTTGACCTTGTCGCCTTCCTTGAACAGGACGGACTGCAGGACACCGGATACCTGCGCCCGCACTTGCACACTGTGCTCCGGCTCGACCGTGCCGACCGCCTCGATCAGCACGGGCATGGGCTTGACGACTGCCCGGGCGGTCTTGACGAATAGGGGTGCGCCCTTACCCTTGCCCTTTCCCGGCCGGTCGATCGCCGCAAGCGAACCACCCTGTTGCCACCACCACCACCCGCCATAGGCGCCGGCCGCGATGGCCAGAAAAACTGCAGCCATGAGGAGTCTTTTCACTTTGCTCGCTCCGCATCGGGCCCGGCGTCGGTAGCGCCGATGGCGTAATTGAGACGGGCAATGGCCGTGAACCAATCCAGAAAGGACTGGATCCGCTGCACCCGCGCATTCGATTCATCGACCTGGGCGGTGACAAGGTCCAGCAGGGACCCAAAGCCGCTCTGGTAGCGCGCCAGCGTCGCTTCCGCCGTCTGGCGCGCCGCCCTGAGCTGCACCGCGGTCGTTGTCACGCCGTCCGCCGCGGTCTGCACGTCGTAATAGGACTGCCAGACCTCGAGCTCGGCTTGCCGGACGAGCGCATCGCGCGAGGCCTCCGCTGCGGCAGCCCGTGCCTCGGCCTGCCGCACCGTATACGTGTGGTTGAACCCAGTGAAGATCGGGATGCTCAGATTCAACAGAACACTGTTGGTATCGGTAAACGGCTTGTCGCCCCGATAAAACGACCGGCCAGTCGTCGCCGAAACGCTCAGCGTCGGCAACCCGCTTCGCGAGGCCGCTTCCGCTTGCGCGCGCGCCGACCGGGCCTGGGCCTCGGCCGCAATCAAGTCCGGCCGATTGGCCTTGGCGCGATCCAGAATAGTGGTCAGTGACTCCGTAATCTCGCGGATGCGCGGCTCGCCCTCCAGCGTTTGAATCCGCAGCGCGACATTGACAGGCAGCCCCACGGCCGACGCAAGCGACCCGCGCGCCTTGTCCAGCTCGCCCTTGCTGCGAGTGAGATTCAATTGGGCCTGCGCCACCTGGGTTTCCGCCCGGTAGACATCGGCCGCAGTCGCCAGTCCGCCCTCTCGGCGACGCTGCGTGGCGTCAAGCGAGGTCATGACGCTTTTCACGAAAAGCTCGTTTGACCTCACGAGTGCATCGAAGCCGAGATAGCGGTAATAGGACTGCTCGACCAGCAGCACCACGTCCTGCAGCACCCGATTCTGTGACAGCGCCGCCGCCAGCGCCTGATACTCGGCGGCTTTTACGCGGCTTTCCCTCTCCCCAAAGTCATACAGCAGGTAGGTCAGGGTCAACGCCGGACCATATCGGGTGAGCCATGGATTCTGGTTTCCCGTCTGGCTTCCGGTTTCACTCCGCTGCCAGAGGATGTCGGCCGTGATCTGGGGAAGATAGTCGGACTGCTCGATTCCCACTCCGGCTGCCTGCGCGCGCACCGCATACCACGCCTGCCGGGTTTGCGGATTGTTCTGAAGCGCGAACTCCGTCAGCTCGGGCAGGGATAACGGGCGATCCTCGAGCGGCAGACTGGCGCTGCGCGCTGGGGGAACCTGCGGCAAGGCTTCCGGCGATTGCCAGCGGACACCGGGGGCGGCGGGAACGTAACGTTCGGTGCCGAAGGGATCACGACCCGGACTCTCCGGCGCAGCCGAGGCGGAAAGCGCCATGCCCAGAAGCAATGCCAGGACGGTCCTCAGGCGTGCCGATTCAAGAACCAAAGTTCGACCTCCAAGAGCCCGCACGTAACTGCATCTGCCGGGTCCTCCGAATGGTTCTTTTTCCGGCACCTCCTGAGCGGAAAATCGCGAGTCGGCGAATCATAGCACAACACCACTTTTTTCATGCCAAGACCGCTACTTAGAACACTTCGCACGTGTGACGAAGCGACCGGAATCGAAGCCGTTTATTCGGGGATAAATTTAATACATCAGGCGCCTAGGGGACGCGTGCTAACCTACTTGCCTCAAAGCTGATACCGCGCTCGCCCCGGCCTCGTCCCAATGTCCCGGCTCGTCAATCCCCACGGCGGCGGAGAGCTCAAGCCGCTCCTGCTCGAGGGCGCTGCGCTCCCCGAGGAACGGCGTCGGGCGCGCTCGCTGCCGAAACTCGCCGTGAGCTCGCGCGAAAAAGGCGACCTCATCATGCTCGGCATCGGCGGCTTCACGCCGCTTGCCGGCTTTATGACGCACGCCGACTGGCAGGGCGTGTGCGACGGCATGCGGACGGCAAACGGCTTGTTCTGGCCCATCCCGATCACGCTTTCGACGACCCGCGACACCGCTTCCGCTTTCAAGACCGGCAACGACATCGCGCTCACGGACGGCGAGAGCGGCGAGATCCTCGCCACCATGACGGTGACCGAGAAATACTCGGTCAACAAGGCGCATGAATGCGCCACGGTGTTCAAGACGGCTGACCTCGAGCATCCCGGCGTGCGGATGGTGATGGAGCAGGGAGAAGTCAACCTTGCCGGACCGGTGAAGGTGCTCTCTCGAGGCGGCTTTCCCGAGCGCTACGGCGCTTTGTTCATGACACCGCGCGAGACGCGCGCCGCATTCGAGGCCAATGGCTGGTCCACCGTCGCGGCCTTCCAGACCCGCAACCCGATGCACCGCTCGCACGAGTATCTGGCGAAGATCGCGATCGAAACCTGCGACGGGCTGCTGGTCCACTCCCTTCTCGGCAACCTCAAGCCCGGCGACATCCCGGCAGAAGTGCGCACACGCGCCATCGCCGTCCTGATCGAGAAGTACTTCGTGAAGAAGACGGTGGTTCAGTCTGGCTATCCGCTCGACATGCGCTACGCGGGGCCGCGCGAGGCCCTGCTGCACGCCCTGTTCCGTCAAAACTACGGCTGCTCCCACCAGATCATCGGGCGCGACCATGCAGGGGTCGGCAGCTATTACGGCCCCTTCGACGCGCACCACATCTTCGACGAGATTCCGCGCGGCGCGCTGGAGACCCTCCCGCTCAAGATCGACTGGACGTTCTGGTGCTACCGCTGCGGGGGCATGGCGTCCGATCGCACTTGCCCGCACGCGCCCGAGGACCGGCTGCTGGTGTCCGGTACCAAGCTCAGGAAATGGCTATCCGAGGGCGATCCCGTGCCGGCGGAGTTCTCGCGGCCGGAGGTGCTGGAGATCCTGCGCGAGTACTACGGCGGACTCAAGCAGGAAGAACGCGTCGAGGTCAAGCTGTCCGGCCATTCCGCGCGCTGACGGCACATCCCGTCCGCACGAACCGAAACGTCCCATGCAAGAAGCCGCCTGCGAAGGCGACTTTCTTGCGAACGCCTGCTGCGCGAGGTCAGCCGATGATGTGGTAGACCGGCGCCTTCTCCATCGCGAACTTGCCTGCCGGTATGCCGGTCGTAACGCGACAGCGTGAAGCAGTCGGAGGCAATACCCTTTATGGGTTCGCATCCTTAGCCGCGCGATTCGGCACCCGTCTATGCCACCGCATGACGCCTACGGCCGCTTCGGCGTCTTGTACTCGGCTTCCTTCTGGAACGGTTTCCAGATGGTTTCGTAGCCAACAAACCCCTTTTCCGTCGGCGCCAGCTGACGCGTCGTATAAAAAGGCGTGTGGCCGTCAGGAACCTTGGTGATGGGTTTCTTCTCCTCGCTCATAAGTCAGCTCCTTTGCCGTGAAGTCAGGATTGCAGGCGCAAGACACTCAAACAGGTCTCATGAGTGACGGGTCGATATCCGCGCCCGCAACGATCGCTCCGCCGGCTCTAGTCTCTTCATCCGTCGCGTCGCGTACGGTCAGAATCTCGAGCGCAAAGACGACCGCCCTGCCGCAAAGCGGATTGTTGCCATCGACCGTCAGCTTCTCGTCGTCCATCTGCGTCACGAGGAAGCTGCGGGTCTGGCCCTTGTCGTTCTCCATCAGGATGGAGGTGCCGACCTGCCGATACTCCTCGGGGACGTTCTCGATGCGATCGCTGAAGACCAGCGACTCGTCCCTGGCGCCGAAGATCTGATTGCCATCGATGGGCACTTCGATGACGTCGCCCGCGGACTTGCCCTCCAGCTCCCTATGGACGGAGGGAGCCAGGATCTCATTGTGCCCGTGAACATAGCCCAGCGGGAATTCGACCCTGGTGAGGACATGCCCGGTCTTCTTGTCGGTCACCTTGTACGTGAGCTCGACAAACTTGCCGTCGCGGATGGTTTCGCTCATGCCGGATCCGAACGAGCAGCTCAGAAGATGGATGCACCAAAGATCCTGACCTGTCCATCTTCATAGCCGAGGACAAGCCTGCCAAGCCATTCGCCTGGCTTCTTGGTGCTGCGCTGCCGGTAAAGCACCGTCACATGCTCGCCCCGGCGGATAACGCCAAGGAAGTCGACGTCTTCGGACAGGCTTCTCGCCAGCTCGCTGTTTGCGAACTGGTGGCCGGCTGCAACCTGGTTCATGGCAAGCGCCAGGGAATTGGAGAAGTTCCTGACGAATTCCCCGTACTTGCCTTCGTTCGAATATTTGACGAGGTCGCGCCACAGGGGACGGGCGATGGCGAGAATCTCCTCGTCGGTCTTTTCAATGATGTTCACGCGCGCCTCTCCGCGAGCGGGCGAGACCGGCTTCATGGGAATCACAACACTCGACATGCTGGCCTCTTCTGCGCCGGGCAGACCGTCAACGCGCACATTTGCCCGGGGAGATCGCTACTCGCCTTCCCCGACGAGGTGATAACAAGGCGCCTTCTCCATGGTGTATTCACCGGTTCTCGGGTCGCGACGCGAAACCGTCAGCACGTGCCAGTTCTTGTCGTCCACCTTCATGGCGTCGCCCCGGTAGTAGTACCCCGGCCAACGAGTCTCCTTGCGGAACAGAGTGTGCTGCGTGACGCACTCCGCAGCGCGATGACGATGCTTCAATTCCCACGCGCGCAACAACTCGTGAATATCCTCTGCGGCGAGGTTCTCGAGGTCTTCCTCCATGATCCTGAGCTTCTTGAGACCGATGTTCAGGAGCTTCTCGTTGGTCATGTAGTTAACGGTCACGCCGCCGCAATATTCGTCCATCAGCTTCTGCAGGCGGTCCAGGCCCTGCTTGGGATTGATGTAGTGCGGGTTGACACTGCCCGCCACGATCGCATTGCGGTAGATCCTGTAATGCTCGAGAGGCTTGTAGATCTCCTTCTTGCGACGCTCGATCTGCTCGTCGGATACGACGATGCCTTCGGCCTTGCCGTCGTCGATGTACTTGCAGGCGGCCTTCGCGGCGAGGCGACCTTCGGTGAACGAGCCGGATGAGAAGGCGTGCGGCGTGCCGCCGACCGCGTCGCCGGCGCCGAACAGGCCTTCGATTGTCGTCATGCGGTTGTAGCCCCAGAAATACTCGGGAGGGGAAACGTCCTCGGGACCCGAGCACCAGGCTCCCGAGCAGGTCGCGTGGGAGCCCATGACGTAGGGCTCGGAGGTGGTCAGCTCGGGATTCTCGTACTTTGGATCCACGTCGGTGGCGGCCCACAAAACCGCCTGGCCGATGGTCATGCCGAGGAAGTTCTCCCAGCCGACCTCTTCCAGATGAGGATCCTGGAAGGCGCGCATGGTCACCATGTGAATGGGGCCGCGGCCGGCATTGACTTCGCTGATGAGCGCGTGGTTGCGCAAGCAGGTCGGGATCGGCCGATGGGTCAGGTGAAAAGATTCCGGATCGAGATATTCCTTGCCGACCATCTTCTGCAGCTCGGGCCACCATTTGGACTCGAACTCTTCGCCCAGGCCGTTCTGCGTATAGGTCTTCAGGTGCAGGAAGTAGGCGCCGACCGGGCCGTAGCCGTCCTTGAAGCGCGCCAGCACGATGCGGTTCTCCATCTGCGTCATCTTGGCGCCGGCGTCGATCATGAGCCCATAGGCAGACGCGGACGACCAGGGTGCATACCAGGTGCGGCCGGAACCTTCGCCCACCGAGCGCGGCTTGAAGATGTTGGAGGCACCGCCCGCGCCGCAGATCACGGTCTTGGACTTGAAAACGTGGTAATCGCCCGTGCGGACGTTAAAGCCGACGGCGCCGGCCACGCGGTTCTCCTTGCTGTCGTCCATCAGCAGGTGGGTGACGCAGATGCGGTTGTACACCTTGTCCGCCGATTTCTTGGCGGCCTCGGACACGATGGGCTTGTAGGACTCGCCGTGAATCATGATCTGCCATCGCCCTTCACGCAGGTAGCGCCCGGTTTTCGGGTCCTTCATGATGGGCAGGCCCCACTCTTCGAACTGGTGCACCGTGGAGTCGACGTGACGGGCCATGTCGAACAGCAGGTCTTCCCGCACCAGCCCCATCAGGTCGATGCGAGCGTAGCGGACATGGTCCTCCGGCTTGTTTTCGCCCCAGCGGGTGCCCATGTAGCAGTTGATGGCGTACAGGCCCTGGGCGACCGCGCCGGAGCGATCCATGTTGGCCTTCTCGGCAATGACGATCTTCTTGTCTTGACCCCAGAATCTCGCCTCCCAGGCGGCACCGGTGCCGCCAAGACCCGCACCGACGACCAGGATGTCGATGCCGTCTTCGATGATCGTTTTGTAGGCCATCAGTAGTACACGCCTTTCTTCAATTTGAGGCCGGCGGCCTGGAGCGTATGTAAGCCGCCGTCATCCATGCGGATCCATTTCGGCTCGTTGTACAACAGCTGACCGTCGCGCATTTCCTTGCCGGGTCCGGGAACATTCCTGAGCTGCGGGATCGCCGTTCCCCAGGGCTTGGTGGTAATGGGCGACAGGAAGCTCTTTTCCGCGCCGTTGCGGAACTTGATCCTCCAGGCGATCGTGCCTTTCTCTTCGTCGCGGTGGACGCGAACGCTGTGGCCCAACGGGGCGAAGTCGGCATAGCCGCGCACGTCGATCGCATGCTGCGGGCAGGCTTTCACGCAGGAGTAGCACTCCCAGCACATGTTGGGCTCGATGTTGTACGCACGGCGATAGGTCTTGTCGATGTGCATGATGTCCGAGGGACAGATGTCGACGCAGTGTCCGCATCCGTCGCACCTTGTCATGTAGACGAAGGTAGGCATGAGTCCGGCTCCTTGTTCGTTACGACAGGCCTTGCTGCCTGCTTCCTAATAGTGGCGTGGCGCTTCGCGCTTGATGCCAAGCCCCATGTTCATCGGAGCGTTTTGCAACAGCTCCATGGAGTGCCTCTTTTGCTGCTCGGGGTCGTCGCGGGTCTGCGTCGGCAGATTCTCGGCCGTGCCATTGGCCTTGGTTATTCTCTTCTCGAAAGCGGCCGCGGGCTTGAAGAACATGTGCGCGAACTTGGACCACGGTACAGAACCGAACAGCACCGTCGTGGCAATGACGTACAAGCCGAATGCCACGCTGGCCCCGGAGCTGCCCCTCGTTTGCAGGTAGGCCCAGATCAAGCCCAGCGTGACGCTGGCGAGCAGCGAGAGGATGAACAAGTCCGCTCGCATGATGCGGAAGGGCGAGCCGCCTTCGGCGGCGACATCGACTCGAATGAAGAACCAGAACCAGTATCCGCCAAGGCAAACCATCAAGCCGCCGATCCACCAAAGCTGCGGCAAGATCGCGGGCGTTGGCGTGGCGGGAGTCGGGTAGCCGAACACCATGATGGCAGTGGCGACGACGTGGATCACGAATCCGTACATCGTCAGCAGATGGGCGATCCGGCGACGCACGTTACAAAATTCCCCGGACGCGAGAACGTCCACGAGGCCGGTCTGGATGGCGATTGACACCAGCTCGCCGCCCCCGACTTGCTTCGACCCTGTGCTTTTCGATTTTCGCCAGTTTTCAAAGAAATATTTGGCGCTTCCCTTGTGAACGATGTCGAACAGCGTCCCGGCCGCGACCAGAACAATCATGATGACGACGTAGGTCTGGATGACGTCGGGAGACATCGATGCCGATAACTGGGCAAACGGATTGCTGGTGAACATCTTGTCCTCGATGTGATTCGCTGCGGCGACGGTATTCCCTTGCTACCGCATTGATTTTAAGCGCACGCGGCGAGGATATCGCGAAAAAAAGGTTATAACACCATAGAAAAAACTTTGAAACGCCCGGCTTCCCGAATCGCGGGCGCCCGCGTGGCCGGCGCGATATGAGACACTACCCGAAAGGTCATCCCGAAGTACAAGAGGCAGCTTGAAAATCTGCATCGTCTCCGACAGCCACGACCACCGTGAGCCGCTCGCCGCGGCGGTCGTGGAGGCAAGAGCGCTTGGTGCCGAGGCGGTATTGCACTGCGGCGATCTGGTGGCGCCTTCGACGCTGCACGCGATCCTCGACCTGGGCCTGCCAATCCACCTGATTCACGGGAACAATGCGGGCGACATGTTTTACCTGTCCAAGTTTGCGCAGCAGCACGGAAACCGCGTGCAATACTACGGGCAGGACGGGTCCCTGGACCTGGCCCGGAGGCGGATATTCATGGTGCACTATCCGCATTATGCCAAGGCCATGGCGCTGACCGGCGAATACGACCTGGTCTGCAACGGTCATGAGCACCGCGCGGTCATCGAGCGCATTCGGAACATCAAGGGGGAGGAGACGTTGCGTATCGATCCCGGGACGGTCGCAGGCGTGAGCGGGCCGCGAACCTACGTGTTTGGCGATCTCCAGACTCTGGAATTCGGGATTCGGCCGGTTCCACTTTGAAACGCGCTCACCGTTAACGACAGGCCACGGTAGGGCCAGGATGGAAAGGAGGCTGTATGAGCAAGCGCGACGAGTACGTTGAAAAGCTCAAGAAGCAGCTGGACCAGTGGAATGCCGAAGTTGCGAAGTGGGAAGAGAAGACGCGGCAGGCCCAAGCCGGCATGCGTGTCGAATATGACAAGCAACTGCAGGCATTCCGTCACCAGCGCGATCAGGCGCTGGAGCACATGCGCCGCATCCAGTCGTCCTCGGGCGAAGCGTGGATAGATCTCATGCGCGGCGCCGACGACGCATGGGCCAGGATGCGCGAAGCGTTTGAAAAAGCGCGCTCGCACTTTCAGAAATAGCGCCCCCGAGCCCGGCTTCAGGCCGCCCGCCGGACATCGCGGCAGATGATGTGCAGCCGAACAGTCACCTGCGGGCTCGCCGCGGGCTCCTCGCTCGTGCTCTACGCCGCGCTTGCGCTCGGCGCGACCGCGGTGCATGCCCAGATCGTGCGGAGCGAAGCGCACAGCTTCCGGCTCGTGCGGCTGGTCGAGGGCCTCGAGCATCCCTGGGGACTCGCGTTCCTGCCCGATGGTCGCATGCTGGTCACGGAACGCGCCGGGAGATTGCGGATAGTGGGCGGGGACGGCCGGCTATTGTCCCGGCCGGTTTCGGGCCTGCCCGAGATTGCGGCGTACGGCCAAGGCGGGCTGCTGGATGTCGCGCTTCATCCCCGTTTTTCCGAGAACAGCCTGATCTATATTTCTTACGCGGCACGCGGAGAAGGCGTCGGGACAGAGGTTGCCCGCGGCAGGCTCATCGCGAACCGGCTGGACGCTGTCGAGGTGATCTTCCGCCAGCAGCCCAAGGGCAATGGCGGCCGGCACTTCGGCTCGCGGCTCGTGTTCGACCGTGAGGGCTTTCTCTATATCACGCTTGGCGACCGCGGCGAGATGGAACGCGCGCAGAGGCCCGACGATCATGCTGGCTCCGTCATACGCCTGCACGACGACGGGCGAGTGCCGAAGGACAACCCCTTCCTCGGCAGGCCCGGCTGGAAGCCCGAGAAATACACGCTCGGCAACCGCAACATCCAGGGCGCGGCATTGCATCCGCAGACCGGGCTCGTTTGGACTCACGAGCACGGCCCGCAAGGTGGAGACGAGATCAATGTTGTCCGCGCGGGCGTGAACTACGGGTGGCCCGTCATCACCTATGGTGTCCAGTACGTGATCGGTACGAGGATCGGCGAAGGCACGCACAAGGCGGGCATGGCGCAGCCCCTCTATTACTGGGTGCCGTCGATTGCACCCTCGGGCATGGCGTTCTATGACGGCGCCCGGTTCCCGGGCTGGCGTGGCGATCTTTTCGTCGGCGCGCTGCGCGACCAGATGCTGGTCCGGCTGAAGCTTGACGGCGAAAAAGTCGTCAAGGAGGAGCGATTGCTGAAAAACACCATCGGGCGCATCCGGGATGTGCGCAACGGACCGGACGGCCTCATCTACCTGCTGACCGACGAGCCGCGCGGCATGCTGGCGCGCCTCGAGCCAGCTGGCTAATCGGGGTCAGGCTCGATTTTCTGACATCATCAGCAGAAAATCGAACCTGACCCCATAGGAGGGAACACCATGCGACGACGCCCAGCATCACGCCGCGCTCACCGATCGGACCGGCGGCCGCGCCTCAGGAAAACCGCTCCCCGTTTCCGGGTCCGCTACAGCTGCCCGCCTGAGTTCTTCGATCCGAAGTCCTACAGCCATGTGGTGGAGGTCGAGGGGGGCCGGCTTCTGTTCGTATCGGGGCAGGTGCCGGTCAACGCGCAACGCCAGGTGACCAGCCGGGATTTTCGCGAGCAGGTCGAGCGGGTCTATGACAATCTGGAGACTGTATTGCGCTCCGTTGGCGCTGGCTTCGAGAACGTCGTCAAGACGACCAATTATCTGACCAATATCTCCCAGGCCAAGATCTTTCGCGAGGTGCGCGACGCGCGCTTCGCCCACTTGCGGACGCGGCCCGCCAGCACGAGCGTTGTCATCACCGCGCTGGTCGACCCCGAATACCTCCTCGAGATCGAGCTCGTTGCCGCCGTGCCGGGGCGCTGAGCCCGCTTGGGGGCCCTCAGGCGGCCGCGCGACGCGGCTCCTCGATCGCTTCGGCATCCGGCCGTTCCACCGCAGCGGCGGGCGCCGCGACCGCCTGGCCGGTTTCTACCAGGGAGCCCAGGTCATCCAGCGGCGGCAGTTCCTCAAGCGACGCGAGATTGAGGTCGTCGAGGAATCCCCGGGTCGTCGCGAACAGCTCGGGGCGGCCGGGCACTTCCTTGTGTCCCACGATCTCGATCCAGCCACGCGCTTCCAGCGCTTTGATGATGTTGGGCGACACCACCACGCCGCGTATTTCCTCGATATCCCCGCGCGTGCACGGCTGCCGGTAGGCGATGATGGCAAGCGTCTCCAGCACCGCGCGCGAATAGCGCGGCGGCTTTTGGGGATTCACCCGCTCGATGAATTTCTGGATCTCGGGCCGTGCCCGGAAGCGCCAGCCGGATGCGACTTGCGTCAGCTCCACGCCCCGCCCCTGCCAGTCCCGGCGCAGCTCTTCCAGAACTCTGCGCAAGACATCGGTCGGGGGCGCCTCATCGAAGAGCTTCTTGAGCTCCGAGATGGGCAGCGGCTCCTGGCTCACCAGGAGCACGGCCTCCACAACGGTCTTCATGTGTCCGAGATCAGGGGTCTGCATATTGGCTTTTCCTGTTACTCCACGGCCGTAAGGTGGCCGGTCTTGAGTCTGAGGTGAATGGGTGCATACGCGGCGTGCTGGCTCACCTCGATCAGGCCTTCGCGCGCCAGCTCGAGAACCGCGAGCAATGTCACGATCAATACCGCGACACCTTGCCGGGGATCGAACAGCTCGCTGAATTCGACGGAGCGTGCCTCATGCAGGCGCCGCAGGATGCGGGACATGTGATCGCGCACCGAGAGTTGCTCGCGCGTAATCCGGTGGTGGCGGTTCATGGCCGCACGCGTGAGCAGCGAGAGCCATGCCGAGCGCAGGTCCTCCGCCCTCACCTCCGGCAGCCGCTCGGCGACCGCCCGGTCGAACAGCACCTGCACCATCGAGAAATCCCGTCCCGACTGCGGCAGCTCGTTCAAGCGCTGTGCCGCGAGCTTCATCTGCTCGTACTCCAGCAGCCGCCGCACCAGCTCCGCCCGCGGATCCTCCTCGAGCGCACCCGCGGTGGGCCGCGGCAGCAGCATTCGCGACTTGATCTCGATCAGCAATGCGGCCATCAGCAAGTACTCGGCGGCAAGCTCGAGCGAGCGGGTGCGCATCAGCTCGACGTAATCGAGGTACTGTGCCGTGAGCCGTGCCATCGGGATGTCGAGCACGTTGATGTTTTCCTTGCGGATGAGGTAGAGCAGCAGGTCGAGAGGTCCTTCGAACTGCTCCAGTATCACCTCGAGGGCATCGGGCGGAATATAGAGGTCGTACGGAACGTCGAGCACGGGCTCGCCATAGACGCGGGCGATCGGGGCCACTGTTGACGGCTCAGACATGACCACGCGTTCGGCGCGCACCAGGACGATTGCAGTGCGGGCGGCGCAGATTTTCGGGGAGGAATCTACCTGCCGGCTGGCGGAAGCCGCCGGTTACTGCATCCGGACGAGAGGCCAGAAGGCCACCGCCCGGCCGAGGCGATGCTGGCATGCGAATATTCTACACCTGCGCGCGTTGAACGGCGAACGTCACGCTGAAACTTTGCCCTCCCGCTCCGGAACCGTCCGTTCCAACGCGCGCAGCTGGAACAGCTGCGTGGCTGTCCGTTTCGGCAGCATTTAGCTGTAGTTCAGGCCCATCACCTGCTTCACTTCGCGCAACGTCTCCTGCGCCTGCTTGCGCGCCTTTTCGCAACCATCGGCAATGATCGAGCGCACCAGCGTGGGATCGTCCAGGTAGCGCTGGGCCCGTTCGCGCATCGGCTTCTGCTCTTCGAGTACGGCGTCGATCACCGGTTGCTTGCACTCCAGGCATCCGATCTTCGCGCCGCGGCAGCCCTCCTGGACCCACTGCTTGCGCGCCTCGTCCGAATAGACGAGGTGAAACTGCCAGACCGGGCATTTCTCAGGGGTGCCCGGGTCGCTGCGCTTCACCCGCGCCGGATCCGTCGGCATGGTGCGGATCTTGCGGGTGATGGTCTCCGCATCCTCACGCAGGCCGATGGTGTTGTCATAGGACTTCGACATCTTCTGCCCGTCGAGCCCCGGCATCCTCGACGCCTCGGTCAGCAGCGCTTGCGGCTCGGACAGGATCACCTTGCCGCCGCCCTCGATGTAGCCGAACAGCCGCTCGCGATCGCCCATCGGCAGGTTCTGCGCTTCTTCGACCAGTTCGCGCGCCGCGGCGAGAGCGTCCTTGTCCCCCTTCTCCATGAACTTGGTGCGCAGCTGGCGATAGAGACGGGCGCGCTTGGCGCCGAGCTTCTTGATCGCGCCCTCCGCCTTCTGCTCGAATCCCACTTCGCGCCCGAACACGTGATTGAACCGTCGGGCGATCTCGCGCGTGAACTCGACGTGCGGCACCTGGTCCTCGCCCACCGGCACGAGATTGGCCCGGTAGATGAGGATGTCGGCGCTTTGGAGCAGCGGGTAGCCGAGAAACCCGTACGTCGCGAGGTCGCGGTCTGCGAGCTTCTCCTGCTGGTCCTTGTACGTCGGAATACGCTCGAGCCAGCCGAGCGGGGTCACCATGGAAAGCAGCAGATGCAGCTCGGCGTGCTCCGGAACCCGCGACTGAATGAACAGCGTCGCCTGTGCCGGGTCGACTCCCGAAGCGAGCCAGTCGATCACCATGTCCCATACGTTCTGCTCGACGACCTCGGGCGTGTCGTAGTGCGTCGTCAGCGCGTGCCAGTCGGCGACGAAATACAGGCATTCGTACTCGTGCTGCAGCTTGACCCAGTTCTTGAGGACGCCGTGATAATGCCCGAGATGCAGCGCCCCGGTCGGGCGCATGCCTGACAGTACGCGGTTGACGAACATCGGCGCTGGCCCTTCCCCAGACTAGATGATGCTCGTCAGCTTGATGAGGTCGCTCATCGACACGCCGAGCAGCCCCGCAACGGCCGCCATCAGCACGCCGATCGCGGGCCACAGCATGGCGCCGAGCACCCCGGTGAGAAGGAGCACGATGAGGATCAGGAAACCATAGGGCTCGATGCGCGCCACGCGCCAAGCGAGGCGATGCGGAAGCAGGCTCACGAGGATGCGCCCGCCGTCGAGCGGCGGCAGAGGCACCAGGTTGAGCACCATGATGATGATATTGAAGAAGACTCCGGCCGCCCCCATCAGGGCCAGCGGCAGCGCGAAATAGCTTCCGGGCATCGACAGGCCGAGCTTGAGCACGAGCGCCCAGATGAGCGCCATCACGAGGTTGCTCAGGGGACCGGCAGCCGCGACCCACAGCATGTCACGCTTGGGATGGCGCAGGTTGGCGAAGTTGACGGGAACGGGCTTGGCCCACCCGAAAATGATGCCGCCTCCGAAGAGCTTGGTAAGGGCGAGCAGGATCAACGGCAGCGCCACCGTGCCGAAGGGGTCGATGTGACGCAGCGGATTCAGGCTCACGCGCCCCTCCAGGTACGCGGTCATGTCACCGAAATGCCGGGCGACATAACCGTGCGCCGCCTCGTGCAGCGTGATCGCAAGGATCACGGGAAGTGCGTAGATGGCGATGATCTGGACGAGGTGCAACTCCACAATGCCTGTTGCGCGCCGGGCGCCCGGTGACGGGACAGAGCGGCATTCTAGCAGGTCGTCTTCCCGCCTCTTGATTCGTGCGCTACAGCCCGAAAAGCTGCGAGCTCGCCTTCCCCTGGCGCGCGATCAACGGCGCTTCCCCGGTGAGATCCACGACCGTCGTCGGCGTGATCCCGCACGAGCCGCTGTCGAGTACGAGATCGACCTCGTGCTCCAGGCGGTCGCGGATTTCGTGCGCATCGTTGAGCGGCAGCTCGTCTCCCGGCAGCTGCAGCGTTGAGCTCAAGAGCGGCTCGCCCAGTTCCGCGAGCAGCGCCTGCACCACCCGATGATCCGGCACCCGCAGCCCGATGGTCCTGCGGCTCGGGTGCAGCAGACGCTTGGGGACTTCGCGGGTTGCTTTCAGTATGAACGTGTAGCCGCCGGGGGTCGCGCGCTTCAACAGCCGGAATTGGCGATTGTCCACCTTGGCATAGACCGCCAGCTCGGCGAGATCGCGACAGACCAGCGCGAAATGATGCCGTTCTCCGACCTTGCGGATCGCGCGCATGCGTTCCATCGCGGCCTTGTCCCCGATGCGGCAGCCGAGGGCATAGCAGGAGTCCGTCGGGTAGACGAGGACGCCCCCCGCACGCACGATTTCGGCCGCGCGCCGGACGAGGCGCGGTTGCGGGTTGTCCGGATGAATGGAGAAAAATTGCGCCATGACGGATAGGCTTGGGCTCTTCGATATGAATTATAACTTTACATCATTGACTTAGATTATTTTTCTCAGAAAATAGGTGAGTTGCCTGGTGATGGGAGCCGCCATGAGTTCGACCGCTTGCCTGCAGCCAAAATCCGTCCGCAAGCGTATGTAGGACCATGATCCATCCATACGGCCGTTTCATCGCCGCGATCATGATGACCGCCGTCGCCGCCTCGACGCACGCAGCCACCTGTGCCGCCGAAAGTTCGGCGCAGCGCGTGGCATTGCTCGAGCTCTATACCTCGGAGGGCTGCAACAGTTGCCCGCCCACCGACCGCTGGGTGAGCGAGCTGCCGGCTCGCGGTTATGGCCGAGCCAGCGTTGTGACGCTGGCATTCCACGTCGATTACTGGAACGACCTGGGCTGGCCCGATCCGTTCGCCAAGGCGCAATACAGCGAGCGGCAGAGAACGGCGAGCCGGCGCAATGGCGCGACAGTAATCTACACACCCCAACTGCTCCTGAACGGCAGGGATTACCGGCGCGGCAGCCTGTTCGATGACTTCGGTAGCCGCCTGGGCAACCTCAATCGTGATCCCGCGCGGGCAATGATCAGCCTGCGGCTGCAAGCCGAGGGTGCGGCCGGTCTGACAGTAAGCGGCTCGGTGGCAGTCACCGATGCCGCAGCGCGCACCGGCGCGCATGCGTTTCTCGCGCTCTACGAGAATAATCTCTCGAACCACGTTACGGCCGGAGAAAACCGGGGCAAGCGCCTGCGTCACGATTTCGTCGTGCGCGATCTGGCGGGGCCGTTCCCGGTCGATGCCAGCGGCGTCGCCCGGCTGCAGCAATGGCTTCAACTCGATCCGGGCTGGAAAACCGGCGATCTGCACGTGGCAGCGTTCGTTCAGAGCGAGCGCTCCGGCGATGTGCTGCAGGCACTCGCGATGCCGGTGTGCCGCTAGGGATGGTCTGAGGAACGACCGGCTCAGGCGACCGACTGGCGCAAGCGGCTTTGCGCCGGGACGTGCTGAGCCAGAAATTCCATCTGGTCGGCAAGAATGCGCCGGTTGGTGAGGATCAGGTACTCGGCGCGGTTCGGCACGTACGGAAGGTAGATCAACTCCATCCCCGCCTGCTCCGGCGTGCGGTTGCCCTTGCGCTCGTTACAGCCGCGGCACGCGGTCACCGAGTTCATCCAGCTGTCCTTGCCCTTCTGCGAGAACGGCGTCACGTGATCGCGCGTGAGCCTCGAGATCGCGAACATGCCGCCGCAGTAGGCGCAGATCTGGCGGTCGCGGTGGAAAAGCTCCCGGTTGTTCAACGGCGGCACCTGGCTGAATGATTTCATCGCCATCGCCTTGCCTTTGATGGCGATGATGCTGGATGCAGTAATGCTCGAGCGCCTGCCGGTCAGGCGGTTCATGCCGCCGTAGACCGTAAAAGCATGCGCCCCCATCGCCCAGGCAACCTGGTCCTTGGAATAGTAGTAGCAGGCGTGCTGCCAGCTGATCCAACGATGGGGTATGCCGTGCGTGTCGAGCGTGAGGATCAGGGGATAGCCGCCCTGCTGCACCGCCTGTAGCTCGCTGGCAATGTTCATGTGCTGCGTTCGTCCGATAACACCGTTGACCGGCGCAGGTGGAAATTTACCAGATTTCTGAATCCATGACAGTTTTGGCGCTAACGCGCACACCGGGATGGGTGCGGCAGTGGCGCGACTGGATGGTGGGACGCAGTGCAGCAAGGTATAATTGCGTGCTGTGAACAGAACCCATATCGAGCGCCGTTGCCGGCCGTCGTAACCTTGGTTCAAGCCGGCACCACCCATTCCCCGCAGGACGCTCCGAGCTTCGCCAAGCCGTCCTTTCCCGCTCTCGGATTGATCCCCGAGCTGCTGCGCGCGGTCGCCGAGCAAGGTTACAGCGAGCCAACGCCGATCCAGGTCAAGGCGATCCCGCCGATCCTGCAACGCCGCGACGTCATGGGCGCCGCGCAGACCGGGACCGGCAAGACGGCCGGATTCGTGCTGCCATTGCTCCAGCTGCTCGCGCCCCAGGCCAGCACGAGCCCGTCTCCCGCAAGGCATCCCTTGCGGGTCTTGATCCTGACCCCAACCCGTGAGCTCGCCGCGCAGGTTGAAGAGAGCGTGCGAACCTATGGCCGCCACCTGCCGCTGCGCTCCGCGGTCGTGTTTGGCGGCGTGGACATCGGTCCGCAGATGAAAGCGCTGCATGCCGGGGTCGAGATCCTGGTCGCCACGCCGGGCCGCCTGCTCGATCACCTGCACCAGAAAAGCGTCAACCTCTCGCGCGTCGAGTTCCTGGTGCTGGACGAAGCTGACCGCATGCTTGACATGGGATTCATCCCGGACATCAAGCGCATTCTGGCGGTGCTGCCGAAGCAACGGCAAAACCTGCTGTTTTCCGCGACGTTCCCGGACGAGGTGCGCCGGCTCGCCAAGGAGCTGCTGCACGCGCCGGTGACGATCGAAGTTGCGCCGCGCAACGCTCCCGCCGACCTCGTTACGCATCAGGTCTATTCTGTCCCCCTCCTGCGCAAGCGCGCGTTGCTGGTCCACCTCATTCGCTCGCGCGACATGCGCCAGGTGCTGGTTTTCGTGCGCATGAAACGCGATGCCAACCGCCTTGCGCGGCAGCTCAAGCAGGACGGCGTCGCCGCAAAGGAGATACACAGCGACCGCACCCAGGCCGAGCGCATGCAAGCGCTCGACGAATTCAAGCAGGGCAAGGTCCCGGTCCTGGTCGCAACCGATATCGCGGCACGCGGCCTCGACATCGAGGAGCTGCCGTTCGTGGTCAATTTCGAGCTCCCTCACACCGCAGAAGATTATGTGCACCGTATCGGCCGCACCGGCCGTGCCGGGCTGCCGGGTGAGGCGATTTCCCTGGTGAGCCCGGACGAGATGAGATATCTGGAGGACATCGAGCGGCTGCTCAAGCGCAAGTTGCCCCGTGCTGCGGTACCGGAAGCACTGACCGAAGACCGCCACCCTTCGCGTCCGCGCACGCCGCACCCTGATCGCGGCGCACAGCATCACCGGCACAAGCCGCGCCACGAGCCCAAGGCGCACCCGCCCGCACGATCGCAACCGCCTGCGCGGACACCGCCGCACGCCTTTGATTACACCAAGCCCTACGAGCCCTCACCGCACAAGCCGGCGCCGGCCCCGGCCGCTGCGCCTCGTGCGCACGCCACCCACCACCGCCCCACCGCTGCCTTGCTGGGCGGCGGCCCCGCGAAGCGCGATTCACACAAGTAAGTAGCGACGACGCGACAATCGCGCGGCGTTCCAGCACGCCGCGTCTCATCGCTCAACAGGCAAGATCGGCTTCCACCATGGCGATAATTATTTCGGCCGGTCAGCTCAAGCGCATGCTGCACGACGGCAGCGAGATCGCTTTGCTCGACGTACGCGAAGCCGGCCAGTTCGGCGAGTCACACCTGCTGCTCGCGACGCCCCTGCCCTACAGCCGCCTCGAGCTGGACGTAGCCACGCTGGTGCCGAGAAAATCGGCGCGCGTCGTCGTGTGCGACGACGGCGCCCTCGGCGTGGCCGGGCGCGCTGCGAAGCGCCTGGAGAAGCTGGGCTACACCGATGTCTCCGTGCTCGAGGGCGGCACCGCGGGATGGGCGGCAGCGGGCTACGGGCTGTTCGCTGGCGTCAATGTCCCCAGCAAGGCCTTTGGCGAGCTCGTGGAGCACGCCTGCCACACGCCACGCGTGACCGTGCAGGAGCTCGCCCGCATGCGCGCGGCAGGTGAAGACTTCGTCATCCTGGACGGGCGGCCGTGGGTCGAATACCAGATGATGAACATCCCGGGCGGCATCTGCTGCCCGAACGCGGAGCTGTCCTACCGCCTGCCGGGCATCGTCAAGAATCCGAAAACCCGCATCGTGGTGAACTGCGCCGGGCGCACGCGCAGCATCATCGGCGCGCAAACGCTGATCAATTTCGGCGTGCCAAATCCCGTTGTCGCGCTCGAGAACGGCACGCAGGGATGGGTCCTCGCCGATTTCGAGCTCGAGCGTGGCGCCTCACGCAGGTACCCGGACGCAATCGACGCAACCGCGCTGCCCGCGCTGCGGGCATCGGCACGAAAGCTCATGGAATGGTTCGGAATCAAGAGCGCCTCGATCAAGGAGGTGCGCGCGTGGCTCCAGGATATGGACCGCACCACCTACCTCTGCGACGTGCGCACGCCCGAGGAATTTGCGGCCGGCTCGATTCCCGGCTCGGTCCACGCGCCTGGCGGCCAGCTGATCCAGGCGACCGATCAATGGGTGGGCGTGCGCAATGCGCGCGTCGTGCTGATCGACGGCGGCGACGCCGTCCGCGCCCCGGTCGTGGCGAGCTGGCTGAAACAGCTGGGATTCGACGCCTGCGTCCTGGAGGGAGGCGCGACTTCGGAGCTCAAGGCCACCCCGGCAATCCGGCCTCCCCTTCCCGCTCTCGAGCCGGTCGCGGCACCTCGCCTGAGGCAGTTACTCGATGCCGGAGAATGTACCGTTTTCGACCTGGGTCCCAGCATGCGCTTCCGAAGCGCACATGTCCCTGGCAGCCGCTGGAGCACGCGCGCCCGCGTTGTCGCAGACGCGCGCAATCGGAGAGTCCCTTTCGTGCTGGCGGCGGACGAGACCGACGTCGCACGCCTCGCGGCAATCGATCTCCTGGAATCCGGCGCCAATGACGTCAGGCTGCTCGACGGCGGATTCGCCGCCTGGACGCGCGCGGGTTTCGCCAGCGAATCATCTCCCGCGGATCCGCCTGACGCGGAATGCATCGACTACCTGTTCTTCGTTCACGACCGGCACGCCGGGAACCGCGAGGCGATGAAGCGCTACCTCGCCTGGGAAACCGGCCTCATCGCGCAGCTCGACGCGCAGGAGCGCGCGCTATTCAAGATAGGCGCGCCGCGGTCCGGCGTGAACGCTAGTTCACCCGGAGCTTGAGGTCGCGCACGACCTTGCCCCACTTGGCGTACTCGGCCTTGAGGAACTGGTCGAACGCCTTCGGATCCGTAGCGACGATGTCGGTACCCGCTCGCTCGAACGCCTTCCGTACCTCCGGCGATTGGAGCAGCTTCGTCACTTCCTGGTGTATGCGCTTGATCGCCACCGCTGGAGTCCCCTTGGGAGCCAGCACGCCCGTCCATAGCGACGCGTCATAGCCCGGCAGCGTTTCCGCTATGGTGGGCACGTCCGGCAGCTCCGGTGAGCGCTTGGTGGTCGTCACCGCGATGATCCGCAACTGGCCCGCCTTGTGATGGGGAAGAATGCTCGACAGGCCGAGGCAGCCGATCTTGACCTGCCCGCCCAGCAGGTCAGCGCGCACCGGCCCGCTGCCCTTGTAGGGCACGTGCACCATGTCGATGCCGGCCATGTTGACGAACAGCGCCTGGAACAGATGCATCGCGCCGCCCTGCCCAGAGGATGCGTAGTTGTGCTTCCCGGGCTCCTTCTTTGCCAGCGCAATCAGGTCGTTCACCGACTTGACGGGAAGCGAGGGATGCACGGTAAGACCGTACGGCTGGCTGGCGATCTGCATGATCGGCGCAAAATCGTCCAGCGCGCGGTACGGGACCTTCTTATACAAGTTCGGCACAATCGAGTGCGGCGTCCCGGTGGCGAGCAATGTGTATCCATCGGGTGTGGCCTTCGCCGCGATGTCCGTTCCGATCATGCCTCCGGCGCCGGTACGGTTGTCGATCACGACCTGCTGGCCGAGGGCGTCCGGTAGCCTCGTCGCGACGATGCGTATGAGAACGTCAGTCGAACCACCCGCCCCAAACGGAATGATCATGCGAATGGGCTTGGAGGGATACGCCTGCGCCCACGCGCCGGCCACGGCAAGCAGGCCGAGCGCAATCCCGACCACCGAACTGCGTATGCTTCTGTACATGACTCCTCCTTGTTATTTCAGACTGGATCCAGGACTATTTCCAGGATGCGGCCCGCACCGGGTGCGGGCGCCGCAAGACGGCATCCCAGTCTAGCTTAGGTTCCGGGATTTCCCAAGAGTTTCCGCAGCACTCCGTTTCCCGCTATCGGGCGCGTGGTAGCATCGACGGGAACGCCTGCCGCCTCAGTACAGCATGCGCGACCCTGCCCGCCCGGCCGAGGACCTGATGCTTTCGATCCGGGAGGTATCAAAATCGTATGGCGGTGCGCGGCCGCGCGCAGTGCTGCGCCGTGTCTCGCTCGAAGTTCAGCGCGGTGAATACGTCGCGATCGTCGGAGAGTCCGGCGTCGGCAAGTCGACGCTCCTCAACGTGATCGCGGGTCTCGATCGACCGGACGCCGGCAGCGTCTTCCTTGACGGGGCGGACGTTGCCCGCCTCGACGACGCGGCACGCACGCTGCTTCGCCGGCGCAGCATCGGCTTCGTATTCCAGGCGTTTCATCTGCTGCCGCATCTCACCGTGGCGCAGAACGTCGCGTTGCCCCTCTCCCTCAACGGCATCGACCCCGGACGAGCGCGTGCGCGACTGGCGGAGATGCTGGCGGCCGTCGGACTGGCCGCTGCAGCCGGCGCCTATCCGCGCGAGCTCTCCGGCGGCGAAATGCAGCGGGTCGCCATTGCGCGCGCCCTGGCACACCAGCCGCTGCTGGTGCTCGCCGACGAGCCCACCGGCAACCTGGACGCCGAAGCCGCCAGGCAGGTGCTGGCGCTGCTGCGCGAACAGGTGAAGCAACAGTCCGGAGCGGGCATCCTGGTCACCCATTCGGCGCTCGCCGCGGGAACTGCCGACCGCGTGCTGGTGCTGACCGCGGATGGGCTCAGCCCGCAGTGAGCAGGGATTCGTGATACGTGCCCCCACCACGACCCTCGACCCGCGCGTAACGGCGTGGGGCGGGCGGCTTTTGTTGACCCATGCGCTCGTGCTCGGGCCATTGCGCGAGCATCCAGAGCGCGCGGCGCTGGCGGTTTTCGCCATTGCGCTCGGTGTCGCGCTCGGCGTTGCGGTCCACCTTGTCAATTCCAGCGCGCTCAACGAATTCGAGCTCGCAGCGCGGCATCTCGCCGGCGAGGCCGACCTGGTGGTGCGCGGCCCGCGCGCCGGGTTCGACGAGGAGTGGTACCCGCGGCTCGCGCGCCTGCCCCAGGTCGAAGCCGCCAATCCCGCGGTGGATCTGGAGGTGCCGCTTGCCGGCCGCCCGGACAGCCTGCGCATCGTCGGCTTCGACCCGCTGCGGGCGGCACAGGTGCAGCCCTCGCTGCTGCCGGAGCGCTCGAGCATGACACTCGAGCTCTTCGATGCGGACGCGATTCTGCTCAGCGCGTCCGCGGCGGAATGGCTGCGGCTGAAACCGGGCGCGCAGCTTGACGCACGGGTCGGGACGCGCACCGTAAGCCTGAAGGTCGCCGGCGTTCTGCCGCAAGGTGCATACCGGCAGCGGTTGGGCGTCATGGATATCGCTGCCGCTCAATGGCGCCTCGCGCAGCTCGGGCGCCTGAATCGCGTGGACCTGCGCCTGAAGGCGGGCACGGACCTCTCCGCGTTTCGCCGCGAGTTGCAGGCGCTGCTCCCGGCCGGCGTGCAGGTCATGACGCCCGAGAACGAAAGCGTGCGCGGGGCAAGCCTCACCCGGGCCTACCGGCTCAACCTGGACATGCTGGCGCTGGTCGCGTTGTTCACCGGAGCATTTCTCGTCTTTTCCTCGCAGGTGCTCGCGCTGCTCCGGCGGCGCGCCCAGCTCGCGCTACTGCGCACACTCGGGGTCACGCGGGGCACGCTCACCGCGCAGCTTCTCGCGGAAGGCGCGGTCATCGGGGTGATCGGCGCGATCCTCGGCACGCTGCTCGGCTACGCGCTTGCCCGCTACGCGCTCGCGCTGGTTGGCGCCGATCTCGGGGCCGGTTATTTCCGCAGCATCGTCGCAGACCTCGCTGTCGAGCCCGGCACGCTCGCTTTTTTCGCAACGCTCGGCGTCCTGTTCGCGGTGTTGGGGGCGGCGGCCCCGACCTGGGAAGCCGCACAGCGGCTCCCCGCGCAGGCGCTGCGGGCGGGCGACGAGGAAGAAGGCCTGGGGAGACTGCACACGCTGTGGTGGGGCATCGGATCGATCGCGGTTGGACTGCTGCTCGCGCTCGCTCCCGCAGTGAACGGCCTTCCGCTCGCGGGTTATCTCGCCATCGGCCTCATATTGCTTGGCTCGGTGCTGATCATGCCGCGCCTGGTCGAGGCTATTCTCGGTCGCTTGCCGGTGCCCGAGCGCGCGCCGCTTGCGATTGCCATCGCGCAGCTGAAGGCGACCCCGCGCCAGGCGGCGATCAGCGTTGCCGCCATCGTCATCAGCTTCAGCCTGATGGTATCCATGCTGATCATGGTGAGCTCGTTTCGCTCGTCCCTGGAGTCGTGGCTCGAGCGGATGCTGCCGGCAGACCTCTACCTGCGCCCGGCGCGATTCGGGGAGACTGCGTTTTTCACGCCCGATGAGCAGGCTCGCATCGCCGGCACGCCGGGTGTGGAGCGCGCCGCATTCGTACGCACCCAGAATCTGTTGCTGGCGCTGGAGCGCCCGCCCGTCATCCTGCTGGCAGGTCCGGTCGATGCCCACGAGCCGGGAAAGATGCTGCCGCTGACCAGCCCGCCCTACCCGCTGCGCCCGGGCGACCCCCCGCCGGTATGGGTGTCGGAGGTCGCGGCGGATTTCTACCGCCTGAAGGTAGGAGAGCTCATACGGCTGCCCATTGGCGGCGCCTCCCGTCCCTTCACCGTTGCGGGAATCTGGCGCGACTATGCGCGGCAGTCCGGTGCCATAGCGATCAACCGCGAGCTCTACGTGAGCCTGACCGGCGACCGCCTCGTCAACGACGTGGCGCTGTGGCTCAAACGGGACATCTCCATGACCGAAGTTCAGCACGCCCTGCGTGGTCGGCTGCCAGGCGGCGCGGACTTCGAGATCGCGACCACGCGCGATTTGCGCGACATTTCGCTCCGCGCCTTCGATCGCACGTTCGCGATCACCTATGCCCTGGAGATCGCAGCCGTGCTGATCGGGCTCTTCGGGGTCAGCGTATCGTTCAGCGCGCAGGCATTGGCGCGGCGGCGGGAGTTCGGCGTGCTACGGCATGTCGGCATGACGCGGCGCGAGATCGCCATCATGCTGGGCTGCGAAGGTGCGGTCGTGGCGGCCCTGGGTTGCCTCATGGGCCTCGCGACCGGCTGGCTGGTGGGCCTGATCCTCACCCATGTCGTTAACCGCCAGTCCTTTCACTGGAGCATGGAAACGAACTTGCCGTGGCTGCCGCTTGCCGGCCTGGCGCTCGCCATCATTGCCGCGGCGGTCGCAACGGCGGTGTGGAGCGGGCGCGCGGCGATGGGCGAGGACGTCGTGCGCGCGGTCCGCGAAGACTGGTAGTTACTGGCGGGTGGCTCGTGACTGGTGACTCGAATCGACCTGATTTCCCGCGACGGCGCATGCTGGCTTTGCTGGCAGGTGTGCTCTGCGCGCCCAAGACACGGGCGCAAACCGCAATATCCCCTCCTGCCGGAGGAGGGGTGGCGCCGCGCGCCGGGGTGGTGGGAGAGGGATCACGAATCACGCCTTTTGCCCCGGTCGTGCCGGGCTACCCCATCCGTTTCCCGCACGACGAAGGGAGCCACCCCGAGTTCCGGATCGAATGGTGGTACATAACAGGCTGGCTCGACGAAGCAACCCGACCGCTCGGATTCCAGATCACATTCTTCCGGGCGCGACCGGAGCTGAAGCACGATAACCCCAGTGCATTGACACCGCGCCAGATCCTCGTCGCGCACGCGGCGGTTTCGGATCCCGCGCACGGCCGGTTGATCCACGCCCAGCGCGCGGCGCGCGAGGGTTTCGGCCTGGCCGGCGCGGAGCCGGGCCGTACGCATGTATGGATCGACGACTGGACGCTGGAACAGCGGGGCAGGATCTACGAGTCGCGCATTCCTGCCCGCGAATTCCAGCTCGAGCTGGCCTTCGAGGCGCGGCAGCTTCCCCTGCTCCAGGGCGGGAACGGAGTGAGCCGGAAAGGACCATCGCCGGATTCGGCGAGCTACTACTACAGCCTTCCGCACCTCCACGTGAATGGCAGGATTGCGCGAGAGAGCAGATCGCAGCCCGTCTCCGGCAGCGCCTGGCTCGACCACGAGTGGTCGTCGCAATACCTGGAGAAGGAAGCCGTCGGGTGGGACTGGATCGGCATCAACCTGGACGGGGGGACCGCGCTGATGGCATTCCGCATGCGGGACGAGCGCGGCGGCCCGTTCTGGGCAGGCGGCGCGCTGCGCCGTGCCGATGGCCCGCTGCGGGTTTTCTCGCCGGCGGACATCCGCTTCACGCCGCGCCGCGAATGGCGTTCGGCGCGAACCGGGACGAGCTACCCCGTGTCCTGGCTGGTGAGAGCGGGAGACCTTGAGCTCGAGATCGAGCCGCTTTTCGACGACCAGGAGCACGACACCCGGGCGTCGACCGGAACGATCTATTGGGAAGGCGCGGTGCGCGCCCTGCGCAACGGCAAACGCGCCGGGCTGGGTTACCTCGAGCTAACGGGCTACTGGCGCCGGATCAATCTCTAGATCATTCGCCGCCGGCGGAGTCGTCCGACCAGCGCCGGCGCGGTCCCGAATAGTCGAAGTCCTCGGTCTCGCTCTCGGCCGCGCTCTCCTCGGGATCGTCGAACTTGTCCAGCTCGCGCAGCAGTGACTGCAAGCGCAGCTCCGCCGTGGAATCCAGGGTCTTCTGGCGGGAGAGGCGTTTGGCAACGCTCGCCGCGCGCTCATAGTCGCGCTTGCTACGGATCGGCCGTGCCGGTCCATCGGACTTTCTCCGGTCGCGCTTGGTCATCGCTCTCCTCGTCGCGGCTCCCAGCTTTCTGCCTATTCTATCGCCTCCGCGCCCTCGCAAAAGTAAAAGCCCCGCATGAGAGCGGGGCTTTGGGGTTCCCGGACCAACCGGGAAGTGCCGCCGGAGAGCGGCACACTCTTGGAGTGCGGCATCTCACCGCTTCGGAAGCGTGCGGGTCTTGGCATACGGCCGTAACCCGTGACACTCGATATCCGGACGTTCGCCCGGACGCTCGATAAGCCTGCGCCGGGTACCGGGCGCAGGACGTTGCGCGCTCCTGGCTACTTTTTACGCCCGTGACACGGCCAAGTCAACGCTGTGGCCGCGCTCTCCGCCGCGCATACGAGATGCAAACTCCCGCGGCGCTCGAAGTTCATGCCGCAACGTTCTGGTTTTGCTTCACATCGACCTTGCTGAAGGCGATGGCGCCCTTCTTCGCATCCGCGCGTATCAGATCCTTGGGACCGAACTGACCCTCGAGGATCGCCCTGGCGAGCGGGTTCTCGAGCTTCTGCTGGATTGCGCGCTTGAGCGGGCGCGCGCCATACACCGGATCGAAGCCGGCCGCGGCAAGCTCCTTCAGGGCCGCCTCGCTCACCTCCAGGCGGATCTCCATGCCGGCGAGCCGCTTCTCGAGCAGACCGAGCTGGATCTTCGCGATGGACTTGATGTGCTTTTCGTCCAGCGCGTGAAACACGATGATCTCGTCGATGCGGTTCACGAACTCCGGCCGCAGCTGCGCCTTGACTTCCCCCAGAACCGCGGTCTTGATGAGCTGGTAGTCGTCGCCCGCCATTTGCTGGATCATCTGGCTCCCGAGGTTGGAAGTCATGACGATCACGGTGTTCTTGAAGTCCACGGTGCGTCCCTGCCCATCGGTCATTCGCCCGTCGTCGAGCACCTGCAGCAGCACGTTGAAGACGTCGTGGTGCGCCTTCTCGATTTCGTCGAGCAGAATCACCGAGTACGGCTTCCTGCGCACTGCTTCGGTGAGATGGCCGCCCTCCTCGTAGCCGACGTAGCCCGGCGGGGCGCCGATCAATCGCGCGACCGAGTGCTTCTCCATGAACTCGGACATGTCGACGCGGATCAAGTGGTCCTCCGAATCGAACAGGAACTCCGCGAGCGCCTTGCACAGCTCGGTCTTGCCGACGCCGGTCGGCCCCAGGAAGAGGAAGGAGCCGTACGGACGCTTCACGTCTCCAAGTCCCGCGCGCGAGCGCCGGATCGCGTCTGCCACCAGCCGCACCGCTTCGTCCTGGCCGACGACCCGCTGGTGGAGCTTGTCCTCCATCTGCAGGAGCTTCTCGCGCTCGCCCTGCATCATCTTCGACACCGGGATGCCGGTCCAGCGCGAGACCACTTCCGCGATTTCCTCCGCGCCAACCTGGGTGCGCAGCAGGCGCGGTTTCGCACCGACCTTGGGCCTTTCCGCCTGCTTCAGCTGCGCGTCGAGCTGGGGGAGCTTCCCGTACTGGAGCTCGGCAACCTTGTCGAACTTGCCCTGACGCTGCAGCTGGACGATCTCCGCGCGCACGCGGTCGATCTCCTCCTTGATGTGCGCGGATCCCTGTACCTGCGCCTTCTCCGCCTTCCAGATCTCCTCGAGGTCGGAGTACTCCTTCTCGAGCGACTTGATCTCGGCTTCGAGCGCGGCGAGTCGCTTGCGCGAGGCCTCGTCCTTCTCCTTGCGCATCGCCGCGCGCTCGATTTTCAGCTGAATCAGCCGCCGGTCGAGGCGGTCCATCTCCTCGGGCTTGGAGTCGATCTCCATCTTGATGCGCGAGCCCGCCTCGTCGATCAGGTCGATTGCCTTGTCCGGCAGGAAGCGGTCTGAGATGTAGCGGTGCGAGAGCTCGGCCGCGGCGACGATCGCCGGGTCGGTGATGTCCACTCCATGGTGCAGCTCGTATTTCTCCTGCAGGCCACGCAGGATCGCGATGGTCGCTTCGATCGACGGCTCGTCCACCAGCACCTTCTGGAACCGGCGCTCGAGCGCGGCGTCCTTTTCCACGTACTTACGGTACTCGTCGAGCGTTGTCGCGCCCACGCAATGCAGCTCGCCGCGCGCGAGCGCAGGTTTCAACATGTTTCCCGCGTCGATTGCGCCTTCGGCTTTCCCGGCGCCCACCATGGTGTGCAGCTCATCGATGAAGACGATGGTCTGCCCCGCGTCCTGGGCAATCTCCTTCAGCACGGCTTTCAGGCGCTCCTCGAACTCGCCGCGATACTTGGCGCCGGCGAGGAGCTGCGCCATGTCGAGCGAGAGCACGCGCTTGCCTTTCAGCGACTCCGGCACTTCGCCGTTCACGATGCGCTGGGCGAGCCCTTCCACGATGGCGGTCTTGCCCACGCCGGGCTCCCCGATCAACACCGGATTGTTCTTGGTGCGCCGCTGCAGGATCTGGATCACGCGCCGGATTTCGTCGTCGCGCCCGATCACCGGGTCGAGCTTGCCCGCGCGCGCGCGCTCGGTGATGTTCAGCGTGTACTTCTTGAGCGCCTCGCGCTGTCCTTCGGCCTCCGGGTTCTGAACGGATTCCGCGCCGCGTACGGCCCGGATTGCTTTCTCGATGGCCTCCCGGCTGCCGCCGTGCTGCTTGAGGAGCCTTCCGGTCTCGCCCTTGTCCTGGGTGAGCGCAAGCAGAAACAGTTCCGAGGCGATGAACTGGTCGCCGCGCTTCTGCGCCTCCTTGTCGGTGAGGTTGAGCAGATTGCCGAGCTCGCGCGACACGTTGACCTCGCCCCCGGCGCCCTCCACCTTGGGCAGGCGCGCGATGGCGTTCGCAAGCGCCGCGCGCAGAGCGCCGACGTTGACACCGGCACGGGCGAGGAGCGCCGCGCTCCCGCCGTCTTCCTGGCCGATCAGGGCGGAAAGCAGGTGCTGCGGCTCGATGTACGGATTGTCATGGCCGACCGCGAGGCTCTGGGCGTCGGCGAATGCTTGCTGGAAGCGGGTGGTGAACTTGTCGAATCGCATACCCTATATCCGTCAGTTGTTTGCCGTGCGCGCACAGCGTCGAGCCGCCGTGTCTGCGGACGCCCCAATATCGAATGATCGCAACTGTATGCTATATCAGGCGGTTAACGCCGTTTTCAAGCCTGCATGGGGGAATATTCCGGCCCTCCCTCGGGGGGCCGTGCGGCGCACGCGGAGAAGCGGTCGGCCCCACGACCTGCCGAGCCTCGCAGGTTGAGGTTTGAATGCCCGGTCCTTAAACTGACGCAAAGCATTACCCGGAACGGCCTCTCGCTAATTCGTTAGATCCGGACGACGGACGCCAGCCCCCGATGGATGCCAGCGACGCCGTATTCCTTGCCCGGGCGCAATTCGGGCTGAATATCGCGTTTCACATTCTGTTTCCAACCATCACGATCGCGCTCGCCTGGATCCTCGTCTATTTCCGGGCGCAGTACGCGCGCTCCGGGGACGCCGGGTGGCTCGAAACCTACCGGCTGTGGACCAAGATCTTCGCGCTCACCTTCGCCATGGGCGTTGTCTCGGGCATCGTGATGTCGTTCCAGTTCGGCACCAACTGGCCGGGCTTCATGAACACCGTCGGCAACGTCGCGGGTCCGCTGCTTGCGTTCGAAGTTCTGACCGCGTTCTTCCTCGAGGCGACGTTTCTCGGGGTGATGCTGTTCGGCATGAATCGGGTGCCGGGATGGGTGCACATGTTGTCGACCGTGCTGGTGGCCGTCGGCACCAGCCTGTCGGCATTCTGGATCCTCGCGCTCAACTCGTGGATGCAAACGCCAAAGGGGCACGCTTATGCCGATGGCGTGCTCGTCGCCGGCGACTGGTGGCAGGTAATGTTCAATCCCTCGTTCCCCTACCGCCTGACGCACATGCTGCTTGCCTCCGGCCTGACGGCCGCATTTGTGGTGGCGGGGCTGTCGGCGTGGCGGCTGCTGCAGGCCGCGGACGACCGCGCCGCGCGCCGCACGCTCCGCACCGGTCTCGTGGTCGCGGCCGTGCTCGCGCCGCTCCAGGCGCTGGTGGGCGATCTGCACGGCCTCAACACGCTCGAGCACCAGCCAGCGAAGATCGCGGCTGTGGAAGCAATCTGGAGGACCGGCACGGGCGTGCCGCTCGTTCTCTTCGCCATTCCCAACGAGGCGGAGCGGCGCAATGACTTCGCGATCGAGATTCCGAAGGGCGCGAGCCTCCTGCTGAAGCATTCCGCGGACGCGGAGCTGAAGGGACTCGACCATTTCGAGCCCGACATCCCGCCCGTCGGCCCGGTTTTCTTCTCGTTCCGGCTGATGGTCGGCATGGGCGTACTGATGATCGCGTTGTCCTGGTTCGGCGTATGGAAGACACGCGGCGCGATGCTGCCAGCCCGGTGGCTGCTCTGGACGTTCGCCGCATTCACCTTCTCCGGGTGGATTGCAACGCTTGCGGGCTGGATGGTGACCGAGATCGGCCGCCAGCCGTGGCTCGTGACCGGGATTCTCCGGACGGCTGAGGCGGCGGCGCCGATCAGCGGCGCCCAGCTCGGCGCGAGCCTCACCGGCTACATCGTCACCTACACCCTGATGCTCGTCGCGTACATGGTGGTGCTGACGCACATGGCCGGCAAGGGCAGCGCGCCCGAGCCGGGGCGCCAGCCTGCCGTGCGGGAAGGAGCGGCCGCATGACGCTCGATCTGCCGCTGATCTTCACCGTCCTCATGGGCGTCGCAATCCTCGCCTACGTCGTGCTTGACGGCTATGACCTGGGCGTCGGCATGCTGATGCCGGCAGCCGATGCGCGCGAGCAGGACATCATGGTGTCTTCGATCGGACCCTTCTGGGACGCCAATGAGACTTGGCTCGTGCTCGGGATCGGGCTGCTGCTGGTCGCGTTCCCGGTCGCGCACGGCGTCGTCCTTACCGCGCTGTATCTGCCGGTGGCGGCGATGTTGATCGGACTGATGCTGCGCGGCGTCGCGTTCGAGTTTCGCGTCAAAGCCGAAGGCTGGCATCGGGAGATGTGGAACTGGCTGTTCTGGTTCGGTTCGTTCCTGGCTTCGCTCGCTCAAGGGATCATGCTCGGAGCCTACATCACCGGCTTCGAGCCGGGATTCGGCTATTTCCTGTTCGATCTGCTGGTCGCGGGCGGACTTTGTGGCGGCTACGTCCTGCTCGGCGCAACCTGGCTGATCTGGAGGACGGAGGGTGCGCTGCAGCAAAAAGCAATCGCGTGGACCCGTTGGGGTCTTCTGTGGGTCGCGCTCGGGGTAGCGCTGGTGAGCGTTGCGACGCCACTGGCGAGCGAAACAGTGCGCGACAAGTGGTTCGATTTTCCGCGCACGCTCGGTTTGATGATGCTGCCGCTCGCAAGCCTCGCGGCGTGGCTCTGGGTCTGGCGCGCCTCCGGCCGCATGCGCACGGGCAACGCCGTTCCCGACTGGGCGCCGTTCGCCGGCACGATCGTGTTCTTCGCGCTCGCTTTTCTCGGTCTCGCCTACAGCCTCTTTCCCTATCTTGTCATGGACCGGATCACCATCTGGGAAGCTGCAGCGCATCCTTCTTCGCTCAAGGTTGTCCTGATCGGAGCGCTCATCGTGCTGCCGTTCATCATCGGATGGACAGTTTTTGTGTACCGGGTCTTTCGTGGAAAAGCGACAGGATCGCTTTACGATCACTGAAGGTTCCTCGTGCCGACGGCAATCGGTGCGGAAATCGTTTCTCCTCGCCACCATCGTGGCAGGAGCTTGTTGCAAGCGCAGCATTAGAAAAGCGGAACTGCACATACAAGATACTTATGCGCCTGAACAGCGGCTCGCTTATGCAGTGACCGAGCCACGCGCTCAGAGTCACACTTGACTTCCGCTGCACCGCGACTAACACTACGCCTGTTTGACTGTTGCTCTTGCAGCTCAAGAAGTGCGGCCGAACCGAGGGACGCACGAAGAACAAGCCGCGCGGGACTAACGCGCGAACTATAAGCAGCTGTCGAGGGCGCCCGCGGCCATCGCGCGGCGCACCCGATTAGACGTCACAAACAAAGGAGGGGCACATGGTCTATTCCCGGCGTACCGTCTGGCCGTTGGTCATCGGCATCATCATGGTGGCCTACGCCTACCTCGTGCAAAGCGGCAACATGGCGGGGCTCATCAAATTCCTCAATACCGGCCGGTACTTGGGGGAAATGGTGACTCTCGGCTACGCTTTCGGGGGCGTCGCCATCCTGGTTGGCCTGTGGCAATTGCTCGCCACGCCCAGGGAAGGCCACGGGGACTATTACCTGTCCACCGTCGCCGGCGTGATGTTCATCATGCTCGTCGCTTTTGTCGTCAAGTGGGGCCTTGACCCGTTGATGGGATTGTGGGGGCGGCAGGCGCGGCCCGCGCTGGGCTTCAATTTCGCGAGCGTCCTCAACCTCAATTACGTGGTGATGGGCATTCTCGCCGGCATCATCGTCGTCAACGTCTTCCGGGTGCCGCATTGGGCCGAGAATGGCGTGCGCCTGTCGCGGCTCGGGTTGAAGACCGGCGTCATTCTCCTGGGCGCCCTCTACAGCTTCGCCGAGCTCGCGCAGCTCGGGAAGCTGTCAGTCCTCTTGATCGGCGTGTTCGTGCTGGGCTCGGTCTGGCTGGTGCTGATCATCGGCGCGCGGCGCAGCCTGCCCAACTCCATGACCGGTGTGCTGTCATCGGGCGTCGGCGTATGTGGAGTGTCCGCCGCGGTGGCGGCGGCCCCCGTCGTGCAGGCGAAATCCCTCGAAATTGCATACACCATCGGCACCATCCTTCTGTTCGGTGTCCTCTGCATGTTCCTGTTCCCGATCATCGGCAGGGGCCTCGGCATGGGCTACATCCAGTTCGGGGCGTGGGCCGGCACCGGCATTCTCAATTCGGCGCAGGTGGCCGGGGCGGCGCTCGCGTTCCAGCCCGGTGGCATCGAGACGCTGAAAGTGGCCGAGATCTTCAATATCACGCGCGTGCTCTTCCTCCCCATCATCGTGCTGTGGCTCGCGGTCTGGTACGTCCGGCGGGAGCAGGCGGCGCAGCGCGACGTGCAGCAAGTCGACGCCATGCAGGTCGTCATCAGCAAGTTCCCGATCTTCGTGCTCGGCTTCATCCTTATGTTCTTGCTTTCCTCCACCGGGATCTTTGCTCCCGCGCGTCACTACCAGGGCTCCTACTTCGACAACAGCGACAAGGCGCTCATGAAGAAGGACCGCACCGGCAAGGAGATCAACAACTACCTCAGGGACACCGAGGCCGCGACGCTGCAGAAGGAACTCGACAAGATCAAGCGCGCGGACCAGAAGGCCGCGCTGGAGCGCCTGGCCCAGAACAAGAAGATCATGTCGGAGGAGGACGACGCCATGGTGCGCGGGGTCATCAACTCGCGGGCGCTCTCGAAGGAGGGCACCGCAGTGCTCACCAAGGCGCATCGCGTCGTGCGGCACACCGCGCCAAAAATCTCCAAGTTCCGCGATCTGATCGCGTGGTTCTTCACCTTCGGGCTGGTCGGGCTCGGGATGCAGATCACGATGGCGTCGATCCGGCAGGCCGGCGGCCAGCCGCTGGTGATCGGCTCTATCGTGGGCGTGATCAAGGCAGTCGGCTCGCTCATCGTCGTCATGCTGTTCGTCGCCGAAACCATTTGAGGAAGGAGAAGCCGCCATGGAAGACAAGTTCGACCGCGGTTCCGCGCTGACGATATTCCCGAGCGATCGCCACGAGGACTTCGTTGCGCTCGCGCTGGCGCTCATCATCGCAGCGCTCGTCTTTTTCCTGGTCTGATCCGGCCAGGATTGCTTCCGCGTCCCGGTGAGCGCGCGCTGCGCTTCACCGGGATTTTTTTGCCGTGTTGAAAGCCGACCGCATCCTGCTCGCCAGCCACGGGACTCCCGGCTCGCGCGCGGCGGAGCGCGCCGCGCTCGCTTTCGCGGCGCCGGCCGCCACGATCTTCCATCTCGTGGTAGTTCCGGACCTGTGGAAGGGGATGATGGGCGACGACTGGCTCAACAACGCATCCACCCGCGCGGCATACGGGCGCCACGTCGAGTCCCAGCTCGCCCGGGAAATCGAGGAGCACCGGGCCGCCCTCGAGCGCGAGGTCCGCGCGAGCGGCAGGCGTTACGAACTTACGGTCGTGCTGGGGGAACCGTCTTCCGCGTTGCTCGACTACGCCGCGACGCTCCGGCCGGACTGCGTCGTGATCGGCGCCCCGCGACCGAAGGGCGTGCCCGGGTTGCGCTCGCGCATGCGCGTCGAGAAGCTCGCCGGAGCGCTCGGCGCCCCCTTGCTCGTGGTGCCCCACCCGGGATGAGCGAGACCGCAACCCGCGACGCCGACGCAGCCTGGGTCACCATCGAGGTTCCCCTCGAGCCCGCGGCGCTCGGTGCGTTTCTCCGCGACGTGGAGCGGCTCTACCGCATCAATCCCTACCTAGAGTTCAGGCGCTGGCGCGAGACCGCTCCCGGCGCCTTCTCGGTCTCAATGCGCAATCTGAGCAACCAGCGCGATTTCGACCTGCAGCTCAGGCTGGAATGGGCCTCGGAGCGCGCCTTCACGGTACGCTACGACCGCGGAGTGAAGCGCAGCACGCGTTTCGAGATCGCTCCGGCGGATGCCGGCAGCCGCCTGCGGATCACCGATGATTACACCGGAGCAACCGAAGCGGACACCCCCGAGGTGGACCGGAGCTTGCATGCCTGGGGCGTCGCGCTGAGAGAATACCTGTTGCGCGACCTGCGCTGGGGCTGGTGCGCGCCGTGGCGCTGGTACATGCGGCGCGTGTGGGTGCCGATGAAGCCCTCCGCCCGGCGCATCACCTTCATCATCCTGCTGGTGACGCTCGCCGAGATCGTTCTGTTTGCGCTGGTGATGGCGATCTACTGGGCCGAACACCGGACTTGACGGCGGCATCCCGCCGCTACGCCGCCGCCGACACCGCCGTCGATGTGCAGAAAACCGGGCGCATACTCGCGGCCCCGCTGCAGGTCCGTGTCACACTGCTCGTTCACGAACTCCCAGCCGCCGATCAGCACGAGTCCGAGTATCGTGCCGATGCCGTGCGACACCACGCTCAGCATCCCGTCCATTCGGCCACCTCCAATGCGCTAGAATCGCCGCAGCGCTCGCCGCCAACTATTGAGCAATCCCATGGACCTGGCATCCGAGATCCGGCGCAACGTGCGCGCCGCGCTGAATGAGGACGTCGGCAGCGGCGATCTCACCGCGCCGCTTGTTCCCTCCGGCAGGCAGGTGCGCGCGGTGGTGCTGTGCCGTCAAGAGGCGGTCCTGTGCGGACAGCCGTGGTTCGACGCATGCGTGCGCGAGCTCGATCCGTCGGCGGAAATTGTCTGGGCCGTGCCGGAAGGGGCGAGCGTTGCGGCCGGCTCGCGGGTCTGCACGGTCCGCGGGGACGCGCGCGCGCTGCTTGCGGCTGAGCGTGTCGCACTCAACTTCATCCAGACGCTGTCGGGGGTGGCAACGGCTGCCCGGCGCTATGTGGACGCGATCGCGGGCACGCGGGCGAGTATCGTCGATACCCGCAAGACATTGCCCGGACTGCGCCTTGCGCAGAAGTACGCCGTGCGGGTCGGCGGGGGCGCCAACCACCGCATGGGGCTCTATGACGCGATGTTGATCAAGGAAAACCACATCGCTGCGGCGGGCGGCATCCGGCAGGCGCTCGCGCGCGCACGCGAGCTCGCGCATACTGGGGATTGGATCCAGGTCGAGGTCGAGAGCCTGGACCAGCTGCGGGAAGCGCTGGAGGCCGGCGCCACGATGATCTTGCTCGACAACATGAACGTCGAGCACATGCGCGAAGCGGTAAGAATTGCGGGCAGTCGCGCGGAGCTGGAGGCCTCAGGCGGCATTACCCTGGAAAACGCCCACGCGATCGCCGAAACCGGCGTGCACCGCATGTCGGTCGGCGCGCTCACCAAGGACGTCAAGGCGGCGGACTTCTCGATGCGGTTCGAGGAATGAGGCGCGTGAGGCCAGCGGCTGGGCGCGCGGTCGGTCGGAGGGAAAGCATGAAGCGCATTTTGTGGCTATCACTCCTCATCCTGCTGCCCCTTGACGTCCATTCCGCGCTGCCGGGCGACAGCGCCGCCGGAAAACGCCTGCATGACGCGGGTTGCACGGGCTGCCATGGCTCCGAAGTCTACGTCCGCGAGAACCGCTTGGTTCGATCCTTGCCTGCGCTGGAGCACCAGCTCGCACGCTGCAATCACATGCTCAAGAATAGCCTAACGCCGGAGGAGAAGCAGAACATCATCCGGTATCTGAACGACAGCTACTATCGTCTAGACCATGGAGCAGGAAAGGCGGTGGAGATACGGGCCCGGTACGATGCAGCATGGAGAATTCGCTCCGGCCTCGAACGCGACAGCAGATATGCCGCGCTGGTCAGTCAAGCCGCGCATGGGCACGATTTCGAACTGGCAATCGAGATTGCGGGCAGCCTGTCGTCGGCAGCCCTGCGTGACAGAACCTACGCCAATATCGTCCACCAGGCCGTACTGGCCAGAAGCTTCCCCGCCGCAGACAAAGCGGCCCGAAAGATGTCGTCGCCTGCATTGCGCGAGGAGCAGCTCAAGAAGATCGTCGGGGCCTGCCCGCCGAACACGATGACGGGTCGCTGAAAAGACGCCATCGGTGATAATCAGGAACACATGAATCTGCCTGAGACTGCGCGTTGACCGGCTGCTTTGCAGTCCGGTCCAACGCGCGGAGTTAAACCGGCGCGAAGCGCCCGGCTTTAACGGGGGTTGGGCATCGGCCTCAGAGTATAGGACACGGTCCGGTAATCGAAGCCGTCCTTCTTGCCGAAATACCCGCTGCGCCGGGGGTCGTAGTTGGCGCAGACTTTTCCGGTAATGCGGTCCTCGTCGTAATCCGCATTCTTGACCACCGAGCCTTCCCGGTTGACGAACGAGGCGTTGTACACGCTCTGGCCGCTGAGGCGGCCTTTTCTCACCACGACGTCAATTCGCACCGTGTCACGGGTCAGGTCCGTGTATACCGCGCCCGGGAACCAGTCCGTAAACACGCGCTGCAGGCGCTTGAGCTCAAGCTGGGTGAGTTCATAACCCTCGGCCACCCGCGTGCGCAATACGACGTGTCTTTCGGTCTCTGGATTCGGCGATGCCATGTCGAAAACCGTCCCTGAAGGCTGGATAGGATCCCCGGTGAATTCCGGTCGGCCGTTTAAGAGCCGGCATTGTGCCCCGGACATTGTTGCCTTTCAATATTCCTGCCGGACCCAGCGGGCGGGGCACCCCGATCCCCCATCGTTTCTGCGCGGGCGCCCTAGGTCTTGAGGCGCTCCCGGATCACCCGCTCGATAGCCTTGAGTTCTGCATCGGCGGTAACCGGCTTCGCGCTCTGCGCGATCGCAACGTCGGGATCCTTCAGCCCGTGCCCGGTCAGGGTGCAGACGATCGTGGCACCCGCGCCGATCCGCCCGAGCTCGAGGTCCTTCAGGACGCCGGCGAGAGCGATGGCGGATGCCGGCTCGCAGAACACGCCCTCGGCCTGCGCCAGCATCTTCTGCACGTGCAAGATTTCCTCGTCGGCGCACGCGGCGAACCATCCGCCGGATTCATGGCCCGCCGCCACCGCTTGCTGCCATGACACCGGATTGCCGATGCGGATCGCCGTGGCCACGGTTTCGGGATTCTCGACCGGCCGGCCATGCACGATCGGGGCGGCTCCCGAGGCCTGGTAACCCAGCATGATCGGGCGGCGATCGAGGGTCTTCTGCGTCCGGTACTTGCGCATGGTCGCGTCCGGCTTGAGTGCCTGGGTGCTCTCCCCGGCCGCCTCCGAATAGCCGATCCAGTGGGCGGTGATGTTGCCGGCATTGCCCACCGGCAGCGCATGGTAGTCGGGCGCCTCGCCCAGCGCCTCGATCACCTCGAACGCCACGGTCTTCTGCCCCTGGATGCGGTAGGGATTGATCGAGTTGACGATCTTGACCGGCAGTGTCCCGGCGACGTCCTGCACCAGGCGCATGCCTTCGTCGAAGTTGCCGCGGATCTGGATCACGACCGAGCCGTGCATCATCGCCTGCGAGAGCTTGCCGAGCGCGATCTTGCCCTCGGGAATCAGCACGAAGCAGGCGATGCCGGCGCGCGCGGCATAGGCGGCGGCGGATGCAGACGTGTTGCCGGTGGAGGCGCAGATGATCGCGCGCGCGCCCTCCTCGACCGCCTGCGTGACCGCCATGGTCATCCCGCGGTCCTTGAACGAGCCGGTGGGGTTCGCGCCCTCGAACTTGGCGTAGAGGCTGACCTTCCTGCGCAGCAACGAAGGCACGTTCCGCAACTCGATCAACGGCGTCGCGCCCTCGTTGAGCGAGATGGCGCGGGTATCCGGCGCGACCGGCAGCCGGTCGCGGTATTTGTCGATCAGTCCGGTGTAATGCGCCATCAGGAGAGCGCGACGAGCGACCGGCGATGGGCGAGGAACGTCATGAGTTCAGCTCTTCCAGGCGGACGCGAGTCACCTTGCCGACCACGACCGGCAGTTTCTCGATCCTGGCGATTGCCGCGTCCACGTTCTTCTCGACGGTCATATGGGTGAGCATGATGATGTCCACCTCTGCCTCGCCCGCGCGCGGCTCCTTCTGCACCATCGCCTCGATCGAGATCCGGAGGTCCGCGAGGACGCGCGTGATGTCCGCCAGCACGCCCGGCTTGTCATGCACCTTCATCCGCAGGTAATAACGCGTCTCGACATCGCCCATGGGCAGGATTGGCGTAGCGGCCAGCTGTCCGGGCTGGAAAGCAAAGTGCGGAACACGATGCTCGGGGTCCGCGGTGAGCATGCGCGCAACGTCCACCAAGTCAGCGATCACAGCGGAAGCGGTCGGCTCCGCCCCCGCCCCGGCCCCGTAATACATGGTCTGGCCGACCGCATCCCCCTTCACCAGGATGGCGTTCATCACGCCTTCCACGCTGGCGATCAGGCGCCGCGCGGGGACGAGCGCCGGATGGACGCGGAGCTCGATCCCCTTCGGCCTGCGCCGCGCAATGCCGAGCAGCTTGATGCGATAGCCAAGCTCTTCGGCGTAGCGAATGTCCTCCTGCTTGAGGCCGGCGATGCCCTCGACGTAGGCGGACTCGAATCGCATCGGGATGCCGAAGCCGATCGCCGCCATGATGGTCGTCTTGTGCGCCGCATCCACGCCTTCAATGTCGAAGGTGGGATCGGCCTCGGCGTAGCCGCGGCGTTGCGCCTCCTTGAGCACGTCCTCGAAGCTCGCGCCGCGCTCGCGCATCTCCGACAGGATGAAGTTGCAGGTGCCATTGACGATGCCGGCGATCCACTCGATCCGGTTGGCCGAAAGTCCCTCGCGCAAGGACTTGATGATGGGAATGCCGCCGCCTACCGCCGCCTCGAACGCCACCATCACATCCTTCTTCTGGGCCGCGGCGAAGATCTCGTTGCCGTGCCGCGCAAGGAGCGCCTTGTTGGCGGTAACGATGTGCTTTCCGTTGGCGATGGCACGGAGGATCAGATCCTTGGCAACCGTGGTCCCTCCGATCAGCTCGACCACGATGTCGATGTCGGGGTGGCTGACGACCTCCAGCGCATCGGCGGTCACGGTCGCGCGTGCGCCGACGAGGCGGCGCGCCTTGTCCACTTCCTTGTCGGCGACCATTTTCATGGTGATGGTGCAGCCGGCGCGGCGCGAAATCTCCTCGCGGTTGCGCTCGAGAACCGTGAACGTGCCGCCGCCCACGGTGCCGATACCCAGCAACCCGACGTTGATCGGCCTCATGACAAGCCGTCCTTCCGGAACATTTCCTTGATGCCGCGCAGCGCCTGGCGGGTGCGCGCCTCGTTCTCGATCAGTGCGAACCGGACATGGCCGTCGCCGTACTGGCCGAAGCCGACGCCAGGTGCGACCGCGATCTTGGCGTCGCCCAGAAGCTTCTTCGAAAACTCGAGCGAGCCGAGATTGCGATAGGGCTCCGGAATCGGTGCCCAGACATACATCGTCGCCTTCGGCACCTCGACGTTCCACCCGATCGCCTTCATGCCGCTGCACAGCACATCGCGGCGCCCCTGATAGACCCGGCGCACGGCCTCGACGCAATCCTGCGGGCCCTCCAGCGCGATGATGGAGGCAACCTGGATGGGGGTGAAGGTGCCGTAGTCGTGGTAGCTCTTCATGCGCGCGAGCGCCGTGACGAGCTCCCGGTTGCCGACCATGTAGCCCACGCGCCAGCCGGCCATGTTGTAGCTCTTCGACATGGTGAAGAACTCCACCGCGATCTCGCGCGCACCGGGCACCTGCAGAATGGACGGCGCCTGGTAGCCGTCGAACACGATGTCCGCGTATGCGAGATCGTGGACGATGTAGACGTGGTGCTCCCGCGCAAGCCCGACGAGTCGCTCGAAGAACGGCAGCTCCACGCACTGCGTCGTCGGGTTGCTCGGAAAATTGACGATCAGCATCTTGGGCTTGGGGTACGTGTCCTTGAACGCGCGCTCCAGCGCCTCGAAGAAATCGGCTTCGGGCGTCATCGGCACGTGCCGGATGTCAGCGCCGGAGATGACCGGACCGTAGATGTGGATCGGATAGCTCGGATTGGGCACCAGCACCGTGTCGCCGGTGTCGAGAGTGGCGAGCGCGAGGTGTGCGATGCCCTCCTTCGAGCCGATGGTGACGATTGCCTCCGAGTCGGGATCGAGCTCGACGCCGTAGCGCGCCCGATACCAGTTGCAGATCGCGCGCCGCAGCCGCACGATGCCCTTCGACACCGAGTAGCGATGGGTGTCGGGGCGCTGCACGGTCTCGATCAGCTTCTCCACGATGTGGCGCGGCGTGGGCTGATCGGGATTGCCCATGCTGAAGTCGATGATGTCCTCGCCCCGCCGGCGGGCGGCGAGCTTGAGCTCGCCGGTGACATTGAAGACGTACGGCGGCAGGCGCTTGATGCGGGCAAATTCTTCCATGGGTACTGCCAGTCGAGGCGCAAAAGCGTGATATTCTAGCGAAGCGAGTAACCTTAAGCAAATCAGTGGCTTATGAAATTGCACCTGGAGCAGGCTGCGGGCCTGCACTTGTTCTCCGGTTACGGCACGGGATTCGTGGCCGTTAACCACGTGCGCTACGAAAAATGCGTGGTGGTCAGCCCGCAGGCGGTCATCGAATGGCAGGTGAGCGGCTTTGACGCGCTGACGGTGGCGGATTTCGGCTTCATCGAGCGGCTCAAGCCTGAGATCGTGATTCTGGGAACGGGCGCGGCGCAACGCTTTCCACCACCGGCGCTCGCGCGCGCGCTTGCTGCTACCGGCGTCGGAGTGGAGATCATGGACAGCCACGCGGCATGCCGGACCTACAACATCCTCGCGACCGAGGGGCGCAGGGTGGCGGCGGCAATACTGACAGCCTGATCGGGCGTCCGACCGCGCCGGAGCGGGGTCAGCCCCGCGGTCGCACGAGCGTGCGCCGGTCCCTGAGCCAGGCGCCGCATTCTTCGGCAATGAGGGGGCGCGAGAAATAGAATCCCTGGAACTCGTCGCAGCCGTGCTCGACGAGAAATGCAAGCTGCGCCGCGGTTTCCACCCCTTCCGCGACCACCTTCAGCCCCAGGTTATGCGCCATCGAGATCAGCGCGCGGGTGATGGTGGCATCGTCCGCATCGGTGGTGAGGTCCTTCACGAATGAACGGTCCACCTTGAGCGCATCGAACGGGAAGCGCTTGAGATAGGCCAGGCTCGAATAGCCGGTGCCGAAATCGTCGATGGACAGGCCGACCCCGAGCTCGCCCACGTAGTTGAGAATGAGCTGCGTCTCCTCGAGATTGCTCATCAGCGAGTTTTCCGTGATCTCGACCTCGATCAGCCTCGGATCGACCTGTCGTTCATCGAGGGTGCGCTTGATCGTGTCGCCGAAATCCCTCGTGGCAAACTGGCGCGGCGAGCAGTTCACGGCGACTGGCACCAGCTCGATTCCCGCGCGCTGCCAGGCCCGGATCTGATCGCACACCGTTCTCAAGACCCATTCACCGACCGGAACGATCAGGCCGGTCTCTTCCAGGACGGACATGAACTCTTCGGGCGAGATTAGGCCGCGGTCCGGATGCTGCCAGCGCAGCAGCGCCTCGACGCCGACGATGCTCCCGTCCGCGACGCTCGCCTTGGGCTGGTAATAGAGCACGAACTCATTGCGCTCAAGCGCGCGCCGCAGGCTGTTTTCCATGCTCAGAAGCTCGAGCGCCCGCGCGTTCATCTCCGGAGCATAGAAGCGGCAGCTGTTGCGCCCCACCTCCTTGGCCCGGTACATCGCGGCGTCCGCATTCTTGATCAAGGTCTCCTGATCCGTGCTGTCATCGGGATACAACGTGATGCCGATGCTCGCCGTCACGAAGAGCTCGACGCCGGTCAAGCGGAACGGCTCCTTGAAGCTTGCCATGATCTTCTGCGCGACCAGATTCGCGTCCTGCGCGTTGGTCAAGTTGAGGAGCACGATCGCGAACTCGTCGCCGCCTAGGCGCCCTACCGTATCGCCGGTGCGCACGGATGCCACCAGCCGCTCGGAAACCTGCTGCAGGAGCCTGTCGCCCACCGCGTGCCCGAGCGTGTCGTTCACGTTCTTGAAGCGATCGAGATCGATGAACATCACGCCGGTAACCCACTGGTTGCGCTTGGCCTGGGCGAGCGCCTGCTTCAGCCGGTCGTAAAACAGCACCCGGTTCGGCAGGCTGGTCAGCACGTCGTAATGCGCCAGATGCATGAGGCGCTCCTCCGCCTCCTTGCGATCGGTGATGTCCTCCGTGATGCCGGCAATGCGATAAACCGTGCCCGACGCGTCATACACTGGAAATGCCCGGTCCCGCACCCAGCGCATCGAGCCGTCTGCCCGGACGATGCGGTAGGTTTCGTCGTATCCCCCGTCCCTGGCGAATCTCCGTCCATCCCGGACGCGCCGGCGGTCTTCCTTGTGAATGGCCTCGATCAGCAGCCGCGGGCGGGCGCGGAGAAGGGGAATGGGCCACCCGAGCAGCTTCTCCGCGGCCGGGCTGATGTAGAGCGCCTCCCGCTGCGTGACATCAGTGATCCAGAACACCTCGGGGATGTTGCCCGCAAGCTGGCGGAACTGCTCCTCGCTCTCCAGCAGCGCCGCTTCCGCACGCTTGCGCTCGGTGACGTCGTTGACCAGCGTCAGCCAGGTCGTGCTCCCGCCAAGCGTGAAGCGCCGCGCCGTGACCTCCACGTCGATGATCCGCCCGTCCTTGGTGCGGTGATTGCGCTGGAGATGCAGGGTGTGCGCCTGTGAGCGCCCGCGCAGGCTTTCTTCGTAACGCACCTCCTCCCCCGGCGCCCAGATGTCGCGCACGTTCATCCGCAGAAACTCGTCCCGTGTGTATCCGTAATGGCTCACCGCAGCCTCGTTGACCGCCAGGAAGGCGAGCTTCTCGTCGTCCCAGACCCACATTGGCAGGGGGCTCGCCTCGAACACGTCGCGGTAGCGTTCCTCGCTCCGGCGCAACGCAAGCTCCGCTTCCTTGCGCTGGATGAACTGGCCGATCTGGCTGCCAATGGCACGCGCCACGCTCAGAAGCATCTCATCGGGCTGGCGCGCCTCCCGGCCAAAGAACTCCATTACGCCGATGACCGTTCCGCCCGCGGTGATGGGAAACGCAAACGCGCCGTGCAGGCCGAACTTGCGCGCGCTCATCGCGCGCCGGAAAGTCTCATGGTGCGCCAAATCGACGATCCAGGTCGGTTCCTTGCGCTGCCAGGCGCGGTGCAACAGCACCATGGATCCTTCGACGCCCTGTCTGCGCCAGAGCGCCCCGTCGGCGAGATCGAATTCCGGCTCGAAGTCAGCCCAGTACTCGGCGCGGTAAATGCCCTCGTGCGTGCCCACCCAGCGGGCGCCGTAAGCCCAGCTCATCGCCTGGCAGATCGTGCGCAGCAGCCGCGGGATCGCTTCATCCACGGTGGCCGACTCAGCAAGGACCTGGGTCACGGCGTGCTCCATCTCGCGCCGGCGTGCCGATACCGCGCGCTCCGTGATATCACGACTGATGCCGACGATGCCAGTCACGTTGCCGTCGGCGTCGCGCATCGGCACCTTGGTCTTGGACGACCAGCGCTCCTCGCCCAGCCTTCCGTCCCGCCCCCGCACGACCACCCTCTGCTCGACGTCAAGCAGAGGCGTTCCCGAGTCGACGATGGCCTGGTCTTCGGCAGCCAGGCTTACCGCCAGATCCCTAGCGAACAGCTCGAATACCGACTTTCCGATCACCTCATCGGCAATGCGCCCGCGAGCTTTCAGCCAGGCTGCATTACCGAGCTGGAACCGGCCGGCGGTGTCCTTGACGTAAATATAATCAGGGAGCGAGTCGATGATCGTGCGCAGCAGGGCCCGCTCGCGCGCAGCGACTTCCTCGGCCTCCTTGCGCCGGCTCACGTCCATGATGAGGCCGATGAAATAGAGCGGCCTGCCGGACACGTCGCGCGCCAGTGAAACGGTGCGATGGACCCAGAGCGGCGAACCGTCCTTGTGCTTGAATAGCCGCTCCGACGAGTAAGTGTCGATTTCGCCGTTCAGCGCTTTTGCGCGGTTGCGGTGGCGATTGCCGCCGGGGTCGTCGGGGTGGCGGAGCTCGGCCGTCGACATGCCCAGCAGCTCGCCCTCTGTGTAACCCAGCATCTCCGCCAGCCGCGCGTTCACGCGCAGTATCCTGTCGTCATCGATGCTGGTGTGCATGATGCCGACCGGCGCGTGGTTGAAGGCGGCCCGATAGCGGTCTTCGCTCTCGAGCAGCGCTTGCCATATGCGGCTGCGTTCGACGAAGTCCTGTGCCGGCGGCCGCGACGGGGTCCGCTGCGGCCTCTGCTGCGCCTGATGCGTCGTCTTCTCGCTCGCGCTGTTGTTCTTCACGCCCACTCCCCTGCGGACCGAATAGGCATGTCGGAAGTCGGCATACCCGAGTCCAGCGTGCTCCCATGTTAGCGTCGGCGACACCAAAATCCGATGTAAAAAGCCGCAAAATCAACGGAATTGATGGCTACCCCCGCGCCCTGGGCACTGAACAGAGGCAACGGTTGATTCTCGCTATTAATCAGCTCCTTACAGTTACCCACGGAACCCGGGGTGCGCTAGAAGCCGCCGAGCACCTTGAGATGCGCCGCCGCGCACCGGCCTAACGCGTGCAACGCGTAACCGCCCTCCAGCGTGGAAACGATGCGGCCACCCGCGAATGTCCCGGCAGCCTCCTTGATCCGTTCCGTGACCCACGCGTAGTCCGCGTCCACCAGCTTGAGCATGGCCATATCGTCTTCGCGGTGCCCGTCGAAGCCGGCAGATACGAATAACATCTCGGGCCTGAAGGCAGCAAGCGCCGGCAACCAGTGCTGCTCGACTGCACTGCGGAATTCCGCGCTCCCGCCGTACGCGGCGAGCGGAACATTCACCATGCGCTCCGAGCGCCCTTCCACCCCGCTATAGGGGTAGAACGGGTGCTGAAACGTCGATACCATCATGACGCGCGGATCGTCGCGAAAGATCTCCTCCGTGCCATTGCCGTGATGGACGTCGAAATCGACAATGGCAACCCGCTTCAAGCCATGGGTCTCCAGCGCGTGCGCCGCGGCCACGGCAACGTTGTTGAACAGACAGAACCCCATGGCGCGGGCGCGGCAGGCGTGATGCCCGGGCGGCCGCACGCTGCAAAATGCGCTCTCCACTTCACCCTGGAGCACCATCTCTGTCCCCAGCACAGCCGCGCCCGCCGCTCGCAGAGCTGCCTTGAGGGTATGCGGGTTCATCGCGGTGTCGGGATCGAGATGGATCAGCCCTTTTTCCGGCGCGGCCTGTTCCAGCGCGGTGATATACCCCGGGGCGTGCACGCGCTCGAGTTGCGCCCGAATCGCAAGCGGCGCTTCGACATGCCGCAAGAACTGGATCAGTCCCGAAGCAACCAGCTGGTCTTCGATGGCCCCGAGCCGCGCCGGGCACTCGGGGTGCTGGGCACCCATGTCGTGCAGCCGGCAGTCAGGATGGGTTATGTAGGCAATGGAGGACACGATATGTCGGATGCGATGATTCGCGATCCGCGCGTTGAGCGGTGCAACGCACACGTTCGAACGCGCGGAGTTAAACCGGCGCTTAGCGTCCGCAGCCCGCGCGTTGAGCGGCGCGATGCGACCGCTCGAACGCGCGGAGTTAGACCGGCGCGCAGCGTCCGGCTTTAACGGTAATTATAATGGCAGCCGCCCTCCCTCAAGCGCTGCCGGGTTCACCCCGCCCAGACCATGCAACCCTACCCGACTCATCTGGTCCAACGGCTGACGCTTGGCGACGGGACGGTTGTCATCATCCGCCCCATACGCCCGGAGGACGGGGATATCGAGCAGGAGTTCGTGCGCAACCTCTCCGATGAATCGCGCTATTTCCGGTTTCGCGATAGCGTCCGGCAGCTCTCGCCCCGGATGCTCTTGCATCTCACGCACGTCGATTACGACCGGCACTTGGCGCTCGTCGCCGTTACCGAGCGCGGGGGACGGGAAATCCAGATTGGCGTTGCGCGTTATGTCGCCGAAACCGATGGCGACACGTGCGAGTTCGCGATCGCGGTCGCCGATGACTGGCAACGCAAGGGGCTCGGATCGCGCCTCATGCATGCGCTGATGGCCGCAGCGCGCAGCCGGGGCATGCGAGAAATGCACGGAGAGGTGTTGGCGAGCAATCGGAAGATGCTGGAGCTCGCGGCAAGGCTCGGCTTCAGCACGCGTCCGGAAGAGAGCGATCCGCGCGTCGTGCGGGTTGAGATGCCGCTCGGACGAACGACGCTCTCGAACCGCCCGTCGTGACACCGCGGGGGCGACGTGAGAAACCGCACATTCCTGAACGTGTCCCGGGCTTCGCAGTGCTGCCGTCACTGGTCACGGCGCACAGTGTTGTGGCACACTCGACTGGATGAATGACTTTCCCCAGCGCGCCGTGACGTTACAGCAGGTCGACCGGGTGATCAGCCAGGTCGGCGGCATCATCCTCGGCAAGGATCATCAGATCCGGCTTGCGCTCGCCTGCCTGCTCGCGCGCGGGCACTTGCTGATCGAGGACATTCCCGGCGTGGGCAAGACCATGCTGGCGCACGCGCTCGCGACGTCGCTCGGCCTGAATTTTCAGCGCATCCAGTTCACGAGCGATCTGCTTCCCGCCGATATCATCGGGGTCTCCGTCTACAGCCGCGAGACCGGCGGCTTCCAGTTTCATTCGGGACCGATCTTCAGCCAGGTCGTGCTGGCTGACGAAGTGAACCGGGCAACACCCAAGGCGCAGAGCGCGCTGCTCGAGGCGATGGAGGAACATCAAGTGACCGCCGAAGGCGAGACTCGGCGCCTGCCCGAGCCGTTCTTTGTGATCGCCACGCAGAATCCATCGTACCAGATTGGCACGTTTCCGCTCCCGGAATCGCAGCTCGATCGGTTTCTGATGCGCGTTGAGCTCGGTTATCCCGACAGCGAGGCCGAGCGCGCGCTGTTGCAGGGGGAAAACCGCCGCGATCTCCTGGCAACGCTGAGACCCGCCATGGCGCCGCAGGAACTCATGGCCCTGCAGCATCGCGCGCAGGAAATCCACACGTCGAGCGCCCTGTTCGACTACGTCCAGGCGCTGACCAATCATACGCGCCGCGCCGCCGATTACGTTCACGGCCTGTCCCCGCGCGCCGCGCTCGCTTTGCTGCATGCCGCCCGCGCCTGGGCGCTGATGGCGGGGCGGGGGCACGTCGTTCCGGAGGACGTGCAGGCCGTGCTTCCCGCCGTGGTCGGTCACCGCCTGGTGCCCGCCAGCGAGATCACTCACGTCAACGGCGCAGATGTCGCGACACACCTGATCAAGCAGGTCGCCATCCCCTGACGGCGAGGATCGAGGAGCGCGTATTGAGGATCGAGTGACAATCGCTGCTCGATCCCACTCTCGGCGCAAGGCGACCACTCAATCCTGACAACTCAATCCTCGATCCTGCTTTTCGATGTACGCCGCGCTCAGGAACCGCTTCTTCACCTGGCTTTTTCGCTGGCGCGGGCCCGAATCCGGGGTAATCGTGCTGGGCCAGCGGCGGGTGTTCATCCTGCCCACGCGCCAGGGATTGGTGTTCGCCCTCATCCTGCTGGTCATGCTGGCCGGATCCATCAACTACTCGCTTGGCCTGGGTTTCGTCCTCACGTTTCTCCTCGGCGCCGCGAGCGTCAATGCCATGATCTACACGTTTCGCAACCTCGCGAACCTGCGGATCACGGGCGGGCGCACGCGGCCGGTGTTCGCCGGCGACACCGCGTTCTTTGCCTTGCATATCGAGAACCGGAGCGATACCGACCGCTACGCCATCGGTCTCACCCACGACCGCAGGCAGGCATCCTTCGTCGATGTCATGGCGCGCTCCGGGACGTCGGCAACCGCCGGGGTCCACGCGCCCCGGCGGGGCATTCTGCGGCCGGGGCGACTGATACTCTTCACGCGCTTTCCGCTGGGATTTTATTACGCGTGGGCCTACGTGGATCTCGACTTGCAGTGCATCGTCTATCCCCGCCCCGCTGCCACCGGCCTGCCGATGCCGCCCGCGGCACCGAGCGCCGGCGCCGGTGCCGAGCGCGGTCAGGGCCAGGAGGACTTTTCGGGCATGCGCCCGTACCACCGGGGAGATTCTCCGCGCCACGTCGCGTGGAAGGTTGCAGCACGCGACCAGGGGCTGCACACCAAGCAATTCACCGGTCGCGCCGAAACCGAGCTATGGCTCGACTGGGCCCTGCTGCCGTCCCAGATGGGCGCGGAGGAGCGCCTCTCCCTCCTTGCCCGCTGGGTGCTCGATGCGCACGCCGCGGGGCTGACCTACGGCTTGCGCCTGCCGAACACAACCCTGGAAATGGCAGCTGGAGAGGCACAGCGCGATCGCTGCCTCGAAGCGCTCGCCCTCCACAACACTGACCGGCGATTCGATGATGCCCCACGCCCGGGATCTTCCCGTCAGCGGTCGTAAATTCGCATGACAGACCCGAAACAGCTGCTTTCCTGGCGCCACGTGCGCTGGCTGCTGCTATCGCTGGCTCTGGTGGCCGCGCCGCACGCCACCCACATGCCATGGTGGACCATCGGGCTGGTAGTGATGCTCATCGCGTGGCGCGCCTACGTCGGCTACGCTCGCCTTGTGCTGCCAAGCCGCTGGCTGCTGCTGCTGATTGCCTTCATCGCCACCGTCGGCGTATTCCTGGCCTACCGCACCATCTTCGGGCGGGACGCGGGTGTGACCTTGCTCGTCATCATGCTGGGGCTGAAGCTGCTGGAGACCCGCACCTTGCGCGACGCGATGCTGCTCAGCTTCCTTGGCTATTTCCTGGTGATCACCAATTTTCTTTATTCGCAGGCCATCGGAACCGGCCTCTACATGCTTGCCTGCACGGTGGCTATTACGGCAACCATGGTGAACCTCAATTACGCCGATGCGGAGCCGCCGTTCCGCGTACAGTTGCGTACCGCATGCGTGCTGCTTGCCCAGTCGGTGCCGCTGATGCTCGTGCTCTTCCTGCTGTTTCCCCGCGTATCGGGCCCGCTGTGGGGGCTGCCGCGCGATGCATTCTCCGGAGTCAGCGGCCTGTCCGACACCATGACGCCGGGCAGCATTACGAGCCTGGTGCTGTCGGACGCCGTGGCATTCCGGGTGCGGTTCGAGTCCGAGATGCCCCGCGCCAAGGACCTCTACTGGCGCGGGCCCCTGATGTGGGACTTCGACGGCCGCACCTGGTCAGCGCAATCTTTCGTCTATACCGCCCCCCGCATCGCGGCCCAGGGCGACTTGGTGAAGTACGAGGTAACGCTCGAGCCCCACAACCGGCGCTGGATGTTCGCGCTCGACCTGCCGGCCGTGGCTCCGCCGCAGTCGATCGTCAGCACCGACTACCAGCTCTACTCCATCCGGCCCGTGAACAACCGGCTGCGCTACGACATGGCGTCATTCCTCAACGCCCGCTTCGGAGCGGTCGAGAGCCGCTTCGCGCTCAACCGCGCGCTGAGGATTCCCTCACGCTCCAATCCCCGCGCGCAGGAGCTCGGACGCGCGCTGCGCCAGAAGCATGCCGACGACGAGGGCATTATCGGCGAAATGCTCGGCATGTTCCGCCGGAATTTTGTCTACACGCTCGAGCCCCCGCCGCTCGGCGAGCATCCGGTGGATGAGTTCCTGTTCTCCACGCGCAGCGGCTTCTGCGAGCATTACGCGTCCGCGTTCGCGGTCGTCATGCGGGCCGCCGGAATTCCCACCCGCATCGTGACCGGTTATCAGGGCGGCGAGGTGAACGCCCTGGGCCACTATCTCATCGTGCGACAGGCCGACGCTCACGCGTGGACCGAAGTGTGGCTCGACGGCCGCGGCTGGGTACGGGTCGATCCTACGTTCGCGGTAGCGCCGGTGCGCGTGGACACGGGCATCTCGGCAGCGGTGCCGCGCACCGATCCCCTGCCGTTGATGGTGCGCACGCCTCTCGCGATTCTGCGGCAGGTGAGACTCACGTGGGATTACATGGCGAACGTCTGGAACCAATGGGTGCTGGGCTACACGCCGGAGCGCCAACGCTCTCTGCTCGCGAACGCCGGGCTGGACAACGCGACGTGGGAAAAGCTGACCGCGATGCTTTTCATTCTGGCCGGAATTGTCGTTGCAATGTTTACCGTGCTCGCCTTGCGCCAGCTGAAGACCCGCGTGCGGGATCCGGTGAAGGTCGCCTATCTGAAGTTCTGCGACAAGTTGCGCCGTCAGGGCCTGCCGCGCGATCCGGCCGAAGGCCCGGTCGATTATGCACGCCGGGTCGAGCGCCAGCGGCCGGAGCTTGCACCTGCGGTCGAGCCCATCACGCGGCTCTACGTCGCCCTGCGCTACGGTGCGGAGTCAAGCGCCGCCGCGTTGGTGGAATTGCAGCGCCGCGTCAGGCATTTTGCTGCCTGAGAGAGATCAGGCGGGCGGCAGGAGCGTCATCGGGTCGACCGGCTTGCCGAACCGGCGGATCTCGAAGTGCAACCGCACCTGATCGGCGTCGGTTGCGCCCATTTCCGCGATCTTCTGGCCCTTCGTGACGTTCTGGCCTTCCTTCACCAGCAGGTTGTTGTTGTGAGCGTATACGCTGAGGAAGGTGCTGTTGTGCTTGATCACGATTAGCTTGCCGAAGCCGCGGATGCCGGTGCCGCTGAAGATCACTCTGCCGGAAGCGCTGGCATGCACCGGCTGTCCCAGCTTGCCGGCAATGCTGATGCCTCTCTGGTTGGCGCCGTCGCCGAAGGCGCGAATCACCTTCCCGCTCGCCGGCCACGCCCAGGCGACCGTTTCCTCGCCGCCCTGGCCGGGCGGCGGCTCGACCGCAGGGGGCAGTCCGGGCTTGAGGCTCGCCATCTGCGCGTAGGTCTGGTCGGAGTACGGAGCGCGCACGGCCTTCGGTTGAGTCTTGATGCTGCCATCGCCCCCGGCAAGCGGGGTCGCGTCCAGCGGCCTCGCCTGCACCACGGGCGCTGCCTGCAACGGGGCAGCCGCTGCCGCCGCGGCCGGCGGCGGGCTCAATCGTAGCTGCTGGCCGACGCTGATGACGCTCGCCGCTGTGACGCCGTTCCACTGGGCCAACTCGCGGTAATCGAGCCCATAATCGAGGGCGATGCTGTAGAGGGTGTCGCCCTTCCTGACCGTGTGGAAGGCGGGCCGGGCATCGGCCGGCCGCTGTGCCGATTTCACGGCCGCGGCTGGTTTCGCGGGAGCAGCCTTGGCATCGCGCGTGCGGTCGACGACCGGAGCACCCGTCCGGACCGAGCAGCCCGTCGCGACGGCTGTCCCAAGCACGCACGCGACTATGGTTCTCAGGGCGAGTGGGGTCACGTCAGCGCACCGATAACTGCGGCCTAGCCCACTCCCGACAGCAAAGGAACGAATACGACTGGATCCATGCGGCGTTCGACCATGCCCCGCGCCGTGCGTTCGATGAGAAACAGATGCTGCTCGTCGTTGCGCACGAGCGGCAGAACCATTCTACCACCGACGTCGAGCTGCTCGAGCAGCTTGCCGGGCGCGCGCGGCGCCGCCGCAGTCAACAGGATGGCGTCGAACGGCGCAACCTCGGGCATGCCAGCATGTCCGTCGCCGTGGCGCAGATGGACGTTGCGCACACCCGCCTCGCGCAAATTCCTGCGCGCCTTCCGGATGAGCGCGGCCAGGCGCTCCATCGAGTAGACCTGCTTCGCGACCCGCCCGAGGACGGCAGTCTGGTAGCCGCAACCGGTACCGACCTCCAGCACCTTGCCGAGCATGCGGCCGTTGCGCGCCAGCTCCGTCATCCGCGCCACGGTATGCGGGCTCGAGATGGTCTGCCCGTAGCCGAGCGGCAGCGCAATGTCTTCGTAGGCCCGGCTCGCCAGCGCCTCGTCCACGAAGATATGGCGCGGCACCTCTCCCATGGCGGCCAGCACGGTCTCGTCCCGGATGCCCTGCGCGCGCAGCCGCTCGACCATGCGCATCCGAGTGCGCTGCGAGGTCATCCCGATCCCGGTGTCCCGCATCCTGCTTAACCCGTGCCGCTCACTCGCCACCGGTCACCGCTCACTGGCCTGCGAGCCAGACGCTGATCGCTTCGAGCTGCGCGTAGCGGGTGAGGTCCATCTGCAGCGGCGTGATCGAGACGCGCTGGTTGGCAACTGCGTGGAAATCCGTGCCCGCTCCCGCGTCCTGGGCGCTGCCCGCCGCGCCGATCCAATAGACTTTTTCCCCGCGCGGCGTCGTGGTCTTCACCACGGGTTCCGCCTTGTGGCGCTTGCCGAGGCGCGTCACCTGGAAACCGCGCAGTGCGGCGTACTCGACATCCGGAACGTTGACGTTGAGCAGGAACGGCTCGGCAGGCATCTGCCGCTGCAGCCGCGTAACGAGCTCCACCGCCACGCGCCCGGCGGTCCGGAAATGGCCCGCGCTCTCGCTCACCAGCGAAATCGCCATCGACGGGATGCCGAGCAGAAAGCCCTCGGTGGCGGCCGCGACCGTCCCCGAGTATATGGTGTCGTCCCCCATGTTGGCGCCGTGGTTAATGCCCGATATCACGATGTCCGGAAGCTGCTTCAGGAGCCCCGTCACCGCCAGGTGGACGCAATCGGTCGGCGTGCCATTGACGTAGTGGACGCGCCCCTGCGCCCGGCGCACGGTCAGGGGGCGGTCGAGCGTGAGCGAGTTGCTGGCCCCGCTGCGATCGCGCTCCGGCGCGACCACCGTGATCTCCCCCAGCGGCGAGAGCATCTCCGCGAGCAGCGTGATGCCCGGCGCGAAGTAACCGTCATCATTGCTGAGGAGGATGCGCATGACTGATGGTGTCCGCGACTGGCCCGACCGCTCCCGTTGCGCCGCGCTCTACCGCACTTTCGCAGGCGCTCCCGTTTGCCGTCCGTGAATGCGACTGATCTTGCCGCTGGCAGCGTCGATCCGCAGCCGCTCGATATTCTCCAGGTCGGTGCCGGTGACGCGCAGGTAGCGGGTATTGACGGGAGTGGCCGTCGAATGCAGCTCGCGGCCGTAGTAGACGCCGGCCTTGCCCGGATTGAGGCGGTAGGGGGTGCCCGCCTTGAGCTTTGCGATATCGCGATCGGAGCCGTCGTCCGTGCGCTCCCACAGCGTCATCTCGGTGTACTCGGCAACCTGGCCGTAGATCGCCCATGAGTCACCGTGGTCATGGGGATTGGACTTGCGCGCCTCGTGGTAGCGATAGGTCATGACCTCGAATCCCGTGGGGTCGATATGGATCCGCTTCAGCCCCAGCGGCTGATCGTCACCAAAGTACTGCTTCACGAATTCCGGGTCGACCAGCAGACGCTCCATCTTGGTCTTGACCTTCTCGACCTGTGCGCGGCTCGAGCCGGCTTTCAATATCTCGCGCGTATCGCGGGTGAAGTCCTGCAGTGAGTAGCCCATGTGCGCCTCCGTTGAACGGCAACCGGCAATTGAGCCCGGCGGCCGCGGGGATTTTAGCACCGGCATCAGGCTGTCGGCGGCGCATACGGCCGGTCGTGGGTGAGCGACGGCAGCAGCGAGCGCACCTCGCCTACCCGTGCGAGATCGAGGTCGGCACAGACCACCTCTGGGGCGTCACCGCCCTCGGCGAGGATTTCGCCCCACGGGTCGACGACCAGGCTGTGGCCGTAGGTCATGCGGCTGCCGGGATGGTCGCCGCACATGGCCGCCGCAATTACGAAGCATGCGTTCTCGATCGCACGCGCGCGCAGCAGCGTGTGCCAGTGGGCTTTGCCGGTCTCGCGCTGGAACGAAGAAGGTACGGCGAGCATGACGGCCCCGCCTTGGGCCAGGGCCCGGTAAAGATGCGGGAATCGCAGGTCATAGCACACTGTCATGCCCAGCGCGCCCCAGGGCGTGGCGGCGACCACCGCGCGGCTGCCCGGCCGGTAGGCGCTCGACTCGCGGATCACCGTCCCGCCCGGCAAAGTGGCATCGAACATGTGGATCTTGTCGTAGGTAGCAACGACCTCCCCGCGGTCCGAGATGAGAATCGAGCGATTGAGCAGGCGGCCGTCATCGGTTTTCAGCGTAAGCGAGCCGACGAGGTGCCACACCCGGAGCTCGCGCGAGAGCTCGATCAACGCAGACAGCGCCGGCTCGCCCCTCGCATCCAGCGCCCTTTCGCGCATGGTGCGCCCGCTGCCGTCCATCATCAGGACGTATTCAGGCGAAAAGACGAACCGCGCGCCGCCCGCGGCCGCCTCGCGCGCCATGGCCGTGAGCGTTGCCAGATTGAGGGCGAAATCGTTCCCCGCGTTGAGCTGCAGGCAGGCAATGCGGACGCTGCTCACTTCTGGCGCAACCCCGCTTCCCGGACCACCTGGTCCCACTTCGCGTGATCGGCCTTGATCAGCGCGTGAAAGGACGCGGGATCGTTGGGCTCGGCGTCGAGCCCGAGGCTCTCGAGCTGCTGCTGCACCTCGCGCAGGTTGAGGACCGCCACGATTTCCCGGTGCATGCGGTCGACGATCGCTGTCGGCGTGCGCGCCGGAAAGGCGAAGCCGAGCCATCCGCTCGACTCGAATCCCGGATAGCCAGACTCGGCAATCGTCGGCACTTCGGGCAAGGCCGCCGACCGTTTCGCGCTGGTGACGGCGAGCGCCCGCAGCCTTCCCGCCCGCACGTGCGGGGTCTGCGTCGAGATCAGGCCGGCGATGCTGTCGACGTGTCCGGCGATGGCGTCCGCGACCGCCGGGCCGCCACCCTTGTAGGGCACCTGGTTCAGGCGAATGCCCGCCGTCTTCCAGAAGCGCTCGAAGGCGAGGTGCGCGATGCTGCCCGCGCCTGGAGTCGCACAATTGATCGCGCCGGGCTGCCTTTTGGCGAGCGTCACGAACTGCTTAAGGGACCTGGCCGGGACCGTCGGGTGCACCGACAGTATGGCCGTCACCACTACCGCCCGCGTCACCGGCGCGAAATCGTTGATCGGGTCGAACGGCACCTTGCCGAGCAGAGCCGGGCTCATCGCAAATGACGCCACGGAGGCAAGCAGCATCGTGTAGCCATCGGGCGCGGCGCGCGCCGCGAGCTCGGTGGCAATGTTGCCGCCGGCCCCCGCGCGATTCTCAACGATTACCTGCTGGCCGATGCGCGGGCTGAGTCTCGTCGCGACGCCGCGCGCCACTAGGTCGTTCGCGCCCCCGGGGGCAAAACCCACTAGGAGCCGGATCGGTCTGGCGGGATAGCTCTCCGCCGACCAGGCTTGCGCTTGCGCGAAGAGCGCAAGCACGATGCCGGAGAAGATGGCTTTTGCAGCAGGATGTCGCCGCAGAACTCGTGTCATGGGGGTTCCTCCTCGTTCTTGTTTGTCACAGCCTCCGGTTCGCATTCTAGTGCATGTCGCTAGCCCTGTTTGCGTTTTCCGGAGGGGGACTTACCATTAAGGACCCGGTGGCGTCACGCCCGACAAAGTGGAGGATGCAGTGTCCGAAGTCACGCTCAAGCAATCTGACGACATCATCAACGCAGCGCTCGCCCGCGCACGCGAGCTCAATTGCCGGCCCGTGAGCGTCGTCGTGACCGATCCCGGCGCGCACGTCAAGGCGTTCAAGAAGGAGGACGACTCGGCGATGATGCGGTTCGAGATGGCGATGGGCAAAGCCTACGCCGCGCTCGCACTCGGGCGCTCGTCAAGCCTGGTGCGCGTCCGCACCGAGGAGCGGCCACTTTTCATGAACTACCTGATCAACGCATCGGGCGGCAGGATCTTCCCCGAAGGCGGCGGCATGCTGATCCGCGACGCCCGGGGCGAAGTGATCGGGGCAGTCGGCGTCACCGGCGATACCCAGGAGCGCGACGAGGAGCTCGCGGCCCACGGCATTCGCGCCGCCGGACTCAAAACCGACGCCGACTGCGCGCACCTGGGCAAGCACGTGCGGGTAAAGGACTAGAAATTCTGGTCGGGGCGGTGAGATTTGAACTCACGACCACCGGCACCCCATGCCGGTACGCTACCAGACTGCGCTACGCCCCGAGGCTTGAAATTATATCAGCCGCGAACGCGGCTCGACGGAACGGGAGAGATGAAAACCGCGGCGGCGAAACGATCTCAGCCGCGCAGCACTTCGATGACGCTCTTGATTTCCTTGCGCAGCAGGCCAAGATTGGTGCGCGCACCGCGCGCCGCCCGCGCCGGCTCTGACACCAGCTCGTCGAGGCGGTTGCGCGCGCCGCTGATGGTGAAGCCCTGATCGTAGAGGAGCTCGCGGATGCGGCGGATGAGCAGCACCTCGTGGTGCTGGTAATAGCGCCGGTTGCCGCGCCGCTTGACCGGCTTCAGCTGCGTGAACTCCTGCTCCCAGTAGCGCAGCACGTGCGGCTTGACACCGCAGAGCTCGCTCACCTCACCGATGGTGAAGTAGCGCTTCGCCGGGATCGGCGGCAGCTGCGTGCGCGAGTTATGACTTGCTTCCATGATAGTTCTGCTCCACGATCGCCTTCAGCTTCTGCGACGCATGGAACGTCACGACGCGGCGCGCCGTAATCGGGATCTCTTCCCCCGTCTTGGGGTTTCTGCCGGGACGCTGCGGCTTGTCGCGCAGCTGGAAATTGCCGAAGCCGGAGAGCTTCACGCCCTGCCCGTTCTCAAGCGCCGTCCGGACCTCTTCGAAGAAGGACTCCACCATGTCCTTGGCTTCGCGCTTGTTGAACCCGACCTTTTCGAACAGCAGGTCCGCCAGTTCGGCCTTGGTTAACGTCATCATGTCCCCTTTCAACGGAGTTTCGCGTTGAATTGTTGCTGCAGCGTCCGGCGTAGCTGAGAGACCGCGGATTCGACTTCCGCATCGGTCAGAGTCTTGCGAGTATCCTGCAATAACACCCTGAAAGCAAGACTCTTTTTGCCTTCTTCTACACCCGTTCCCCGGTAGATGTCAAACAGGCCGATTTCGACCACAATGGCCGGCTGTTGCCGGCGCAGGGCCTCCAGAATCTCCGAAAAGCTGATGTTTTCGTCGACGACGGCCGCGATGTCGCGCCGCACCAGCGGGAATTTCGATATCTCCTTGTATGCCGGCAGGCCCCGCTCACTGACCGCGTCGTAGTCAAGCTCGAACAGGACCGGGACGAGCGGCAAATCATACTTCCGTTGCCAGCGGGGGTGCAATTCCCCGATCCAGCCTGCGGTTACGCCCCCGACGAGGATATTGGCCGACTTGCCCGGATGCAGCGCAGGATGCTCGACTGGGTTGAATTTCGCCGTCAGCGGCGCGAGCAATGCCTCGACATCGCTCTTGATGTCGAAGAAATCGCTGCGCCGCGACTTCAGGCCCCACTGCTCGTGGCGAGTGTCACCGTAGGATATACCTCCTATTCGCATCGGTTGATGATAGCCACCTGATGCTTCTGTCATGAAACAGCGGCCGACCTCGAACACGCGGACGCGGGACTGCTTGCGCGCGAGATTCTGGACCAGGCAGTCGATCAGCGCGCCCGCCAGCGTGGAGCGCATGACGCCCATCTGGCTGGCAATCGGGTTGGCAAGGGCAACCGGCGCGGCCTTTCCACCGAAATCCGCTTCCCACGCCGCGTCGACGAAGCTGTAGCTCACCATTTCCTGGTAGTCGCGCGCGGCAAGCAGCCTGCGGATCGAGGCGATGTCGCGCTTTCCCTCCGGCACCGGCAGCATGGCGTGGGGCGCGGCGGGCAGCGTCGCGGGAATCCGGTCGTAGCCGTGGATGCGCGCCAGCTCCTCGATCACATCCTCCTCGATCGCGATGTCAAAGCGGTGGCTCGGCGGAGTCACCCGGAACTCTCCTTCCGCCACGGAGAACTCGAAGCGGAGCCGCCGCAGGATGTTCCCGACCTGGATGCCGTCGAGTTTCACGCCGAGCAGGCGCTCCACGCGCGCGAGCCGCACGCGCACCGGTTCGCGCGCCGGCAGCGCCGTGCGCGCCTCCGATACCGGACCCACATTGCCGCCGCAGATTTCGATGACAAGCTGCGTGGCGCGCTCGAGCGCGGCGAGCGTTCCCCCGAAATCGACTCCCCGCTCGAATCGATAGGATGATTCGGATGCGACATTGAGCCGCCGGGTCTTGCCCGCGATCGCCTCCGGACTGAAGAACGCGCTCTCGAGGAACACGTCGCGCGTCGCCCCGGTCACCGAAGTGTCGAGCCCGCCCATGATGCCTGCCAGTGCCACCGCCTTCGACTCATCGGCGATGACGAGAAAGTCCGGCGCAAGAGGCGGCGCATCGCCATTCAGCAGCGTCAGCTTCTCGCCTGCTCTTGCGTGTCGCACCCGAATCCCGCCCTCGAGCTTTTTCGCATCGAATGCGTGCAGCGGCTGTCCGAGCTCGAGCATGACGTAGTTGGTGATATCAACCAGAGCGCTCACGGAGCGGATGCCGCTCGCGGCGAGCCTGCCCGCCATCCAGTCTGGCGTGGCCGCATTCGCATTGACGCCGCGCACGATCCGCCCACAATAACGCGGACAGGCCTGCGGCGCCTCCAGGGTGACGGTCAGGCGGTCGGCGATCGACGTGCGCGCGGCCTTGACCTCGGCCTGGCTCCACGATGCGCCGGTCACCGCAGCCACCTCGCGCGCGATGCCGGCCATGCTCAGGCAGTCGCCGCGGTTGGGGGTGGGCTTGGTCGTGATCAGCCAGTCATCGCGGTCCCGCTCGACATGCTCGACGTCAATGCCGCCCATGGACAGCGCATCGGCAAGCTCGCGCCCCGCGAGTGGCGGGTTCACGAAGGTGCGCAGCCAATTCTCGGAAAACCTCATACCCGTCAATTGAACTGCTTCAGGAAGCGCAGATCATTCTCGAAGAACAGCCGCAGGTCGTTCACCCCGTAGCGCATCATCGTCAGCCGGTCGGGGCCAAGCCCGAAGGCGAAGCCCTGGAACTTCTCGCTGTCGACGCCCACGTTCCTCAGGACGTTGGGATGCACCATGCCGGCGCCGCCCACTTCGAGCCAGCCGTCGCCGAAGCTCATGTCGATTTCGGCCGAAGGCTCGGTAAAGGGAAAAAACGACGGCCGGAATCGCACCCGCGCGTCCTCGCGTTCGAAGAACCTGCTCAGGAACTCTTTCAGCACGCCCTTCAGGTCGGCGAAGGTCACGTGCTCGTCCAGCCACACCCCTTCGACCTGGTGGAACATCGGCGAGTGCGTCGCGTCGTAGTCGCGCCGGTACACGCGCCCCGGCGCGATGATCTTCACCGGCGGGCGGTGGCTCTCCAAGTAGCGGATCTGGATGGGCGACGTGTGGGTGCGCAGGAGGCTCCGGCCGTCGGCCAGGTAGAACGTATCGTGCATCGACCGCGCGGGATGGTTCTCCGGCTGGTTGAGCGCCGTGAAGTTGTAGTAATCGGTCTCGATTTCGGGGCCGTCCGCAACCCCGAATCCCATCGAGCGGAAGAGCGCCTCGATGCGCTCCATCGTGCGCGTCACGGGGTGCAGCCCGCCCGTCGCCAAGCCACGCCCCGGCAAGGTGACGTCCAGGGCTTCCTGGCGCAGGCTCGCTTCGAGGCTGCGCGCCTGGATGCGGCCGCGCTGCTCGGCAAGCGAGGCTTCCAGCTTTTCCTTGGCCGCATTGACCCGGCTTCCGAACGCCGGGCGCTCCGCCGCCGGCACCTTCGACAGCCCCTTCAGCAACTGCGTGAGCGAGCCGGACTTGCCGAGATAGCGCGCCTTGGCGCGCTCCAGCTCGTCGGCATCGTCAATGCCCGCGAACGCCGCGAGCGCTTCCTTCACGATGGCGTCGACGTCTTGCATGCTAGCGGTGCGGCGTGACGAATCAACGGATGGGACGCACTACCGCTCCCCCCGGCGCGGGGGAGCATCCCGGCTTGCCCCTACGTCAGGCTCCGAGGCCGGCCCTGGCCTTCTCGACGAACATGGCGAACGCCGGCTTGTCGAGCACCGCGATGTCCGCGAGCACTTTGCGATCGACGGCAACCGCCGCCTTCTTCAGCCCGTTCATGAACCGGCTATAGGAAAGGCCGTGCTCGCGCGCCGCAGCGTTGATGCGCGCGATCCACAACGCTCGAAACTCGCCCTTGCGGTCGCGGCGATCGCGGTAGGCGTACTGCCCCGCGCGCATCACCGCTTCGTTGGCGATGCGGAACACGTTCTTGCGGCGGCCGCGGAAACCCTTGGCCCTCTGGAGGACCTTCTTGTGCGCGGCGCGGGCGGTTACGCCCCGTTTGACTCGTGGCATGGCGGTCTCCTCGCTTAGTAGGGCAGCATGACTCGGACCGACGCCTTGTCGGCCTGGTGCACGCCGGTGCTGCCGCGCAGGTGCCGCTTGCGCTTGGTGTTCTTCTTGGTGAGGATGTGGCGCAGATTCGCCTGGCCGCGCTTGATGCCGCCACCGGAGCGCTTCCTGAAGCGTTTGGCAGCGGCGCGTTTGGTCTTCAACTTGGGCATGACGACTCCATGTTTTAGCCTAGCGCCGGGTGCCTGCCATGGCGGCAGGACTTCGGGGACCCGGACAACTACTTCTTCTCGATGCCGGCCGCAGCTTCCGCCGCAGCCTTGGGAGCAGCTTCCTTGGCAGACGCCGCCGACTTCTTCGGTGCTGCCGCCTTGACCGCCGTTTTCGTGACGGGTTTCTTGCCCTTCTTCGGCGCCAGCACCATGATCAGCTGCCGGCCTTCCATCTTCGGGTACTGCTCCACCGTGCTGTACGGCGCGAGATCGCCTCTCACCCGCTCGATCAAGCGCACTCCCAGTTCCTGGTGCGCCATCTCGCGCCCGCGGTATCGCAAGGTGACCTTCGCCTTATCGCCCTCCTCCAGAAAACGGGTGAGGTTCCGCAGCTTGATCCGGTAGTCGCCCTCATCGGTACCGGGGCGAAACTTGACCTCCTTGACGACGATCTGCTTCTGCTTGAGCTTCGCCTCGTGCCGCTTCTTCGCCTCGCGGTACTTGTATTTCCCGTAGTCCATGATGCGGCAAACGGGCGGCGTCGCTGTCGGCGCGATCTCGACCAGGTCGAGATCGGCTTCCTCGGCCAGCTTGTTGGCGGCAGCCAGGCTCAATATGCCGACCTGCTCGCCGCTGGCCCCAATTAGCCGGACTTCCGGCGCGGTGATCTCGCCGTTGATCCGCGGTTCCTTTTCCTGTGAGATGTAGCGCTCCCTCTGTCCGGTTACTCTTGCGCCGCGCGCCCCAGCCGGGCTTCCTCGGCCCGCAGCCTGGAGACGAAATCGGCCAGAATCATCTGGCCGAGATCCTCGCCCTTGCGGGTCCGCACGGCAACCTTTTGAGCCGCCACTTCCTGGTCGCCCACGATGACCTGGTAGGGCAGCTTCTGCAGACTATGTTCCCGAATCTTATAGGAAATTTTCTCGTTCCTCAAGTCGGTGGCCGCGCGCAATCCGGCCTGCTTCAACTCCGCCGCGACACGCTCCGCGTAGTGCGCCTGGCGTTCGGTAATGTTCATCACCACTGCCTGGACGGGGGCGAGCCACAGCGGCATCGCGCCGGCATAGTGCTCGATGAGGATGCCGATGAAGCGCTCGAAGGATCCCAGGATCGCCCGATGGAGCATGACCGGCGCGTGGCGCGCGTTGTCCTCGCCCACGTACTCTGCGCCGAGGCGCTCCGGCATCGAGAAGTCAAGCTGCATCGTGCCGCATTGCCAGACCCGCCCCAGGCTGTCCTTCAGCGAGAACTCGATCTTCGGTCCGTAGAACGCACCCTCCCCCAGCTGCACCTCGTAGGCCATGGCCTTGTGGTCCAGCGCGAGTCTCAGGGCCGCTTCGGCCCGGTCCCACTGCTCGCCGGTGCCCACGCGCTTCGCCGGCCGCGTGGAAAGCTTGACCAGGATGTCCTCGAATCCGAAATCGGCGTAGACCCGCTGCAGGAGGTCGATGAAGCGGATCACCTCCGGCTCGACCTGCGCCTCCGTGCAGAAGATATGGGCGTCATCCTGGGTGAAGCTGCGCACGCGCATCAGACCGTGCAGCGCGCCCGAAGGCTCGTTGCGGTGGCAAGAGCCGAACTCCGCAAGCCTGAGCGGCAGGTCGCGGTAGCTCTTCAGCCCCTGGTTGAAGATCTGGACGTGTCCCGGGCAGTTCATCGGCTTCACGGCGTAATCGCGAGACTCCGACTCGGTGAAGAACATGTTTTCGCGGAAATTGTCCCAGTGCCCCGAGCGCTTCCAGAGCGAAACGTCGAGAACCTGGGGCGCCCGCACCTCTTGGTAGCCGTTCTCCTCGAGGAGCCGGCGCATGTACTGCTCGATGCGCTGCCAGATCACCCAGCCCTTCGGGTGCCAGAACACCATGCCGGGCGCCTCATCCTGCGTGTGGAACAGCTCGAGTTGCCGGCCGAGCCGCCGGTGATCGCGCTTCTCGGCTTCCTCGATGCGGTGGAGATACGCGTCCTGCTCCTCCTTTTTCGCCCACGCGGTGCCGTAGATCCGCTGCAGCATTTCGTTCTTCGAGTCGCCGCGCCAGTAGGCGCCCGCGACCTTCAGCAGCTTGAACACCTTGAGCTTCCCGGTGGAAGGCACGTGGGGCCCGCGGCACAGGTCCACGAAACCGTCCTGGCGATAGAGCGATATCGACTCGCCGTCGGGAATCGCCGCGATGATCTCGGCCTTGTAGTGCTCGCCCATGTCGCGGAAGTACTTCACGGCCGCATCGCGAGGCATCACCTGGCGTTCGACCTTGAAATCACGCTTTGCGATTTCCGCCATGCGCCTCTCGATCGCAGCGAGATCTTCCGGCGTGAACGGCCTCTTGAAGGAAAAATCGTAGTAGAAGCCGTCCTCGATCACCGGACCGATAGTGACCTGGGCATCGGGGTAAAGCTCCTTGACCGCGTGCGCGAGCAAGTGCGCCGTGGAATGACGCAGGATCTCGACGCCCTCGCGGTCCTTGTCGGTGACGATTGCCACCTCGGCGTCGGAGTCGACGCGGTGGGAGGTATCCACGAGCTTGCCGTTCACCCGGCCCGCGAGCGCAGCACGCGCGAGCCCCGGCCCGATCGCCTGGGCGATCTCGGCAACGGTCACCGGCCGGTCGAATTTCTTGACCGCGCCGTCGGGAAGGCGGATGTCCGGCATGATCAATTCGTGACGCTAAAATAGCTCCGCGCGATGAGCGGCGTGGAGCGTCCGCCTCGATCGCGCGGAGCTAAACCGGTGCGAAGCATCCGGATTTAGCAAGTGGTAGGCGCGATTGGAATCGAACCAACGACCTCATCCATGTCAAGGATGCGCTCTAGCCATCTGAGCTACGCGCCTCGGGAAGCGGAATTCTATCCAAATCGGCCCACAGCTTCAAACAAATCAGCGGTTTGAGCACAGCGGTCCATGAGCATCCCGGGCATTGCGCAGGAACTTCTCGACGCCCTCGATCGGGGCGCGACCATCGCCTCCGTTGTGGCGCGCAACCCCGGCTTCGCATGGAAGGACGGTTATCAGGTCGCCGCGGCGCTGCTGATGCTGCGCCGCGCACGGGGGGAAGAGACTGTCGGGCGCAAGATCGGCTTCACCAATCGCAACATCTGGCCCGAGTACGGCGCAACCGCGCCGATCTGGGCGCACGTCTACGACCGCACCGTGGTCATGGCGAGGGACGGTCGTGCCACCATCTCGCTCAAGGGCTCCGTTCGGCCGCGTCTGGAGCCGGAAATCGCGTTCAAGCTCAAGGCGCCCCTCGCCGCGGGCGTCGCCGACCCTGCACGAGTTCTCGAAAGCATTGAATGGATTTCGGCAAGCTTCGAGATCGTGGATTGCCACTTCGCCGACTGGAAGTTTCAGCCGGGCGAGTCAGTCGCGGATTTTTCTCTCCACTGGCGGCTGATCGTGGGCACGCCCCATCCCGTACGCGCGGCGGAGATGACCGCCCTCGCCGGTCAATTGCGCGACTGCCACGTCACCTTGAGCAGGAATGGCGAATTACGGGACCGCGGGGTAGGCGCCAATGCGCTCGGTCATCCCGCCGCGGCACTTGCCCATCTCGCCGCGGTGCTCGCGACTCAGCCGCAGTTCGAGCCGCTGGCGGCAGGGGAAATCGTCACCACCGGCACGCTGACCGCGGCACTGCCGATCGCGGCGGGTGAGCGCTGGGCCTCCGACTACTCCGGCCTGCCCGTCACCGGTCTCGAGCTTTCGTTGACGGCGTGAGGGCCGCGCTCGGGGATCGTCGGCAACCCACGCGCTACAGCCACGCCTGCAGGCTCGTCGCCACGCCGAGAAACGAAAAGAACCCGACGACGTCGGTCACCGTGGTGAGCACGATCGAGCTCGACTGCGCGGGATCGAATCCCAGCCGATTCAGGAGGATTGGTATGGCGGCGCCTGAGAACCCCGCCGCCACCATTGAAATCACCATCGCCACGCTGATGACGGCCACCAGGCCCGCCGAACCGCTCCACAGCCAAACGCCGAGCGCACAAACCAGCGCGACCGCGAGGCCGTTGAGCAATCCCGCGTTAACCTCCTTGAACACGACGCGCGCCAGGTGGCGCACGCTGATCTCGCGCAGCGCCAGGCCACGCATCGTCACGGCGAGCGCCTGCGCGCCGGCGTTGCCCGACTGGCCGGCAACTACCGGCAGCAGCACGGCGAGCGCCGTAAACTTCGCGATGGTGTCCTCGAACAGTCCGACGACCGCCGCCGCCAGGAATGCGGTCGCCAGGTTGATCTGCAGCCACGGCAGGCGTTTCACCACCGCAAACGTCGCGCTCGAGAGCGCCCGCTCGTCCCGGCTCACACCGACCATGGTCTGGATGTCCAGGCTCGCTTCCTCCTGGACCGCATTGATCAGCGCGGCCTGGTGGATCACGCCGATCAGCCGACCCGTGACGCTTACCACGGGCAGCGCGGGCATGCGCAGGCGCTCGATCTTTTCCACCACTTCCTCGCGCGGGGCGGTATCCAGCACCGCCGCGCTGAGGGGACGCGCGAGCTCGCGCAGGAGCTGCTCCGGGCGCGCGGTCGCAAGGTCCTGAATCTCCACGCGACCCGTCAGCCGTCCTTCTTCGTCGACGACGAACAACTCGCGCAGCGCGCGGTTCTTCTTGAAGCCCCGCATGCGCTCGATGGCCTCGGAGACGCTCATCGCAGCGCGGAAGCTCGCCACGCGCGGATCCATCAGCCGTCCCGCAGTATCGGGCGGAAAGGACATGAGGCCTTGAACGAGCTTGGCGGCCGCGGTCTCCATCCGCGCAAGCCATCGGGTCTGCTCCTCGGCGTCGAGCAATGACAGCAGCTCCGCCGCGAGCGGCGGATCCATCTCGTTCAGGATGCGCGCCGTCGCCTCCGGCGGCAGCGCTTCGATGAGCCGTTCCTGGACGTCGGTCGGCAACTGCTCCCAGGCGGGGACTGCAAGCTCTGCCGGCTGCGCGCCGAGGGCGCGCGCCGCCTGCTCCGCGGGCATCCGCTCGAGCTGGCGCGCCACTTCGCGCGGATAATCCCGTAAGAAGCGGCCTTCCAGCGCCGTAACTGTCGATTCAACGCTCATCGCTCCTCCTCGTCGATGCCACCGGGGAGACCGGCGGCAGGGATCCGACCACGACCTGCGTCAGAACGGAGACGGTACTCCAATACGTTCCGGTCACGCCGTTGGCGAGCCCGGGCCCGGAATGCACTACGGATTCACCCAGCTCCCGCACGAGCGAGCGGCGGTGCAGGCCGCCGACGATCCGGTTCTCGCGCTCCACCACCGGCAGCAGACGGAACGCATCCCACCCGGGATGCGCGGCCGCCGTCGGGGCCGAGGCCAGCGCCGACACGATGTGCTCTGGCCGTCGCATGACTGCGGACAGCGGCTCGCCCGGGGAGGCGCGCAGCAGGTCGCTGAGCGCAACGACCCCGATCAGGCGCCGCTGCGCATCGGCGACAAACACGCAATCGCCGTGCTCCTGTTCGTGGCGGCGCGCCTGCTCGATCGCCTCGGCCACAGTCATCTCGGGGGACAGCACGAGCGGCGCCGGATCCATGCAGGCGCCGCACGTACCTTTTGGATAGCCGATCAACAGGCGCAGCGCTACGGCAGATGCAACCGGCAGCCGGCCGAGTAGCTGCACCTGCCGCCCGGGCGCAAGGTTATGCAACAACCGTGCCGCAGCCTGCGAGCTCATCGTCCGGATGCGCTCGGCCGCCTGCTCGTCATCGAGGTGCTGAAGCACCTTCGCGCAATAGGCAACGCCGAGATGCTGCAACGCGGCTGCGGCGAGCTTGGCATCGAGGGCGGCGACAAATGCCGCGGTGTCGTCCGGGGCAAGGCCCTCGAGCACCCGCGCTGCCTCCGCAGGATGCGCCTTGACGAACGCGGCCGACAGCTCGATCAGCTCACGCATGCTCGCGCCTCGCGGCGAGCAGCACGATCGGCTCTTCGTTGTAAACCTTGCCCGGTATCGTCACGCGCCCCTCCTCGGTCTCCAGCACGACCGAGACTGCAGTGAGCTCCAGTATCGTTCCCTCCACCGCGCCGATGCGAACGCGCTGGCCCGCGCTGAACGCCTGCCGCAGGTAGTGTGCGCCGATGAGATTCGCCACGTAGGTGCGCGCCCCGAGGCTGACGGCGAGCGCGACCCCGCCCACGATTGCGCTTGTCACCACCGCGGCGAGCACCACGAGGAACGTGATCTCGATGCCGATCTGGTCGGCGCCGACGGCGATTGCCGTGACGAGTATCGAGAACTGCACGACCCGCCCGACGAGCTGGCGCTGCGCCTCCGGCAGGTTGGGCAGGGCGGCGACCGTCACGTCGCGCGTCAAGCCCGAAAACAGGGCGCCCGCCAGGATGATGAGCGCACCGGCGAGCAGCGTCGGCAGATAGCTGACCAGATCCCTGAGCCATTCGGTGAAGATGCTCAACCCCAGCACCTGCGTTGCCGAGGCGACGAAAAACAGGATGACCACCCAGAAGAGGATGCTGCCGACGATCTCGACCGACCCCGACGGCGCCCGCAGCGCGCCGGCGCCGCTCCCCCGGAATGCGCGATACATGAGCATCTCCAGCACGCCCATCAGCTTGACGGCGACGCTGCGCAGCAGACGCGCGATGAGCCAACCGATCAGCAGGATCAGCGTCGCGCCGATCACGCTCGGCGCGTGCTCGATCAGGCGCGCGCCGATCTGGGAAAAAGCGGCGGCAAGAGATCCGCCCAGCTTCTCGAGAGTATCCATCAGACGATCCCTTTTCCTAATTGCGCCCGGCGCAGACGCATTGTCGCATCGCGGGCCACCGGGCGCGACCCCAAAAGGCGTGTTCCCGGCAGCAACCTGTCCGCGTGATTGGCTCACTGCCGGCCCCCGGGGGCGTATCCTACTTTCCTGATGCGTGCTCGTGGTTCGCGAATCGGGATCGCGCGCCGATCCAGCCTCGCACCGACCCGCGCCCGGTAAGATCACCGTATGCGGAAGCGATGCCCCTGGTGCGAAGGCAGCGCCCTGCAGCGCGCATATCACGACCGCGAATGGGGCGTGCCTGTTCATGAGGACCAGCGCTGGTTCGAGTTTCTGATCCTCGAGGGCGCGCAAGCGGGCCTCTCCTGGGACACGATACTGAGGAAGCGCGAACACTACCGCCGGGCATTCGCCGGGTTCGATCCGAGGAAAGTCTCGCGCTTCGGCGGCCAGCGGGTTCGCGCGCTGATGCGAAATCCCGGCATCGTCCGCAACCGGCTCAAGATCGGGGCGGCGGTCTTGAATGCCAGGGCGTTCCTTGCCGTGCAACGAGAATTCGGCAGCTTCGACCGCTACATCTGGCAGTTCGTGGGCAGCCGTCCGCTACGGAACCGCCGGCGCAGGTTGAGGGAGGTGCCCGCCTCATCGCGGGAGTCGGACGAGATGAGCAAGGACCTCAGGAAGCGCGGGTTCCGCTTCGTGGGCTCAACCATCTGCTACGCGCTCATGCAGGCGACGGGGATGGTGAACGACCACCTGGTTTCGTGCTTCCGCTATCGGGAAATCTCTCGGGCTCCGGCACGGGGTCGCTCTCGATCTGCGTCTGCCAGTAGCGCCGGTAGACGGCGCGGTGGGGTGTCACGCTGATCGCGCCGGTCGCGGGAATATGGATCGTCAGCGCCCCGTCGCGGTCGGTGCGATAGACGCGCGCGCCGCTCTCGGCGTAGCGATGGACCACGTCGTGGTGGGGATGCCCGAAACGATTGCGGTAGCCCACCGGGAATACCACGATGCGCGCGCCGACGGCATTCAAGAACCCCGGAGTCGATGACGTCCGGCTGCCCTGGTGCGGCGCGAGCAGAACGTCGGCCCGCAATCGCTCGCGGGCGCCTCGCAGCAGCTCCTCCTCCGATCGGCGCTCGATGTCCGCGGGAAGGAGCACACGCCCGCCGGGCGCGTCGATCGCGAGCACGCAGCTGCGGTCGTTGTCCTTCACCCCGGGATCATCGTAGCTCGCCCGCGCCGGATGCAGCACCTCGAAGCGCACGCCGTCCCACTCCCAGCTTTGGCCCGCTGCGCAACGCAGCGCGGGCTCCGCCCGCACGACAAGCGGATCGAGGTCCGGCAGCGAGGTCAGCAGCCAGTCGACGGGCAGCGCCTGCAGCACCGACGCCGCACCGCCCCAGTGATCGTCATCGTCGTGGCTCACGATCAGGCCATCGAGGCGCCTGACGCCGGCCGCGCGCAGGTAGGGCGCGATGATGCGGCTGCCGCTGTCGGCAGCGGGTCCGAATTGCGGCCCCGTGTCGTAGAGCAGCGCGTGGCGCTCGGTGCGCACCAGCGCGGCAACCCCCTGCCCAACGTCGAGCACAACGACCTCCACGGATCCCGCCTGCAGCGCGGCTGGTGCCACCGTAACAAGCGGCACGAGCCCCGCCATCCCGAGCCAGCGCGCGGGCAGACCGCGCGGCGCGAGCAGCAGTGCCGTGGCCGCCAGCGCGACGACAATCGTCCATGGCGGGGGTGCGTGCTGTTGCCACACCGCAGCCGGCAGACCCTCAAGCCACTCGAGAAGAACCATGCACCCGCTCATCGCGAAATGCGCGCACTGCAGGAGAAGATCGATCGGAATCAGGATGCCGGTCAGCGTGAGCGGCACGACCACGAGGCCCACCGCCGGGATCGCCGCGGCATTGGCGATCGGCGATACCGTCGACACCTGCTGAAACAAGGCCAGCAACAGCGGCACGAGCGCAAGCGTGACTGCCACCTGGATCCGGCCCCACGTCGCGAACCAGTGCCCGCGCCCGATGCGGCCCGCGGTGACATACAGGATGACGGCGACCGCCCCGAAAGACAGCCAGAACCCGGGCGCGAGCACTGCCCAGGGATCGATCGACACCACGACGAGCAGGGCGAGGCAGAGCACGACGGACGCCGACTCGATCACGCCAAGCCACAGCGCGACGGCGACCACCGCAAGCATGTAGACGGTGCGCTGGGCGGGCACGGCATAGCCGGCGAGCAACGCATAGAGCAGCGCCGCTCCCAGCCCCGCCACGGTCGCCGCTTTGGGAGCGGGAAGTGCCAGCGTGAGCCGGGGGCTGCGCCGCCATAGCCCGCCGACCGCGGCAAACACGAGGCCCGATACCATGGTCACGTGCAGCCCCGAGATGCTCATCAGGTGATTGACACCCGTGCGGGTGAAGGTCTGCCATTGCTCCGGGGGGATGGCGCGCTGGTCGCCAACGGCAAGGGCGGCGATGACGCCAGCGTAGGACGCGTCCGGGAGCGCGGCCTGGATTCGCTCCCGAACGCGCTCGCGCAATCGCTCGATCCAGTACCCCGGCCGGTGGACCATGTCCGCGAGGCGCCGGTTGCCCGCTTTGGGCCGGACGTAACCCGTCGCCCGCAGATTGCGCTCGAGCAGCCACGCTTCGTAGTCGAAGCCGTGAGGATTGGCGGTGCCGCGCGGGCGCTTGAGCCGCACCGTCAGTTCCCAGCGCTCCCCCGCCTTTAGTGCCGGAAACGACGCGGGGCGTTCGTCGCGCGCCGGGTTACCCCACCACGAGAGCACGATGCGTGCCGGGACATGCGCGCCCTGCGTCAGCACACGCTCGACGTCGAACTCGAAGCGCACGCCCCGCTCGTAGATCAGCGGCAAAGCTCCCACCACGCCGGCGATCGCAATATCGCGTCCCTCCCATTGCGCCAGCAGCCCGTCCGCGAGCCTTTGCTGGGCGCACCACGCAGCCCACGCAAACCCAAGCGCAACGCAGCCCATCCCGATGAGCGCCCCGCGCGCGAGGCGTTGGGGCGTGTTGCGGGCGCGCACTGCCACCGCGGCCAGCCCGAGGGCGGCAAGCGCCCAGGCCCAACGGGTCTCGGGGAGCGTGGCTTGCTGCTGCAGCCACCACGCGCCCGCGACGAAGCAGAGGATGCCGAGCCTCATGTCCCTCTAAACGCATGGCGGGCGTCCTCGTAGACGCAGATTCAGTAAAATGCCATCCCGACCACAAGACCCGACGCCAGCCCGTGCCGCGCAAGTTCCTCCGCAAGTTCCTGCCGAGCCACGAGTCAGTACGCAATCACCGCCATATTTCCCGGCTGGGTCCCTGGCTGCAGCATCACAACCTGTGGCATCTGCACCGGCGGTCGGTGGCCGGCGGCATTGCGGTGGGCCTGTTCGCGGGTCTCATTCCCGGCAGCAACCCGGTGCAGTTCGCCGCAGCAGCGCTGCTGGCGGTTGCGTTCCGCGTCAATCTCCCGATCGCCGCCGTCGTCACGCTTTATTCGAATCCGTTTACCATCGTTCCGCTCTATTACCTTGCCTTCAAGCTCGGACAGCTGGTGTTCCTCGAAGCTGGCGGCCAGATGCCGGAATTCGCGTTTTCCCTCGAGGGCAAGGGTTTCGGCGAGTGGATACCCGCCGCTTTCGACTGGCTGGCCAAAGTCGGCAAGCCGCTCGTCGTCGGCTTGCCCCTGCTTGCGTTGCTGCTGGCCCTGATCGGCTATTTCGCGACCGACTGGGCGTGGCGCCTGTATGTGCGCTGCGCGTGGCAGCGGCGCCGGCGCCGCCGGGCCCTGCGCGCGGGCCAGTCATGAGAATCCCGGAGTACTGGGAGCAGGCAACCCGGGATCTCGCCGCGCGCGACGCCGTGCTGCGCGGCCTGATCGAACGCTACCGGGGGCTCGCGCTCGCGAGCCGGGGCGACGCGTTCACCACGCTCGCGCGCTCGATCGTCGGCCAGCAGATCTCGGTCAAGGCGGCGCAGAGCGTGTGGGACCGGCTCGCCGCGCATGTTGGCGAGGTGTCGCCCGCAGCCGTGCGTCGCGTGCGCATACCCTCGCTTCGAAGAAGCGGCCTGTCCGGCCAGAAGGCAGCGTATCTGAAGGATCTTGCTTCGAGATTCCTCGACGGCACGCTCGACGCGACGCGCTGGCACGCGCTCGACGACGAGACGCTGATTGCCGAGCTGACGCGGGTGAAGGGGATCGGGCGCTGGACGGCGGAGATGTTCCTGATGTTCCACCTCGTCCGCCCCGACGTGCTGCCACTCGCCGATCTCGGGCTGCAGCGCGCGATGCGCCTGCATTACAACCGCGGCCGCGCCCTCTCCGATGCGCGCATGCGGAGGATCGGCGCCGTCTGGGCGCCGTGGCGATCGGTGGCCACCTGGTACCTGTGGCGGTCGCTCGATCCGATACCCGTGGAGTACTAGTGATCGGCGCGCGAAAAAGGTGTCAGGAATCTTTTCTGGCTATTAAACCGTTTGGGGCGTCAAAAAAAGGTTCCTGACACCTTTTTCTATGACGCATGGTGAATTCGTCGCCGCCTATGCCCGCGGCGAGCTCAGGGTCGAGATCGAGCCGCGGAGCGCGGCCCGTCACCTGTCGTCGCGGCTGCTGCTCCCGTTCGTCACGATGCCGGTGCTGGGCATCGGCGTCGCGCTGGCGCTGGTCGGGTGGATCTTCTCGGGGCTCACGATCATCGCACTTGGAATCGTGGTGCCGCACCTCATCAAGCGCTCCGCGCCGCATTTCCTGCTCACCCAGGCGCTGAATGACGCGGCCGTCTACGAAGACTTGACCCGGTCCGGCGTGCTAAGCGTTCATGGTTCGACAAGCTCACCACGAACCGTCCGTTCGCCCTGAGCCTGTCCAAGGGGGACGCGACCCGTCATTTTGTCAGGTGCTCTTAGTCATCGCTCCGGCTGAAGCACGCCATCCACCAGCCGAAGGGTGCGGTCGGCCCGCCGCGCGATCTCGGGATCGTGCGTCACCACCACCAGGCTCGTGCCGCCGTCTCGATTGAGCTCGAGCATGAGCTCGAATACGGCCTCCGCCGTGTGCCGGTCGAGATTGCCGGTCGGCTCGTCCGCCAGCACGCAGGCGGGCCGGGTCACGAGCGCGCGCGCAAGCGCCGCGCGCTGGCGCTCGCCGCCCGAGAGCTCCCCGGGCCGGTGCGCCAGGCGGTGCTGGAGGCCGACGCGCCCCAGCATGCGCGCCGACTCGCCATACGCAGCTTGTTTCTCCAGGCCGCGGACGAGCAGCGGCATCGCCACGTTCTCCAGCGCCGTGAATTCAGGCAGCAGGTGATGGAACTGATAGACGAAGCCGAGCGCCCGGTTGCGGGTAACGCCGCGCTCGGATTCGCTCTGCCGGCTGAGATCCTGTCCGAGCACCCGCACCTCGCCCTGCGTCGCATCGTCGAGCCCGCCGAGCAGATGGAGCAGCGTGCTCTTGCCCGAGCCCGATGCGCCCACGATGGCCACGCGCTCCCCGGCGGCAACGTCGAGGTCCACCCCGAGCAGCACCGGAACGTCCACCTTTCCCTGGCGGAACGTCTTGCGCAGGCCCCGGCACGACAGCACCGACCCGTTGCGCGTCGCGTTGCCCATCGCTCGCTTCCCGTCACTCGTCATTCGTAGCGCAGCGCTTCGGCTGGATTGACCTTCGCCGCGCGCCAGCTCGGATAGATCGTGGCGAGGAGGCTCACCGCGAACGAGAACACAGCGGTCAGCACGACGTCGGGAGCCTGCACTTCCGACGGCACATCCGAGATCAGGTACACGTCCTTGGCGAAGAACTTGAAGCCGAACAGCGTTTCGATGAACGGCACCACGGTCTCGACGTTCAGCGCAAGCGAGATGCCGCCAATGAGCCCCAGGCCGGTGCCGACGATCCCGATCACCGTGCCCTGAATGACGAAAATCTTCATGATGCTCGAGGGCGCCGCGCCGAGCGTCCTCAGGATCGCGATGTCCGCCTGCTTGTCGGTGACGGCCATCACCAGGCTCGACACGATATTGATGGCGGCGACCACAATGATGAGGAACACGACAAAGAACATCATCCGCTTCTCGATCTGAACCGCCCGCAGGAGATTGGCGTGCTGCATCGTCCAGTCGCTCGCGTAGATGTCCGGCCCCAGCGCGCGCGCGAGGTCGCGCGCTACCACCCGGGACTGGAACAGATCCTTGAGCTTCAGCCGCACGCCCGATACCGCGTCGCCGAAGCGGAAGATCCGCTGCGCATCCTCGAGCGCAAGCAGCGCCAGGCTCGAATCGAACTCCTGATGGTCGACTTCGAACACGCCCACGACCGTCAGCTGCCGCAGCCGGGGGAGGATGCCCGCTGGCGTCACCTGCCCCTGGGGCGCGACCAGCACGACTTTCTCTCCCGGGGTGACGCCCAGGGCGCGCGCAAGATCGACACCCAGCACGACGCCGTACTCGCCCGGCTTCAGGTTCTCGAGGCGACCGCTCCGCATGTGCCGGCCGATGTCGGCAACGCGCTCCTCCAAATCCGGCAGGATGCCGCGCACAATCACGCCGCGCACCGCAGAGCCGTGGGTGAGCAGCCCCTGGGCGCTGACGAAAGGCGCGGTCGCGACCACCTGATCGTGGTGCGCTGCCTGCGCGGCCACGCTCTGCCAGGCAGCCAGCGTGCCACCCGCGCCGCCGAGCTGCAGGTGCGAGGCCACGCCGAGTATCCGGGTGCGGATCTCGCGCTGGAAGCCGTTCATGACCGACAGCACAGTGATCAGCACGATCATGCCGAGCGCGATGCAGATCACGGAAACGAGCGACACGAACGAGATGTACTGGCTGCGGCGCCGGGCGCGCGTGTAACGCATCCCGATGAAGAACTCGTACGACAAGCGGCGGCCTCTTTCCTGTTGCAATTCACGCGCCGGGGCGCGCAGGGACGGCCGCTATTCTGACACAACGCGGCGTCCGGCCACGCTGTGCTAGACTCGGCCGCAGCGTGCTGCGGCATTCATGAATTGCCACTTGCTCGTCCCCGATCTGTTCTGGCCCGTGTCCGCGGGCAACGACCCCTATCGCGGGCTCGAGCTTCCTGCCCTGGAGACGCTGCTGGCACGCGGGCGGCGCACCAGAATTCCGGGAGCTTCATTCGAGCGCTCGCTCGCCGCTCAGTTCGGCCTCGCCGACGATCTGCCCCTTGCGCCGTATTCCCTGCGCGGCGACGGCGGGGAGCCCGGGGGAGACTGGTGGATGCGCGCCGATCCGGTTCACCTCATGTTCCAGGGCAATCGCCTGCTGCTGGCCGACGCCTCGCGGCTCGCGCTGACGCCCGACGAATCCTGGCAATGCGCCGCGGCGCTGAGTTCGCACTTCGCCGGCGAAGGAATCTCGTTTGTCGCCCCGCGCCCGGAGCGCTGGTACCTCCGGACCGCGCATGAGATCCGGGTGCGCACGACCCCTACATCGGAGGCGGCCGGCCGCAACGTCGAAGCGTGCCTGCCCCAAGGTGACGAGAGCTCCCGCTGGCGCAAGGTGATGAACGAAGCGCAGATGGTGCTGCACCAGCAACCCTGCAACGAAGCCCGCGAAAGCCAGGCCCGCCCCGCCGTGAACAGCATCTGGATCTGGGGCGCGGGCCGAAATCGGGCGCTTGCCACGGTCCACGACACATTCTGGTCCGACCATCCCCTCGCAATCGGGCTGGCGACCGCAAGCGGCGCTCTCGCGCGGCCGTTGCCGGTTTCAGGCGCAGCGCTGCTGGAAGGGCGCGCCACCGGATCACATCTCGCCGTGCTGGCATTGCCCGCGGTGGCGTACGGCGAGCAGGCGGAGTGGCGCAATGCCGTGACGATGCTGGAGCACTCGTGGGCTGCTCCACTCCTCGCAGGATTGCTGGAAGGCAGGCTCGAGACCCTCACGCTCCACGGACTGGGCCTCGATCACGGCTACCGGTCGGTCATGTCGCGGCGCGACCGCCTGTCCTTCTGGCGCACCCGGCGCCCGCTGCGTGTCTATGCCGCCTGACGCCGCACCCGCGATCATCACGCGCGCGGCGCGCCCGGAGGACGTCGAGCGTCTGGTGAATGAAGGCGTGCCTCCCCTCCTTGCGCGCATCTACGCAACCCGCGGCGTCGCCTCCGCGCGCGATCTCGCCACTGACTTCGAGCAGCTCGCGCTACCAGGCTCCATGCTCAATCTGCGCAATATGGCCGATCTGCTGGCGGGCGCGATAGCCGCGCGGCGGAAGCTCCTCATCGTCGCCGACTACGACGCCGACGGCGCCACGGCCTGCGCCGTTGGGATGCGCGCGCTGCGCGCATTTGGCGCGGACGTCGGTTACCTGGTGCCGAACCGCTTCGAGTACGGTTACGGCCTGTCTCCCGAAATCGTGCGACTCGCTCACGCGCAATCCCGACCCGACATCCTGATCACGGTGGACAACGGCATCGCGAGCTTCGAAGGCGTTGCCGAAGCAAATCGCCTGGGAATGGAGGTGCTCATCACCGACCACCACCTTCCGGCGGAGCGGCTGCCCGAAGCGGCATGCATCATCAATCCGAATCAGCCCGGCTGCGCGTTCCCGAGCAAGCATCTCGCCGGCGTCGGCGTGATGTTCTACCTCATGCTTGCCCTGCGCGCGGAGCTCCGCGACCGCGGGGCGTTCGGTCGCGGGGCCCCCAACCTCGCCGACCTGCTGCCGCTCGTCGCGCTCGGCACCGTCGCGGACGTCGTTCCGCTTGATCGCAACAACCGCATCCTGGTGCAGCAGGGGCTGAACCGCATTCGCGCCGGCCGCATGCAGCCCGGCATCGCCGCGATGTTCCAGGTCGCGGGACGGGACGCAGCCCGCGCCACCGCGCGCGACCTCGGGTTCATCGTGGCGCCGCGGTTGAACGCCGCGGGGCGTCTGACCGATATGGCGCTCGGCATCGAATGCCTCGTCACCGACGATGCGGAGCGCGCGCGTGCCATCGCGGCCGACCTCGACCGCTTGAACCGCGAGCGGCGTGCGATCGAATCCGGTATGCGCGAAGAGGCGATGGCGGCAATCGAGTCACGGGAGCGCGAAGAGAGCTGCACCGTGAGCCTGTTCGATCCCGCCTGGCACCAGGGAGTGGTCGGAATCGTGGCCGGCCGGATGAAGGAGCGCTTTCATCGCCCAGTCATCGCATTCGCGCGGGCGAACCCCGGCGAAATTCGCGGATCGGGGCGCTCGATCCCGGGCCTTCATCTGCGCGACGCGCTTGACCGCGTGGCGGTGCTGCACCCCGGCTTGATCCTCAAGTTCGGCGGTCATGCGGCAGCGGCCGGGCTGACGCTGCGCGAGTCGGACTTCAAGCGCTTCCAGCAGGCATTCGAAGAGACGGCGCGGTCGCTCTTGACGCCCGCCGACCTCGAGCGCGTCATCGAGACTGATGGACCGCTCCCCGCAGGGGGGTTGACTCCCGAAACCGTTTCTCAACTCTCGGCACCGGTGTGGGGACAGGGATTTCCGGCGCCGCGCTTCTGCGACGAGTTTGAGGTCACCGCGCAACGTGTGGTTGGGGAACGTCACCTCAAGCTCACGCTTGCGCAAGGCGGAAGAAGCGTTGACGCCATTCGCTTTAATTTTCCGGAAAGCCCCCCGTCCCGGATCCGCGCCGTCTACCAGCCCACGCTCAACGAATTCAACGGCCGCACAACCGTGCAGCTCAATATTGAATACTGGGAAGCCGCCTGACGGGTCCACCCTCCCCCTCCCCCCGCAAAGTATTCCCCTCCCCCTCAGGGGGAGGGATCGGGTGGGGGTGGTGAGAGGAACGGAAGGATAGGTCGCTTCACCGCTGCCCCGAGTTTAGCGGCCGCTTCCGACCCAAAGCGGACGGTAGTCTAACGTTCCCAGTAACCGGCGCGCGCCGCCCAGCGCTCCGTGTTCCAGATGTTGTAGCTGACGATGGACAGGCGGGCGGGAAACATGAATTGGAGTTAATGATTCAGGCGGCTGCAACTACTCTTGAGGATCATGACGCGTCACACTCGCCGGGAAGCGCCGGTACGAGCATGTCTGGCTTGTAGCGCAGCGCTACACAGTCGCCCACAGCATACGTCCAGAATTCATCCTTGATCGCCACTTCCTGTTTTCCGACGAGACTAACAACGTGCCTGAACACGTTGCCGTTCTTATCCGGCGTCACCTCGTATTTGCCTTCGGCCAGCTCGAAGTCCAGACAGCGATCCCGGACCGCGCAGACCCCCAGGACGACGGGAACGGCGATGAGGACGATCGCCGGGAGAAAATATTCGACCGTGGCTGTCCCCACTGATTGGGCGATCGACGGACCCGAGTTACCTACCTTGTTTTGCAAACGCTCGAGGTTCGAGTCCCGCCAGCGCTTGATTGCGACGACCCTTCCCACGGTCAGCTTGCCGCGTTCTCCGGGCGTTTGGGCCCAGGATACGGGGATCGGGGTCGGCGCTTTGGGAGCCGATGCACATCCGAACGCAAATAGCACCGCGAGCGTAGTGACGCGTCTCAACCGCACGTCGGCATTCTCCCCGATCTATTTAGGTCCGGCGGCAATGGTCAATTTACTTGACAGATTGGCTGGGTTGAAGCACCGCCGTCGAACTCGCGCAACCGCCCTTAGTTAGCGACATGGCAAGAAAGGCGGGGCGGGCTCGGATCATGGGGCCTAACGTATCGGCCTCACCGGCGCGCCCCGAAATGCTGCGCGTCCGCGTGGAGGCCGGGGTTAGCCTTGGGCGCGGCCACAAAGTACTGCCTTCGAATTGAGGCTGCGGTCATAGAACGATACTGCGCTGACTCGTGCGAGTACTCAAGCCAACTAGTGCGCGTGAAGGGGGATATTAGAACCACGGCGCCCGTTCTGTTGCGCTGCCGAAGCCGATAGCGGCGCGCCCTGGATGATGCGGGGTAGTGGCATGGACCGGGGCAATGGCGCTGGCATTTCCGATGGGGCAGGCGAGCGCGAGGGAGCTGCGGCGCATGCTAGAGCGATGGAGCATGCGAAGTGGGCGCGTCGCGTGCCCTGCATGCCAAATGCCGTCCTGAGTGTGGGAGCGTATCCGGCTGCGCGTGCAGAAGCGACGCATTCGCACGAGGGTACTGAAGGCTAACGGAAAGGAAATGAGCCGCGGGCCGAGGCGCCCGGAAGCACTTTGAGTGGGCATATGGAGGCGAAGGCGCATAGGCCCGACGGCTCCATTTCCATGTTAGACGGCACGTCCTCTCATCTGATGCGCACGCCTCCAAACGTACAAGACACCCAATTGAAACAAAGCGGCAACTGCGCCCATTAGTCCGAACAGCAGAATTGCTTCAACTGCAGCCCAGACCTTGCCGGTGTCCAGGAAGCCGCCAATCAGGACCATCAGATGAATAGGATGAAATACTACTGACGCTCCAGCTCCAGCTAGAACCCCAATCACTGCCCGTTGCCGCCATGTAAGGCTGCGGCGCAAGGCAGTCCGCGTGCCCAACCAGCAACCGAACCAAGCCACGAGGAGCACGCTGCCAAAGTATGCAGCGAGGACTGTCGGGTCATAATCCTTGAGAATTGCGATCGCCTCGGCCATTGCTTGGTCGATTCCAGAACCTGGGCCCGAGCCGTCTAACGTATAGTGAACTTCCGAAATGTCGGTTAATTAGACACCCGCGCTGTCGCGGTTGTCATCCTTCCCCGGAAATCAGGCTGTTATGACGTTGTTGTGGCATTCAGCGGCCAGGATAGGCTGCGAAGCACGCAGGAATATCCAGAATAGGCTGCAATCCCGGGCCAGGTGAATGACCGCTTCTGGCCGGTAAGCGACCGTCTAGCAAGACGGCCGCCCCCTGGCGCAATTGCTACACTTCCGTTTGCTCGGCCATCTCCAAGGCGTCGTCCACTTCGATCCCCAGATACCGAACCGTGCTCTCCAGTTTGGTGTGACCCAGCAGAAGCTGGACGGCCCTAAGGTTCTTCGTCCGCCTGTAGATCAGAGACGCCTTGGTGCGTCGCAGCGTGTGCGTGCCGTAGGCAGTTGGATCTAAGCCAATCTCGTGCACCCAGCCGTCGACGATACGCGCGTACTGCCGGGTCGACAGGTGAGCTGACTCATGCAACCGACTGGGGAAAAGAAAGTCCTCCGACTTCAGCTTCGCGTGATCAATCCACTTCGCCACTGCCTCCCGCGTGTGCTCCGTGATCTCAAACTGTACGGGGCGCTGGGTCTTTTGCTGCATGACCATCGTTCGAGCGGCGACGCGATCACCATGCGACACGTCGCGCACCCGAAGTCTCACCAAGTCACAGGCCCTTAGCTTGCTGTCGATAGCCAAGTCGAACAGGGCAAGGTCCCGAGCGCATTTGGCGATTTGCAGCCGTATGCGGATTGCCCAGATCTCCTTGAGTTTGAACGGGGACTTCTGGCCGACGAGCTTTCCCTTGTTCCAGGGCTCCCGCTGTTGCGTCACGACATTGAGCTTCTGGCTCGTTTCCTTGGAAGGGAGCCAAAGTCTGCGCTGCTGGCCAACGGTCGCTAACCGACCCGAAGCCGACAGTTGATTGAGAGTTGACCCGCGCGCGTTATCTTGTACTTACCGCACGGCGTAACTGAAGCTGTAATCGCCTTTAACGGTCTTCAGAGAATACGTCTTTTCGTCGGTCTGCGACACGCGGAAGCAGTCTTCCATCCACTCCGAATGCGGCGAACCGGCGACGAAATTGCTTCGATCAATAAGCCGGAGGCAGACCTGATCTCGGTCGGGGTTGAACGAATACGTGCCGCGCTGGAGCTCGCCGGCGGGAGAATTGCGGCTCCGGTAGATAATGTGGAAAGTATTCGATCGCTGGAACGCAATCGACACCAAGTCCATCGGGGCCATGACGTTAACCTTTCCCGCGTTCCTGACATGTTCGACGAGTTCTTCGCCCGTCAGTCGGCGGGGGTAGGCGCTTGCCGAAACACCGGGAGCGGCGACCGAAACACTGAGAGCAGCAATTGAGGCAGTTGTTTCCCGCTTGCGTCGCTCTAGAGCCGCCTTGGTAGGTTGATAGGCAAGATCACTGACTGGTGTCGTGGTGGATGCTGTCCGGTGGTTGGTGTAGAGTTTTCCCAAGTATCCTTGCCAGTCGAAATCTTGCGACAGTTTAACCACCATCCAATCAACCCTCGACACTTCTGGCCTTTGTCCCACATTGAAAGGGCCCACAAACACCGGAGGGTGCGCTGACCACATAACCTGCGGAAGTCGTGAGACTGCTTCCTCAAGAGACTTGTAGGTGTTGTCAAAAGTTGTCGGTCGGTTTTTTTCGGCATCCGGGCCGGTGGCTAGTTCAAGTGAGGTTGTTGCGATCCTGCGGACGATGGACTTGTTGACAGACTCCTTGAGAAGTCCGGGTGTCCAGATCCAAGAAACGGCCTCTGATGCGTAGAACTGCTCCTGGTAAATCAGTTTTCCTTCGGCGTCAGTTGCTGCCCATGTCACGCTAGCCAGGACGGCGCCGCCTGTATTGCTCGCGGCGACCATATAGCGCCGAATCATCACGTGAACATCCAACCTGGGTCCGGTGGATCGAACCGTTGCCGGTAGCTGTGTGGTTATTGTGTCGCGCAGGGACTGCTCGAAATTTCTCAAATCATCGGGCTCAAACTTGCCCCATGGCTTGACAGGGGGGACGAAGTGGAGAATCGCTGCGTCTGGATCCATCGCTGCGGATGCGACGCGAACGTCGGAGACGATCTTCTGACCCTTAGGCAGGTCCAAAGTGAGGACAAACGGTGATGTCTTTCCAGTGGTACCGCAAGCCGGCAATCCAGCGCAAACCAACAACAACAGCGCTACCAGTAGGGGGGAGCTCTTTTTCATCGTGGGCTCCTGTGTGCGATGCCTAACGGATATTGGGCTTCCGACATGTCGGCTTATTAGCTCCCCGGCTTGCCCGGGTTTCCATCCCTCCTCGGAAATTAGGCGCTTCTTGCACTGTGGAGACGTTGAGCGGCCGCGTGTCAACCGCGTTGCATCCTGACGGAAAGCGTTTTCGACAGGAATCCCATATTTATGTGACTACCCTCAATGTCCGGTCGTGGCCGTCAACAGCCATCCGAGTATGTCGGCTTGCGACCCGACGCGGACGTCGAACGTTCACATACAGTCGCGGGAACTTGGGCCTGGCCCGAACAATCGCTAACAATCGTTGGTGGCGCCCGAGTACCCGAACGCTTCGGCCATTTCGCTTCCTCCATGGCCGCTCCGGTTGCTTCCGCTCCCTTCGTACCAAATTTCGGCGTCACGCCTACAGCGCCTTCAGCCACTCCACGATTTTATTAGCACCGTCGATCGGCGTATCGCGATGGTTGCTGTCGATCACCACATAGGCGCTCTTCGGATTCTTCGGTGCCTGGGCGTAGGCATAGGCCTCGCCGCGGCGCGCCATCGGGTCCTTGTCCCCGACGAGCCATAGCAGAGCCACTCCCGGCTTCAGTCTCGCGGTGTTCTTCGGCATCGCCGCCGAGCCTTCGGGGTCGAACCAGCTAAGGTAGATTGCCGCCGTTGTCGTTATGGTCGACCGCCGTCCCTGGTTGACGTCCTTGAAATCGGCACTCTCGGCGCCCTTCCCCGCGGCCACCATGTCCTTCGCCCGCTTGTAGTCGGAGTCGACGGCGGACTGGAATTCGATCGAATCGGGGGTATGTCCCGGCGCGAGCGCAAGAATCCCGGCGATGCCATCGCGTCGTGCACCGTAACCCAGTGCCGCATTGGCGCCCATGCTGGTACCGCCGACGACGATGCGGGTGGCCCCGGCAGCCCTGAGTGTCTTTACCGCCTCGTCGATTTCGTTCATCGACGCTTCGTAGTCGCTCGCGAGCATGCGTCCGCTCGACCATGGCATTTGCGGTGTTTCCACCATGAATCCCGCGGACTCGAGCGTGGTGCGCAATTGCCCAACCGGTGATCTTGGCATGGCGGTGCCCGTCTTGCCGTGCATGAGGACGACACCCACCTTTTCCGCTGCACCGGCATCTGTACCGCCGTTGGCAACAATGAAAAGCGAGACCAGAAGGAGATAGGCGAGACTGTGCAACGGCATGATAGTCCTCCCTTGATGGCGCGAAAGGGCCAATTCTAACCTGAACGTTTCATCGCACCTGCGAAATTAGGTCGGCGTATCCGTACTGTACCGCCCTAAAATCAGTTGCTTTGGACTGATTGCGCTGAGGATACGCCAATGACGGATTGTTCCGCGACCGAGTTGAGTTTGCCGACCTGGTGCGGCGCAAGCTGCAGGTCGATTTCAGCAGTGGGGCGATCTCAAGCGACGGGGGGCAGCTGCTGCGTGAGGTTGACCGACACCTCAAGCTCACTGAGCGCGTGGCCGAGGTGGTGCACGACCCGCGCGATCCCAATTTGATTACCCATCGAAACGGCCCAAGTTCCGGGTCGGACCTAGGTATGCGTTTGTAATTCCGGAGGACCTGCGCGAAGAACGTGATTCTCCGGCTTAGAGCAATGTCTTTGCCCACGAATGCGCTGCCTTAGGCAACGCCGTAAGCGGCAGCTCTTGGCTGCGGTTTCAACTGGTCAACGCAACATTCTATTCTCTGATGACGGAGGGAGGATGTTGCAAATGAAGCAGAGACCGAGGATCTACTACACGGACGCTCAGAAGGCGTTGATGTGGGATCGCTGGCAAAAAGGCGATTCATTGGAGAGCATAGCCCAGCTGTTTGAGAGGCGTCATTCATCGGTACAACGTATCCTCCAGGAATCCGGCGGCATACGTCCGCCACAAAGAAAACGCTCCCGGCTTGCGCTGACCCTCTCGGAACGCGAAGAGATATCGCGTGGTGTGGCCGCCGGTCGGTCGCTACGTTCAATTGCGGCCCTACTGGGTCGGGCATCCTCCACCGTGAGCCGCGAGATCAGACGCAACGGTGGCCGGCGAGGTTACCGGGCGGGCGAGGCCGACGAGGCGGCGCGGGATCGGGCGCGCCGCCCCAAGATCTGTAGACTAGTGCAGAACCGTGCGCTGGCGCGCATCGTGGCCGAGAAGCTCCAGCTCGAGTGGTCGCCCGAGCAGATTGCCGGGTGGCTCAAGCGCAAATTCCCAGGCGATGAGAACTACCAGGTGTCCCACGAGACGATCTACCGCAGCCTCTTCATCCAGGCGCGAGGGGCCTTGAAGAAGGAGCTCTTGGGGCATTTGAGGCGCACACGCGCGATGCGTCGCTCGCGTCATCACACGCAGAAGAGCGATGATCATGGCAGGATCACCGACACCGTATCGATCCGTGAGCGCCCAGCCTCGGTTGAAGACCGGGCGGTGCCGGGTCACTGGGAAGGTGACCTGCTCTTCGGCAGCCACAACAGCCAGATCGCGACGCTCGTCGAGCGCCACACGCGCTACGTCATGCTGGCCCAGGTCGGCGGCAAGGACACCGAGACGGTGATCAACGCGCTGATCAAGCATGCGCACAGCTTACCGCGCGAGCTCTACCAGTCCCTCACCTGGGATCGAGGTAAAGAGATGGCCGAGCACAAGCGCTTCACGTTGGCGACCGACATCAAAGTCTACTTCTGTGATCCGCAGAACCCCTGGCAACGTGGTTCCAACGAGAACACCAACGGACTACTGAGACAGTACTTCCCGAAGGGGACGGATCTGTCGGTTCACTCGCAGGCGCAGCTGAATGCAGTGGCCAGGCGGTTAAATGAACGGCCGCGGAAAACGCTGGACTATGAAACTCCAGCCGAACGATTTGGCCAATGCGTTGCGTCGGTCGGTTGAATCCGCA
>DATBKZ010000042.1:0-53207 GCA_036555615.1 Burkholderiales bacterium | reverse complement strand
TGGACGAGGGCAAGGGCCTCGATCTCGAGCAGGGAGCGGGCGACCAGGGCCTGATGTACGGCTTCGCGTGCGACGAGACGCCGCAACTGATGCCGATGCCGATCTTCTACGCGCACCGCCTGATGGAGCGCCATGCCGAGGTGCGCAGGGACGGTAGGCTGCCGTGGCTGCGGCCGGACGCCAAGTCGCAGGTCTCGGTGCGTTACGTGAACGGCAGGCCGCACCACATCGACACCATCGTCATCTCGACCCAGCACGCGGAGGACATCTCCCACGAGCCGCTCACCGAGGGCGTGATCGAGGAGATCGTGAAGCCGGTGCTGCCGAAGAACATGATCAGCAAGGAGACGCGCTTTCTCATCAATCCGACCGGCCGCTTTGTGATCGGCGGTCCGCAGGGCGACACGGGCCTGACCGGCCGCAAGATCATCGTCGACACCTATGGCGGCTACTCGCGCCACGGCGGCGGCGCATTCTCGGGCAAGGACCCCTCGAAAGTGGACCGCTCGGCCGCCTATGCGGCGCGCCACGTGGCCAAGAACGTCGTCGCGGCGGGACTCGCGCGGAAATGCGAGATCCAGGTCGCGTATGCGATCGGCGTCGCGCGGCCGGTGAGCGTCTTCGTCGAGACCTTCGGCACCGGCACGATCCCCGATGTGCGCATCGCGCAGCTGGTCGAGAAGCACTTCGACCTGCGGCCCAAGGGCATCATCCAGGCCCTCGACCTGCTGCGCCCGATCTATTTCAAGACCGCGGCCTACGGCCACTTCGGGCGCGATGAGCCCGAGTTCAGCTGGGAAGCCACGGACAAGGCCGCGGCGCTCAAGGCCGACGCCGGAAGATAGCCGAAGGACGGCCGGGTGGCGGCGCGGGGACCCGTTGCGCTATAATCGCTCTCGCTGAGGAGCGTTGCGACCGGAAATCCGGCCAGGCTCAGCACCAATCAACGGCGCTCGCATCGGAAACGATGCGAGCGCTTTGCTTTTGTGGGGTGGCTGGAACGAGCGAATATCCCCCCTCGTGCTCCCCTACAACTGAATCAGGAACTGGAGAAAGAATGAATACCAGAACCAGCGACTATCACGTTGCCGATCTGCGCCAGGCGGACTTCGGGCGCAAGGAAATCGCGATTGCCGAGACCGAGATGCCCGGTCTGATGGCGCTGCGCGAGGAATACCGGGGCAGGCAGCCCTTGAAGGGCGCTCGAATCGCGGGATCGCTGCACATGACGATCCAGACTGCGGTGCTGATCGAGACCCTGGTCAAGCTCGGGGCGGAGGTGCGCTGGGCCTCATGCAACATCTTCTCCACCCAGGACCACGCGGCTGCCGCGATCGCCGCTGCCGGGGTGCCGGTGTTCGCCTACAAGGGCGAAACGCTCGAAGAGTACTGGGCGTTCACCCATCGCATCTTCGAGTGGGCGGACGGCGGCACGCCGAACATGATCCTCGATGACGGCGGCGACGCGACGCTCCTCGCGACGCTCGGGACCCGCGCGGAGAAGGATCCCTCGCTCGTCTCGCGGCCGGCCAACGAGGAGGAAACGGTGCTCTACAGCGCGATCCGCAAGCGGCTCAAGGAAAAGCCGGGCTTCTACTCGCGCATCCAGGCGGGCATCAAGGGCGTCACCGAGGAGACGACCACGGGCGTGCACCGGCTCTACCAGATGGAGAAGGAGGGGCGGCTGCCCTTCCCCGCGATCAACGTCAACGACTCGGTGACCAAGTCGAAATTCGACAATCTCTACGGCTGCCGCGAGTCGCTCGTGGACGGCATCAAGCGCGCGACCGACGTGATGATCGCGGGCAAGGTCGCGTTGATCGCCGGCTACGGCGACGTCGGCAAGGGCTGCGCGCAGTCGCTGCGCGGGCTGGGCGCGGCGGTGTGGGTGACCGAGATCGACCCGATCTGCGCCCTGCAGGCGGCGATGGAAGGCTACCGCGTGGTGACGCTGGACTACGCGGCCGACAAGGCGGACATCTTCGTCACCGCGACGGGGAACCTCCGCGTCATCACGCTGGAGCACATGAAGCGCATGAAGCACAACGCGATCGTCGCCAACATCGGGCATTTCGATTCCGAAATCGACATCGCCGGGCTCAAGCAATACAAATGGGACAACATCAAGCCGCAGGTGGACCACGTCATCTTCCCTGACGGCAAGCGCCTGATCGTGCTCGCGGAAGGACGGCTGGTGAACCTGGGCTGCGCCACGGGGCATCCGAGCTTCGTCATGTCGAACTCCTTCACCAACCAGGTGCTGGCCCAGATCGAGCTCTTCGGTAGCGCCGGCAAGTACCAGAAGAAAGTCTACGTGCTGCCCAAGCAGCTCGACGAGCGCGTGGCGCGGCTCCATCTCAAGAAGATCGGCGCCGAGCTGACGGTCATGACCGAGGAGCAGTGCCGCTACATCGGCGTCAATATCGACGGCCCGTACAAGCCGGACCACTATCGATACTAGCGATGAGGGCGGAATGCGGTCGCAGAAAAGGCACGAGCGCACGTTCAGCTTCGAGTTCTACCCCCCCAAGACCGCGGAGGGAAAGGAGCGGCTGCGCGCGACCTGGAAGCAGCTCGGGCAACTGAAGCCGAAGTACTTCTCCTGCACCTACGGCGCCGGCGGCTCCACGCGCGAAGGCACGCTGGAGACGGTGCTCGAGATCCGCGCGGCCGGCTTCGAGGCGGCGCCGCACATCTCCTGCGTCGCGTCCTCCCGCGCCGACCTGAAGGCCCAGATCGAGCGCTACCGCAGCCACGGCATCCGGCACATCGTGGCGCTGCGCGGCGACCTCCCCTCGGGGCTCGCCTCGCTCGGCGAACTGCGCTACGCGAACGAGCTCGTCGCCTTCATCCGCGAGACCACGGGCGACTGGTTCAAGATCGAGGTGGCCTGCTATCCCGAGTTTCACCCCGAGACACGCTCGGCCGCCGACGAAATCCGCCACTTCAAGCGCAAGGTCGAGGCGGGTGCCAACGCAGCGATCACCCAGTATTTCTACAATACCGAAGCCTATTTCCGCTTCGTGGACGAGTGCGAGGCGGCGGGCATCACGATTCCGATCGTTCCCGGCATCATGCCGATCGGAAATTTCGCGCAGCTCGCGCGTTTCTCGGACGCGTGCGGCGCGGAGATCCCGCGCTGGCTGCGGCTGCGGCTGGAAAGCTTCCGGGACGACACGGCGTCGATCCGCTCCTACGGGCTCGACATCGTCACCCGCCTGTGCGACGACCTGCTGCAGGCGGGGGCGCCCGGGCTGCATTTCTATACGCTCAACCAGGCCGGACTCACCTCGACCATCTGGCAGCGGCTCGGCCTATCCTAGCCCGGGCCGAAGTGAACACTAACTCACTGCCCCTTTTCCCTGTAAAAAGAGGGCTGTGCCGGTCAGGCCACCGCTTTTGACCGGGGCCTGGCCTTGGCCTGCGCCGCCTTGGCGTGCATCGCGGCGTACGCAGCATGCGCTGCGGCTTCCGCTTCGCCCACGTGGACGGGATAGCCCAGGTCCTCGAGCACCGAGCCGAGCGCGGAGAGACACAGCATGACGTTGTCGGGCCGGCAGGAATAGCCCAGCAGCCCGAAACGCCAGATCTTGCCGGCCAGGGGTCCCAGCCCGGCGCCGATCTCGAGATTGAATTCCGTCAGCAACGTCCGACGCACCTTGGCCTCGTCCACGCCCTCGGGGCAGAGCACTGCGTTCATCTGCGGCAGCTGGTGCTCGGACTTCACCAGGAACATGAGCCCCATCGCCTCGAGCCCGGCCTTGAGCGCCGTGTGGTGCCGCCGGTGCCGCGCCCAGGCGTTCTCGATCCCTTCCTCGTGGACCAGCAGCAGCGCCTCGTGCAGGGCGAAGAGGGCATTGGTCGGCGCGGTATGGTGATAGGTGCGGGTGGTGGCGCCCCAGTAGCCGAGCAGCAGATTCATGTCCATGAACCAGGAATGGATCTTGTCCTTGCGCGATTTCACATAGTCGACCACGCGCTCGGAGAACGAAACCGGCGAGAGCCCCGGCGTGCACGACAGGCACTTCTGGCTTGCCGAGTAGATCGCGTCCACTTTCCACTCATCGACCAGCACCGGCGAGCCGCCAAGCGAGGTCACGGCGTCCACGATCGTGAGCGCATCGTGCTGATGCGCGATCGCAACCAGCGCCTGCGCATCCGATTGCACGCCGGTCGAAGTCTCGGCGTGCACGAAAGCGACGACGCGCGCGTCGCGATTCTTCTTGAGCGCATCCTCGAGCTTGTTGGGGTCCACCGGCTCGCCCCACTTGTCTTCCACGACCACCGGGATGCCGCCCATGCGCTCGACGTTCTCGATCATGCGGCCGCCGAAGACCCCGTTGCGGCACACGATCACCTTGTCCCCGGGCACGACGAGGTTGACGAAGCAATACTCCATGCCGACCGAACCCGGGCCCGAGATCGGGAACGTCAGCGGATTCTTGGTCTGATAAACGTAGCGCAGGAGCGCTTTCAGCTCCTCCATCATCTCGATGAAGACCGGGTCGAGGTAGCCGATCGCCGGCTGGCTCATGGTGGTGAGGACGCGCGGGTGGATCTCGGTCGGCCCCGGGCCCATCAGCGTGCGTTGTGGCGGATGGAAGGAGGTGATGCGTTTGGCTGGCGCGTAAGTATTCATGTTGTCTTTCCCTGTAAGAGGCGAACCGAACAGGCTTTCCCCGTCCGGCCGCGATTTGAGCTTCAACGGCTTGCGCGTGTTGGCTTCGTTCAGGACTTCGACCGCGCTGACCCCGCCCGACGTGAGCGCTTCGACTTCCATCGCCCAGCGCGCAGGCACGTAGCCCAGCTTGACCCAGTTGCTGACCACCGCGCGGTCCAGCCGCAGCCGGCGCGCGACTTCGGCCTGACTGCCGAAGAGCGCGACGAGACGTTGAGCGCAGTTCATGGTGATTGAGAGACTAGCATGACAAGATTAATTTGACAAAATATGAATGACAACGATTCTCAATCCGGGCCGTGCTCAAGCGGGCAGAGCACTAAACTACCTTTAATTCAGTGGATTACAGCTCAGCGTCGGCTGCAGTTCGACTGGGGGGCAGGCGGTCAAAATCGAAAGCGTCCCGGTCAAGGAGGTGCGATGGGCGCACATGCCTCAGGCTGTTCAGCATGGTCTCGACCCGCCCGGGATTGCGCTTTTCCCACTCGCGCAGCAGCGCCTTCATCTCGTTGCGCTTGAGGTTGTCCTGCGAGCCGCAGAGATTGCACGGAATGAGCGGGAACTGCTTCAGCTGCGCGTACGCGGCGAGATCCTTCTCCTCGCAATAGATGAGCGGCCGGATGACGACGTGCCGGCCGTCGTCGGAGCGCAGCTTTGGCGGCATCGCCTTCAGCTGCCCGCTGTAGAAGAGATTGAGCAGAAACGTCTCGAGCGCGTCGTCGCGGTGGTGCCCCAGCGCGATCTTGGTCGCATTGAGCTCGCCCGCCACGCGATAGAGCACCCCGCGGCGCAGCCGCGAGCACAGCGAGCACATCGTCTTCCCTTCGGGGATGACGCGTTTCACGGTGCTGTAGGTGTCCTGCTCCTCGATGCGAAACGGCACGCCCAGGCGCGTCAGGTAATCGGGCAGCACGTGCGCCGGATACCCGGGCTGCTTCTGGTCGAGGTTCACCGCGACCAGATCGAATCGGATCGGCGCATGGGCGCGCAGATACATCAGGACGTCGAGCAACGCGTAGCTGTCCTTGCCGCCCGACAGGCACACCATCACCTTGTCCCCGTCCGCGATCATGCCGTAATCGGCGATCGCCTCCCCTGCCAGGCGGCGCAGGCGCTTCGTGAGCTTCCCGGCTTCGTACGATTCCTTGCGCTCCCGGATGCTGCGGGGCACTACGCGTATTGCGGTCGTTTCCATAACCTTCTTCGTCAATGAGTGGCGCGCCGCCGTCAGAGGCTGACGCTTTTTCCACCGTCAACCGCGATGATCTGGCCGGTGATATACGGCGCGTCCACCAGCAGGAATTGTACTGCGCGCGCGATGTCCTCGGGCTCGCCGATGCGCTTGAGCGCGGTCTGGTTGATGATGCGCTGACGGGCCACTTCGTCGCGCCAGGTCTCGTCCTCCGGCCACAGGATGGTGCCCGGGGCTATTCCGTTCACCCGCACCTCGGGGCCCAGATCGCGCGCGAGCGCGCGCGTGAGCGCCGCCAGTCCGCCCTTGGCCGCAGTGTAGACGGCATGGTTCCTCATCGGGAGCTCTGCGTGAATGTCGATCAGGTTGACGATGCAGCCGTGATTCTTCTTCAATTCCGGGGCCGCGGCCTGCGCGAGAAACAGCGGCGCCCTGAGGTTCGTTCCAATGAGGTCGTCCCACGCCTGCTCGGTGATCTCGCCGATCGCGGTGGCATAAAAGCTCGAAGCATTGTTGACGAGCGCATCGAGCCTGCCGAAGTGCTTGAGCGCCGCCTTGACGAGCTGCGAGCCGGCAGTCAACTTGAGGAGGTCGGCCTGGGCCAGCGCCACCGAGTCAGCGCGGCGCGCGCTCAACTCCACCTGCAGCGCGCGTGCTTCCAGCGCGGCGGAGCGATAGTGCAGGAGCAGGCCTGCGCCCGCGGCGTGCAGCCGCCGGCAGATCGCGGCGCCGACGCGCCGCGCACCGCCGGTGACGAGCACCACCTTGCCCTGCAGCGTTTGTTCCATGCGCACGTCGCGTCTGGCTGTCAGCGTGTAGAATTGTAGTCCATCCCCTGTGATTTCCCGGTTGGCCACGACCTCGCTGCGCGCGGAGCTGCCTGCACCGTCCCCGGAGGCGGCCGCGTTGAGCGAAAAGCTCGTGCGGCTCATCGCCGGCGAGATCCGGCGCGGCGGCGGCTGGGTCGCGTTCGCGCGCTACATGGAGCTCGCCCTCTACGCGCCCGGCCTGGGCTATTACATGGCGGGTGCCCGCAAGCTCGGGCGCGACGGCGATTTCGTCACCGCGCCCGAGATCTCCTCCCTTTACGGGCGCACGCTGGCGCGGCAGATTGCACAGCTCGCAGCGCTCGGCTTCAACGAGATCCTCGAGATTGGAGCCGGGAGCGGTGCGCTCGCCGCCGACCTGCTCACCGAGCTCGAGCAGCTCGGTTGCCCGCCGCAGCGCTACCTGATCCTGGAGCTGTCCCCGGACCTGCGCGACCGGAGCCGGGACACGCTCGCCCGGCGCGCACCGCGGTTGCTCGACCGGGTGGCGTGGCTGAACCAGCTGCCGCCGTCGTTCTCGGGCATCGTCATCGGCAACGAAGTGCTCGACGCCATGCCGGTCCACGTGTTCGAGCGGCAGGGCTCGCGCATCGTCGAGCTCGGTGCAGCCTTGGCGCATGGGGGCTTCAAGTGGTCGGCGCGACCCTCGGGGCGCGCGCCGGTCGAGCCCGATCCGGCGTGCTTTCCGGTGGACGGCTACCGCACCGAGATCCAGCTCGTCGCGCGCGGCTTTGTCAGCAGCGTCGGCGCGGCGCTCGCGCATGGCGTCGCGCTGTTCATCGATTACGGATTTCCGCGCCACGAGTACTATCATCCGCAGCGCGCGCTGGGCACCTTGATGTGCCATTACCGGCACCGCGCGCACGACGATCCGTTTTTCCTTCCCGGCCTGCAGGACATCACGACGCACCTCGATTTTTCGGCGCTCGCGCAGGTGGGGCGGGAACGAGGCCTCGATCTCATCGGCTATGCCACGCAGGCGCAGTTCCTGGTGAACTGCGGGATCACCGACGTCCTTTCCGAGACGCCGGCGACCGATGCCGCAGCCTATGCACCGCTCGCGGCGCAGGCAAATACCCTGCTCTCGCCGTCCGAAATGGGCGAGCTGTTCAAGGTAATCGCGTTCGGCAAGGGAGTGGCCGTGCCGTTGCGCGGGTTCACGCAGGGCGACCGGTCGCACACCCTCTAGGTGGAATCCGCTCTCGTCCTGTCCCCGTCGCTGTGGGCCGCGGCTGCCGCCGTGCTGTTCGCGGCGGGCGTCACCCAGGGCGCGCTGGGATTCGGGTTTCCGGCAATCTCGACCCCCCTGCTGGGCGTGCTGACCGAGGTCAAGACCGCGATCATTCTCAACCTGCTGCCGAATTTCACGGTCAACGTGATCAGCGTCGTCCACGGCGGCAACTGGAGCGCGAGCATCGGGCGCTACTGGCCAGTCGCCGCATGGGTGCTCGTCGGTTCCGGGCTGGGCGCGGGTTTTCTCATCGTCGCGCCGCAGGAGCCGGTCCGGCTGCTGCTCGCGATCGCAATCTTTGCCTATCTCTACCAGCAGCGGCTCGCCCGACTCGACTGGAGCTGGCTGGCGCGCCGGCCGCGGCTCTCCGCCGGCGTGTTCGGGCTGACCGGCGGTTTCTTCTCGGGAAGCGTCAACAACTCGCTTCCGCCGCTCCTCATCTACTTCATGCTGCTCGGGCTGGAGACAATGGCGATGACGCAGATGCTCAATCTGTGCTTCCTCGGCGGCAAGGTGATGCAGGCAGCGACCCTCGGCATTGCGGGCGAGATCAGTCTTGCCGCGGTCGTTGCGAACGTGCCGCTCACTCTCGTGGCGCTCGCGGGGATGTGGGTCGGCACCCGCGTGCGGCGCTGGGTCAGCGCCGAGACCTACCATCGACTTCTGCGCTGGGTCCTTTTCGTCATCGCCGTCGTCCTGCTCGCGCAGGGAATGCGCTTTTTCATGCGCTGATAAGATAGGCGCCGTGAGCGCTTTCCAGCCGTCCATGCGGTCGCTCGCCGTGGCGCTGACCGTGATCGCATTCCATGCGCCGGCTGCTGCCGCCGATGCCGCGAATACCGGGGCTTCCTCCCGCGATGCGGACGCACCGGGAGGGCGCGTCGCGCGTGCGCAATACCTCTGGTCGCAGAGCCCGCACGGCAGAATGCTGGAGCGCATCCTCCCACGCTCGATCGAGCCGCGCGAGCTGCCGGAGCCGCAGTCCGAGGGCGCGCGCCTCACCGCGCGCTATTGCGTGCAATGCCACTATCTGCCCAATCCCCGGATGCACACGGCGGACCGCTGGACGATCGTCGCCCTGCGCATGGTCTGGCGCATGCAGGGCAAGGGCAACCTGGGGACGCTCATGAAGGAGATGATGGATAACGTCGAGGCGCCGACCGAGCAGGAAGCCGCCGTGCTCACACAGTACCTGGGCAAGCACGGGCAGAAGGAAATGGATCTGCGCGATCCCGCCCTCAAGAACGAGGCGGGAAAGATGTATATGATCGCCTGCACCCAGTGCCACGCGCTCCCCGATCCCCGCCAGCACATACGGCGGGAGTGGCCCGCGGTGGTCGAGCGCATGAAGCGGCACATGGCGTGGGCGAACACCGTGGTGGGCGTGGAGAGTCTAAGGACGGTGCCGGTGCTCGAGACCGGGGAGATCGTGCGTTTTCTGCAGCGTCACGCCCGCGCCGACCCCAAGAATAAATGAAGGCGATGCAGCTCGCCGCGCCGCGCACAGCGCTGCGGATGGCCGATCTCCCCGCTCCGCGGCCCGGGCTCGGACAGTTGCTGATCAAGGTGCGCGCCTGCGGCGTCTGCCGCACCGACCTGCACGTGGTGGACGGCGATCTCCCGCAGGGGAAGATGCCGGTCGTTCCCGGCCACGAGATCGTCGGCACGGTGGTGGAGAAGGGCGCGGGTGTCGAGCGCTTCGCGCTCGGGGAGCGTGTCGGCGTTCCCTGGCTCGGCTACACGTGCGGCTCCTGCCGTTATTGTGCCGCCGGGCGCGAAAATCTGTGCGATGAGGCCCGCTTCACCGGCTACCACCTCGACGGCGGCTATGCGGAGTACACCGTCGCCGACGCGCGCTACTGCTTTGCGATCCCGAAGGAGTTCGATGACGCGGCGGCAGCGCCGCTCCTCTGCGCAGGCCTGATCGGCTACCGTTCGCTCGTCCTGGCGGGGGATGCCAAGCGGCTCGGCATTTACGGATTCGGCGCCGCCGCACACATCGTTGCGCAGGTCGCCCGTCATCAGGGCCGGCGGTTGTTCGCGTTCTCGCGTCCCGGCGACACCGCCGCGCAGCGCTTCGCCCGCGAGCTCGGCGCGGAGTGGGCGGGCGACTCGACGTCGACGCCGCCCGAGCCGCTCGACGCGGCGATCCTGTTCGCACCCGTGGGGTCGCTCGTTCCGGCCGCGCTGCGCGCAACGGCAAAAGGCGGCACGGTCGTGTGCGCCGGCATACACATGAGCGAGATCCCGGCATTTCCCTATGACCTGTTGTGGGGCGAGCGCACCGTGCGCTCGGTCGCGAATCTCACCCGGCGTGATGGCGAGGAGTTCCTCGCGCTCGCGCCCCGCGTGCCGGTGACAACGACGACGGAAGTGCTGAAGCTCGATCAGGCCAACGAGGCCCTTGCGCGGCTGCGCGAGGGGCGCGTCACCGGCGCTGCAGTGCTCGTGCCTTGAGCAGCAACGGGGGCAAGCGGCCCCTATCGCGGCAGCCGCATTGCGGCATCCTCGTAGGTACCCTGTTCGGCGTCGAGATGGCACCCTCCGCAATTGGCTTTCGAGCCTACCTTGGAGTGCTTCCAGGCCCGGTCGCCAATATTCTGATGTTTAGCGAGCCAGTAGCCGGTGTCCGTAATGCGCAGTGGCGTCTGGTCTGAAGGAATCGATCTGTTGATCTTGTAGGCGGGCTCGGTCATTCCCGTCTCGGCGGAGTACTTCTGAAGGAAATCGAGGATCCCGGCGACCGTCGCCTCGTCGAGCCCCAGATCTTCTCCGAAGTGGTCGTGCTGCCGATCCATCAGCGCCTTCCACGACCGGGCCGGGAGCAAAGTCGGATGATATGTCGTGTGACAGCTGCCGCATTCGGTGCGCCATGCCTGGTTGTCCGGCAAGCGCTTGCCGATGAACGGGAGGTACGCCGTGCCGGGCAGGGCGATCAACCGCCAATGAAGAAACCAGGCGGCACCGGCTGCCACGCATACCAGCATGGCGATGGCGACGAGCCGGTGCGAAGAGGCGATTCCGTCGCGGGGACCGCCAACCTTGCAGCCGGTGAGCATGGCCTTGGACAGATTCTCCCGGTGCGCCCGGCTCTCGATCACGACACCGCCCAGGTGCGCCAATACCAGAGCGAACATCAACCACGAAAGCGACTCGTGGAGTTCCCGGGCCATTGCGCTGAGCGGGTGTTCAGCAAGGCCTTTCAGCGCCCCGTGGGATTCCTCGGCCCCCAGCACCACGACACCGCTCACGCACACGAGCATTCCCAGGGCCAGCATCGCCAAGACTGCCCAGCCCCCTGCCGGATTATGGCCAAGGTGGCGGCTTGCCCTCGCGGCAAAGAGATCCGCGAGGTAGGCGGCCACCGCACGGGGACGGAACAGAAACGACCTGAAACGGGCGTAGCGGCTGCCGGCGAAGCCCCACACGACACGGAAGCCAATCAACGCGAGCATGAGATATCCGGAAAATACGTGGATGTCGCGGAAACGATCCGAGTCGCCCGTTGCCAAGGCAATGAAGAATGACGCGACCAGCGTCCAGTGAAAAAACCGGGTTGGAAGGTCCCAGATGAGTATCTGATTCCCCGCGTTCTGCGCCGATGCGCGGTGCTCGTGGCTTTCCAGACCGGCGTCGTGATCGTTTCGGCTCATGGAGGGAAACGCAAATTCCCGCAGGATCGATTGAAGCGGAGGCCGCCGTCATGGCGCGCCCGGCGGTGCGCGCCCGACCGTCACGCCGATCTGGGGCGACGCCGCCGAGCGCCGCTGCCTACCGTGGAATCCGCACGTTGCGCTCGGAGAAATCCCCGCGGTCAGCGTCGGCATGGCAGGCGTTGCAGTTCGCCGGGCTGCCGACTTTAGGCAGTTTCCAGACATCGGGAGAAACTTCGCGATGCTCCCTGATGAAATAGGCGTTTTCGGTGATTCGAAGCGGGGTTGCGGTTGCGGGGACGCCGCGCAGAAAACGGGCTGCACGCCGATGGGTACTGCGTTCGGCGCTGTTCTCGACCAAGTAGTCAACGATCGTCTTCGTCGCGGCAGCGTCAAGGCTAGCGTTCTGCCCGAAATGCCTGTCGAGCTCGGCCATCATCTTGCGCCACGAGCGCTCGGGCAGGAGGCCGGGCGGATAGGCCATGTGGCAGGACGAGCATTCCGCCCTCCATGTCGCGGCCGGATCGCCTGCGGACGGCGGCTTTCCAGCTTGCGCTGCGACTTCCAGAATGATTATCGACAGCACGGCGCCGCAGGCGGCACTGAGAGTTCTTGAGCCCATTGAGTGGAGCCTGTCACCTGACCGACAGGACGTACGCGATGAAATCGCCCTTTTCCTGCGCGGTGCAGGCGCGTTCTAGGACGTCCTGACAGTTGCGCTTGAACCACTTTTCCGCGTTCGTGGAATCCGTGAACCGCACGTTGTTAACCGACGGCGCCAGAGGCGGGATTTCCTTGCTGGTCTTGTGGTGCTTTCCCGCCTTCCTGGGATCGTCGGTATGGCACGTGGCGCAACTGATCTGCCTGCCGCTGCTGTGCTTCACCGAGGCGCGATAGAACCTCTCGCCAGCGCTCGCGGAGAACTCCCTGAATGCAGGGTTCTCCTTCTTCGCTTGAGTCGCGTAGCCCTGCAGGAGCTCATTGGGGCTTGCCGCATGCGCTCCCGACCAAGCGATTGCGAACATCACAGCCAGCGCCGCGCGCAGGTATTGAGTGGGCACAGAAAACATCATCGATCCCGGGCGACGCCGAATCCACCCGTGACAATTGGTCCCAACACATCCCGCTTGATCATAGCGTCCTCCCGCCTTCGATCCGTGCGCAACCCACGCCAATCCGCGCATTATAGGCAGGCCGAGCGCGGCGGGTCTTGATCTGCGTCAAATCAGCGCAGCGTGGAGACCGCCCACGGGATGACGATCGCGCCGACGATCCCGTGCAACCCCATCGCGAGCCCGGCGTAGGCGCCCGCCTCGGGGTGCACGCTGAAGGCTCGGGAGGTGCCGATTCCATGCGCAGCCACGCCGATCGCAAAGCCGCGCTGCCACCATTCGCGGCTCCGCACGGCGTCGAGCACGAACCGGCCGAGCGCGGCGCCGAGAATACCGGTCGTGACCGTGAAGACCGCCGTCAGCGTGGGAGAGGCGTCGATGCGTTCGGCGACCCCCATTGCGATCGGCGCGGTCAGCGACTTGGCATAGAAGCCGCCTACGATCGTCTCATCCGCGCCCAGAAGGCGTGCAAGCACAACGGCGGACACGATCGAGGCCGCGCCTCCGCCGATCAGCGCCGCAGCGAGCGGCAGCAGGCGCCTGCGCAGGGACGGTAGGCCCTTGTAGATCGGCACGGCGAGCGAGACCGTCGCCGTCCCCAGCAGGAAGTGCACGAACTGCGCGCCCTCGAAGTACGTTGCATAGGGCATGTCGAGCGCGGTGATGACCGCGGCGACCATCGTGACGGCGATCAGGACAGGGTTCGCAAGGGGATTCAACTGAGTTCGCTCGTAGACCATCACGCCCACCTGATACGCCGTGAGCGTTAGGATCAACGCGAGCAGCGGACTGCCCGAGAGGTAGACCCAGATCTCGTGTATCGCCGGCAGATCAGGCCGCATCGGAGTCTCCCCGGGATAGCAATTTCGCGACGAGCGCGGCGACCGCGATGGTCGCGACCACGCTGGCAACCAGCGCCACGGCGATGGCGAGCGCCTGCCGCTGCAGGTGCGGCCAGAACAACACCACCCCGACCGCCGCCGGCACGAACAACACGCCGAGATAGCGCATGAACGCGGCCGATACCAGCTCCACGCCTTCCGGCACCCCGCCGCGCCAGGCCAGGAACGCAAGCAGCAGGACGAGCCCGATCACCGGCCCGGGCACGAGCGGGAGGAAGAACTTCGCGATGATTTCCCCGGTTCCCTGGAACAGCAGGATGCGCACCAGCCCGTCGATCATCGTCCCTGCTTTCTTCTACCAGGCGGAGGGATTGCCGATGGCTCGCGCTCCCGCAATCATCTCGTCACGGTTGGCACGTTCATGCCTTTCTGCACCGCCGGCCGCGCTGAAATGGCGTCAAACCAGCGCTTGACGTGCGGAAAGTCGTTGAGGTCCGTCTTGTGCCACTCGTAGCGCGCGACCCAGGGATAAGTCGCGATGTCCGCAATCGAATAGCTTGTCGCCAGATACTCGCGGTCCTTGAGGCGCTCGTTGAGCACCCCGTAGAGCCTCCGCGTCTCCTTCAGGTAGCGCTCGACGGCGTACGGCACCTGCTCCTTCGCCGCTCGCAGAAAGTGATGCGCCTGGCCGAAGAAGGGCCCGACGCCTCCCATCTGGAACATCAGCCACTCCAGCACTTCATACATCGCGCGTCCAGGCGGCGGGAACAGCTTCCCGGTCTTGCGCGCGAGATAGATGAGGATCGCGCCCGATTCCATCATGGAAATCGGCTTGCCGTCGGGCCCCTCGGGGTCGACGATCGACGGAATCTTGCCGTTCGGATTGATCTTCAGGTATTCGGGCGCAAACTGCTCGCCCTTGCCGATGTTGATCGGGTGCACCCGATACGGAGCCGCGACTTCTTCCAGCATGATGGAAACCTTGCGGCCATTGGGCGTGGTCCAGGTATAAAGATCGATCATTTCGCTCCTTCGTCGCTCAATGCGCGGCGGATCGCATCCAGCCGCGCCGCCTCCACGTTACCGCGGATCGCTGTGGTGTTCTCCGATGCCTTTGCGATCTCCCCGGCCTTGACCGCCGCCGCTGCCGCCCGGGCGCGCTCAAGCCGCGCCCGGGCCGCGCTGGCGTCGGGCTCGCCGGCAAAGGCCGCCGTCGCAAGCTCGGCGAAGCGCTCCGGTCTGCGCCAGGCATCCACCGCGTTGAACAGCTCGAGCACGGACTCTGCATCGAGATCCGCCGCGTCCAGCACGGTGTTGGCGTGGCGCGCTGCGAGCAGTGCCAGTTCCCGGCAATCAGCGGGCGCCTTGAGCCGCCCGGCGAGCGATTCGACGGCGAGAGGGTCGAGCGAGCGCGTCAGCGCGGCGAAGCGCGCCGGCAGCGTCGCGCCCGCACGGGCCGCGGCGTCCACGATGCGCATCGCCTCGCGTGCGCCCTCCTCATCTTCCCACAGCGCGTCCACTTCCGGCATCACGCGCGCGAGCGCGCCGCATTCGCGGAGCACTCCGAACATGCGGGAGGGATTCGCTTCCATCAGGCCGCGCGCCACCTCCTGCCAGACCCGCTCGGCAACCAGCGTGTCGGCTTCCCCGCTGCTGGCCATGGCGCGCATCAGCTCCATCGTCTCCGGTGCAACGCGGAAATCGTAGCGCGCGGCAAAACGCGCGACGCGCAGGATGCGGACGGGATCTTCAGCGAAAGCCGCGCTGACGTGGCGGAGCACACCAGCCTTGAGATCGGCAGCGCCCCTGAACGGATCAATGATGCGGCCGTCCGCGTCGCGGGCAATGGCGTTGATGGTCAGATCGCGCCGCGCGAGATCCTGCTCCAGCGTCACGTCGGGCGCGGTGCGAAATTCGAAGCCGTGATAGCCGCGCGCGGTCTTGCGCTCGGTGCGCGCGAGCACGTATTCCTCGCGCGTCTGAGGGTGCAGGAACACGGGAAAATCCTTGCCGACCGGCTTGTAGCCCTGCGCAACCATCTCCTCCGGCGTCGCGCCGACGACGACGTAATCGCGGTCCTTGACGGGCAGGCCCAGCAGCTCGTCGCGCACCGCCCCGCCGACGCAATAGGTTTTCATGGGCAAGGCGTGCCAGTCACGACTTATCGTGCCCCGTCGCGGCGCGCCCGCCCGCGAAAGCGCTGGTAGCGCGAGCGCGGCGTGCGGTTTCCGAGATAGGACGGCGCCACCGCCTCGAGCGCGGTCGGAGCGATGCCGAGCGGGAAATCGCAACGGCACACGTTGTCGACCTTCATCGAGTAGTAGTTGTCGCGCGTCATGAGCTTGACGGGCAGGAACTCCATCGCAAGCGCCTGCAGGTAGGAAAGCCTGTCGCTCAGCCCCACCACCGGCCGCCGCCGTCCGGTTACGGCCCCGACGTACTCGACCAGCTCGCGCAAGGTGTAGACCCGGGGTCCGCACAGGTCATAGCTCTGGCCCAGACTGCCGAGGTCGGAGAGGCCTTTCACAAACGCTGCCGCCACGTCTTCCACGTACACCGGCTGGAAGCGCGCCGCCGGGCACGCCAGCGCGACCACCGGGGAGAACCTGAGCACCGTGGCGAACAGGTTGAGAAAGCTGTCCCCCGGACCGAACACGACCGAGGGGCGGAAGATCGTCCACGCGAGTCCCGACTCGCGCACGATCGCCTCGGCCTCGCCCTTGGTCCGGAGATAGCGGCTCGGCCGGTCAGGGGCCGAGGCGAGCGCGCTCATGTGCAGCAGCCGCCGCACGCCCTGGCCGCGGCACGCTGCAACCAGCTTGCGCGCAAGCTCGACATGCGCCGCCTGGAAGCTGCGGCCGCCGCGGCCGTCGTGCAATACGCCCACCAGGTTGATTGCCGCATCCGCACCCCGCACGAACGCGGCGAGCGCCGCGGGATCGTGAATGTCGACGGCCGCGACGTCCACCGTCGGCAGCAGGATCAGCTGCTCCTTGGCGCGCTCGCGGTCGCGCGTCGCGACCCGTATCCGATAGCCGGCGGCGGCAAGCGCATGGCAAACATAGCGGCCTGCAAAGCCGCTTCCGCCCAACACGCAAACTTCTGTTATGTCCATTCCGTCAGCAGGCTGGAGGCCGGATTAGAAGCCAAAGCGGTTCGGGGCGGAGGCTAGTATGCACGGTGCGCTGGCTGGAGCGCGCAGCCCGGAATGACGGCCACCCTCGCACGGCACACAGGCGGCCGCCAAGGCCGCCAGCCCGCTACCGTCCGCTGTCCGTTGACAGATCACTGCTCATCACGAGCCCGAGCGCATCGGTTCCGAGCGCGGCTTCCGAGCCCCCTTGGGGCCCGACCGTGCCCAGGCGCTGCTTGAGCGATTGCAGCTCCTGACTGAAGGTGTGAGCGTAATACGTTGCGTTCGCCATCACGTTTTTCACGTAGAGGCGCGTCTCGGTGAACGGAATGGTCTCGGCAAAAACCGCCCCCTCCATTGCGCTCTCCGGACGCCAGGCGCGCGCCCGGTTCGGGCCGGCGTTGTAAGCGGCGGAAGCGAGCACCGGCTGGCCATCGAGCGCGTCGAGAACATGGCGAAGATAGTAGGTGCCGAGGCCCACGTTGGTGCCCACGTCCGTGACCTGCGACCAGCGCCAGTTCTTGAGCCCGATCCTTCTCGCCACCCAGCGCGCGGTTTGTGGCATGAGCTGCATCAGGCCGCTGGCGCCCTTCACCGACCTGGCTTCCGGGATGAAGCGGCTTTCCTGCCGGATGAGGCCGTAGACCCAGGCCTCGTCAAGTGAGAGCTGGGCGGTGTGGGCCTTGAGCACGTCGCGGTAGGGGGCAATGTAGCGCAGCTCGAAGTCATGCAGCCCGATGGTGCGGTCCGCAGTATTGATGGCGCGATCGTAGACCTCATGGCGGCGCGCAAGCTCGGCCGCGGCGAGGAGCTCCCGGTCGTCGAAGCCGCGGATGGCCCACTGCCACTCGGCGTTCGCCTCCGCCCGCAGGCCCAGGCGATAGAGCTCGAGCGCCCGCCGCAGGCCGACCCGCCGGCCCATGGCGCGCACGTCCTCCGCGCCCGGCTTGTATCCGGCGGCAGGCGCCGCGATTTTCGCGCCCAGCTCCTCCAGCGCCAGCTGCCCATAGAAACCGAAATCGGTCGCGAGCGGCGCCAGCAGTGCGTTCGCTTCCGTTACGTGCCCGGTCGCCTTCAGGGCCCGGGCCTTCCAGTAACGCCATGCGGATATCGACTTCTCGCGGTCGGACATGGCGTCCACCGCGGCGAGCACTTCCCGCCAGTTGCCCACGCGCAGCGCGGCGCGCACTTTCCAGGCGAGCTGCCGGTCGGAGAGCTCTCCGGCGCGCGCATACCAGGAGAGTGCGTCGGGCTCGTGGCGCATCGCGCCAAGGTAGCCGATCATGCCCCAGACATAGCCGCGCTCTTCGCGGGAGAAGCGCTCCTCGAGCTTGGTCCAGCGTCGCGCCGCCTGCGCCGGCGCGACGCGCGCCAGCCGGTGGACGGCGAACATGGCGGTCTCGCGGGCGGCGCGGGTGCCGAGGTTGTGGTTCGGCCGATCGAGGTAGGCGGCGGGATTGGCGGCGGCCCGCTCGAGCGAGCGCGGCTCCGGTGCCTCGCCCGCGGGCAACCAGTCCGCGATCCACCGCGCCTGGCTCACCCGCCCGGCTTCCAGCGCCGCGCGGATCCGCGTCCACAAGTCATCGCCGGAAATGACTCCAGCCGCAATGAGCGAATCGAGCAGCGGCGTGCAGCTGTCGGGCAGGTCGCGGGTGACGAACCAGAGGGAGCGCGCCTCGCGCAACGCGTCCTGCGGGGAAGCCTGCATCCGGTTCCGCAACGCATAACAGGTGATCTCGATGTCGCGGCTCACGAGCCGCGGCAGCTCGGCGTTGAACAGCTCCCACTCTCCGCGCTCGCCAAGAAACTTCAGCCACTCGCTTCGCAGCTGCTGCGCGAGGGGGCCGTCGCGATGGGCCGCGAGAAAGGCGCGCACCTCGTCCGGGGCAGCTGCGTCGAGCCTGAGGCTCAATCGCCAGTAGTCGACATAGCCCGCGAGCAGGTGGCCCCCGAGGGCCCGGGCGTGCCCTTCCAGCCGGACCGGGTCCCGCGACTGATAGGCGTCGCGCGCGGCGAGAAACTCCTCATCGAGCGCGGCACCTTGTGCGGTCGCCGCGGCCAGCAACAGCCAGCCCAGCCAATGCATTCTCTTGTGCGGCACGACATCCCCTGTTTAACGGCTTCATTCTAGCCGGTTTTCCCGGTCCTATTACCGGAAACGCACCGCGGCAACCTGCGTTGACGCGCGGGGGCGGTTATCGCTATGCAAATATCAGGCCAGGAAGAGCTTATAGGCGGGATTGCGGGTTTCTTCCTGCCAGGGGTAGCCCACTTTGGCGAGGAAGGCGCGGAACCTGCGCTGGTCACGGGGCGGCACCTGCATGCCGACGAGCACCCGCCCGTAATCGGCGCCGTGGTTGCGATAGTGAAACAGGCTGATGTTCCAGCCCCGGCTCATGGCGGACAGGAACTTCATGAGCGCGCCCGGCCGCTCGGGGAACTCGAAGCGGTAGAGGATCTCGTTGTCCACCGTCGGCGCGTGGCCGCCGACGGTGTAACGGACGTGCAGCTTGGCGAGCTCGTTGTCGCTCAGGTCGAGGGTCCTCAGCCGGTGCCGGCGCAGCCTCTGCACCAGCTTGCGGGTCTCGTCGCGGTCGCGCACCTGCAGTCCCACGAACACGTGAGCCTGTTTCGGGTCGGCATAGCGGTAGTTGAACTCGGTGATGTTGCGCGCGCCGATCAACCCGCAGAATTCGCGGAAGCTGCCCGGGCGCTCCGGGATGGTGACCGCGAGCACCGCCTCGCGCTTCTCGCCCAGCTCGGCCTCCTCCGCAACGAAGCGCAGGCGGTCGAAGTTCATGTTGGCGCCGCTCGCGATCGCGACCAGCGTCTTGCCGCGGATGCCGGTGCGGGCGATGTAGGCCTTGATGCCGGCAATCGCCAGCGCTCCGGCCGGCTCCAGCACCGCCCGCGTATCCTCGAACACGTCCTTGATCGCTGCGCAGATGGCGTCCGTGTCGACCCGGATGATGTCGTCGACCAGCGCGCGGCACAGGCGGAACGTCTCGCGTCCGACCTGCTTGACCGCCACGCCGTCTGCAAACAGGCCCACCTGTCCGAGCCGGACGCGCCGCCCGGCCCGGAGCGATCGATACATCGCGTCGGCGTCCTCGGGCTCGACCCCGATTACCTTGATTTCGGGCCGCAGGCGCTTCACATACGCGGCGATGCCGGAGATCAACCCGCCGCCGCCGACTGGAACGAAGATCGCGTAAATCGGTCCCGGATGCTGGCGCAGAATCTCCATTCCGATGGTGCCCTGCCCGGCGATCACGTCGGGGTCGTCGTAGGGATGCACGAACGCGAGCCCGCGCCGCCGCCCGAGCGCGCGCGCGTGGAGATAGGCCTCGTCATAGGAGTCGCCGTGCAGCACCACGTGCGCGCCGCGCGCTTTCACGGCGGCGATCTTGATCTGCGGTGTCGTCACCGGCATCACGATGGTTGCGTGGCACGCCAGCCGTTGCGCCGCGAGCGCGACGCCCTGCGCATGATTGCCGGCGGAGGCCGCGATCACGCCGCGCTTGAGCGCCGCCGGCGAAAGCCGCGCCATCTTGTTGTACGCCCCGCGCAGCTTGAACGAGAACACCGGCTGCATGTCCTCGCGCTTGAGCAGCACGCAGTTGCCGGTGCGCGCCGCGAGGCCGGCGGCCGGCTCGAGCGGCGACTCCACCGCCACGTCATAGACGCGGGCGCCGAGGATCCGCTCCAGGTAATCGCTCTGCTTCATGGCTACGCTCGTGAAGGGTGCTAAGCGTAACAGGAACAAGGGTTTTCAGCCATTTGCGCAACGGCATCTTGGTGTATAGTCCGCGCACCGCGGGCGATTCACGAGTCACCAGTCACGAGCCACTCTTCTCGAGAACAAATGACCCAGGATGAAATGAAGCGGGCCGCGGCGAAAGCTGCGATCGCGCACGTTCCGCACGATTGCGTGCTGGGCGTGGGCAGCGGCTCGACCGCCAACTTCTTCATCGCGGAGCTTGCGGCGATCAAGCAGCGCATCGAAGGCGCGGTGGCGAGCTCGGAGGCGACGGCAAAGCGCTTGAGGGACCTCGGCATCCGCGTGCTGGATCTCAACGGCGTGAACGAGCTGCCAGTCTACGTGGACGGGGCGGACGAGGTGACGCGCCATCTTGCCATGATCAAGGGCGGGGGCGGAGCGCTCACGCGCGAGAAGATCGTCGCTGCGGTCGCGCGGAAATTCATCTGCATCGCCGACGCCACCAAGCTCGTGGACGTGCTCGGGAAATTCCCGCTCCCGGTGGAGGTGATCCCGATGGCCCGCTCCCACGTCGCGCGCGAGCTCGTGAAGCTCGGCGGCCATCCCGAGTGGCGCCAGAACTTCGTCACCGACAACGGCAACGTCATTCTCGACGTGCACGGGATGGCGATCCTCGACCCCGCCGGGCTCGAAGGCGCGCTCAACCAGGTCGCGGGCGTCGTGACGAACGGGCTGTTCGCCCGGCGCGGCGCGGATGTGCTGCTGCTCGGCCGCGCTGACGGCGTGCAGACCATCACTCGGTGATCGGGTCCTGGATTCCCGCCTCCGCGGGAATGACGAATCGTGCTACAGCAAATCAGGCGTGATGACGGCACGCACCACGGCTTCGTGACCGCCCCGGCTGGAGAGCCACCAGATCGCGCCTTTCGGGAAGCTCCAGTCGGCGCTCGCGCCGGTCACAGCGAGCGCCGCAGCCTGGCCTAGCGTCGGCTGGTGCCCCACCACGAGGACCGCGCCCTCGCCGCGCGGCCAGTTTGCGGCCTCCAGCACGGACTGCGGCGTTGCCTCCGGCCCGACCTCATCGGCTACCTTGAACCGTGCCGCCAGCGTCCGCGCCGTCTGCTGCGTGCGTTGCGTGCGGCTCACCAGGATCCGGGTGCCCCGGGGCAGCCGCCGCTTGAGCCAGGCTGCCATGTGCCGCGCCTGCTTCCTGCCCAGGGCCGTGAGATTCCGCTCTTCATCGCGCACGCCTGCCTCGGCATCGGCGTGACGCCACAGGATCAATTCCATGTGCGGGAATTACTTCGAGGCGGGCGGGACGTAGCCGGAGGCGACATCGGCTCCGCCGCCGAAGAAATGCTTCTCCATCTGCTGCGTGAGGTAGTCGCGCGCCTTCTTGTCCGCCAGGTTCAGACGGTTCTCGTTGACCAGCATCTTCTGGTGGTCCAGCCACTGCTTCCACGCTTCCTTCGAGACTTGCTCGAAGATGCGCTTGCCGAGCTCTCCCGGATAGGGCGGGAAATCGAGGCCTTCCGCCTCGCGGCCCAGCTTGATGCATTTCACCATTCTCGGCATGGCGGGTGCCGGCTCAAGTCAACCGCAACGCCAGGCCGGCGTCCTGCCGCCGCGGGCGCGCAACGAGCATCGGATGCTCGGCGCCCGGCTTCTCCAGGTAATAGCCCTGCACGCAGTCCACGCCGAATCCGCGCAGCATGATGATCGTCTCCTCGTCCTCCACGCATTCGGCGATGGTCACGCGGTGCAGCCCGCGGGCGACGGTCACCATCGCCTTCACGAACAACTGGTTGTCGTGCTCCTTGGGCAGGTTGCGGATGAAGAGGCCGTCGATCTTCACCGAGTCCACCTGCAGGTGCTTGAGATAAGCGAACGAGGAGAAGCCCGTGCCGAAGTCGTCGAGGGAGACGCCGCAGCCGGCCTGGTGCAGCGCCTCGATGAAGCGCTGGGCGTCGTGGAGATCCGACACCGCGGAGGTCTCGGTCAACTCCACGATGAGGCGCCGCGGCGCAACGCCGCAACGCTTCAGCTCGCCGGCGATGAATTGCGGCAGCAGCGGCTCGTCGAATGAGCGCCCCGAAATGTTGACTGCAAGCGCCGGGATCGAGTCCACGTCGGCGAGCAGCTGGATGGCCTGGCGCAGCACCCAGCGGTCGATATCGAGGATCTTGCCGGATTTCTCCGCCACCGGGATGAACTGGCCCGGCATCAGCAGCAGCGCCGGGTCGTCCTTGTCGCGCATGCGCACCAGGACCTCGAAATGCGAGAGCGCGCGGTTCCCCGCCGCATACACGCCCTGGAACTGCAGCTCCATCAGGTCATGCTCGAGGGCGTGCAGGATGCGATCGTTCCAGGACATGCGCTTCACCATCTGGGAAGTGGTGTCGAGATCGCTGCGGTAGATGCGCCACGCGTTCTTGCCGGCCTCCTTCGCCTGGTACATCGCCGTGTCCGCCCGCGCAATGAGATCCTCCGCGTTGTCGGCGTGCTCGGGGTAGACGGCGATGCCGAGCGAGCTCGTCAGCCGCAGGCTCTGGCCTTCGAACTGGAAGCGGACCATCGCGATCGAGCGCGTGATGCGCTCGGCGAGCACGCGCAGCATTTCCTCCGAGATCTCCGGCACCAGGATCGCGAACTCGTCGCCTCCGAGCCGCGCGAACATCTCGTTGCGCCGCACCTGACCCGCCACCTCCCCCGCCACGCGGATCAGCATGGCGTCACCGGCGCGGTGACCGAAGGTGTCGTTGATGTACTTGAAGTCGTCGAGATCGAAGAACAGCAGCGCCACCCGCGAGTCGTGGCGCTGCGCGTCCGCGATCATGCGCGCAAGCTCTTCGTTGAAGCGATGGCGGTTGTAGAGGCCGGTCAGGGCGTCGCGCTCGGCGAGGTAGATCAGCTGGTCCGCGGTCTGGCGCTCGCGGGTGACGTCCTGGAACAGCCACAGATGGCCGACCGGCCGGCCGTAGACGTCCTCCACGGAATGCACCTGCTGGGTGATGAGGCGCCCGTCGGCCATCGGCATCTCCAGCGGCCCGACGATGTCTCCTTCGCGCGGCAGCATGAGCACGCGCTTGCCGTGCTCCTCGGGGCGCGCGAGCGCGCACGCCGAGGTGGCGAGCACCTCCTTCGAGTTCCTGCCGATCAGGCGCGTGCCCGGCGCGATCATCCAGATGCGGGTGAAGGCGGGATTGGTGTAGACCACCTTGTTGTCGGGAGAGACGAACAGGATGCCGGTCTCCATCACGCCCAGCAGCGCGGAGAGCCGCGCGTGCTCGTCCTGCGCCCGCGTGAGGTACTCCTTCTGCACCACATGCGAGTCGCGCAGCTCGACCACCGTCGCCTCCAGGCGTTGCTCGGCTTCCTTCCTCTGGGTGATGTCGCGGATGCTGATGCGGATGCCCAGGTAGCCGCCGCGGTTGTCGTAGATGGGGCGCCAGTCGGCGGCGGCCCAGAACTCCGAGCCGTCCTTGCGCTTGCCGCGGAACTCGTAGTCCTGCCCGGTGTTGCCGCGCAGCGCGCGCCGGATCTGCCTGACCGTGCGCGTCGCGTCCTGCTCATCGATGAACGGCGCGGGGAAGTTCGCGGTGGCAAGGCACTCCTCCGGCGTATAGCCGAACATGTCGAGCACCCGCGGGTTGATCCAGATGAGCTTGCCCTCGGGGCTGATCCACAGCTCGCAGTCGTAGCTGTAGTCCGCGATCGCGCTGAACTTGGCCTCGTTCTCGGCAAGCGCCTTGATCCGGCTCTGGAGGGTGGCCGCCATCGTGTTGAAGGCATGGGTGAGCTTGCCCACCTCGTCGCCGCCCTCCACCGGCAGCCGCACGTTGAGATCGCCCGCGGCGAGATTCTGGCTCGCCGCGGTGAGCTGCGCGAGGTTGCGTGTGAGCCAGAACGACAGCGCGACCATCGACAGGATGGCGAGGAGAAGCACGAAGCCGCCGATTACGAGGCTCTCGCGGATCAGCTCGGCGCGCGCGGTACGCATGAACGCGGTCGAGACCCCGAAATGCAGGCGCCCGATCCGGATGCCGAGCGAGTCGATGTTCATCGCTGTGTGAAAGCGCTCACCCGCGACGAAGGACGGCGCCGTGGCCGTGGCGGCAACGCGCGGAAGCGGCGTGCTCTCGTCCCAGCCCACGCTCGCCACGAGCTTCTCGTTATGGTCGAACAGCACCAGGTAGGTGATGCCGTTGTCGGTGCGCACGCGCTCCAGAATCTGCGTCAGGGTCTGGTACTGGCGCTCGGCGAGCGGTACCGAGAGCGCCGCATTGAGGAGCTGCTTCTGCTCCTCGATGTGGATGCGCGCCCGCTCGTCGAGCTTGTTGTCCATGACGCTGATGCCATCGGCGATCAGCAGCGCCAGCATCATGACGTTCACCAGCACGCCCGCCAGCAGCAGGCGTGTGCGCAGCGAAAGCGTGACGGGCAGGAGCTTCACGTGCCTATATCCGCTTCACCAGCACGACCGAGCGCCGCTGGTAGTTGTAAAGGGAGCGTTTCGGGCCGGGCAGCTCCTCGACGCCCACTTCGTCAAAGCCCCGCTCCACGAACCAGTGCTCTGCCCGCGTGGTGAGCACGAAGAGGCGCTTGAGCTTCGCCCGCCGCGCGCGCGCCTCGATCTCGGTCAGGAGGCGCTCCCCGGCACCGGCGTTGCGAAACTCGGGATGCACGACCAGGCAAGCGAGCTCCCCCGCCCGCTCGCCCAGAAAAGGGTAAAGCGCGGCGCAGCCGACCGTGAGCTTGTCGTGCTCGAGCACCACGAAGCGCCCGATTTCGCGCTCGAGCCGGTCGCGCCCGCGCTTGACGAGGATCCCCTCCGCCTCGAGCGGCTCGATCAGTCGCAGGATGCCGCCGATGTCCTCGATCGTCGCCGGCCGCAGCGTCTCGATCGGGTCGGGCGCCAGCATGGTGCCCACCCCCTTGTGGGTGAAGAGCTCGAGCAGCAGGCCGTCGTCGACATGGCCGGAGATGAGGTGCGCGCGCCTGACGCCGCTCTCGCAGGCCTGGACCGCGCGCGGGAGATAGAGCCTCACATCGCTGTCGGCCGACTCCGTCTTCGCGAGCAGCGCCTTGGCCTGACGCACGGTCAGGTCCCGCAGCAGCTCGCCGCGCGCGCCCGTGATTCCGACCGCGTCCATGAGGAAGATGAGCTTTTCCGCCTTGAGCGCGACTGCAGTGGCGGCGGCCACGTCCTCCAGCGCCAGATTGAACACTTCGCCGGTAGGCGAATAGCCGAGCGGCGAAAGCAGCACCAGTTCGTTGCCCTCGAGCCGCTTCTGGATCGCGGCGGCGTCTATCCGGCGCACCTCTCCGGTGTGCATGAAATCGACGCCGTCGACGACCCCCATCGGCTTGGCGGTGATGAAATTGCCGCTCGCCACACGGATGTCCGCCCCCGCCATCGGCGAGTTGGGCAGCCCCATGGAAAGCGCCGCCTCGATTTCCACGCGCAGCCGCCCGCTCGCCTCCTTGGCGCACGTCAGCGCCACCTCGTCGGTCACGCGGAGGCCGTGGTGAAACCGGGCCCGGCGCCGGCGCTCCTTCAGTTTCGCCTCAATCTGTGGGCGCGCCCCGTGCACGAGCACCAGCCGCACGCCGAGGGCGGCGAGCAGGTTCAGGTCGTGGGTCAGATCGAAGAACCGCCCATCCGCCACGACTTCTCCCCCGAAGCCGATGACAAAGGTCTTCCCGCGAAAGGCGTGGATATAGGGCGCGACCGACTGGAACCAGTCGATGAACCGGTCCTGGCTCGACAGCCGCTGCCGCCGCGGCACCGGCGGCGGAGGCTCGTTCGTGCCGATGACTGGCGTCACGGCCTTGTCTGACGTCTTGGAAATGGGGACCTCCCGGAGCAACGCAGGTGCTGCCCCCGGCACGCTGCGGTAACGCATTCTACCGCTATTTCAAGCACATATTAAGCGCTATTGAAGCGTTGGGAAAGGAGTTAGAAGTCGCCCCATAGCGCTTGAAGCGCGGCGAGCGCCGCAACGGCGGCGGTTTCGGTGCGCAGCACACGGGGGCCCAAACGCACCGGCAGGAAGCCGCTGCGCTCCGCCGCGCGCTCTTCCTCGGGGGCAAAGCCGCCTTCGGGGCCCGCAAGGATCACGACGGAGCCCCCCGGCCGTTCAAGGTCGCGCAGGCGGCGCGTCGAGCGTGGCGAAAGGAACAGGCGCTGTCCGGCGTCCGGCCGCAGCGAACTGGCGTACCAATACGCATCGAGGCGCGTGAGCGGCAATACCCGCGGGACGCGATTGCGGCCGCATTGCTCGCAGGCCGCAATCGCGACCGCCTGCCAGTGCGCGACGCGCTTTTCGGCCCGTTCCGCCGACAGGCGCACGACGCTGCGGCGTGACTCCAGCGGCTGGATAGCCGAGACCCCGAGCTCCACGGCCTTCTGGATGGTGTAGTCCATGCGCTCGCCGCTCGCGACCGCCTGGGCAAGCGTGACTGCGAACGGCGCCTCGCGGTCGACTGGCTCGCGCCCGCTGACATCGAGCGTGCAGCCTTCCTCGCTCGCCCCGGCGACCACCGCTGCATACTCGGCGCCATCGCCATTGAACAGGATCACGCGATCGCCGCGCTTCAGCCGCAGTACCCGCATCGCGTGGTGCGCCTGGGATGGCGGCAGCACGCACGGGCGGCCAGGCGCCAGCTCTCCGGGAACATACAGGCGCGTCAGCGCCTTGGCCTCGGACATCGCCTCCCAGTATGCCACGCCAGTCGCGCCCGCCCGCGGGCGAGCAAACCGGACTAAAATCGCGCTTTCGTGCCGAAAGATCCGCGTGAAGATCGTTATTCTCGGAGCCGGACAAGTCGGCTCCAGCGTCGCCGAGAGCCTGGTCTCGGAGCAGAATGACATCACCGTCGTCGACATCGAGCCGGCACGGCTGAAGCGCCTGCAGGACCGGCTCGATCTGCGCACGATAACCGGCAACGCCGCGCATCCGGCGGTGCTCGAGCAGGCGGGGGCGCGCGACGCCGACCTGCTGCTCGCGGTCACGCAGAGCGACGAGACGAACATGGTCGCGTGCAAGCTCGGCGCTACCATGTTCAACATTCCGACCAAGATCGCCCGCATCCGCTCGGCCGATTACCTCTCCCACCCGGAGATCTTCTCCGCCGAGAACTTCGCCGTGGACCACTCGATCTGCCCCGAGCAGATCCTGTGCGAGTACATCGCCAAGCTGATCGAGTTTCCTGAATCGCTGCAGGTGCTCGAGTTCGCCGACGGGAGAATAAGCCTGGTTGCGGTCAAGGCATTCCACGGCGGCCCCCTGGTGGGGCACCAGATCCAGTATCTGCGCCAGCACATGCCGCACGTGGAAACGCGCGTTGCGGCCATTTTCCGGCAGGACGCCGCCATCGCGCCGGAGGGCACGACGCAGGTCGAGGCCGGAGACGAGGTGTTCTTCATCGCGGATACCCGCAACATCCGCAACGTGTTGCGCGAGTTGAGGCGGATGGACAAGCCGGTGAAGCGGGTGATGATCGGCGGGGGCGGCAACATCGGCCGCCGCCTCGCGCGGGCGATCGAGGACCGCTACGAAGTGAAGGTCATCGAGCACAACAAAGGGGGCGCCGAGCGCCTTGCCGCGGAGCTAAACAAGACGCTGGTGCTCGCAGGCGATGTCACCGACGAGGAGCTGCTCGATGCGGAGAACGTGAGCGACATGGACGTCTACTGCGCGCTCACCAACGACGACGAGACGAATATCATGTCGGCGCTGCTTGCGAAGCGGCGCGGCGTGCGCAAGGTGATCGCTCTCATCAACCGCGGCTCCTACGTCAATCTCGTGCAGGCGGGACAGATCGACGTGGCGATTTCGCCGGCGCAGGCGACGATCGGCACGCTGCTTGCCCACGTGCGCCGGGGCGATTGCGTGGCGGTGCATTCATTGCGGCGGGGGGCCGCGGAGGCGCTCGAGCTGGTGGCGCACGGCGACCGCACGTCGTCCAAGGTCGTTGGCCGCCGGATCGAGGAGCTTGACCTGCCTCGGGGCGTCACCATCGGCGCCATCGTGCGCCACCCGGCGGCGGCCCCTGGAGCGGCAGATGGCACGGAAGCTGCGGCAAACGGCGCCGCGGTGCTCATCGCGCATCACGACACGATGATCGAGGCCAACGATCACGTCATCGTGTTCGTGGTCAACAAGCGCATGGTGCCGCGCATCGAAAAGCTGTTCCAGGTTGATGTCGGTTTTCTTTGATGGCGCCTCGTTGGCCGTAGGCACCTGCGATGGCCGTGGCGGACTCCGATACCCCGGGCGGCGCACGGCCGGCGCACGGCGTGCTGTCCGTGCTGCACGTGCTCGGACCCGTCCTGGTGATCTTCAGCGTGACCATGCTGCTGCCAATCGCCGTCGCGCTGTGGCACGGCGGACCGACCGTGCCGGCGTACTTGAAGGCGGCGGGTATCACGCTGGGATGTGGCGCCGCGTTGTGGCTCGTCACGTTCCGGTCGCGTCGCGAGCTGCAAGTGCGCGATGGCTTCCTGCTGGTGACGCTGGTGTGGTCGCTGCTGCCGGCGTTCGCGGGGCTCCCGCTCTTCTTCTACTTGCCGGGCCTCTCGTTCACCGACGCCTATTTCGAGTGCATGTCGGGACTGACGACGACCGGCGCGACCGTCCTCTCCGGTCTCGACCAACAGCCTCCCTCCCTCAATATCTGGCGCGGCTTCCTCCAGTGGCTGGGCGGGATGGGGGTCATCGTGCTGGCGGTCGCGATCCTGCCGCTGCTCGGCGTTGGCGGTCGGCAGATCTTCCGGGCGGAGACGCCGGGGCCGATGAAGGACACCAAGCTCACCCCGCGCATCACCGAGACGGCCAAGGGGCTCTGGCTCGTCTACTCCGCCATCACCGCCGTGTGCGTCCTCAGCTACTGGGGAGCGGGCATGAGCGCTCTCGACGCCTTCATGCACGCATTTACCACCATGAGCCTGGGAGGGTTTTCGACGCACGACGCGAGCTTCGGTTTTTTCGATTCGCCGCTGATCGAAGCCATCTCGACGATCTTCATGCTGTTCGCCGGCCTGAACTTCGCCACCCACTTCCTGGCAATGCGCCAGCGCAGCTTCGCCCCGTATCGCTTCGATCCAGAAGCGCGCTGGTTTCTCGCCCTGGTCCTGGGCACCGCGACGCTGGTCGCGGGATTTCTGTGGCTGACGGGAGTCTATCCTGATTTCTCCGTGGCGCTGCGCCACGCTATCTTCAACACGGTTTCCGTCGCCACTACGACCGGCTATGCCAGCGCCGATTACAACCAGTGGCCGAGCTTCGCGCCGATGGCGATGCTGTTGCTCTGCTGCGTCGCGTCCAGCGCAGGTTCCACCGGCGGCGGCATCAAGATGGTGCGCTTCCAGCTGTTGTTTCTCCAGGGCCTGCGGGAGATGGTGAAGCTGCTGCACCCGAACGCGCAGGTTCCGGTCAAGCTGGGCGGACAGGTCATACCAAACCAGATCGTGTTCGCGGTGCTCGCATTCATGACGCTTTGGGGCGCGAGCGTCACCGTGATGACCCTCCTGTTGCTCGCGTCCGGCCTCGAGTTCGTCAGCGCCTTCTCCGCGGTCATCGCCTGCATCACCAACACCGGTCCGGGCCTGAACCAGGTCGGGCCCGCGACCACCTACGCCGTGCTTACGGATACCCAGACCTGGATCCTTGCCTTTGCGATGCTGATCGGGCGCCTCGAGCTGTTCACTGTTCTGGTTCTGTTCACGCCCGCGTTCTGGCGCAAATAGGGGGAACCCGTCCCGCTTCCCCGGCGCCTAAGCGTTTACAATAGGCCTCGCGGACGCCGCCGAAGATGAACCTGACACAACACTTCCTGATCGCCATGCCCGCCATGGCCGACCCCCATTTCGCCCGCTCGCTCACCTTCATCTGCGAGCACAACGACCGGGGCGCGCTCGGCATCGTGATCAACCGGCCGATCGAGATGAATCTGCAGACGCTGCTCGAGCAGGTGAGCATTCCGCCGGAGGGCGACGCCTTCAAGTCGGTGCCGGTGCATTTCGGCGGGCCGGTGCAGGTGGACCGCGGCTTCGTCCTGCACGCCCCCCTTGGCCAATGGCAATCCACGCTCGCCGTGAGCTCGGAGATCGGGCTCACCACGTCGAAGGACATCCTGCAGGCGGTGGCGCGCGGCGAGGGCCCCGGCAAGCTGCTCGTGACGCTGGGCTACGCCGGCTGGGCGCCCGGCCAGCTCGAGAACGAGCTCGCGCAGAACGCGTGGCTCACCGTGCAGGCCAAATCGGAAGTGATCTTCGACCTGCGGGCGGAAGAGCGGCTGCCCGCCGCCATGGGACTGCTGGGCATCGACTTCGCGAGCCTCTCCGAGCAGGCCGGCCACGCCTGAGCGCCGTGACGAGTGATCAGTGATGAGTGACGAGCCGGAGGCCAAAGGCCAACGCTCAAAATCAACTCGTCACCCCTCACCCGTTAGCCGTCAACCGAGCACCGGCACGGTGCTCGCATTCGATTTCGGCACGAAGCGCATCGGCGTCGCGGTCGGCGACTTCGAGACCCGCCTTGCGCATCCCCTCGCCGCCATCGCCAGCGTGGAAAACCGCGCGCGTTTTGCGACCATCGGGCGCCTCATCGCGGAATGGCGTCCCGTGCGACTGGTGGTCGGGCTTCCCCGGCACGCCGACGGCTCAGAGCATCCCGTGGGCAAGCTCGCGCGCCGCTTCGCGCAACGCCTCGAGGGCCGTTTCAGCACCCGCACGGAGCTCGTGGATGAGCGGCTGACCTCGCGCGAGGCAGAAGGATTGCTGCGCGCCGCGGGCGCGCGCGGCGCGCGCCTCAAAGCCGGCCTCGACCCGCTCGCCGCCCAGCGCATTCTTCAGGCCTATTTCGAATGCGTGAGCGGCGACATTGTGATACCCTAGCGCGCCGCAAGAGCCATTGGACATGCCCGGCAACCCGTTACCTGATGCCGAGCAGCTGCTGACAGCGCTGATCGAGCAGATGCGGCCCGCCGTGGGGCCGGAAACGGGTTTGGTAGGCATACACACCGGCGGCGCCTGGGTCGCGGAGCGGCTGCACCAGGCGCTCAAGCTCAGAGTTCCCTGCGCCTTCCTCGACGTCTCCTACTACCGCGACGATTACGACGCGCGCGGGTTGAAGCGCGACGTCAAGCGCTCCGAGATCCCCTTCGAGGTCGAGGAGCGCGACCTGGTCGTGGTCGACGACGTGCTCTACACCGGCCGCACGATACGCGCGGCGCTGAACGAGATCTTCGACTACGGCCGTCCCGCCAACGTGAAGCTCGCCGCGCTGGTCGACCGCGGCGGCCGCCAACTGCCGATCGCCCCCCAGTTTCTCGGCGGGACCGTCGCGCTTGCGCCCGGCCAGAGCATCGCGCTCAAGCGCGACGCCGCCGGCAAGTTGCGCTTCGAATGGCGCGAGGAGCAGCGCTGATGTGGCTGAACCCCTCCAACCCCCAGCTCGACAAGAAGGGACAGCTGCACCACCTGCTGACGCTCGAGGGTCTGCCCGCCGAAATCCTGTGGCAGATCCTCGACACGGCGAAGACGTTCGTCGGCACCAAGGTGAAGAAGGTGCCGCTGCTGCGCGGAAGGTCCGTGTTCAACGTGTTCTTCGAGCCCTCCACGCGCACCCGCACCACCTTCGAGATCGCCGCCAAGCGGCTGTCGGCCGACGTCATCAACCTCAACGTCGCCGTGTCGTCCCAGTCCAAGGGCGAGAGCCTGCTCGATACGGTCGACAACCTGTCGGCAATGCATGCCGACATGTTCGTGGTGCGCCATGGCGAGAGCGGCGCGCCGCATTTCATCGCGCGCCATGTTGCGCCCGATATCCACGTCATCAACGCCGGCGACGGACGCCATTCGCACCCGACGCAGGGCCTGCTCGACATGTACACGATCCGCCACTACAAGAAGGACTTCTCCAGCCTGCGGGTGGCGATCGTCGGCGATGTCCTGCACTCGCGCGTGGCGCGCTCGCAGATTCACGCCTTCGCAACGCTCGGCTGCCCCGAGATCCGCGTCATCGGCCCCAAGACGCTGCTGCCCGCCCAGGTAGAAAGCCTCGGGGTGCACGTCTATCACGACATGCGCCAGGGGCTGAAGGACGTGGATGTCGTGACGATGCTGCGGTTGCAGAACGAGCGCATGCAGGGGGCCGTGCTGCCCTCGGCCCAGGAGTTCTACAAGTACTACGGGCTTACCCAGGAGAAGCTCGCGGCTGCCAAGCCGGACGCGATCGTGCTGCACCCGGGCCCGATGAACCGCGGCGTGGAGATCGATTCGAGCGTCGCCGACGGCAAGCAGTCGGTGATCCTGCCGCAGGTCACCTTCGGCATCGCCATCCGCATGGCGGTGATGAGCATCATGGCCGGCAACAAATGAAGCTACACATCAAGGGCGGCCGGCTGATCGACCCCCGCAGCGGCGTCGACGCGAAGAAAGACGTCTTCATTGCCGCGGGCAAGGTGGTGGCGCTCGGCCAGCCGCCCAATGGCTTTGCCGCCAACCGCGTGATCGACGCCTCCGGTCTCATCGTCTGCCCCGGGCTGGTGGATCTCTCGGCGCGACTGCGCGAGCCCGGCTTCGAGTACCTGGCGACGCTCGAATCCGAGATGGCGGCGGCCATCGCCGGCGGCGTGACGAGCCTCGCCTGCCCGCCGGACACCGACCCGCCGCTCGACGAGCCGGGGCTGGTGGAGATGCTCAAGTACCGCGCGCAGAGCCTGAACCAGGCGCGGGTCTATCCGGTGGGCGCGCTCACGCAGGGGCTGAAAGGAGAGCGCCTGACGGAAATGGCCGAGCTGGTGGACGCCGGCTGTGTGGCGTTTTCGCAGGCCGACGCCCCGTTCGCGGACAACCAGGTCTTCTACCACGCGCTGCAATACGCGGCGACCTTCGGCTTTCCGGTCTGGCTGCGCCCGCAGGACTCCGCGCTCGCGCGGCACGGCGTCGCCCACGACGGGCCGGTCGCGACCCGCTGCGGGCTGCAGGGCATACCGGTGTGCGCGGAGACCGTGGCGCTCTCAACCATGTTGATCCTGGCGCGCGAGACCGGGGCGCGCGTGCACTTCGCGCGGATTTCCAGCGCGGAGGGCGTGGACATGGTGCGCCAGGCGAAGCGGCAGGGGCTGCCCGTCACCTGCGATATCGCGATCCACCAGGCGCATCTCACCGAGATGGACATCGGCTACTTCGACTCCAACTGCCGTCTCGATCCTCCGCTGCGGAGCCAGCGCGACCGCGATGCGCTGCGCGCGGCGCTCGCTGACGGCACGGTCGACGCCGCCTGCTCGGACCACACGCCGGTGGACGAGGACGCGAAGCAGCTGCCGTTCGCCGAAGCGGAACCCGGCGCGACCGGACTGGAGCTGCTGCTGCCGCTCACGCTCAAATGGGCTGAGGACTCGGGGACGCCTTTGCCCGCCGCAATCGCCAGGATCACCGCGCAGGCGGCGCGGGTGCTCCACGTCGACGCCGGACACGTGACGCCGGGTCATGCCGCGGACATTTGCATCTTCGATAGCGAACGCCACTGGAAGGTCGCGCCGGAGTCGCTCAAGAGCCAGGGCAAGAACACGCCTTACATCGGCCTGGAGGTCAAGGGCAAGGTCCGCTACACCCTCGTCGATGGCCAGATCGTCTACGAGGTGAAGTGAATCTCCTGCTCGATTTCTCCGGGCTGCCCCGGTTCGCCGATTTCACGCCCGCGCTGGTCACGCCGGCCGTAGAGCAGCTGCTGGCGGAAAATCGCGCGCTGATCGAGCGCATCTCGGCTCCGGGCATCCCCGCCACCTGGCGTGATTTCGCGCAGCCGCTGGAGGACGCCAACGAGCGATTACACCGTGCGTGGGGCATGGTGGGGCACCTCAACGCGGTGATGAACAGCCCGGAGCTGCGCGAGGCGTACAACGCCAACCTGCCGAGGATCAGCCAGTACTACACCGACCTCGGCCAGCACCCGGGGCTCTACGCCCAGTTCAAGGCGCTCCGGCAAGGGCCCGAATACGCGGACCTGACGGCCGCGCAGAAGAAGATCGTCGAGAACGAGCTGCGCGATTTCCGCCTTGGCGGCGCGGAACTGCCGCCGGCGAAGAAGGCGCGCTACAAGGAAATCAGCGAGCGGCTGTCGCAGCTCGCGTCGCGCTTCTCGGACAATCTGCTCGATGCCACCAACGGTTTCGCGCATCACGTCACGGATCCGGCCGTCACTGCGGGAATACCCGAGGACGTGCTGGCCGCAGCGCGCGAAGCGGCACAGGCCGACGGCAAGCCGGGATGGAAGTTCACGCTGCATGCGCCGTCCTACCTGCCGGTCATGCAGCACGCCGAGAACCGGGCGCTCCGCGAGCTGATGTACCGCGCCTACGTGACCCGCGCTTCCGAGTTCGGCAAGCCCGAATGGAACAACACCGCCCTCATTGCCGAGATCGTCAAGCTGCGCCGCGAGCAGGCGCAGCTGCTCGACTTCGCCAACTTCGCCGAATACTCGCTCGAGCCCAAGATGGCGGAATCGCCGCAGCAGGTGCTCGATTTCCTCAACGAGCTCGCGGCGCGGGCGAAGCCCCACGCCGAGCGTGATTTGCGGGAAGTGACGGATTTCGCGCGCGCCGGGCTCGGGCTCGACCGGCTCGAAGCCTGGGATCTGGCGTTCGCCTCGGAGAAGCTGCGCGCGGCGCGCTACGCCTTCTCCGACCAGGAGGTCAAGCAGTACTTCCCGGAGACCAGGGTGCTGCCCGGAATGTTCAAGCTGGTCGAGACGCTCTACGGCCTGCGCATCGAGCCTGCCACGGCACCGGCGTGGCACCCGGACGTCCGTTTCTTCTCGATCCGCGACCGCGCGGGCAATCTGGTCGGGCAGTTCTACGTGGACCTCTATGCGCGCCCCTCCAAGCGCGGCGGCGCCTGGATGGACGATGCCATCACGCGGCGGCTGAAAGACGGGCGCGTGCAGGCCCCGGTCGCCTACCTCAACTGCAATTTCTCCGCGCCGGTCGGCGGCAAGCCCGCCCTCTTCACGCACGAGGAGGTCACGACGCTCTTCCATGAATTCGGTCACGGGCTGCATCACCTGCTCACGCGCGTGGATTACCTCGGAGTCTCCGGCATCAGCGGCGTCGAATGGGACGCGGTGGAGCTTCCTTCGCAGTTCATGGAGAACTTCTGCTGGGAATTCGAGGTGCTCGTGCCGATGACGGCTCACTCGGAGACCGGCCAGCCGCTGCCGCGAGCCCTGTTCGACAAGATGCACGCGGCGAAGAATTTCCAGAGCGGCATGCAGACCGTGCGCCAGCTCGAGTTCGCGCTGTTCGACCTGCACCTGCATTTCGACTTTGATCCCGGCGGATCGAGAACCGCGCTCGCGCTGCTCGATGACATTCGCGCGCGGGTTGCGGTGGTGTTTCCGCCCGCCTACAACCGCTTCCCGAACAATTTCTCGCACATCTTCGCCGGCGGCTACGCCGCGGGCTATTACAGCTACAAGTGGGCCGAGGTGCTGTCCGCCGATGCCTACAGCCTGTTCGAGGAAAAGGGCGTGCTCGACCCGGCCACGGGGCAGCGCTTCTGGAAGGAGATCCTCGGGGTGGGCGGCAGCCGGCCCGCCCTCGAATCATTCGTCGCCTTCCGCGGCCGAGAGCCCAAGATCGACGCGCTGTTAAGGCATAGCGGCATGAGCGGCGGAGCAGGGGCCCCTGTGTTGTAAAGGGGATGCGACCAAGCGGAGCGTGCCGAAACGTTGAGCAGGGGCCCCGCTCGCGGGGATGCGACCGTGGAGGCACGCAAGCAGCCGACGAGGTGGCTCCGGATACTTGCCGCAAACGGTCCGGAGGCTGCAAGCAGGGCCGCCGATGCGATGACCGCTCCCGTCCACCGTCATGTCAGAGGTGGCGGTATGACGGAATCCGTGTGACCGATGTCTTTGCCGTGACGGCACTAGAGTGATAAATTGTTACGCATCAACCTCTTGCGGAGGTGCTGTCATGGGGCGAATCTTCTTGAGCGTGCTGCTGCTGGCGGCCAGTAGCACGGTGCTCGCCGCCCAGCTCTACCGCTGGGTGGATGAGAAGGGCAACGTGGAGTATCGCGACACGCCGCCACCGGCGTCCGCGAAAAAGGTGGAGCAGTTGAGGAGCAGCGGCAGCGCGATCGAGACCGAGACCTCAGCGCTGCCCTTCAGCGTGCAGCAGGCAGCGCGGAATTTTCCGGTGACCCTGTGGAATTCCAGCTGCGGCGCGCCCTGCGACCAGGCGCGCGCGCATCTCGCGCGCCGCGGCGTGCCCCACACCGAGAAGGACCCGCAGGGCGACATCGAGGCGTTCAAGAAACTCACCGGCGGCCTCGACGTCCCAGTGCTCTACGTCGGATCCACCCGCATCAAGGGCTACCTCGAGAGCGAGTGGGACTCCGCCCTCGACATCGCCGGCTATCCGCGGACCGCGCCACCGGGCTACCGGCCGTCCGCCCAGCCGGCCGCGCGAGCGGGCACGCCAGCGGTCAAGCTCTACACCCATCCGCAGTGTGGCGTGCCCTGTGACGAGGCGCGCAGCCTCCTCGCCGGGCGGGGGGTCACGTACGAGGACATCACGGCGCAGGAGCAGGCCGAGATCAACGAACTGCAGAAGGTGTCCGGCGACACGAAGGTGCCGGTGCTGCTCGTCGGCAACGTGGTCACGCGCGGCTTCTCCGCGCCCGACTACAACCTCGTGCTCGACGCCGCGGGCTTCCCGCGCGGCCAGTAGATCGCCGGGAGAGCGCGGGGAGTCTATCGGGCCAAAGTCCGATAGACTCCGCGCGGGATGAAGCTCGCGACCTGGAACGTCAACTCCCTCAAGGTGCGCCTGCCGCAGGTTCTCGAATGGGCCGGCAGGCACCGGCCCGATGTGCTGTGCCTGCAGGAGACCAAGCTTCAGGACGAGCAGTTTCCCGCGATCGAGATCCGCGCCGCGGGTTATGAACCGCTCGCCAACGGCCAGAAGACCTACAACGGCGTGGCAATCCTCACGCGCGAAGCCCCTGGCGACATTGCCACTGCCATCCCCGGCTTCCCCGACGAACAGAGGCGCGTGCTCGCCGCGACCGTCAGGGGCGTGCGCGTGATCTGCGCCTACGTCCCCAACGGCGAGAGCGTCGCTTCCGACAAATACCAGTACAAGCTCCGGTGGCTCGACGCGTTCCGCGGCTGGCTCAAGCACGAAATCGCCCGGCATCCGCGGCTTGCCGTCCTGGGCGACTTCAACGTTGCGCCGGAAGACCGCGACGTGCACGACCCCAAGGCGTGGGAGGGGCACGTGCTGTTCAGCGAGCCGGAGCGCGCGGCATTTCAGGGGCTGACCGCAATCGGCCTGAAGGACGCGTTCCGGCTGTTCGTGCAGCCGGACAAATCCTTCACGTGGTGGGACTACCGCATGAACGCATTCCGCCGCAAGATGGGTCTGCGCATCGACCACATCCTGCTGTCGGAGCCTCTCGCGAAGGCGTGCACCGCGTGCACGATCGATCTCGAGCCGCGACGAGCCGAGCGGCCGTCCGACCACGCTCCCGTGATCGCCGAGGTCGCGCCCGCCTGACGATCAACTGGTCCGGCTCACGGCTCGATCTTGACGCCCCTCCAGAACGCGACGTAGCCGGCGATATTTTTCGCCGCCGGCTTGGGATCGGGGTAGTACCAGGCAGCGTCCTTGTTCACCTCGCCGTCCACGACCACGTCGTAGTAGGAAGCAACGCCCTTCCACCCGCAGGTCGTGTGCGTCGCGCTGTCCTTGAGCAGTTCGCGCCTCACCGCGTCCGGCGGAAAATAGTGGTTTCCCTCGACCATTTCGCAGCGCGTGCTCTCTGCGATCACGCGCGCGTTCCAGATCGCCCTTGCCATACCCCGCTCCTTTCGACCCGTCACTCGGCGCTCGTCACTCGCTTTTCTTGTCGGACTCGATTCCCAGCTCCTGAATCTTGCGGGTGAGCGTGTTGCGGCCCAGCCCGAGGAGTTGCGAGGCTTCGATGCGTCGGCCGCCGGTGTGCGCGAGGGCCTTTGCGATGAGCGCCTTCTCGAAGCGGCGCGCGAGCCCCTCGAGCACGCCGGTCTCGCCGCGGGCGAGCAGGCCCTCCACTTCCTTCTCCAGGACCGCGACCCAGCTCACCCCCGCGGGCGCGGCCTCCGCGCGCACCTCGGCCGGCAGGTCCTTCGCTTCGATGGTGATCGAGGGCGCCATCACCGTCAGCCAATGGCAGAGGTTCTCGAGCTGGCGCACGTTTCCCGGGAATTCCTGCGCGGTGAGGTACTTGAGCGCCGCCTCCGACAGTCGCTTCGGCTCCACCCCGAGCTCACGCGCGCTCTTCGCGAGAAAGTGCCGCGCGAGCAGCGCAATGTCTTCGCGCCGCTCGCGCAGCGGCGGCAGGCGCAGCCGAATGACGTTCAAGCGATGAAAGAGGTCCTCCCGGAACCGGCCGTGGGTGACGCGCGCTTCGAGATCGTGATTGGTCGCCGCGATGATGCGCACGTTGGCTTTCATCGGCTGATGCCCGCCCACGCGGTAGAAGTGGCCGTCCGACAGCACCCGCAGGAGGCGCGTCTGCAGCTCGGGCGGCATGTCGCCGATCTCGTCGAGAAAGAGCGTCCCCCCCTCCGCCTGCTCGAAGCGCCCGCGCCGCTGCGCCTGCGCCCCGGTGAACGCGCCGCGCTCGTGGCCGAAGAGCTCCGACTCCAGCAGCTCGCGCGGAATGGCGGCGGTATTGATCGCGATGAACGGACGCGACGCGCGCGGACTGTGGCGGTGCAGGGCGCGCGCGACCAGCTCCTTGCCGGTGCCGGACTCGCCGGTGATAAGGACCGTGGCGTGCGACTGCGACAGCCGGCCGATGGCGCGAAACACTTCCTGCATTGCCGGCGCTTGCCCCAGGATTTCCGGGCTCGCCTCCGCCGCTTCCACCGCGCTGTCCGGATGCTCGCCCTCCCCCATCGCGCGCCGGATCAGCTCGACCGCATGGTCGACGTCGAAGGGCTTGGGGAGGTACTCGTAGGCGCCTCCCTGGAAGGCGCTCACCGCGCTTTCCAGATCGGAGTAGGCGGTCATGATGATGACCGGAAGATTGGCGTGCCGCGCTCTCGCCCGCTGCAGCAACTCCAGGCCGGACTCGCCGGGCATGCGGATGTCGCTCACCACGACCTGCGGTGTCTCGACTTCGAGCGCCGCGAGCGCCTCCTGCGCCGAGGAAAAGGTGCGGTACGCGATGTTTTCCCGCGCCAGCGCCTTCTCGAATACCCAGCGTATCGAGCGGTCGTCGTCGATGATCCACACGGGCTTCATGCTTCTTCCACGGGCAGCAGGATGGTGAAGGTCGTGCGGCCGGGCTCGCTTTCGAACCAGACCGCACCCTGGTGCTGGTTGATGAAGGCCTGCGCCAGCGTCAGGCCCAGGCCGCTGCCTCCCGTGCGGCCCGAAACCAGCGGATGAAACACGCGCTCCTGGAGCTCGGACGGAATGCCGGGGCCGTTGTCAATGATCTCCAGCTGGACCGCGTGGCGCAGGCGGCGGCGGGCGAGCGTGATCTGCCGCAGGACGCGGGTGCGAAGCAGGATTTCCCCGTCCCGGCCGCTCCCGGCGATGGCCTGCGCCGCATTGCGGGCGATGTTGAGCACCGCCTGGATCAGCTGCTCCTTGTCGCCCCGGATGCGCGGAAGGCTGACATCGTAATCGCGGCGAACCGCGACGCCTTGCGGAAATTCGGCGTGGATCAGGCTGCGCACGCGCTCCAGCACCTCGTGCGGGCTCAAGTGCGCCGGTTGCGGCAGGCGATGGGGAGTCAGCAAGCGGTCCATCAGCGACTGCAGGCGATCGGCCTCGTTCATGATCACCTGCGTGTACTCGTGCAGGCCGGGGCGCTCCAGCTCGCGGTCGAGCAGTTGCGCAGCGCCGCGGATGCCGCCCAGCGGGTTCTTGATCTCGTGCGCGAGATTGCGTATCAGCTCGCGGGTGGCTTGGCCTTCGTCGAGCAGCCGCTCCTCGCGCGCAATCTTCAGCTGCCTGTCGATATGGCGGAATTCGAGGAGCATCTCGCCGAGTCCCGCGACACCCGAGGTGAGCTCGACCGGGGTGACCGTGCATGACAGGTGCAGCCGCAGGCGCTCGTTCACCTCGAGCTCCATGTCGTGCTCGGTGTAGCTCGCGGTGTTGGCGCGTGCCTGCCCGATTGCCGTCATCAGCACTCCGGCATCGGTGAAGAGCTTTTCCAGCGATTGGCCCGCCACGTTCCTGCTGCTCGTCTCGAACAGGTTTTCAGCCGCCGGATTCACGTAACGCACAGCGAGTCCGGCGTCCACCAGCACCACCGCCGTCGCCAGAAGATCCAGACCGGAGAGGGCCGCGAGTGTCATATCACTGGTGTAGTACCCGGCGGGAGCAAGAACCGCGCCACGGGCGGAAAGATGCAGGAAACGCGACACGCCGTCCGCCGGCCTCACCGGCTGCCGGCCAGCTCGCGCCTCAGGTTGGCGATGTTGTCCTCGTGCAGCTTCACTTTCCTCTTGTACGGCTCGAGCCGGTCCAGCACGCGCTGGTAGTTGCGCTCGCTCCCGAGCCGCATCGAATCCTGCAACGCAAGCTCATTGCGCGCCTGCTCCAGGAGCTTCTGCTCGGCGGCGAGCTCGTGCTCGAGTATCCTGCGCCGGTCGATATCGCGCTCCCGCTGCGTTTCTCCGTCCACCCGGGGGAAGCCCGGCGGCGCGGCACGCACGGGCTGCTTGGTGGCCGGCACGGTATTGGTCGGCCCGACGTTGAGCATTCTGCAGCCCTTGGCCTCGGACCGGATGTTGGTGAAGCGCTTGTTGCCGCTCTCGTCCACGCATTCCCAGATATCCGCGCGCGCCGCCCCCGCCAACAACGCGAGTACCACTGCCAGGATGGGGCGCATCATCATTCGCGGGCCTCTCGTTCGGGGAAGCAACGCACTGGCGCCTTCGGCAGTTGACCGACAGGTGCCAAGGTTCATGCGTAACTCTATGTCAATACGAGGAAAAATGCAACGCACACAAATGGTGCATAAGCACGAAGTCAACAAAAAAGGGCGGGGATCGCCCGCCCTCTCATGCGAGTCAGGGCAGCCCGCTACAGGCTGTAATAGAGCTGGAATTCGAGCGGATGCGTCTGCATGCGAAACGCCGTGAGCTCCTCTTCCTTGAGCCCCATGTAGGCCTGGAGCATGTCCTTCGAGAACACGCCACCGCGCAGCAGGAATTCGTGATCCTTCTCGAGCTCCTCGAGCGCCTGCTCGAGCGAGTGGCATACCTTGGGCACGCGCAGCGCAATCTCCGCCGGCAGGTCGTAGAGGTTCTTGTCGATCGGATCGCCCGGCTTGATCTTGTTCTGAATGCCGTCGAGCCCGGCCATCATCATCGCGGTAAAGGCCAGGTAGGGGTTGGTCGTGGGGTCAGGGAACCGCACCTCGATCCTGCGCGCCTTTGGATTCGCCACCAGCGGCACCCGCACCGCGGCCGAGCGGTTCCGAGAGGAATACGCCAGGTTGATCGGCGCCTCGAATCCCGGCACCAGGCGCTTGTAGGAATTGGTTCCCGGGTTGGTGATTGCGTTGAGCGCCTTCGCGTGCTTGAGGATGCCGCCGATGTAGTGCAGCGCCAGCTCGGAGAGTCCCGCATACCCGTTGCCGCTGAATAGATTCTGCCCGCCTTTGGCGAGCGACTGGTGAACGTGCATGCCCGAGCCGTTGTCCCCCACCACCGGCTTCGGCATGAAGGTCGCTGTCTTGCCGTAGGAGTGCGCGACGTTGTGCACCGCGTACTTGAGGATCATCATCCAGTCGGCGCGCTTCACCAGGCTCGCGAACTTGGTGCCGATCTCGCACTGGCCCATCGCGCCCACCTCGTGGTGGTGCACCTCGCACTCGACGCCCATTTCCTGCATGGCGAGAACCATCGCCGAGCGGATATCCTGCAGCGAATCGACCGGCGGCACCGGGAAATAGCCGCCCTTGATCGGCGCGCGGTGGCCCATGTTGCCGCCCTCGAATTCCTCGCCGGAGGACCACGGCGCCTCTTCCGACTTGATCCTGTAGAACGCCTGGCCCATCTCGATCTTCCAGGTGACCGAGTCGAAGATGAAGAACTCGGGCTCGGGGCCGAAGAATGCGGTATCGGCGATGCCGGTGGACTTGAGATAGGCTTCGCCGCGCTTGGCAATGGAGCGCGGGTCCCGGTCGTAGCCCTTGCCATCGGAGGGCTCGATCACGTCGCACGTGAGCAGCAGCGTCGGCTCATCGGTGAAGGGATCCATGCGCGCCGTGTCGGGATCCGGCACCAGCAACATGTCTGACGCCTCGATGCCTTTCCAGCCCGCGATGGAGGATCCGTCGAAGTAGTGGCCGTCGCTGAACTTGTGCTCGCCAAATGCCGATACCGGCACCGACACGTGCTGCTCCTTGCCGCGCGTGTCGGTGAAGCGAAGATCGACGAACTTCACCTCGTTGTCCTTGACTATTTTCATTACGTCGGCGACGGTTCCCATCGAGCTCTCCTGAGTTGATTGGTATTACGAACTATCGGTAATCCGGGGCTTCCTGTTGAGCAGGAATTGTGCCAAGGTTTTTTCTGCGAGACGCATTGTGCCACAAGGGGTTTGTTTCCCCCATCCACCCTCGTGCGCACTGGAACTGTGCCTGTCCCAGAATTGTGCACTATATTGGTGCCGACTGCCGATGCGGGATCCTCAGCTAGAATAGTCCTTACTTTCCAGCCGCATACGCATCGCGACGTGAGCGCTGGCTCCGCGCAGAGTGCGAGCGACCTGAAATGACCCTGACCGAAATTCTCGAAAAGGCCGCTGGGCGCGCGCGCCAACTTGGCCTGCCATACAGTGGGGCGCTCACGCCCGCCGAGGCCTACGAAGTATGGCGCAATTCGCCCGGCGCGAAGTTGATCGACGTGCGCACACGCGCCGAGTGGGACTACGTCGGACGCATACCCGGCGCCGTGCAGATCGAGCTGCTGACCTATCCCGGCAACCTGCCGAATCGCGAGTTCCTGGCGGATCTGGCGGACCACGCTGGCAAGAACGAGCCGGTGCTGTTCATCTGCCGCAGCGGCGGACGCTCGCACCACGCCGCCCTCCTCGCTCAGCAGGCCGGCTACGCCGCGAGCTACAACGTGCTGGAAGGCTTCGAAGGCGACCGCGACGCCCAGGGCCACCGCAACACCATCGGCGGGTGGCGCGCCGCGGGGCTGCCCTGGACCCAGTCCTAGTCCGGGCTCCAGTCGACGATCCCGGCGTAGCCGGTGGCCAGCACGATGACGCCGAACGCGATGCGATACCAGGCAAAGGCGCTGAAATCGTGCGTGGCGATATAGCGCAGCAGCCAGCGCACGCACAGAAACGCCGAGACGAACGAAACGACGAAGCCCGCGGAGAAGATACCCAGGTCGCCGCCGTCGAGGAGCGCGCGGTTCCGGTAGAGGTCGTAGGCGCCCGCCGCGATGAGCGTCGGCACCGCGAGGAAGAACGAGAACTCCGTCGCAGCCCGGCGCGACAACCCGAACAGCATGCCGCCGATGATCGTCGCGCCCGCCCGCGACATCCCGGGAATCAGCGCGAAGGACTGGGCGAGGCCGATCTTGAGTGCGTCCTTCCACGTCACATCGTCGACGTGCTCCACCCGCGCCTGCCGCCGCGAACGCTCTACCCAGAGTATGATCGCGCCGCCAAGAATGAAGGCCGCCGCAACGGGAACGGCGTGAAACAGATGCTGCTTGATCGCGCCCCCGAATGCGAGCCCGAGCACTGCCGCGGGCAGGAACGCGATCATGAGATTCCAGGCAAAACGCCGGGCCGCGGCATCGCGATGCAGGTCGGTGAGCATGCGCCCGAAGCGCGCGCGATATTCCCAGATGACCGCGAGCATTGCACCGCTCTGGATCACGATCTCGAATACCTTTGCCTTCTCGCCGGTGTAGCCGATCAACTGCCCGGCGATGATGAGGTGCCCGGTACTCGAGATCGGAAGAAATTCGGTGAGACCTTCGACGACACCCAGGATGACGGCCTTGAGATAGAGCGCGAGATCCATGCGCGCGCTATTCTACGCGACCGCTGGAATCACTCGTAGCGAAGCGCCTCGATGGGCAGCAGGCGCGATGCCTTCCGCGCCGGATAGAACCCGAAAAAGACCCCGATCGCGCCGGCGAATCCGACCGCCAGGGCGATGGCCTCGAGGTTGAGCTCGGTGCGCCATTGGGCGAAGTGGCCGATCGCGTAGGAGCCGCCCACGCCGAGCGCGATGCCGAGCAGCCCGCCGATCAGCGCAAGCGTCACGGCCTCGACCAGAAACTGCGACAGGATGTCGCGCGCGCGCGCGCCGACCGCCATGCGCAGGCCGATTTCGCGCGTGCGCTCGGTCACCGACACCAGCATGATGTTCATGATGCCGATGCCACCGACGAGCAACGAGACCGAAGCCACGGCAGCCAGGAGCAGCGTCATGATCCGGCTCGATTCCTCGCGCGCCGACAGCACTTCGGACAGGTTGCGCAGCGTGAAATCGTCGAGCTGGCCCGGCTGCAGCCGGTGGCGCTGGCGCAGCAGGCTGCGGATCTGGGACTCCGCCTCGATCATGTCGGCGCCCTCGCGGACCTTGACGAAAATCGCGCCCGCGTTGCGCTGCCGCCCCCCGCCGCCCAGCACGCGGTTGCGGGCTGTGGTGATCGGCATGAGGATCACGTCGTCCTGGTCCTGGCCCATCAGGCTCTGGCCCTTGCGCTCGAGCGTGCCGATCACCATGAACGGCACCTTGCGGATGCGGATCACCTGCCCGATCGGGTCGCTGTCGCCAAAAAGGTTCTGGACGACGGTTTCGCCGAGCATCGCAACCTTGGCCGATCCGGCGATATCGGAGGGCTCGAAGCCCTTGCCGGAGGCGATCACCCAGTTGCGCGCTTCGAAGTAGTCCGGCGTGACCCCGTAGAAGATCGTGGACCAGTTGTTGCCGCCGGCAACGACCTGGCCGCCGCCGCGAAGCTGCGGCGCCGCGGCCTGGACCAGCTCGATCTCGCGCTGTATCGCGTACGCGTCGTCCTCCGTCAGCGACACGCGCGAGCCCGAGCCCATGCGCGCGCCACCGGACGTCACCGACCCGGGCAGCAGCAGGATCAGGTTGGTGCCGAGGTTCCTGATCTGCTCCTCTACCCGCGCCTGCGCCCCGGCGCCCACGGCGATCATCACGATGACCGCTGCCACGCCGATGATGATGCCGAGCATGGTCAGGCTGCTGCGCAGCTTGTTGACGCGCAGCGCGCGCAGCGCAATCCGGATGCTCGCGAGCCCGTTCATGGGGCGCGCCGAGGGGCGGAGGAGGGACCCTTTGGGATCTGACCCCCGGCGGCGCGCACGGATCGGCGGGGAGACGCGCCCATGATCGGCTCCACGGTCGCATCCCCGTAAACGGGGCCCCTGCTCCGCGATCCGCCGATCCCCGCTCCGCCGCTCATGCCGCCACCTCCGATATCTTTGCAGTCACACTACTGTCATCGTGTCGGTGGCCAGCGCCCTTCGCGGGTCGCATCCCCATAATCGGGGCCCCTGCTCCGCCGCTCATGCCGCGTCCCTTTCCAGCTCGCGGATCAGCTGCTGCGCATCCGCCGGCCGCTCGACTCGTTGATCGGCCACGACGTGACCATCGCGGAAGCTCACGATGCGCGAGGCGAACGCTGCGATGTCGCGTTCGTGGGTGACCAGGACGACGGTCATGCCGGCGGCGTTCAGTTGCTGGAGGAGACCCATCAATTCAAAGCTCGTCCGGGTGTCGAGCGCGCCGGTCGGCTCATCGGCCAGGATCAGGACCGGGTCGTTGACCAGTGCCCGCGCGATAGCGACCCGCTGCTGCTGGCCGCCCGAGAGCTGCTGCGGATGGTGGTGCGCACGCTCGGCGAGCCCTACCTCGGCGAGCCGCGTCAGCGCGCGTCCGCGCCGCGCCTCCGGCGGGCAATCGCTGTAGAGCAGCGGCAATTCCACATTCTCCGCAGCGGAAGTGCGCGGCAGCAGGTTGAAATTCTGGAACACAAAGCCGATGCGGCGATTGCGAATGGTCGCCAGCGCATCGCCCGAAAGCTCCGACACCCGCTCGCCCGCGAGAAAGTAGTCGCCGCGGGTGGGCGAATCGAGGCAGCCGAGCAGGTTCATGAACGTGGATTTGCCCGAGCCCGATGGCCCCATCACCGCCACGAACTCTCCGGCCGCGATCTCGAGCGAGACGCCGCGCAGCGCCGTGACGGAGTAGCTCTCCATGCGGTACTCCTTCACGATGGCGCGGGTGACGATCAGCGGCTGGCTCATGTCAGAAGCCGAAGCGCGGTCCCCCCTTGGGCTGGACCCGCGCGGCCTTGCCATCCGTGCGCGTCCCGACGATGACAGGGGTGCCGGCCTGGAGCTCGCCTCCGAGCAGCTCGCTATAGGAGCCATCGGCGAGCCCGACCCGTATGCTGACCGGCCTCGGCCGGCCGCTGTCGTCCAGTACCCAGACACGCCCGCTGGTGGCTTGCTGACCGCTCCCCGCGCGCGCAGGGGCGATTTCTTCGTAGAGCTTGCGCTGCTCCGGGGTAAGCAACTCGGTGATGCGCGCGCGCGATTCCGCACGCAGCCGGGCCGCCTGCCGGCGGCGCTCGCCCTTGTCCTCGGTCGTCACTGCCCGGATGCGGTCACGGGTTTCGTTCTGGATGGCTTCGACCTTGGAACGCTGGTCGGGGCTCAATTTCAGCTCGCGCGTCAGGCGCTCCAGGAGCGCCTCGCCCTTCTGAGCGCCGCTGGCCTGCGCCGGCTCTCCGTCCTGGCCGGCCGGGCCGGCCTCGCGCGGATCGGAAAATCCCGCGGGACGGAAGCGCAGCGCCGCGTTCGGCACTCTTATTGCATCGGGGCGCGTGTCCACCACGATCCGAACGTTGGCGGTCATGCCCGGGAAAAGCTCCTGGGCGGGGTTCGACGCCGCAATGACCGCCGTGTAAGTGACGACGTTCTGCACCACCTGCGCCGACTTGCGCACCTGCCCGACTGTGCCCCGAAACACCCTGCCGGGGAACGAGTCCACCGTGAAAGTCGCCTGCTGCCCCTCGCGCACGCGCCCGACCTCCGCCTCATCGATCGAGGCGTCCACCTGCATCTGACGCAGATCCTGCGCGATCACGAACAGCTCCGGCGCCTGCAGGCTCGCCGCCACGGTCTGTCCCGGCTCCACCGACTTCTTCACGACGATACCGTCCACCGGCGCGCGGATCGTGGTGCGGTCGAGATCGACTTTCGCCTGCGCGAGCTGCGCCTCACGCTGCCTGACGAGCGCCTGCACGTTGCGAACCTGCGATTCGCCCACCGCGAGCTGCGCCTGCGCCACCCGGACCTGCTCCTGCGCGGCCCGGAATGCGAATTCAGCCTTGTCGAGCGCGGCAGCCGACACGAAGTTCTTCTCGTGGAGCACGTTGTTGCGCTGAAACTCGCGCTCGGCGTCGGCAAGGCTCACTTTCGCGCGCGAGACTTCCGCCTGCAGAGCCGCAACGTTCGCGCGTTGGGTGAGCACGGTGGCACGCGCCGCTTCCAGGTCCGCCATCGCCTGGTTCACCTTCAACGTGAACGAATCGGGGTCGATGCGCGCGATGACCTGGCCTTTCTTGACCTGGGAGTTGAAGTCGACAAGGATTTCCTTGATCTGCCCGGAGACTTGCGAGCCCACCTGCACCGAGACCACCGGATTGAGTGTGCCGGTGACCGAGACCACCGCAGTGATGGCGCCCCGCTCAACCGGCGCGAGACGAAAGTCGGCGACAGCGCTGCGCGCGCCATACCACCCGTAGGCGGCCGCGCCTGCGGTCAGTATCAGCGCGAGGACCGTCGCGCCTATGAGTTTTTTGCGTGACATCTCCATGTATTGGCGAGCCGTGAACGGCGCGCAGCGAGCGGTGCCGGCCGCCAGCTGCGCTCTGGCCACACCTTACTGATTTAGAGGGGGAATTGTAGCCGAGGTGCCCGCGCGCGCGCCTGAAAGCGTGCCCGGAATGTAACAAAAGGTTTCCTTTTGGGCGGCGCCAGGCTGGGGCGCCCCCGCAGGGGACCTACGTCCGGCGGTAGAGCTCCGCACCGCTTTCGACGAATTCCTTTGCCTTGTCGCGCAGGCCCTGCTTGAGCGCCTCGGCTTCCGCCAGCCCCTGCTTCTCGGCGTATTCGCGCACGTCCTGCGTGATCTTCATCGAGCAGAAGTGCGGCCCGCACATCGAGCAGAAGTGCGCCAGCTTGGCGCCTTCCTGCGGCAGCGTCTCGTCATGGAACTCGCGCGCCTTGTCGGGATCGAGCCCCAGGTTGAACTGGTCCTCCCAGCGGAACTCGAAGCGCGCCTTGGACAGCGCGTTGTCCCGGACCTGCGCGCCCGGGTGCCCCTTGGCGAGGTCGGCCGCGTGGGCGGCGATCTTGTAGGCGATGATGCCGTCCTTGACGTCTTCCTTGTCGGGCAGGCCCAGATGCTCCTTGGGGGTCACGTAGCACAGCATCGCAGTGCCGAACCAGCCGATCATCGCCGCGCCGATCGCGCTCGTGATGTGATCGTAGCCCGGCGCGATATCCGTCGTGAGCGGCCCCAGCGTGTAGAACGGCGCCTCGCGGCAGTACTGGAGCTGCAGGTCCATGTTCTCCTTGATGAGCTGCATCGGGACGTGCCCCGGCCCCTCGATCATCACCTGCACGTCGTGCTTCCAGGCGATGTCGGTCAGCTCGCCGAGCGTCTTCAGCTCGGCAATCTGCGCCTCGTCGTTGGCGTCGTAGATCGAGCCGGGCCGCAGGCCGTCGCCCAGCGAGAAGGAGACGTCATACGCCTTGAGGATCTCGCAGATCTCCTCGAAATGCGTGTAGAGGAAGCTCTCCTGGTGGTGGGCAAGGCACCACTTCGCCATGATCGAGCCCCCGCGCGAGACGATGCCGGTCATGCGCTTCGCAGTAAGGGGAATGTAGGGCAGCCGTACACCCGCGTGCACGGTGAAGTAGTCCACGCCCTGCTCGCACTGCTCGATCAGCGTGTCGCGGTAGATCTCCCACGTCAGCTCTTCCGCCCTCCCATCCACCTTCTCCAGCGCCTGGTAGATCGGCACCGTGCCGATCGGCACCGGCGAATTGCGGACGATCCATTCCCGGGTCTCATGGATGTGCTTGCCGGTGGAGAGATCCATCACCGTGTCGCCGCCCCAGCGGATCGCCCACGTCATCTTCTCGACCTCCTCCTGGATGCCGGAGGAGACCGCGGAATTGCCGATATTGGCGTTGATCTTCACCAGGAAGTTGCGCCCGATGATCATGGGCTCCGATTCCGGATGATTGACGTTCGCGGGAATGATGGCGCGCCCGCGCGCCACCTCGCCGCGCACGAACTCCGGGGTGATCGCCTTCGCGCATGTTGGAAATGAGGCGGCGCCGAATGCCTGCCCGGGGTGCTGCCGGCGCAGAAGGTCCGAGAGCGCGTCCAGGCGCTGGTTCTCGCGGATCGCGATGAACTCCATCTCCGGGGTGACGATGCCACGGCGCGCGTAATGCATCTGCGTCACGTTCATTCCCGCCTTCGCGCGGCGGGGGTTGCGCTTCAGGTTGAAGCGCAGCTGCGCGAGCTTCGGATCCGCGAGACGCTCGCGCCCGTAGCGCGAGGTGGGGCCGTCGAGCGCCTCGGTATCGTTGCGCTCCTCGATCCATTTGCTCCGCAGCGGCGCGAGGCCCGAGCGGATGTCGATCGTCACCGACGCATCGGTGTAGGGGCCCGAAGTGTCGTAGACGAAGATCGCCGGGTTCTTTTCGGCCCCGAACGCGGCTGGCGTGTCCGTTTGCGTGATCTCGCGCATCGGCACGCGAATGTCCGGGCGCGCACCCGTGACGTAGACCTTGCGCGAGTTGGGCAGCGGCTTCACCGCTGCTTCGTCAACGCGCGCGGTCGCGCTCAGAAATTTCGGGTTGGCGTTCATGTTCGCTCCTCGGGGATGCTAAGGGGGAGCGATGGCGGGAGGATCCCGGCCCACGCTTCCCTCCGACGGCATTACCCGCATCAGGTTCAAAGGGTGTCTCTCACCCGATTGCCAGAGGCAATCAGGACCCCCAACGTGTTGTCCTAACGCTAATCGAAATATGGGATAATTGCAACCGCCGCAGCGTAATGTAACCCCCTGAATTTCCCTATGAACCCGCAGCTCGACGTCGAGCGCGCCCGCTTCAACATGGTCGAGCAGCAGATCCGGCCCTGGGAGGTGCTGGACCAGCGCGTGCTCGACCTCCTGCTGCGCGTGCGGCGTGAAGAGTACGTGCCGCCGCAGTACCGGGCGCTCGCCTTCGCCGACATGGAAATCCCCCTAGGTCGCGGCGAAACCATGCTCGCCCCCAAGATCGAAGCGCGCATGCTGCAGGAGCTCGCTCTCGCCCCGCAGGACCGGATACTCGAGGTCGGTACGGGAAGCGGCTACATGACGGCGCTGCTCGCAAGCCTGGGTAGCCACGTGTATAGCGTGGATATCATTCCGGAGTTCACGCAAACTGCGGGCGCCAAGCTTCATGACCATGGTCTCATCAACGTGACGCTGGAAACCGGCGACGCCGCGCGCGGCTGGGACCGCCACGCACCCTACGACGCGGTGGTGGTAACCGGCTCGCTGCCGGTGCTGCCCGATGCGTTTCCGCGAAGCCTCCGCCCCGGGGGCAGGCTGATCGTCGTCGTGGGCGAGGCGCCGGTCATGGAAGCGCGACTCATCACCTGCGTCGGCGCCGGCGCCTACAGCACGACGGCGCTGTTCGAGACCTGCATCGCGCCCCTGCGGAACGCGTTGCAGCCGGAACGCTTCGTCTTCTGAACGTGATCCGCGTCCTGCAGTCGACATCGCTTGCGCTTCTGCTCGGCATGACGGCGGCAGCGCGGGGCGCCGATCTGATGGATATCTTCCGCATGGCGCAGAGCGCGGACGCGCAGTATGCGGCGGCGCGCGCCACCTGGAGCGCCGGGCAGGAAAAGCTGCCGCAGGGGCTCTCCGGGCTGCTGCCCTCGGCGACCGTTTCGGCGAGCACGCAGTACAACGACCGCGAGATCCGCTCGCGCGATCCTACCGTCGGCACGACGACCTCGCAGTTCAATTCCAACGCCGCGTCGATCGCGGTCACGCAGCCGCTCTATCGCCCGCAGAACTACACCGTGTACGAGCAGGCGAAGTCCCAGGTCGTGCAGTCCGACGCGCTCTTCGGCCAGGCGGCCCAGGATCTCATCCTGCGCGTCGCGCAGGCCTATTTCGACGTGCTGCTGGCGCAGGACACGATCGTATTCGCGCAAGCGCAGCTCACCGCGATCGGCCGGCAGCTCGAGCAGGCCAAGCGCAACTTCGAGGTGGGCACTGCCACCATCACCGACACGCACGAGGCGCAGTCCCGCTACGACCTCACCGTCTCGCTCGAGATCACGGCCAAGAACGACCTCGAGGTCAGGAAGCGCTTCCTCGAGCTGATCATCGGGCGGCCCGCACCGGCGATCGCGCCGCTCGGGTCCAAATTCAGCCCGCGTTTTCCCGAGCCGAACGATCCGGCGACCTGGGTCGAGATCGCGGGAACCAACAACCTGCAGGTGCGCGTCAGCCAGGCGAGCCTCGACTTCGCCGCCAAGGAAGTCGAGCGCAACCGTGCCGGACACCGGCCCACGCTCGACGCTTTCGCGACCTACACCGACTCCGGCAGCGGAGCCGGTACCGTGGGCATAGCGGGCACGGATACCAAGTCGGGAGTCGTCGGGCTGCAACTGGCGATACCGATCTACCAGGGCGGGCTCACGACCTCGCGCGTGCGCGAGGCGCTCGCAAACGAGGAGAAGGCCCGCCAGGATCTGGAGAATGCGCGCCGCACCGCGCAGTTGACCGCGCAGCAGACGTTTCTGGGCGTCGCGACCGGCGTGTCCCAGGTGCGGGCGCTCGAAGCGGCGCTCGTGTCGAGCCAGAGCTCGCTCGACTCCACCCGCCTCGGTCAGGAGGTCGGCGTGCGCACCGTGATCGACGTGCTGAATGCCCAGCAGCAGCTCTCGCAGACGCGGCGCGATCTCGCCCAGGCCAAGTACAACTACATCCTTTCCCTGCTGCGGCTCAAGGCCGCGTCCGGCCAGCTCTCCGAGCAGGACCTCGCGCGGATAAACGCCTGGCTCGACAGGTAACGCCGTGGCCGGTGACCGGCGATCAGGAAGCCGACGACCCGCTTCGGCGCCCGGCGTCTCCTCCCTCAAAGCCGATCTCCGGAAGCAAGTGCTCGCCCGGCGCGACGCGCTGCTCTCATCCTTGCGTCACGCGCTGAGCGAGCGCATTACCACGCGCTTGCTCGCGCTCGGCGCTTATCGCGGCGCGCGCTGCGTGATGGCCTACGCGAGCTTCGGCAGCGAGCTCGATACCGGCGACTTCATCGCCGATGTCCTCGCGCAAGGCAAGGAACTCGTGCTGCCCAGGGTGGAGCGCGGTAGCCGCGCCCTCCAGCTCCATGCGGTCGAGGATCCCGCGCGGCAGCTCGGCCCTGGAGTGTGGGGTATCCCGCAACCGCGCGCCGACCTTTGCCCTCTCGTCCCGATTTCGCGCGTCGACTTCGTGCTGGTGCCTGGCGTCGCGTTCACGCCGCGCTGCGAGCGGCTGGGCTACGGCGGCGGCTACTATGACCGGCTCATCGGCGCGCTGGCGCGCCCCCCTGCGCTCGTCGCCGGCGCATTCGCGGTGCAGGTCGTGCCCGAGCTGCCGGTGACGCCCTCGGATCAACTCGTCGATCTCGTCGTCACCGAGGACGCCGAGTATCGCCGTGAATC
>DATBKZ010000041.1:0-9961 GCA_036555615.1 Burkholderiales bacterium | reverse complement strand
CAGTCGGCGCGCCGCACGCTCGGCGGCGGCATCGTGCTCGACCCGCACGCGCGCGCGGCAAGGCGCGCCAGTCCCGCGCGGCGCGCCGAGCTCGCCGCTCTCGAGCGCGGTGCGCCGGACGCGGCGCTCGCCGAACTCGCCATAGACGAGACCCGCGGCGTGGATCTCGCGCGCTTCGAGCGGACCTTCAATCTCAAGCCGGAGGGTTATTCGGCGCTCTACGCCGCAGCAGGCATCGTCGTGCTCGGCAAGGACGCGCGCACCGGCATCACGCGCTCCCGGCGCGAGAAGCTGCGCGAGGCGGTGCAGGCGGCGCTGCGCGATTTTCACCGCGCCCAGCCGCAGGCGGTGGGCATGGAGATCGCGGCGCTGCGCAAGCAGCTCGCCCCGCAACTGCCCGCCGAGGCACTCCAGGCGCTGCTGCGCGAGCTCGCCGACGAGCGCAGGATCGAGATCGCGAGCAACCTCGTGCGCCAGCCGGGACACGACGCAACCTCCAACCCGGAAGACCAGCGCATGTGGCAGCTCGTGCTCCCCGCGCTGCAACAGGGCGGGTTCGCCCCGCCCCCGGTGGCGGAGCTCGCCGCCGCGTTGAAACTCAAGGAAGCGGCGCTGAAGGATTTTCTTCACCGCAAGAGCCGCGGCGGCGAAGTGATGCGAGTGCCTCCCGCCCGCTTCTACCCGCGCGCGACGCTTGCAACCCTTGCCGCGACGGCGAATGCATTGGCGCGCGCGAACCCGAACGGCTTCACCGCGGCGCAGTACCGCGACGCGACCGGCATCGGCAGGGGCCTCGCGATCGAGATCCTGGAATTCCTCGACACCCTCGGCATCACGCAGCGCGTGGGCGACGCGCGCAAGATGCGCAAGGATTTCGTGCCGATACTGGGCGCCGCGGAGCCGGCGCGCGCTCCTGCAAAGTCAGCCGGAAAATGACCGTCGGCTAGCATGGCACAGACAACCTACGATCTCGTCGTGATCGGCGAAGGCGTGAGCGGGCTCGCCTGCGCCGGCCATGCGCGCCGCGCGGGGCTCAGGGTGGCGACCTTCGAAGCGAACCTGTTCGGCGGACTGGTCATCAACGTGAACGAGCTCGACGGCTATCCCGGTGCCGAATCGGGAACCGTGCTCGCCTCTGAGCTCATGCAGGCGAATTCCGACGCGGGCGTCGCGAGCATCCAGGAGGAAGTGACCGCTATTACCCCGGCCGGCGCCACATTCGACGTCGCGGCCGGGGCGAGCTACGGCGCGCGGCAGGTCGTCATTGCTTCCGGCGCGCGATTGAGGAAGCTCTCCGTTCCCGGCGAGGACGAGTACGAGGGGCGCGGCGTCTCGCACTGCGCCGACTGCGACGCGCCGCTATTCCAGAAGGAGGAGGTCGTGGTGGTCGGCGGCGGGGACTCCGCGCTGCAGGAAGCCCTGGTGCTGGCGAAGTTCTGCCGCAAGGTCCACATCGTCCATCGCGGTGAGCGTTTCCGCGCGCAGCAGCACCTGGTGGACCGGGTGGCGTCCGAGCCCCGAATCGCCACCATCTGGAACGCCACCGTCGAGGCAATCCTGGGGTCTAAAATGGTTGAGAAGGTGCGCATACGCCGCGACGGGAGGACCGAGGACATGCCGAGCGCCGGCGTGTTCGCCTACGTCGGGCTCGAGCCCAACTCTGCCTGCGCGCCTCCGGGCATCCGGCGCGATGAACGCGGGCATCTCCTCACCGACGGCGCGTTCGAGACGTCGACCCCGGGCATCTGGGCAATCGGCGCGGTGCGCGCGGGTTACAGCGGGCTGCTGCGCGACGCGGTGGTCGAGGCGCAGCGCGTCGCGCAAGCGGTGCGGGATCGGCTGGATTGATGAAACGGAAGGGAATCGCCCCCGGTGGGGCGGCCGGACTTCAAACCCGGTAGGGGCCGCTTGCGGTCCTTTGTGGGTTCGACTCCCACTCTCTTCCGCCACCTCTTGAGAGATCCCCTCCCACTCAGGGGGAGGGATAGGGTGGGGGTGGTCTCTGCGACTAATCCGGAATTCTGCGGGTGACGGCGCGGGTGTTGCCGAAGCACGGCACGTAGACGGAGTGCGTGCCCGACCCGCCGGCGACAATCACGCGGATGTCCTCGGGGCGGTGCGCGATCGGGAGCAGCGTGTCCGGCTGGATCTCGCCCAGCTCGCCGGTGCGGGAGGCCTTCACCCGCAGCAGGTCGCGCTCGGTCATGCGCCCCGCGGGCATCCGGGACAGGTCCCAGAGCTGGTGCTTGACCTCGATCTTCGACAACCCTCCCACCCTGAGAATGTCCGCGTGCTCGGGCGAGAGGACGAGCCACGGCTCGCTCCCGTAGCAATACTCATTGCTGGGAGGGTGCTGCATCGTTTCGGAGATCACCCGCAGAAGCTCGGCCGCGTCCTTGGTGTGGGTGTTCATGTTCATGGTGCCCTCGGCGCCCACGACGGTCACCGTGCTGTCCTCGCGCCGGAAGCCGCGCTCGACGTGCAGCGGCTCCCACGGGCTCGCCTCCTCGTTTTCCGCGCAGCAAAACGTGTACTTGCCCGGCTGGCCGTGCGTCGCCCGGTCCATCTCTCCCGGGAGCGCGCCGCCGACGTTCTGGAGCACCAGGCGCAGTGCGCGCCCGATCGCCGCGTTCGCCGGCGTCCCCTGCCCCAGACAATTGAAGGCCCCGTTGACGCCGATCCGCCGCGCGGCGGGGCCGTTCACGATGATCCAGACGGCGACGGGATTGGTGGTGGCCTGGATTCCCTGCAGGTTGAATTCGGGCGCAGCGACCGCGGCCACCGCGGCGATGACCGCCGGAAGGTGCTCGGGCGCACACCCCGCCATCACCGCGTTGATGGCGATGCGCTCGACGCTCGCCGCGCCGAAGCCCGGCGCAACGTGCGCCACGACCTCGTCCCGCGGGCGGCGCGTCCCGGCGAGCATCCGTTCGACGCGCTCGACCGCCGGCGGCACGATGGGCAGGCCGTCGCTCCAGCGGCGCGCGTGATAGAGCCGGTTGATCGCCTCGATGTCGTCCGGCGCCTCGAACAGGGCGGGGCGCTCGTTACTCGTCACTGGATTTCCGCGTGACGAGCGTCACGACATCACCGACGCACTGCCGCGCCAGCTCGCGCACTTCGTCGCGTGTGCGCGTGCCGAAAGGATGCGGGATCACCGCGATCGGCAGCGCGGGGTTGCCGAGCGCCGCCGCCTGCGCCCGGCCGAGCGTGGTGAAAGCGGTGGAACAGATGGCGAGGGCCGCGCGCCCCCGTTTCGCGATTTCGACACTGTCGTGGACACTCCACGACGCGCAGGAGCCTCAGTCGCCCGAGCCGGCGATCACCACGTCGCACTCTTCGGCGAGCTCCGCCAGCACTTCCTCCGGCGCCGGGACCGACGCGGACTGCTTCCTGCGCTTGACGACGCGCGCAACACCGTAGCTCGCGACCAGGAGCGCGGCGAGATCGTCCACGAGGTGATCGAAATTGGGCTTCGCGTTGTCGACGAAGCCCACCACCTTGCCGACGAGCGTGGCGAGCTTCGCGCCCGCCGCCGCTTCCTGCGTCCGGCGCGGGGCCGTCGGGTCGTATAGCAGCACCATCGGCGGCCCCCGGATCGCGCTACTTCGCGGGCTTCTTCGCCAAGCCGAGCTGGGTCAGGATCGCGTTGTAGACCTTGATCTCGCCTTCCAGGTCCTTGCGGAACTGGGCCGAGCTCGCATACGCGTCAAACCAGCCGAACTTGTCCAGCATCCTCTTCCACGCATCGGTCTTGACCATCTTGCCCAGCGCCTGATCCCAGTACTTGACGGCGCTCGCCGGTGTCTTCGGAGGAGCGAACAGCCCGCGCCAATGCAGGATCTCGACGTTGATGCCCATCGAGCGCCAGGTGGGCACCCGCGCGAGCTCGCCCTGAAGCGGCTTCGGCGCGGAGACCGTCAGCAACCGGGCGCGCCCGGCCTTCACCTGCTCGATCGCCTCGGAGAGCCCCGTAGAGATCACCGGAATGTGGCCGCCGAGCAGCTGAATCATCAGGTCGCCCCCGCTCTTGAACACCACGATCTTGATCTGCTTCGGATTGACTCCGTATGCCAGCGCCGGGCGCAGGATGTTCATCTGATCGTTGCTCGGCACGGTGCCCACGCCGAACGCGACGGAGGTCGGGTCCGCCTTGAGCTTGTCGAGAATCTCCTTGGCGGACTTGTACGGCGAATCGGCGCGCACCACCCATGCCAGGTATTCCGTGGTCAGGCGCGCGATCGGCGTCAGGTCGCGGTGGTCAAGGTGGGTCGTGCCGACCAGCTTGTTGACGTAGACCCGGTTCGACTCGACATAAAGCGTGTAGGGGTCGCCGCCGCGCTGGTGAACATACGCCTTGGCGAGGTTGCCACCCGCCCCGCCCATGTGCCTGAGCACAAAGCCCGTTGGCTGCAGGCGGGTTTCCAGCATCGCCTGCTCCAGCGCGCGGCCGGTCAGGTCGAGGCCGCCCCCCGGATTCCCCGCCACGACCATCAGGACCGGGCGCTCAGGGAACGCCGCCCCCTGCGCGACCGCCGCGGCGGCGCAGAGCAACGCAAAAAGGAATGCTTTTGCCGGTGTCTTGAGTTTCATGTTGTCCTCCTGGGGGTTCTTCGTGGGATCGGCTGATTATACTTCCCGTTCGCGGCTCGCGCGGCGCGAGCTTTCACGGGGGTAAAATAGGCGCATATGACACTCGCCACCGAACTCGCAAATCGCATCAACGCGCTGCGCTTCGAGGCGCTGCCCGCCGAGGCCGTGCACGGGGCGAAGGTCGGCATCCTCGACACCGTCGGCGTCACGCTCGCGGGCGCGCGCGAGGACTGCGCCCGCATCGTGGACGGCATCGCCGCGCGCAACGCCAACGGCCCGAGCCTGATTTTCGGAGCGAACCGCAGGACCGCGCCGCTCGAAGCGGCGCTGGTGAATGGCACCGCGGCGCACGCGCTCGATTACGACGACTGCAACAACACGCTCGGCGGGCACCCCTCGGCGCCGATCCTGCCGGCGCTCTTCGCGCTCGCGGACGAGATCGGGGCGAGCGGCCGTGATTTCATCGCCGCCTACGTTGCCGGCTTCGAGACCGAATGCAAGATCGCGCTCGGCGTCCACTTCTACCACTACACCAAGGGCTGGCACCCGACGGCGACGCTCGGCGTCTTCGGCGCCGCCGCGGCCTGCGCCAAGCTGCTGAAGCTCTCCGAGGAGAAGACCGCCACCGCGCTCTCCATCGCGGCCTCCCTCGCCTCGGGGGTCAAGGCCAACTTCGGCACCATGGTGAAGCCGCTCCACATCGGGCACACCACGCGCAACGGGATGTTCGCCGCGCTCCTCGCGCGCGACGGCTTCTCCGCCGGGGACCGCGCGTTCGAGCACAAGCAGGGCTTCTTCAACGTCTTCAACGGCGAGGGCAATTACGACGCCGGAAAGATCCTCCCGGCCTGGGCGCAGCCGCTCGACATCGTCAAGCCCGGAATCGCGATCAAGCAGTATCCGTGCTGCGGCAGCACGCACTCCGCGCTCGACGCGATGCTCGGGCTCGCGCGCGGCCACAAGCCCGCGGCCGAGGACATCGAGCGCGTCGATGTCTGGACCCACACGCGCCGGCTCGAGCATACCAACCGCCCCGTGCCGAAGAGCGACCTCGACGCGAAATTCAGCGTGCAGTACTGCTTGGCGCGCGCGCTCCTCGACCGGCGCATCTCGATCGAGCACTTCGAGGGCAAGGCGTACGAAGCCCCGGCAGTGCAGAAGCTCCTGCCGCGGGTGCACGCCGCGCCCTACACCACCGCGCAGTTCCCGGCGGAGAACCACTTCGGCGCCGAGGTCAGAGTACAGCTGCGCGGCGGCAAGGTGCTGTCGGCCAAGGTGGACCAACCCTTCGGCCGCACCTCGGACAATCCGCTGCCGGCCGCGCTGCTCAAGGAGAAATTCGAGGACTGCGCCGCGCGGGCGCTACCGCGCGAGCGCATCGGGCCGCTCTACTCCGCGATCCAGGGTTTCGAGAACCTCAAGGACGCGCGCGAAGTAACGGCCCTTATCGCGGGAGAGTCCGGAATCGCGCGCGCCGCCGCGGCCTGATGCGGCGGCTGGTCCAGCCAGACCATGCGCCGACCGGACCTGTAACATGCGCATCTTCGTCCTCGGGGCCGGCGCCACCGGCTCGCTGATCGCGCGCCTCCTCGTGCGCCAGGGCCACCAGGTCACCTGCGGCGACCGCGATCCCGTCCGCGCGCGCCGCTTCCTGGGCCGGAAATCCGCGGTCCCGGTCCGGCAGGTGAACGCGCGCAATCTGTGGAGCATCGTGCGCGCCGCGCGCGGCAGCCATCTGATCGTCAATGCCAGCCCCGCGGTCGTGAACAAGATCGTGCTGCGCGCAGCACTCCGCCTGCGCGCCCACTACCTCGACACCGCCTCGCACCAGACCGACACGCCGTTCCAGGCCGAGCAGCTCCGCTTCCACAAGCAGTTCCTCGCGAAAAACCGCACCGCCGTGATCAACGGCGGGGTCGCGCCTGGCCTCACCAACCTGCTGGCCGCGCGCGGCGCCGAGCTCCTGAACGGGCTCGACGCTGTCCACATCCGGCTCTACGAGAGCACCGGAAGCGACGAGCCGGTGTCGCAGTGGTCCCACGATTCGGCCTTCGACGAGGCGGTGTCGCGACCGCCGGTGTACCGCCACGGCCGCTTCCGGCACGGCAAGCGCTTCGGCGAGCGCGAGGTGTTCCGTTTTCCCCGTCCGATCGGGGCGGCCGGCGTCGTGCTCGCCGCGCAGGACGAAGTCGTCACGCTGCCGCGCTTTCTCAAGCTGCGCGAGCTCGACGTCAAGATCGGGGGCAACGACTTCGAGCGCCTGCGTCGCCTCTACCGGCGCGGCAGGCTCAGGCGCTCCGACGGGCCGGCAGCGAAGCGTTTCCCGCAGACTCCGACCCCGCGCCAGGTCGCGAAGCTGGTCGCCCGCGGCGCGCTTTACCGCGCGCGGTTTGCCGCGGCCGTGATTGCGCGCGGCCGGAAGAATGACCGGCACGCACTGGTCCGGCTCGATGCGGCCTTTCCGAGCCTCCAACAGATCCGGCGCCGCGAGGTCTATACCTCGCCTATCGCCTGGGCGACCGCGCACATGGCCGCGCTGTTCGTGAAGCATTTTCCGCGCGCCCTGCCCGGTGTCCATCCCCCGGAAGCGCTGCCGCCCGCAATCCGCCGGGCGATCCTCGCCGGCACGCGCGCCTACGGCATCCGTGTCAGCACGCGGGTCACGCTGGGGAAGCCGGTAGACGACGAGGAGTAACGAGGGTCTCTACGCGGCTGGTCTGGCGGAAACGCGATACTCGGCCGTCACGTCCCGGGCAACCGGCGGCTGGCCTCCTTCGGAATCGAGCGGGCTCGTCACGCCGCGCCCGCCCTTGTTCAGCACGTGGGTGTAGATCATCGTGGTGGACACGTCCGAGTGCCCGAGCAGCTCCTGCACCGTGCGGATGTCGTACCCGTTCTCGAGCAGGTGCGTGGCGAAGGAGTGCCGGAGGGTGTGACAGCTCACGTGCTTGGTGATCCGGGCTGCGTACGCCGCGCGCTTGACGGCCCGTATCAAGTAGTTCTCGTATACGTGGTGGCGGCGGATCGCGCCGGAGCGCGGGTCGACCGAGCGCTTGTGCGACGGAAAAACGAACTTCCAGCCCCACTCATAGGGCGCGCGCGGATACTTGCGCGCGATCGCGTCCGGCAGCTCCACGTCCCCGCACCCGTCCGCGAGATCCCTATCGTGCCAGGCCTTCACGCGCGCAAGATGGGCCTGTAACGGCTCGACGAGGGCGGCGGGCAGCATCGTCACGCGATCCTTGCCACCCTTGCCGTCGCGCACAAGTATCTGGCGGTAACCGAAATCCACATCCTTGACGCGCAGCTTCAGGCACTCCCGCAACCGGAGCCCCGCGCCGTAGAGGAGGCTCGCCATCAGCCACTTCGTGCCCCGCAGGCGCGACAGCAGTTGCTGCGCCTCCTGTGTCGTGAGCACGGTCGGGCGCCGGACCGGTTGCTTTGCATGCTCGAGCGCCTCCAGCCACGGCAAGGGCTGCGCAAGCACCTCCTTGTACAGGAACAGCAGCGCGGCAAGCGCCTGATTCTGGGTGGCCGCCGCCACCTGGCGCCGGGAGACGAGATCGTTGAGGAAGGCGGTCACCTCGGGAGCCCCCAGCTCGCGGGGATGCCTTCTCCCGGAGAAGACGATGAACCGCTTGATCCAATGCAGGTACGTCTCTTCCGTCCGGTAGCTGTAGTGTCGCCGGCGAACCGCCTCGCGAACGACGTCAAGAAGCCGCGGACGCGCAGCCGCTCCCGGCAGGTCCCCTGTTCCCCGCTCGGACATATTTCCCTCCTCGCCGACGCCAAATTGCGTCACGATTCTCTCGGGGGTAACGTGTTGAGGGCGGGGGAGGATGACAGCGGCTTGAGCGGGGTATGAGGGGGTAGCGGACAGTGTCAACCAAATTGTCAACTAAGAATTCAACCAATTTGTCAACCAATTGACGTTAGCCTTCAGTACCTCTCGGTAAATGCGTCGCTTCTGCGCGCGCAGCCGGATACGCTCCCACACTCAGGACGGCATGGGGTCTGCATGGCACGCGGCGCGCCCCTTCGCATACCCCATCGCTCTAGCACACGCCGCAGCCCCCTTCGCACTCGCCCGCCGCAACTGGATGGGCAGCATCCTTGCCCTAATCAGCGCCACGACTTCGGGTCCTCCAGGGCGCGCCGCTATCGGCTCTGGCAGCCCTGCACAGGGGGCACCGTGGTTCTAATACGGCCCCTCACGCGCACTAGTTGGCTTGCGTAGTCGCACGAGGGGGCGCAGTATTTTTCTATGATCGCAGCATCAATTCCAAGGCAGCGCGTTGTGGAAGCGCCCAAGGCTAACCGCCGCATCCAAACCGACGCGCACGTCGGCTGTGCGCGCGGTTGATGCGGGACGTTAGATTGCATAAACGGATTTCGACTGATGGCATGGCTCGCCGACATGTGGCCATTCACTCCCGGGCAGCAGCACGCGATCTTCTATGTTACTGGGCTCAGCATTATTGGATTGATCGCCCTAAACATCTATTCTGCTCTACGCCAAGGAATGCCCATTCTCAAGGTAATGTCTGGCCTGTTCATGGAGATCCCCAATGCGAGCGCTTCGGAGAAACGCATACGTCTTGTGTTGCTCGGATTTCTGCTCCTCGGGTTTCTTGTTCTCATAGTGGATATCCAAGTCAATGGTATGCAGATGGTTGATACCAATTGGGCGAAGGGTCGCTAATGCAATCTAACCCCGGCGTCCACACGGACGCGCAAGACACCGGTGCGCGCCGGTGACGCCGACACGTTAGGCTTCATTAGAAAATGTCCTCGACACTCCGAATCGGACTAGTCATCGCAATTGGTGCTCTACTAGGATTGGGAGCCGTTTGCATTTGGTTCATTGTTAATGGCGGCGTAGAAATCATTCTGGCTCCAATCGCGGGAGCAAGCTTGATCGCCGTTGCCGGCCTGGTACGTCGCGTGTCATGGGCACGGAAGCTGACATCGGTATTACTATTCTTGGCAATCTTATTTGTGTTCGCGAACTTGATGCCCGTTTCCGGAAGACCGGAGCCGCATTTCTTGGAATTTTGGTTCGGTGGTATGCCTCCGATTGAATTACTGTGGATTGCCATCGTATTTTTCGCGCTCGTGCTGCTTTGGCCCGTTTATGTTCTAAGCAAATACCGCACTTCTTTTCGGTCTTCACCATGGTAGGCGCTCATTGGGCTATGAAGCCTAACCTCCGGTTCGAGAGCGACGCTGTGCTTCCCCCGGTCTAGTTGGCACTTCCGGTCTATGATTTAAGCATAGGAGGGAGTGCATGAGTAGCCAGCGATTCACGCCGGAGTTTAAGGAGGAAGCCGTACGCCAGATCGTCGACCGGGGTTACTCGGTCACCGAA
>DATBKZ010000040.1:0-7300 GCA_036555615.1 Burkholderiales bacterium | reverse complement strand
CGCGCTTGCCGCCTTTGCCTGGCTGCTCACGCTGCACCCGCACGCGGCCGGCCGCACCTACGCCGCATACGGCGGGATCTATATTGTGGTGGCGCTGGCGTGGCTGTATGTGGTCCAGCGAATCGTCCCCGACCGCTGGGATCTCATCGGCGGCGCATTGACGCTCGCCGGCATGGCCGTCATCTACTTCGGGCCGCGCACGGCGGCTTGAGTCCGCATCCCGTTATGCGTTGCATGAGCAACCCCGGTGCTATTATATCGAAAATCGATATCGTATTCGGATATCGATGCTGCAGCTCACCACGGGAGAATGGAATGCCGCAGTCCGAGATATCGCCGCAGGCGAGCGCGCCCCAGGGGAAATCCGCGCTCAGCGTATTCCGGGTCTTCCTGAAACTCGGGTTGACATCCTTCGGCGGGCCGATCGCCCATCTCGGCTATTTCCGCGAGGAGTTCGTCAGCCGGCGCAAATGGATCTCCGACAAGGCCTACGCCGACCTCGTTGCCCTTTGCCAGTTCACGCCGGGCCCCGCAAGCAGCAAAGTCGGCATCGGCATCGGGCTCGCGCAGGCCGGATTGCCCGGGGCCTTCGCTGCGTGGCTGGGCTTCACCACACCGTCCGCGCTGGCGCTTATCCTCTTTGGCTTTGGCATCGTTGCACTCGGCGACCGCCTGGATCTTGGCTGGCTCCACGGCCTGCTGGTGGTAGCGGTGCCGGTCGTGGCGCAGGCGGTCTGGGGCATGGCCCGCAACCTGACGCCGGATGCGCCGCGCGTCACGCTCGCCGCGCTGGCCACCATCGTGGTCCTGATCTGGCCAACTCCGCTCGGCTTTATCGGGGCGATTGTCGCCGGCGGCCTTGCAGGCTGGCTCCTGCTCAAGGCAAGCGTGGATGAAGAGCATGTGGCGATTGCCGCCAACGTCAGTCGCGCGGCAGCGGTCGCAGCGCTCGTCCTGTTCTTCGGGCTTCTCCTCGCGCTGCCCGTATTGCGAGCGGCATTTCCTTCCTCGCAAACGCTTGCGCTGCTGGATAGCTTCTACCGCGCCGGATCGCTGGTGTTCGGCGGCGGCAACGTCGTATTGCCGCTGTTGCAGGCTGAGGTGGTCCCGCCGGGATGGCTATCCAATGAGGCATTCTTTGCAGGCTACGGCGCGGCGCAGGCCGTGCCGGGCCCCCTGTTCACCCTGGCGGCGTATCTGGGCACGGTCTCGGTCGTGCCGCCAAATGGATGGCTCGGCGCGCTGGTCTGCCTCGTGGGCATCTTCGCCTCGTCGTTTCTGCTCGTGATCGGCCCGCTCCCGTTCTGGGACGCACTGAGGCGCTTTCGCCCCATGCGGGCGGCGCTGACCGGGGTCAACGCGGCGGTCGTTGGCATGCTGCTCGGCTTTCTGTACGACCCGGTCTGGACGCATGCGATCCGCTCGGCGGCCGACTTCGGGCTTGCGCTCGCCGGGTTCGTGCTGCTCATGTTCTGGAAGTTGCCCGCGTGGCTCGTGGTCGTGCTGACCGCCGCGGGAGGCGCTGCAATCCGGTTCGCGCAGAGCCTGAACTGATGACGCTGCCAGCATGAAAGACGCCGATCTCTATGGCGGTCTCATCCGCATGCACATCCTCCATCACGCGAGCCGGGAGCCGGTATTCGGCCTGGGCATCATCGAGGAACTGGCGCGGCACGGCTACAGGTTGAGCGCGGGAACGCTCTACCCGATGCTGCATTCGATGGAAGAGGCGGGATACCTGCGATCCACCTCACGCATTGTCGTAGGCAGGATGCGCCGCAACTACCGGATCACCGCCAAGGGGCGCAAGGCGCTCGCCGCCGCGAAGGACAAGGTGACCGAATTGTTCGGCGAGCTGTTCGAGGACTCCTGAACGATCAACCAGCACGGAGGACATGATGAAACACTCGGCTCAATTTCTAGCCCTGGCCGACGCGGCAAGACAGCGGATTACGGAGCTGGCACCAGGCGAGGTCAAGGCCCTGGTCGCGGCCGGCGCGGTACTGATCGACGTGAGAGACAAGGAAGAGTTCGACCGCGGGCACATCGATGGCGCCGTTAACATCAGTCGCGGCACGCTCGAGATGCGCATCGCAGAAGTCGCCGCCGACAAGAGCGCCAGGATAGTGTGCTACTGCGGCGGGGGCAATCGCGGCGCGCTGGCCACCGATACCCTGGTCAGGATGGGCTACAGCAATGCTGTCGCGATCGCCGGTGGAATGAAAGCGTTCCTCGAAGGCAAATAGGCCGCGCTTCCGCCCTCCGGATCAGCGGTGCTTTGAGCCCGCTCCCGCTGACAGGCCCTGCAGCAGGCGTTTGAGCGCGGAGCGTTCCGCACTCGGCGCAAACAGCGCCCGCTTCCGTAGCGTCGCGCGCCTGAGCGCAGAGTAAAAAGACGGGTCCACACGGCAGCGCTCGATCAGCCGCGCCAATGCCTTGTCGTCGAACAACGGGAAATAGCCCGGATAGTCGCGGCCCAGCATGCCCACGTTGCCCGGAACGCGGGACGCGAGCACCGGAACGCCGATGCGCGCCGCTTCGCAAATGACGTTCGCGCCGCCCTCCATGACCGAGCTGACCACCAGCACGTGGCTCGAAGCGAGCCAGCGCATCGCGCGGTCGTGCGTCACGCTGCCGAGCCATCGGTAGCGGCGCTCGAGCTTCATCCAGGCGCCGCATCGCGCCCGCATCTCCCGGTCCAGCGCGGCGCCGATCTGCAGAATCTCGATGGGGGCGGAGCGCTCGATGCGACGCAGGGCCATCACGGCGCGGAACGGATCTTTCTCGCTTCGCAGGTGGCCGATGACCGCGACGCGGAAGCGCGACCGGTCCGGCGCGTGCTTGAGCTTCACGTCCGAAGACTGGTAGACGACGCGGGTCTTCTGTCTCAGATACGGGCTCAGCTCCCGCAGGCCCTCTTCCTGCAATACCGCGAGCCGGTTTGCCAGCCCGAGCGATTGTCTCGCCTCGGTGTGCTTTACGATGTCCCGGTAGAGATCGGTGCCGGTCAACCCAACGACCAACGGGGCATCCGGCCGCCGTTCGTGGAACCTGCAGATCGAAGGGAAGCTCTTGTAGGCGTGCAGCGCGAGCAGCAGGTCGTCCCGGCCTCCCCGCCATTCCGTCAGGACCCGAACCCGGTGCCTCATGCCGCGCAGATAGCGCGCCCAGCGCGCGGCGGTGTGCCGGTTGCCGCTGCGGGGCGCGGATGACGGTGGAACGGTGATGGCGATTTTCATGTGCCGGCAATTCTTCTAGACTGTGGAACGATGAATCCCGCTTCACTCGCCGGTGAGCTCAGCGCCAGCCGCGAGCATCTTACGCGAATTACCGCCGATCTCGACGGGGCCCGGCTGCTCGGGCCGAAGCTCGCGATCGTGAACCCGCCCCTGTGGGAGTTGGGACATGTCGCCTGGTTCCAGGAATTCTGGTGCCTGCGGCGCGAGGCCCCGGACAGAATATCCGATTCCGTTCTGCGCGGGGCCGACAAGCTCTACGACTCCGCCAAGGTCGCGCACGACACGCGTTGGGACCTTCCCCTCCCCGATCTGAAGGCGACCCTCGGTTATCAAGCCGCTGTCCTCGAACGCGTCCTTCGGCGCCTGGAGCGGGAGCCGGAAAATCGTCACCTCCAGTATTTCGTCCAGCTCGCGACGTTTCACGAGGACATGCACGCCGAGGCCTTCCACTACACGCGGCAGACGCTGGGCTACGATGACCCATTGCCTGCCGGCGAGAGCGCCGAGGCACGCGGAGAAGGCACCAGCGGCGATGTCTCGCTTCCGGGCGGCGTATTCCAGCTCGGGGCGTCGCCCGCCGACGACTTCGTGTTCGACAATGAGAAATGGGCGCATGAAGTCGTGCTCGAGCCCTTCCGGATCGCGCGGACCGCGGTCACGAACGCGGAGTATGCGGGCTTCGTCGAGGCGGGCGGTTACTCGCGCCGGGAATGGTGGAGCGAGGACGGCTGGGCCTGGCGGATGCGCGAAGACCTTCAAGCGCCGAAATACTGGATGAAGCGCAACGGGGGTTGGGCGCAGCAGCGCTTCGAGCGGGTCGAAGCGCTGCGCCCGGATGATCCGGTCATACATGTCAGCTGGCACGAAGCTCAGGCGTACTGCCGTTACGCAAACCGCAGGCTGCCGATGGAAGCCGAGTGGGAATACGCCGCTTCCTGGGATCCCCGGGCCGGAGCAAAGCGCCGCTTTCCATGGGGTAGCGCATTCCCCGCACGCGATCATGCCAATCTCGAGCGCGCGGGCGTCACCGGGGTGCAGCGCCACAGCCAGGGTGATGCGGCTTCTGGATGCCGGCAGATGGTGGGCAACGTCTGGGAGTGGACCGCGAGCACCTTCAGCCCCTACCCCGGCTACGTGATCGACCCCTACCAGGAATACTCGCAGCCCTGGTTTGGCACGCACAAGGTGCTGCGCGGCGGAAGCTTCGCGACGACGCGGCGGCTGATCCGCAACACCTGGCGCAACTTCTACACGCCGGACCGATACGACATCTTCGCGGGTTTTCGCACCTGCGCCGTACCCGCACAGGCGCGCTGACGCAGAAGCGGAACGGGTTTTTTCAGTCCGCCGCGGAATTCCCCGCCGGAAACCGCGTCCAATGGCCCGAGATCCGCGCAAGAGGAGAATGCCCGCTCCGGATCTCACGCCCGGATCCTTCAGATCATTGACAGGGGAACATGAGCAAGCTCACCCGTAGAACTGTCCTTGCGGCCGCGGTAGCCGGCGCGGCGGGCGCAGCCGCCGGACTCTGGTGGTGGCGCCGCCCCCACGACGATCACGCCGGCCACGTCGAACCCATGGCTCAGGTCGAGCCGCCACCGCCGGCCGGGGATGAGTTTCCGAACCCGCTGCGGCTGCCTGGAACGGAAGGTCACTATGGCGTTCTCGACGCGGCCGGCGCCTTCACCATGGTCGCGAAACCCGTACGTCACGCCCTGCAGCCGGGGAAACCGGCGCCAATGCTCGCCTACGAAGTGGAGCACCAGGGCCGGACGCTCCTCAATCCGTCGCTTAGGGTGCGAACGGGCGCGGAGCTTCGCATCAAGTTCTGGAACGCGCTGGAGGAGTCGAGCATCATTCACTGGCACGGGCTGAAGGTGGACAGCAACAACGACGGTCACCCTCATTACGCCGTGCCGGGCGGCGCGACCTACGATTACACCTACACGGTCGCCAATCGGGCCGGTACCTATTGGTACCACCCGCACCCGCACCGCCTGACCGGCAAGCAGGTGTACCACGGCCTCGCCGGCCTGTTCATCGTCGAGGATGAGGAAGAGACGGCACTACAGAAGGAGCTCGACCTGACGTTCGGCGTGAACGATGTCCCGCTGGTGATCCAGGACCGGCGCTTCGACGCCGAGGGCGGCCTCGTGTTCAAGCCCTCGCGCGAGGAACGCTTCCAGGGGCACTTGGGCAACGAAATCCTGGTGAATCTCACCCCGCGGCCGCATTTCCGCGCCGCGACGCGCATCCACCGATTCCGCATTCTCAACGGCTCAAATGCGCGCCTCTATCGCCTGGCTTTCCGCCACGGCGATCAGCTGCTCTCATACCACGTCATCGGCGGCGACGGCGGGCTGCTCGATCGGCCGCGTACGGTGACCGAGGCGTTTCTATCGCCAAGCGAGCGTCTCGATGTACTGCTCGATCTGCGCGCGGCCGCTGTGGGGGATGCGGTCAAGCTCGTGAGCCTGCCTTTCGATCCCATGCACCACGAGAGCGGATCCACTGGCGATGCGCACGGGGGGCACGGTGCGCACGGGATGCTCCGCGAGGGGGCCGAGGTCGAAATGATGAACATTCTCGTCAGCACGAAAATAGCCTACGACCGCACGCTGCCGCAGACGCTGTCGCGCATCGGGCCAGCGCCGGAGCCCGCCGCGGCGCCGCGCGTCATCACCCTCGATCAAAGAACGGGCGTCTGGCGCATCAACGGCCTGACCTACCAGCACAGTGCGACGCCTATCGTGGTCAAGCGCGGCGCGATCGAGGTGTGGGAGGTGCGCAACACGGCAGCGAGCATGCCCCACCCCCTGCACATCCACGGCGTTCAGTTCCGCGTCATCGGCCGCGAAGGCAGCCCGGAGCAAATACGGCGCCTCGCTGTCGACGAACGCGGACTGACCGTCGCCGACCTCGGCTGGAAGGACACTGTCCTCTCGTGGCCGGGCGAGACGGTGCGCATCGTCACCGACTTCTCACACCCCTTCCTCGGCGACCAGGTCTACATGGTCCACTGCCACAACCTCGAGCACGAGGACGGGGGCATGATGCTCAATCTCAAGGTGACAGCGTAGCCAGGCGCGCGATGACCGCGCGCCTGTAATACCTGTCACACTCGCGGCGCAGCAACAGGGCCTGCGCCGCCGAGACGCGCCCTAGAACGAGAAAGCCTGCCGCTCCTGCGCGGCGCCGAGAACCGCCGCGGCGCCCATCCACTCCCCGCTCGCAATCATGTTCGCATCGGTCACGCCGTGGGTCTTGCCGCAGGGCGGACACACCCCGATGCGGCCGCCATTCGCGGTAAATGCATTCAGCAGGTCCGCGACCGGCGGAAAGCTTTTCGGCGTGAGCGCATCGGCGGCGCCCTGCCGCGCGAGATTCGCGCCGTCGACCGTCAGCCAGAGTAGAACGTCCGCGCCTGCCGCCAGTGCGCTGTTCGCCAGGACGAGGGGCGCCGCGACCCGGTCGGGATCGCCGTCGTAGGTGGTGACGGTGAACAGATACTTCGGTTGCTTCTGAGTCATGGTAATCCTCCTTCGTGGGTTGAGACGTGACGTTGCCGTCGTGGCCGAAGACGCGCGTCGCCAAGAAAGAGTTCCAGCGCGCCAGCACGGCGCCTGGTGATCTAATCTCCTGGTGCCCAGAGGTGCCTGCGCGCGCAAAAACGGTTCCAGGAACCTTTTTGCTGGAACCAATTGGCTGTTGTTTGCGTCTTGGGGCAGGAGGAAGAATGGCGGTTTCCAGGAAAAGCTTTGAAATGCAGGTACTTGCACTCTTGGGCCCGCTACAGGGCGTGGCCCGCCGGTTGACCGGCAACGAAACCGATGCCGAGGATCTCGTGGCGGAAGCCGTCGCGCGGGCGTGGCGGGCCATCGACTCGCTGGAGAGCGAGGCGGCGTTCCGCTCGTGGTTGCTCCGGATTCTCAACAACACGTTCATCAGCGAGATCCGGCGGGCGGACGCGCGGCCGCAGACAGCATCCATCGAGCTCGAAGAGGCTGCCGACGATGAGCACGAGTTCTCCCTCTTCGAGCAGATGCATCAGCCGTTCCTGC
>DATBKZ010000039.1:0-13122 GCA_036555615.1 Burkholderiales bacterium | reverse complement strand
ACCAAGATGGTGCTGGCGGTGCCCAAGGAGGTCCTGGATACGAAAATCATCCCGCAGATCCCGGTGGGACGACTCGGCACGCCGGAGGAGGTCGCGGCGCTGGTCGCCTACCTATGCACCGAGGTTGCAGCGTTCCTGACGGGCGCGAATCTCGCCATCAACGGCGGCCAGCATATGTTCTAGTCATTGACGCCGCGCACCAATTTCATTGGCGCGCGGCATGACGGGCGCGCCGTTGATCGATTTACCGATATTTTTCAAACCTTTAGCTTGCAATCGCCCCTCCTTGGTGGAATAATGGCAGACCCTTGCTGAGGGCAGTTATCTCATGGCGCAGCAACCCCGGATCATCAAGAAATACCCGAATCGACGTCTTTACGACACCGAAACAAGCAGTTACATCACGCTTTCGGACGTGAAGAAGCTGGTGCTGGAGCAAACGGAGTTCCGAGTCGAGGACGCCAAGACCCACGAGGACCTGACGCGCAGCATCCTGCTGCAGATCATCCTCGAGGAGGAAAGCGCCGGCGCGCCGATGTTCTCGAGCGACATGCTGTCGCAGATCATCCGTTTTTACGGCAACGCGATGCAGGGCATGATGGGCAACTATCTCGAGAAGAACATCAAGACCTTCATCGACATGCAGAAGCGGCTCCAGGAGCAGTCGCGCCAGATGTACGGCGGCAATCCCATGCTCAATGCCGACGCCTGGAATGAGTTCGTCAAGATGCAGGGGCCGGCGATCCAGGGGCTGATGGGCAGCTACCTCGAGCAAAGCGCCAACGCGTTCATGGATATGCAGCAGCAGCTGCAGCAGCAGACCCGCAATCTGTTTGGAAATTTCCCCTTCCCCGGTTTCACGGGCGGCGGCACGCGCCAGGCGGGCGATGCCAAGGCGCCGCAGTCGCCGGCGCATGACAGCGGCAAGAGCGAAGACGGCGAAAGCAAGTCCTAGGGCGGCGGCGCCACGCCGCGCCCGCGCGCCGGCCCCGAAGGTGGGATTCGTATCGCTCGGCTGCCCCAAGGCACTGGTCGATTCCGAGCGCATCCTCACGCAGCTGCGTGCCGAGGGCTATCAGGTCGCGCCCGCCTACGCGGACGCCGATCTCGTGGTGGTCAACACCTGCGGCTTCATTGAAGCCGCAATCGACGAATCTCTCGATGCAATTGGCGAAGCGCTTGCCGCAAACGGAAAAGTGATCGTCACCGGCTGCCTGGGCGCCAAGGGCGACATCGTCCGGAAGACCCATCCCCGGGTGCTCGCGGTCACCGGCCCGCACGCGACCGACGAGGTGCTGCGCGCGGTCCACGAGCACCTGCCGCAGCCGCACGATCCGTATACCAGCCTGATCCCGCCCCAGGGCGTCAAGCTCACGCCCGCGCACTATGCCTATCTCAAGATCGCCGAAGGCTGCAACCATCGCTGCACCTTCTGCATCATCCCCGCCCTGCGCGGCGGACTCGTCAGCCGGCCGCTCGGCGAAGTGATTCAGGAGGCGGAGAACCTCGTCAAGGCGGGCGTGAAGGAACTACTCGTCATCTCGCAGGACACGAGCGCCTACGGCGTCGACGTGAAGTTCCGCACCGGTTTCTGGCGCGGCCGGCCAGTGAAGACCCGGATGACCGAGCTCGCGCGCGCGCTCGCGGAGCTGGGCGCCTGGGTACGGCTTCATTACGTGTATCCCTATCCGCATGTCGACGAGGTCGTGCCGCTCATGGCGGAGGGCAGGCTCCTGCCCTATCTCGACGTGCCGTTCCAGCATGCCAGCCCGCGCATCTTGAAGCTCATGAAGCGACCCGCCGATGCCGAGGACAACCTCGCGCGCATCCGGCGCTGGCGCGGGATTCTCCCGGACATCACGCTCAGGAGCACATTCATTGTCGGATTCCCGGGCGAGACCGAAGCGGAGTTCGAGGAGCTGCTTGCCTTTCTGGAAGAAGCCGAGCTCGATCGCGTCGGCTGCTTCGCCTATTCTGCGGTCGAGGGCGCGGCCGCCAACGCGCTTCCGGGAGCAGTGCCCGAGGTGGTGAAGCAGGAGCGTCGCGCCCGTCTCATGTTGCTGCAGGAGACGATCAGCGCGCGACGGCTGCGGCGGCGGGTCGGTGCCACGCTGACCGTGCTCGTGGATGAGGTTGGGGCAACAGGCGGAATTGCGCGCTCAAGCGCCGACGCCCCGGAAATCGATGGTGTCGTCCACGTCGCGCCGGACCGCCGCCTCAAGGCCGGCGAGTTCGCCACGGTACGCGTCACTCGCGCCGACACGCACGACCTGTGGGCCGAGGTCGCATGAATTACCGCTGGCTTCGAGCCGCGGCCCGGCACTCATGATTTCCGGCTGGGGCTCTTGCTGCGGCCGGTCTTGACCGGGGCCGCGCTCAGAAACGCGATTGCATCTTCGGCGCGGTGCGTGGGTGTCATCGGCGGCAGGCTCGCGAGCACGCGCTTGCCGTAGCCGCGGCTAAGCAGGCGCGGATCGCAGATCATCAGCACACCTCGGTCGGACTCGTCGCGGATCAGGCGGCCCGCGCCCTGCTTCAGCGTGATGACTGCTTCCGGCAGCTGATACTCGAGGAACGCGCTGCGCCCCTCGCGGTTGAGGTGCTCGATGCGCGCGGCCAGGACGGGATCGTCGGGCGGCGCGAACGGCAGCTTGTCGATCACGACCACCGACAGCGCCTTCCCGCGCACATCCACGCCCTCCCAGAACGAGTGGCTGCCCACCAGCACGGCGTTGCCGAGATCGCGAAACCGCACCAGCATATCCGAGCGGGAGCCGTCGCCCTGCGCGAGCACGGGATAATCCCAGCCGCGCTCTGCGAACGCGCGCTCGATCAGCTCGCGCCCGCGGCGCATCGCGCGCAGGCTCGTGAACAGGAGAAAGGTGCGCCCGCCTGCGGCTTCGATCAACGGCAGCGCCGCCTCGATCACCGCCTCCGTGTGCTCGGCCGTGTTCGGATCAGGCAGGCCGCGGGGAACGTATAGCAGGCTCTGGGCGGCGAAATCGAAGGGGCTATCCCAGCTCGCGGTGCGCGCATCGGCGATGCCCATTTGATGGCAGTAGTGGTTGAAATCGCCATTCACCGACAGCGTCGCGGACGTGAAAATCCAGGCGCGGGCATCGGCGTCGATCTGCCTGCGAAAGATCTCCGCGATCGAGAGCGGCGTTGAATGCAGCCGCAGCGCATGCCCAAGAAGCTCGATCCACTTCACGCGCGCCTCGTCGATGCCGCTGCGCCAGCGCTCGAGCCGTTCCGCGAGCGACAGCGCCCGCTGCCAGCACTCCATGAGGCCGTCGCTGCGCTCGGCCTGCGTCTTCAGCGCCTGCGCCAGCACATCGAGCGTCCGGAGCGCCGTGGCAAGCCCGGCGTCGAACCGGGCATGGCCCTCCAGCGCGCGCGCCGGCATGCGCCCGCCCTCCTCCGCGAAGACGAGCCTGAAGTCGCGCGCAGCCTGCTCGAGCTCGCGGGCCGCCTCGGGCAGCGGCGTGTAATCCCTCGCCGCCGCGATCCCCTCCAGCCGTGAGTCGCGGGCGAGATCGACGAGCTGCGAGGTCGAAACGCTCTCTCCGAAAAAGAGACCCGCCGTCTCGGGAAGCTGGTGCGCCTCATCGAAAATGACCGTATTGCACGCGGGCAGCAGCTCCGCGGCGCCCTCGTCGCGCAACACCAGGTCGGCAAAGAACAGATGGTGATTCACCACGACCACGTCCGCCGCCAGCGCTTCGCGCCGCGCCCGCATCACGAAGCATGCGTCGTAATGAGCGCATTTCGAGCCCAGGCAATTGTCGCGCGTGGAGGTGACGAGCGACCAGATGCCGGCGTGCTCCGGCACTGCGGCGCAATCGGCCTTGTCGCCGGTCGCGGCGGCGCGCGCAAAACGCGCGATTTCCGCGAGATGGCGCGCATCATCACGCGCGGGCAGCCTTGCGTCCTGCAACGCGCGCTCGAGGTGGTAATGGCAGACGTAGTTGGCCCGGCCCTTGAGCAGCGCAACCGTCACGGGCGCGGCGAGCGCCCTGCGCACCGTGGGAATGTCGCGATCGAAGAGCTGGTCCTGCAGCGTCTTGGTGCCAGTCGAGACGATGACCTTGCCGCCCGTGAGAAGCGCCGGCACGAGGTAGGCGAAGGTCTTTCCGGTCCCCGTTCCGGCCTCCGCGACCAGGACGCCCTTCCCCGCGATCGTTTCGGCCACGGCGCGTGCCATTTCCACCTGGAATGGCCGCCCGCGGAAATGCCGTACCGCGCGGGAAAGCGGGCCTTGCGGCGCGAAGACGTTGTCGAGATCCAGCACGTTGGCAATGTTAGCCGGCGTGAAAAACGCCCGCCACCCGCTGCGCGCGGTTGCACGCAAGCAACAGCGGTTGGCCGCCGGAACCGCCTGCCTGTCATATTTCTTGGAGCGCGCCGGCCACCGCGCTATGGTTTGTTACATGAAGATGACAGCTTTCGGCGTGGCGCATGGCGTACGGCTCGCATGCGCCGCAGCAGTGTGCTGGGCCTGCTGGTGCGGACAGGCGACCGCGGTGCTTGCTCCGCAGGATGCTCAACGCGGCCTTGGATTTCTCGGGCGCCTCGTTGGCGAGAATCCCGCCAAGACCGGCTTGTGGGACCACAGGCTCCTGCATCGGCGCCTGCATGCGCTGCTCGGCAAACGCTTCGCCTTCTTCCGCGCCAACATGTGGAATACCACGGCCGTATCGCGCCAGGGGTCATTGGTATACGTCACGGGCACCCGGCTGCCGCTTGCAGGGCGCGATAGCGCCATCTTCGTCGCAGACATCGCGCGCGACACGGTCTGGGTCTGGCTGATGATCAGCGGTCAGCTGTTCGAGTACCGCGAGCGCCCGCTGGCGCCCGACCTTCCCGCCGAAGTCGCGCTCTTCATCGACAACTGGCGGGCAATGAGCCGGGCGGGGGGCGCCCCCGCGGCTTCCTACCAGTAGCCGATCAGCGCACTTCCTCGACCTTGATCAGCACGCGCCCGAAGTCGCGCGTGGAGGTGGCGGTGCGTCCGAGCAAGACCGATTGCCGAGCGCTCCCCTCGCGGGTCGCGCCGCCAATCTCCATCCACTCGCCGAGCCGGCCCGACACGGTCGTCACGACATTCTGAACGCTCGCGCCTCGCTCGACCGGCCGAGAAAACGACTCGCGCTGCGCGCTGATTTCCAGGGTGACACGGTCACCGCTCACGCGCGGCAGGACGTAAACGCCGCTCGTGGCTTCGCGGTACTGCACGCTCTCCACGACTTGCTCCACGACCCGTCCCCCCACTACCGAGCGCTGCACCTGCCGCTCGCGCACGGGCACCGATTGGCCGATACGCAAGAACGCCTCGCGCCCTTCCATGACCCGCACCGATTGGGCGCCGCTGTCGCGCCGGCTGCCGCTGCCTTCGAGAGCGTGCAGGCGCACGTTGTCGTCGCCGTCGCGCAGCACGACGTTGCCGCCGCGGGAATCGCGGCCGCCCGGGATGGTCACGCGTCCGTGCTCACCTCCGACGCTGCCAGACATTTCGGCCGCGCTGCGGCTGCTCCCCGCCTCGGCGTCCTCCCTCACCGTGACGAGGAGCTGGCGCGGCGCGGTGTCGAGCCTGGCGAGAATGCGCTTGATCTCCTCCAGGTTCGCGGGTGTCGTGCGCACGACGAGCTGACCCTGGAAACCACTCACGCTGCCCTCGCGCGCGAGCATCGGCTGAATGATGGGGACGACCTCCGGGACCGTGCGATGGCGCAGCGGAATCACCTCGAGCACTGTTTGTTGGGCTTGGGCGCCCGCGCTGGCAAGCAGGGCCAACAGGAATCCGGCGAGCCGTCGCCGCGCGGAATTAAGCAATTGGTTTACAACGACAACTCGGCCCACTCTCGGTCCTGAATATTGGTTTGCTCGCATCACGCTACACCACTCGCGTGTAAAACGAGTTGACAAAGTTCCAAACACGTATGAGAATCATTCTCGTTATCTATCCAGCCAGAATTCTCAATCAACTCCACATTCGCTGTATCTTTATTCTTATGATCAGCCAGTTACAAGCTTGCATCCGACTGTCGCTCGCTGCCGCGATCACCATAACGAATTTAGGGATAATGGGCTCCGCATGGGCCCAGGGAAAGGAGTTGAACCTCTACTCCTCCCGCCATTACCAGACTGACGAAGCGCTCTACAGCAACTTCACCCGGCAGACCGGGATCCGGATCAACCGCATCGAGGGAACCGAGGACGCGCTTCTCGAGCGCTTGAAGAACGAGGGCCGCAACAGTCCGGCCGATGTTCTGCTGACCGTGGACGTCGCGCGCCTGTGGCGCGCGCAGCAGATGAATCTGTTCCAGCCGGTGCGCTCTGCCGTGCTGGAGCAACGCATTCCCGCGCATCTACGCGAGCCCGGCGGCCACTGGTTCAGCTTCTCGAAGCGTGCCCGCGTGATCGTCTACAACAAGCGCCTGGTCAATCCCGACGCCGTGCAGAATTACGAGGATCTTGCCGCGCCCGCGATGCGGGGCAAGGTCTGCACCCGCTCGTTGAGCCACGTCTACAATCTTTCGCTCATGTCGGCGCTGATCGACCACCTGGGCGAGGAGCGTGCGCAACAATGGGCCCGCGGCGTCAAGGCGAACCTCGCGCGTGACCCGAAGGGGGGCGATACCGACCAGATCCGCTCCGTCGCCGCTGAGGAGTGTCAAGTCGCGATCAGCAACACCTACTACTACGTGCGGCTCGCGAACTCGAAGAAGGCGGAGGACCGCGCGGTGGCCGACAAGGTCGGCGTCGTCTTTCCGAACCAGAAGAGCTTTGGGACGCACATCAACATCTCGGGCGGCGGCGTCCTGCGGCACGCGCCGCACCGCGAGCACGCGATCCGCTTCCTCGAATATCTCGCGAGCGACGAGGCGCAGTCCTACTTCGCAAACGGCAATAACGAATGGCCCGCCGTGGCGTCCGTACGGCTCCAGAATCCGGCGCTGGCGGCTCTTGGCACCTTCAAGGAAGACCTGATCAATGTCGGCAGGCTCGCGCAGAACCAGCCCCTCGCCCAGAAGACTTTCAATATCGTCGGCCTGAAGTAGCCGAGCCGGCGACCGCGGAACGCTTCCCTGTGGAGAAAACCGCCGGGTCAGCGGGCGGAAGGTTCCACGGCCGGGGCGCGCGGGACCAGCTCGGCACCGGTGACACGGCGTGCGCGGGCGATATTGCGGGATATCGCAATCAACGGAACGATCCCCACGGCAACGATCGCCAGCGCAGCGGTGGAGGCTTCCGCCAGCCGCTCATCATTCGCAAGTATGTAAACCTGCGTCGCCAGCGTGTCGAAGTTGAACGGCCTCATGACGAGCGTTGCGGGCAGCTCCTTCATGACTTCCACGAAAATGAGCAAAGCGGCCGTGAACAGGCCGCGCGCCATGATCGGCACATGGATGCGCAACAGGGACTCGACGGGGCCGCAGCCAAGGCTGCGCGCCGCATCGTCCATGCTCGGGCGGACTTTCTCGAGGGATGCGTCGACCGTCTGCAGACCGATCGAGAAGAAGCGCACAACGTAGGCCATGACGAGCGCGGCGATGCCCCCGGTCAACAGCAATCCGGTCGAGATCCCGAAGCTTGCCCGCATCCACGCATCGAGCGCGTTATCGAGCCGCGCGAGCGGTATCAGCGTGCCTACCGCGATGACCAGCCCCGGGACCGCGTAGCCCAGGGCGGCGACGCGATTCAGATTGACGCTGAATATGCCCGGATGCAGGCGGGCGTTATAGGCCATCAGCAACGCCAGCACGACCAGCAGCGCGGAAGTGAGGGCGGCGAGGGTCACGCTGTTCGCCGCCAGCTGGACGAACCGCGTGCCGAACTGGGCGTCACCCTCGCCCACCGCCATCCGCAGCAGCAATGCGGCGGGCAGCAGGAATCCGAGCGTGAACGGGATTGCGCATGCGACCGTGGCGGCGGCAGCGGGCAGCGCGGCAAGGCGCTGGCGCGACGGGGCGCGCGTGCGCTGGGAGGTTTCGTGAAAACGCTTGCGACCGCGGCTCAGGCGCTCGAGCAGCAGCACCAGCACCACGAACCCGAGCAGCGCGGCCGAGAGCTGCGCGGCGACCACGCGCTCGCCCATCGAGAACCACGCCTGATAGATGCCGGTCGTGAAGGTCGGCACGCCGAAGTACGACACCGTGCCGAAGTCCGCGATGGTTTCCATCAGCGCGAGCGCGGTGCCGGCGACAATCGCGGGGCGCGCGAGCGGCAGCGCCACGCGGAAGAAAATCGCCGAGGAACCCAGGCCCAGCGTGCGCCCCGCTTCGAGGAGGCTCGCCGAGCGCTCGAGAAACGCCCCTCGCGCCAGCAGGTAGACGTAGGGATAGAGGACGAAAATGAACATCGCGACGGCACCGCCGAGCGAGCGCACCTCGGGAAACCAGTAGTCGGCCTTCGACCAGCTGGTCAGCTCGCGCAGCCAGGTCTGAACCGGACCCACGAACTGCAGCAGGTCCGTATAGACAAACGCGATCACATACGCAGGCATCGCGAGGGGCAGGATAAGAGCCCACTCGAAGGCACGCCGGCCGGGGAATTCGTGCATGGCCGTGAGCCAGGCAGTGGCCACGCCCACCGCAGTCACGCCGGCTCCGACGCCGAACAGCAGCCAGAGCGTGTTTGCCGCGTACTCCGGCAGGATCGTCTGCGCCAGGTGCTGCCACGTGCCAGTCGTGCCGGGCGCGAACAGATTGATGAACACGCTCGCCACCGGGAGCGCGCACAGCGCCCCGATCAGTGTGGCTAACGTGGTCAATCGCCCGAAACGCATCGTTCTTCCACCGCGCTCCCGCGCACCGGATAGTGTGCGATCATTATACGTATGTCATTGAATCTACGTGACTCCGGTGGCAGCACCTCCGTCGACGAGTGCCTGGTCTCCGATCCTCTGAGCTTGCCGTTGCTCGCGGTGCGCGACCTGCGCCATGCCTACGGGTCGAATGAAGTGATCCGGGGCCTCTCCCTCTCGCTGGGTAAAGGAACCATCGGCTGCCTGCTCGGCGCAAGCGGCTGCGGCAAGACCACGGTGCTCCGATGCATAGCGGGCTTCGAGCCGGTCCAGGCGGGGGAGATCTGGCTGAACGGCCAGCTGGTCAGCCGTCGTGGCGTGCGGCTCGCGACCGAGGAGCGCCGCGTCGGGATGGTGTTCCAGGACTACGCCCTCTTCCCGCACCTCACGGTGGCACAAAACGCCGCCTTCGGATTGCGCGGCGGCGACCGTGCCGAGCGCGCGCGCCGCGTGGATGAGGTGCTGGAAATCGTTCAGCTGGGCGGACTGCGGGACAAGTATCCCGACGAGCTTTCCGGCGGCCAGCAGCAGCGCATCGCCCTCGCGCGCGCGCTGGCGCCGCGTCCCGATCTGCTGCTGCTCGATGAGCCGTTCTCCAATCTCGACGTGGAGTTCCGCGCGCAGCTGAGCGTGGAAGTGCGGGAGATCCTCAAGCACCAGAACACCACCGCGATCCTCGTCACGCACGACCAGCACGAGGCGTTCAACCTCGCCGACGAGATCGGCATCATGCACCGCGGCGTGATCGAGCAGTGGGACACGCCGTACCGCCTGTATCACGAGCCGGCGAGCCGCTACGTGGCGGATTTCGTCGGGCAGGGCATGTTCCTGTCCGGCACGGTGCTGGAGCCTTCCCGCATCCGGCTCGAGCTCGGCGTGTTCCAGGGCAATACTTACGGCTGGCCGCGCGGCGCGGAGGTCGATGTCCTGCTGCGGCCGGACGACATCCTGCACGACGACGCGAGCCCGCTGCAGGCCCAGGTGCTGCACAAGGCGTTCCGCGGGGCGCAGTTCCTCTACACCCTGCAGTTGCCCGCCGGCGGGCGCGTGATGTCGCTCGTGCCCAGCCACCACAACCACGCGATCGGCGAGAAGATCGGCATCCGCCTGGAAATCGACCACCTGGTCGCGTTTCGCCGCGACGCGGTACAGCCGCGCTAGCTCCCGGTGCTGAAGCGGGCGCGCAGCTCCTGCGCGAGCTCGTGGACGGCGAGCGCGTAATTGACGCTGCGGTTGTAGCGGGTGATGACGTAGAAGTTGTTGAGTCCCAGCCAGTAGATGAGCCCGCCTTCCGATTCGACCTCGACCAAGGCGGCCTCCGGCCCCTCCGCCATCGGCACCGCCGGCAACACGCCATGCCGCTTCAACTCCGCGAGCTTGAGCCGGGGCCGAATGCCCAGTTCCAGCAGGGCGGTGACGTCGCTCGAATTCACTTCTGCCGGGACCACGATCGTTTCGCCGGCGCGCCAGCCGTGGGACCGATAGTAATTGGCGACGCTGCCGATCGCGTCAGCGGTGCTGCCAACCAGATCGCGGCGACCATCGCCGTCGAAATCAACCGCGTAACGGCGGTAGCTGCTGGGAAGAAACTGGGGTATGCCGATCGCGCCGGCGTAGGAGCCCTTGATTCGCGCCGTGTCGAACCGCGCTTCGCGCGCGAGCAGGAGGTAGTGCTCGAGCTCGGAGCGGAACAGCCGGGCCCGCGGCGGATACGAGAACGCCAGCATGGTCAGCGATTCGAGCACGCCGAAACTTCCCGTGCGGCGACCGTAGATCGACTCCACCCCGATCGTGGCAACGATGATCTCCTCGGGAACCCCGAACTCGCGGCGCGCCCGGGCAAGCGTGTCCGCATGCTCCCGCCAGAACTTCACGCCGCCGTTGATCCGCAAGGCGTCCACGTAGCGGCTGCGGAACTGATACCAGGGCAGCGCCGTCAGGGGCGCCATCATCAGATCGATGATCTTGGGATTAGGCGCGACGCCTGCAAACATCTGGCGCAGTGACTCGTCGCTGAACTGGTGCTTGCGCACCATGTCCTGGATGAAGGCCTCGATTTCCGGCGAGAGCGCGGTGCTGGCCGAGGCGGGAGCCGCAACGCCGAAGCAGATCGCGAGAACGCAGAGAACGCGACGCGCATGCATCAGGATTGTGGCGGAGAGGGTGGGATTCGAACCCACGATACGCTTGCGCGTATACCGGTTTTCGAGACCGGCCCGTTCAACCGCTCCGGCACCTCTCCCCGGACAGGACCGTAGCCGGGTCCAGAGCGAAGGCGCGATTCTACCAATGCGCACCATGGTCCGCCTACCTTGAGCGAATCGCGGCTGCACCGTCGAGGTACGGCCGCAGCGCCGCCGGAATCGAGACGCTGCCATCGGCGTTCTGATGATTCTCGAGCACGGCGACGAGCGTGCGCCCGACCGCCAGTCCCGAGCCGTTGAGGGTGTGAACGAACTCGGTCTTCCCCTTCTCGTTGCGAAGCCGCGCCTGCATGCGCCGCGCCTGGAACGCCTCGAAATTGCTGCACGAGGAGATCTCGCGGTAGGCCTGCTGGCCCGGCAGCCAGACCTCGATGTCGTAGGTCTTCGACGCGGCGAAGCCCATGTCGCCCGTGCACAGCGTTACCACGCGATACGGCAGCTCGAGGCGCTTCAGCACCGTTTCGGCATGCCCGGTCAGCTCTTCCAGCGCCGCATACGATGCCGCCGGAGGCGCGATCTGCACGAGCTCCACCTTGTCGAACTGGTGGTTGCGGATCATGCCGCGTGTGTCCTTGCCGTAGGAGCCGGCCTCGCGCCGGAAACAGGGTGTGTGGCAGACGAACTTGAGAGGCAGCTCCGCGGCGGGAATGATGCGCTCCCGCACCATGTTGGTGACTGGCACCTCCGCGGTCGGGATCAGATAGAAATTGTCCGCCTCGATGTAAAAGAGATCGTCGTGGAACTTGGGCAACTGACCGGTGCCCCGCATGCTGTCGGGAGACACCAGGTAGGGCGAGTAGATTTCCGTGTAGCGGTGCTCGCGGGTGTGGAGATCCAGCATGAACTGGGTGAGCGCGCGGTGCAGGCGCGCCACGGGCCCCTTCATAAGCACGAAACGGGCGCCGCTGATGCGGGCGGCCGCGTCGAAATCGAGGCCCAGCGCCGCGCCGACATCGACGTGGTCCTTCACGGGAAAATCGAACGAGCGCGGGCTGCCGACCTTGCGCACCTCCGGGTTGTCCGCCGAGGACTTCCCGGCGGGCACGCTGGCGTGGGGCACGTTGGGAATGCCGAGCAGGAAATCGTCGAAGCGGGCCTGGACGGAATCGAGCTCCTGCTCGAGCGCCTTCAGGCGTTCCGCCTGCGCGTTGACCTCGGCCATGATCGGGGCAGCGTCCTCGCCCCTTGCCTTCAGCTGGCCGACCTGCTTCGAGAGCTGATTGCGCTTCGCCTGAAGCTCCTGCGTCTCGGTCTGCACCGCCTTGCGGCCGGACTCCAGCTTCTCGAACTCGGCGAGAGGAAAGGTGTAGCCGCGGTCCGCCAGCCGCCTGGCGACCGCCTGCACGTCACTGCGCAGCAACTGAACGTCGAGCATTTGGTTTCGATCAATCACGACGCGCCGAAGCGCGGCCCGCGTATTATCGCAGAAGGAGCGACGCGGACGCTGCCCCGCCTGCCGTCACTGGCCACGTTTCTTCCGTCTGGCTCCGGCATCGAGCTGACGCAGTTGCTCGAGGTGCTCGCGGATCCGCGCCTCCAGGCCACGGTCGGTCGGATGGTAGAAATCGGGCTGCTTCATCCCATCGGGGAAATAATTCTCCCCGGCGGCGTACGCGCCCTGTTCGTCGTGCGCGTAGCGATAGTCGCGCCCGTAGCCCAGCTCCTGCATGAGGCGCGTCGGCGCGTTGCGCAGGCGCTCCGGAACGGGCCGAGAGGCGTCGTTGCGCACCAGGTCACGCGCTGCGCCGAATGCCGTGTACACGGCATTGCTCTTGGGAGCGATCGCCATGTACAACGCCGCCTCGGCCAGAGCGAGCTCGCCTTCCGGCGAGCCGAGCCGCTCATAGGTCTCACAGGCGTCGAGCGCCACGCGCAGCGCGCGCGGATCGGCGAGCCCGATGTCCTCGACCGCCATGCGCATGAGCCGCCGGCCGAGGTACAGCGGATCGGCGCCGCCATCCAGCATGCGGGTCAGCCAGTAGAGCGCCGCGTCCGGCGCCGAGCCGCGCACGGACTTGTGCAGCGCCGAGATCTGGTCGTAGAACTGATCGCCGCCTTTGTCGAAACGGCGCAGTCGCTGCGCCAGCGCCTCGCGCACAAACGTCTCGTCGA
>DATBKZ010000038.1:0-51880 GCA_036555615.1 Burkholderiales bacterium | reverse complement strand
TCAGCAACGCAATCGGCTGCGCGCGGTATTCGCCGGAGCGAAGTGCTTGTCGCCCGCGAGTGTCTACGACCCGCTGTCGGCGCGCATCGCCGAGTCGGTGGGCTACGAGATCGGCATGCTGGCGGGATCGGTCGCGTCGAGCACGACGCTCGCTGCGCCCGATCTCATCGTGCTGACCCTGACCGAGTTCGCCGACCAGGTGCGGCGCATCATGCGCGCGAGCCGGTTGTCGCTGATCGTGGACGCGGATCACGGCTACGGCAACGCTTTGAACGTCATGCGCACCGTCGAGGAGCTCGAACATGCGGGAGTGTCCGCCCTGAGCATCGAGGACACCGCGCTGCCGTTGCGCTTCGGGCAGGCCGAAGGCGCGGACGAGCTGATCTCGCTCGGGGAGATGGTCGGCAAGCTCAAGGCCGCCGTTGCCGCCCGCCGCGACCCGGCGACGATGATTCTCGGGCGCACGGCCGCGCTGAAAGTGGACGGTACGGGCGGCGCCGTGACGCGCGCGCAAGCGTTTGCGGCTGCCGGAGTGGACGCCATTTTCCTGGTCGGCGTCGAGGCAGCGGACCAGGTGAGGGCGGTCCACGACGCGGCCAAGCTACCCGTCATGGTCGGATCGGCGCCGGCGTCGATCACGCGCGAGGAATTTGCGGCGGCTGGCGCGCGGGTGCTGCTGCAAGGGCACCAGCCGCTCCCGGCCGCGGCGAAAGCTTTGAGGGAGGTCTACACGCACCTCTATGGCGGCGGCGCGCCCGCGGACCTCAAGGACCGCGTCGCGTCGGCAAAGGAAATGGACGCGCTGATCGGGAACGAGACGTATCGGAAATGGCAGCGCGACTACCTGCGCTAGGATCAGCGAATCCCGCCCATGCTGAGGCCGCTGGAGGTCCTGAAGCTCTACCCGGAGCACGACTACACGCTGAACGGCGCGCTTGAGAGCCGGGCGCAACGCGATCCCGCGCGGCCGTTCATCCTGTTCGCCGGCAGGAGCTGGAGCTGGGCGGAATTTACCGAATCAGTGGAGAAGACGGCGCGCCTGCTCGTCGCCCGGGGTGTGCGCAAGGGCGACCGCATCGGCGTGCTGGCGCGCAACGACGTCGGTCACGCGCTGCTGCTGTTCGCCTGCGCGCGCATTGGCGCGATCATGGTCCCGACCAACCCCGAGTTCGGCGTGCAGGAGGCGGGCTATGTGCTGAAGCACGCGGGCGTGTCGGCGGTGGCCTGCAACGAGGACGTGCTGCCCGTCGCGCGCCAGGCGTGCGAGGGCATCGATCCCCGGCCGTGGTCTGTGCTGTTCGACGGGCAGGCGGCGGATGCGCCGAACTTCTTCCGGGAGGTCGCTGACGCGCCCGATGCCAATCTGCCACCGCCAGGGGGAGACGACGACACCGTTCTCATCATCTATACCTCGGGCACGACCGGATTTCCCAAGGGTGCGATGCACAGCCAGCGCAATTTCGTCATGGCGGGGGAGTCGAACATCTCGCGGCTGTGGCTGCAGCCGGATGAGCGCCTGATGGTGGTGCTGCCGATGTTCCACGTCAACGCGCTGTTCTACTCAACCGCCGGTGCGCTCGCGGCCGGCTGCTCGCTCGTGCTGATGCCGCGCTTCTCGGCCTCCGAGTTCTGGAATGCCGCGGTCGAGTACGGCGTTACCCAGGTTAACATCATCGAGGCGATCGGGCGCATCCTCGCGCGGCGCCCGCGCTCGGAGTTCCGCCCCGAGCACAGGATCACCAAGGTCTACGGCATGCGCGCGGACATCATCGCGCCGTTCCGCGGCGAGTTCCGGATCCCGCACCTCCTGGGCGGCTTCGGCATGACCGAGATTCCCGGCGTCTGCTGCGTTCCGTTCGAGGGGCCGGACAAGCCGGGCAGCATGGGCCCGGTCGGCCGCCACCCCGATCCGGCGCGCAAGTGGGCCGAGTGCAAGGTCGTGGACGACGGCGGCAACGAGGTCGACGTGGACGAGGTGGGCGAGCTCTGGGTGAAGCATCCGATCGTCATGCAGGGCTACTTCCGCGATCCCGAGCAGACCCGCGCGGCCTTCCACGATGGCTGGTTCATGACCGGAGACCTGGTCAAGCACGACGCCGACGGCTATTTCACGTTCGTCTCGCGCAAGAAGGACATCATCCGCCGCCGGGGCGAGAACATCGCGGGCGCCGAGATCGACCGCGTGATCCAGTCGCATCCGGGCGTGTTCGAGGTCGCCGCGCTGCCGGTGCCCTCGGAGCTCGGCGAGGACGAGATCCTGGTCGCGATCGTGCCCAAGCCGGGCGCGACGCTGACGCCGCGGGAAATCGCGCAATGGTGCGCGGAGCGCCTGGCGGCGATGAAGGTGCCGCGCTTCGTGCTGCTCGTCGACGAGCTGCCGCACACGCCGACGCACAAGGTCGCCAAGCAGGTGTTGAAGGCCGACTCGACGCTCAGGTCCCGCGCCGTCGACCTCCAGTCTCCGGCCGCCTCGCGCCCGGTAACGGAACTGTAACCTCTCCCGTGTATCGTCGTGATGCGAGCGATCCGACGAGGAGAGTCTCATGTCCCACGCGGTTGTTCCAGCGCGATTGCTGACAGTCGTGCTGCTCCTTGCCGCGTCCACCTGCTGGTCGCAGGGCAAGGCGGTGACCGGCCACGCTGGCTATCCCGGCAAGCCGGTGCGCATGATCGTGCCGCTCGCCCCCGGTGGCGGCAGCGACATCGTCGGGCGCATCACGGCGCAGGCCATGTCCGAGCGTTGGAAGCAGACGGTGGTGGTGGACAATCGTCCCGGCGCGGGAAGCACCATTGGCACAGCGATCGCGGCGCGCGCAACGGCCGACGGCTATTCGCTGCTCGTCACAAGCTCCTCGCTCGTCATCGGCGCGGCGCTCTACCCCAATCTCTGGTACGACGTCGCGAGAGACTTCGACGCCATCGCAATGCTGGCGAGCCAGCCGAGCATCATCGCCGTCAACCCCTCGGTGCAGGTGAAGTCGCTGCGGGGATTGGTCTCGCTGATGCAGGCTGAGCCGGGAAAGCTCGGCTTCGGCTCGGCCGGGCAGGGGACCGCGAGCCATCTGGCCAACGAGCAATTCCTGATCAGCGCGGGGGCGAAGGCGACGCACGTGCCGTACAGGAGCGCGGGCCTGGCGGCGACCGCCCTGCTTGGTGGCGAAATCCAGTTCATGGTGACCAACATGGCGACGGCCGTGCCCCTGGTCCGCGCCGGAAGGCTGCGCGGGCTCGCCGTCACCAGCGCGCGACGGGCGCCTGCGGTGCCGGAGCTTCCCACTGCGAAGGAGGCGGGACTTGCCGGCTACGAATACTCGACCTGGTATGGCATGCTTGCGCCTGCGGGCACGCCCCGCGGCGTCATCTCCCGCATCCACACCGATCTCGTCGCGCAACTGAGAACACCCGAGCTCGTGGAGCGCTTCACCAGCCAGGGTCTCGATGTCGAAGCCGGCACCCCCGCTGAGTTCACCGCGTTCGTAAAGTCGGAGCTGGAGAAATGGCGCAGTGTCGTGCGCACCGCTGGCCTGCGCGTCCAATAATCAGTCACCGGTCGCTGCGTCATTGATAGGCCAGGAAGTGCGCTAGGGCGTCGATGTCGGTGTCGGGCACCTGATAGAGAATGCTGTTCATGCTGGTATCGGTGCCGATCCGCTTGTTATCGCGATACGCCTTCAGGGTGGCGGCGAGATAGTCCTCACGTTGGCTCGCAACCCGCGGAACCTGCCGCTGGCCGGTGTAGTCCCCGAGATGGCAGCTGCCGCAGGCCATCCCCTTGGCCAGCACTTCGCCCCGCGCGTGCAGCTTCGGTTTCGTGCTGGTTCCGCCTCGCGCGGGCGTCTGGCGGGAGAAGTACGCGGCCACCTCGTCGAGGTCCCGGTCCGAGAAGTCCTTCAGCGTGCCTGCCATCTGGGGCACGTCGCGCAATCCCTCGCGCATCAGGAACATCTGTAACACGAGGAATTGCTCCTGCTGCCCGGCGAGCGTTGGCATGCCGGCGAGCGGTGGTCGTTGCGGAGAGCCGTGACAGGAAGCGCAGGCCGCGGCCTTGGCGGCGCCGCGCGACGGGTCGATCTTTGGCTGGGCGTAGCAGGGGGCTGCGGCCAGCACGGCAGCGCAGGTCAGGCTAACGGCGCGGCAGATGACCCCCGTCCGCCGCGCCGTGTCGAACCTCTGCATCTACTTCTTGTGGCTTACGCGGTAGATCGCGCCATTCTGCTCGTCGGAGACCAGCAGCGAGCCGTCTGGCAGCTGCAGCACGTCCACCGGCCTGCCCCAGAACTTGTTCTCTTTCGGGTCCATGAAGCCGGTCATGAACGGTGTCACCTTGGCATTCCGGCCATCAGCCGTTGCCCGCACGTTGACGACGTCGTAGCCGAAGAGCCTGGTGCGGTTCCACGATCCGCGGCGCGCCACGAAGATCGAATTCACGTAATCCTTCGGGAACATCGCTCCGGTGTAGAAACGCATGCCGAGCGCGGCGGAGTGCGGACCCATCAGCGCGACCGGCAACGTCACGCCCTTGCACGGATCCTTTTTCTTGATATCCAGATCCGGAATGCCCTGCGCGTGGCAATAGGGAAAGCCGAAGAACTGGCCGATCTTCGAGACGCGGTTGAGCTCGTCCTGCGGGCCGTCTTCGGCTTGCCAGTCGCGGCCGTTGTCGGTGAACCACAACTCGCCGGTCTGCGGGTGGAAATCGAAGCCGACGGAATTCCTCACTCCGCGCGCGACGACCTCCATGCCCGAGCCGTCCGCGACGTAGCGCCGGATCTGCCCGTGCTGATCGCTCGGCTCGCAAATGTTGCACGGTGACCCGACCTGGACGTAGAGCTTGCTGTCGGGGCCGAAGGCGATGAACTTCCAGTTGTGGTGCACTTCGGGCGGCAACTTGAAGGCGGCGGTGAGCTCCACCGGCTTGACGTTGGGACTGTCCTCGATCCCGTCGTAGCGGAAGACCCGGTTGATCGCCATGACGTAGAGATTGCCGCCCTGGAATGCGACGCCGTTCGGCTGGACGAGCTTCTCGGCGAGAATGCGGTGCGTGCGCACGCCGCCCTGGTCCTTGATCTCGTAGACGCGCCCGATGATCCGCGTGCCGGCCCAGATCGTGCCCTTGCTCCCGCGCGTCATCATGCGCACGCCCGGCATGCCGTGCGCCCACAGCTCGACCTGAAAGCCCTTCGGCACCCTGATCTTGTCGAGCGGGATGTCGGACGGCTGCGTTACCGTCATCCTGCCCGCGTGCGGCGCCAGGTTCGGGTTCTTCATGCGCTCGGGCTTGTAGCCGCCGCTCGCCGTGCGCGCCTTGACCGCCTTCTCGCTCGGCGGCTTGCTCTGGGGAGTGACCATTTGCTGCGCAAGCGCATAGGCGCCCGTCAACGCGAGCGCGCTCATCGCAAGCGTCCTGACGGCGCGTGACCGCAGCATGCGTGATAGAGCGGAATTCATGGTTCGTCTCCTACCGGTGGATTGATTCACGGGATTCGCCCGCCAGATTCGCGGGGCTCCTATGATACACACCGGCGGCAGCAGGTAAAGTCGCGAGTTTACTGGTACTGTGCGCCGATGACCCCGTCGCCCACTGTTACAATCCGCGCGTCATGATCGAGGTCAACGAGCGTATAGAAGTGCCGTCGGCGCCGCGCGCCGTCTGGTGCGTGCTGTCGGATCCGCAGGCCGTGGTCGAATGCGTGTCCGGGGCAACGCTGGGCGAGCGCCAGGACGACGGCTCGTACGACGCGTCCCTGGTCGTCAAGTTCGGCCCCACCAAGGTCAAGTTTGAAGCGCGGTTTACGCTGGAGCTGGATCCCGCAACGATGTCCGGAATCGTCATGTCGAAAGGCAAGGACAGCATCGGGGGAACCCGGGTGCAGGCCAGGATGAACTTCAGCGTCGTGGAGCAGGGAGATCCGCCGCGCTCGGTGATCCCGATCACCTCCGCGGTCGAGATTTCCGGTCGCCTCGCCTCGCTGATCGAGACTGGCGCAAGACTCGTGGTGAAGCGCATGGTGGGCGACTTCACCACACGGCTGGCCGAGCGCTGCGCCACGGCCGCATAGTCTACATGTTGAACTTGCGCGCGCCTGCCCGGGCCGTCATTCCCGCGACGGCGGGAATCGAGTAACTTCCCGTTTCCACCATCGCCGACGCGCAGGTCCGGGCGTTTCCATTCGAGGAGTGAGCATGAAGGTCTACCAGAGGCTGGCAGCCAATTTCAAGGCGGAAGGCGTCACGCACATGTTCGGCATCATGGGCGACGCGAACATGTACTGGATGCACGAGCTCGACAAGCTGGGCGGGGTCCAGATGCTCGAAGTCCGGCACGAAGGCGCCGGGCTCGGGATGGCCGATGGCTGGGCGCGGGCAACCCGCAGCGTGGGCGTCGCCACCACGACCTGCGGCCCCGGCGTGTCGCAGCTGGCGACGGCTTTCCTCACGGCCTCCCGCGCGGGATCGCCAATCGTGGCTTTCTGCGGCGAGCACCCGACGAACGACCAGGATTACAACCAGCACCTCGATAACGCCCGCTTCGCCGCCGGCTGCGAAGCCGGGTTCGTCCGGCTGCACACGCCGGATGACGCGGATGACGCCGTGCGCAAGGCGTTCTATATCGCGAAGATGGAGTCGCGCCCGGTCATGCTGAGCGCGCCGATGGACGTCCAGCAGAAGGCATTCGAGGACGCCGACGAGCCCTACAAGCCTTCTTCCACCCTGATCCCGCCGCGGGCGGTGCGGCCGGACCCGGAAGCGCTCAAGCGGGCCGCCGACGTCGTCGCGGGATCAAAGCAGCCCGTGATACTCGTGGGCCGTGGAGCGCGGTGGTCCGGCGCGGGGGAAGCGGTGCTGAAGCTGGCGAAGCGCACCGGGGCGCTTATCGCCACCACGCTGATGGCAAAGACATGGCTCTCCGAGGACGACTATCACGTTGGCATCTCCGGCACCTACGGCACGCGCACGGCCATGAGGCTGTTCGAGGAGTCCGATTGCGTGATCGCGATCGGCGCCAGCATGAACCGCTACACGACCGAGCACGGCTATCTCTATCCGAAGGCACGCTACGTGCAGATCGATTCCAAGCCGCACGTCGTCATGGCCGGCGGCCGCTCAGCCGACTGCTACGTTCAGGCCGACGCCAAAGCCGGTGTGGAGGGGCTCGACAAGCTGCTCGAAGAGCGGTCGTTCCGGAACGTCGGCTATCGCACCCCGGACATCAAGAAGCAGCTTGCCGGCCAGTACGAGGACCGGAAGGAGTATCCCATCGAGCCCGACACCGTGGATCCGCGGGAGGTCATTCGCCTCCTGGACGATACGGTGCCCACGAGCATGAATCTCTTCACGGGCAGCGGCGCGACCGCGGGCTTCTCGAACATCATGTTCCGCCGCCAGCGTCCCCTGGTGCTGCCGAGCCACTTCTTCGGCTGCATCGGGCAGATGATGCCCGCGGCGATGGGGGCGGTGGTCGCCACCGGCAACAAGCCCGCCATGCTGGTCGACGGCGACGCCAGCGTCATGATGCATCTGGCGGAATTCGAGACGATGGTCCGCTACGGCATGCCGCTGCTCATCGTCGTGATGAACAACGAGGCGCTGGGCTCGGAGTACTACAAGCTCGACGCGCACAAGATGAAGTCCGATCTGGCGCGAATCCCGACGCCGGACCTGGGCGTCGTGGCCAAGGCGTTTGGCGGAAGGGGGCGGCTCGCGCGCAGCATCGAGGACGTGCGCGCCGGCGTCGCCGAATGGGTCGCCCAGCCGGGCCCGATGATGATTGACGCCCGGATCTCGCGCAGCGTCGTAACACTCCCGTATCGCCGCATCCACTACGGCGACGACGAATAGCGAGCTTCAGTCCCGGGCTGCGGGAGCGACGGTGAGGCCGCGGATGCCGTTCTTGTCGATCGACTTGGCGACGAGCCCCGATGCCTTGATGTCCTCGACGAACTCGCGCAGATACTTTGCACCGGCGGGTCGGCCCCTGGGGATCCCGATCGCCTGCTGGACCGCGGTAAACCGGCCATAGATGATGCGCGAGCCGGGGAGCTTCGTGTGGTCCTTGACGAGCCTCGGCCTCAATCCTGCGAGAGCATCCAGCTTTTCGTCGGCGAAAAGCTTGAACGCCGCATCGCCGCCCTTGGTGCGCATCAGGTTGGCGTGCTTCAGGGTGCGCGCCAGGTAGAGCTCGTAAGCGCTCTTCTCCGGGCACGCGATGCGCACGCCCGGGCGGTCGACATCTCCAATCTCCCTTATCGGCGAGCCGGGCGGCACGAGATAAGTCGCCTCGATCTCCACGTAGGCCGCGGTGAAGTCGATGTCCTTGGCACGCTGCGGCTCGGCGCCCAGGAATCCGACGTCCCATGCGCCGAAAGTCGCGGCTTCGGCCAGCTCGCCAGGGGTCGGGTAGCCGATGAACTCGACGGGTACGCCGAGCCGCCGTGCGAGTTCCGTGCCCAAATCCACCGCGATGCCGCTGGGTTCTCCGGTCTTGGGGTCCTTCCCCGTCAGCAGGAAATTCCCCATGTTGAGGCCAATCCGCAGCATTCCCGTCGGGGCGATCTCGGCTCGCGCCGCAGGAGAAACATCAGTCGTGCCAGTGCTCATTCAAGGTCCTCTGTGTCAGCAGTCTGCATTGTGGATGAAGTGCTTTCCATCTTCATCGAGAGTATCGCGCCAAACGCCGATTCACGCCATCCGGGAGCAGGGTTGAGATTCGTTGACGGCCTCCCGCGACGCTCGCTAGACTGCCGGCTCCCTTTCACTTCTGCAAGCAGGAACCATAACACATGGCGGCGAGGCTCAAGCTCAAGGACACGCGCGACAAGAAACATCGCAGGCTCACGCGCAAGGACGTGCACCGCGCGGCGAAGCGCTACAGGAACTGGGGGCGCTGGGGCAAGGACGACGAGATCGGCACGCTGAACTTCACGACCGCGGCGGACATCATCGCCGCAGCGCGGCTGGTGCGCAAGGGCAAGGTCATCTCGCTTGCGCTCAATTTCGACCAGCACGGCCCGCAAGGCGGCAAGACGAAATACCCCGCGCTCGGCCGCTTCAATCCGATTCATGTCATGACGCGCACGGGCACCGATGCCTACTCGGGCGTCCTCGACCACCGCAAGATCCGCGGTACCGACGACCTCGTCATCATGGGCCTGCAAACCGGCACGCAGTGGGACGGCCTGGGCCACATCCTCTACTACGACCACATGTGGAACGGCTACGACTGCCGCAACGTGACCTCTGGCGGGGCGCAGAAAGGCGGCATCGAAAAGACCCGCGAGAAGATGGTGGGCCGCGGCGTGCTGCTCGACGTCGCGCGCGCGCTCGGCCGGAAATGGCTTCCCGACGGTTTCGCGATCACCAACGAGCTGCTCGATTTCACCGAGAAGAAACACGGCATTCGGGTGCGCCGGGGCGACTACCTGATGGTGCGCACCGGCCACATTGAGCGTTGCCTGTCGTCGAAGAACTGGGACGGCTACCCCGGTGGGGATGCGCCGGGACTTGCCTTCGAGACAGTGGACTGGATATACCAGCGGGAGATCGCGGGCATCGCTACCGACACCTGGGGCGCGGAAGTGCGCCCGAATGAGACCGAAGACACCAACCAGCCCTGGCACTGGATCACGATCCCGATCATGGGGCTCACCGTCGGCGAGATCTTCGATTTCGCGGCGCTTGCCAGGGATTGCGCCGAAGACAAGCGCTACGAGTTCCTGTTCGTCGCGCCGGCGCTGCCGATCACGGGAGGGGTGGGCTCGCCGGTGAATCCGCTCGCCATAAAGTGACACATCAGGAAAAACCATGACGGGCAGAAAGAAGGCCGGCACGCGAAAGTCCACCCGCCCCCGGAGAGGATTGACATACGACTTGCACAATCACGTCATTCCCGAGAACGTCGTGCGGGCGATCGAGCGCAATCCCGAGCGCTACGGAACGCGGATCGAGATGCGGAGCGGCAAGCGGTATTTCGATGCCCACGGGCGCATGATCGAGCTGCTTCCGGAATTCAACGTCATCGAGGCGAAGATTGCCTGGATGGATCGTGTCGGGATGGATGTCTGCGTAATTTCGCCCGCTCCCCCGATCTACTTCTACTGGCTCAAACCTGACGCCGGCGCGGAGATCGTCCGTCTCGCAAACGACGGCATCGCGCAGATGGTGGCGAGACACCCGGACCGGCTGCGCGGCATGGCGCATCTGCCGATGCAGGATCCGGAGGCGGCGATCGCCGAGCTCGAGCGCGTGGTGAAGGAGTATCGATTCACGGGCGTTGAGCTCGCCACCTCGATCGAAGGCGCCCCGCTCGCCGACGTGAGGTTCCGCAAGGTGCTGAAGGCGATCGAGCGGCTGGGGCTGTTTGTCTTCGCGCATCCCTACCAGTGCTTGGCGCAGGGCTGGATGGACGCGTACTACCTGAGGAACTTCATCGGCTTTCCGCTCGACACCACGATGATGATCGCGCACCTCATGTTCAGCGGCGCGCTCGACGATCTCGCGAAGCTGCGCATCCTGTGCGCGCACGGCGGCGGCTTCATGCCCTACCAGATCGGCCGTTTCGTGCACGGCCACGACGTCCGCCCCGAGCCGAAGGCGAACAATGCGAGCTCGCCCAAAGCGCTCTTCAAGCGCTTCTACTTCGATTGCCTGACGCACGATCCGCGCTCCACGCGGCACCTCATCAACGTGGCGGGAGCGGACCACATCGTGATCGGCACGGACAACCCGTTCGACATGGCGCCCAAGGGCGAGGCGCGCCAGGTCGGGCAGGTCGACGCGATCCCCGGGCTCACCGCGGCCGAGCGCGAGTGGATCTGCAACAAGACGGCCCGGTCACTGCTTGGCGAGAAATGACGCAGGGGGATGAGGGACGAGGGCGGAGGGATGAGGGATGAGTAAGCCCGGTGTGAGAGAGTTGCAGGCGGTCGACCTCGAAGCCATCACGGAAGGCATCCGCAAGGCGGTGAAGCCGGTGAAGATCCTGTGGCAGGCGGATGACACGCTCGCCTTCGTCGCCCGGGGGCGCGAGCACCGCAGCGAGTTCCATTCCGACCCCTCCGACGAAGTGATGTACATGATCAAGGGGGACATGAAGCTCCACTACCGCACGCCTCAGGGCGAGGAGAAAGTTGCGGTGATCCGGGAGGGCGAGATCATCTACTGCCCGGCGGGAGTCCCGCATTCGCCCCGTTTTTCGCCCGACGCCTTCGTTCTGGTCCTCGAGCGCAAGCGCCGGGCGGGCGAGCACGACCGGTTCACGTGGTACTGCGAGGGCTGCGGGGCGGTGCTCTACGAGACCATCAAGCACGTGGCCGACTACAGCATGGATCCGGTATCGCGCGCCTACGAGGAGTTCCACGGCTCGGAGAAGAGCCGCACCTGCGCAGGCTGCGGGCACGTGACGCCGCGCCCGCCGGGAGCGTGACGAGGGCTGATCGCGTCTTATCGCTGGGCGAAAATCTGCTTGAGGCGCGCCACCGCGGAGTGCGGGCTGGTCACGACCTTGCGCCCGGGCTGCGCCGGGATGCCGGTGGCGGCGCGCGCCATCGAGAACTGGCCGAGCACCAGCGCATCGCACACACCCATCTCGGCTGCCGCCGCTGCGATCAATCGGTCGTGCTCGGCAGTGCGGCCTGTCTGAAGCGCGGCGATCGCAGCGGGCACCGTGCGGGTCTTGAGCTTCAACTTGATGCCGCGCGCGGCCGCGAGGTCCTCGAATTCCTTCTTGAGGGAGGGAATGCTCGGCTCGAACGTGGCGAGCAGCGCCAGGTCGGAGCCCGCCGCCAGCGCTTCCTCCAGCATGGCTTCGTTGGGCTTCAGCACCGGCACCGCGACGGCTTGCTTGGCGGCGTCGATTGCCGTGCCGAACGCCGAGCAGGTGAAAAGGACCGCGTCCGCGCCGCAGCTCACGCAGTAGCGGGCCATCGCGATGAAGCGCTCGAGCATCGCGTCCGTGATGCCGCCGGCCGCGGTCAGATCGGCGGGCAGCGAGTCATCGAGCAGGTGCGTGACGCGCGCCTGCGGCCACGTTTCGTGAAACACATGGGCGACCGGCTCGATGGCGACCGGCATCGCGTGGACGAGTGCTATCCGGGGCGCAGACATAGGAGCGCGATTGTAGCGGAAGAGCCTCGAATGCGCAGCAGGATAAGGCAGACTTCGGGCTGGCCAGCGCTCGCCCGTTTGTGGCAATCTAGCTGACGCGGCACGGCCAGCCGCGTGATCCATAGGCGCGGAGACAGGGGAGGGGCCATGAAGCTGTTGTTCGTCGTTCTGTTCGCATTGTCAGGGATGAGCGGGAGCCACACCGCGCTCGCCCAGGCCACTTCGACGAGCTCAGGACCGGCCTATCCGGCGAAGCCGATCCGGCTGATCGTTCCCTATCCCCCGGGCGGCGGCAACGATACCCTCGCGCGCTTGTTCAGCGCCAAGCTCACCGAGGCGTGGGGACAGCAGGTGATCGTAGACAACCGGGGCGGCGCCGGAACTACCATCGGCAGCACGCTCGCGGCGCGCGCGATTCCCGACGGCTACACCATCTTCCTGTCCTCGATTGCGACGCATGCGATCGCGCCGAATCTCTACGCGAAGCCGGGCTTTGATCCGTTCCGGGATTTCACGCCGATCACGCTGCTTGCGATTGCGCCCACCGTGCTGTGCGTCAATTCTTCGGTCCCGGTCAATTCAGTGAAGGACCTGATCGCGCTCGCGAGAAGCAAGCCGGGCGAGCTGCGGTTCGCTTCCGGCGGTAACGGCACGCCCCCTCACATGGCCGGCGTGATCTTTGCCGGCCAGACGGGCATCCGTATCCTGCACGTCCCCTACAAGGGCGGCGGGCCGGCAATCGCCGGGCTGATCGGCGGGGAAACCACCATGATGTTCGATACCGCCGCGTCAATTCTCCCGCACGTGCGCGCCGGCAAGCTCAAGTCCCTGGCCATTGCCCGCGCTGCGCGCCTGCCGGAGTATCCCAGCCTGCAAACCTTTGCCGAATCCGGCGTACCGGGATACGAGGTGAACGCGTGGTACTCCATGCACGCGATCGCGGGCACGCCGAAGCGCATCGTCACAAAGTGGAACGCCGAGCTGAAGCGCATACTGGGTCTGCCCGACATCCGGGAACGGCTGAAGCAGCTCGGCAGCGAGCCTGTGGGCAATTCTCCCGAGGAATTCGCGAAATTCCTGCGCGCCGAGCATGCGAAGTACGCGAAGGCGATCCGGGATGCCGGCGTCCGGGTCGAGTAACCGGACGGCAGGCGCCGACTGGCATAATTCACGAAGGGAGACGATTTTGAAGCTCATCGCTCATTGTTGCGCGATCATCCTCGGATGCGCGGTCGCGGCGGGCCCGGCACTGGCGCAGCCCATTTCGACAGGCTCAGGGCAGGCATACCCCGCCAAGCCGGTGCGCATCCTGGTCGGGTTTGCGCCGGGCGGCGGCACCGACATCATGGCGCGCGCGGTCGGGGGGAAGATGGCGCAAACCCTGAAGCAGCAGTTCATCGTGGAGAACCGGCCGGGCGCCAACGCCAACGTCGCGGCCAAGCTCGCCGCCGAAGCGCCTGCCGACGGCTATACCATTCTCTTCATGTCGGTCGCGCACATCATGAGCAAGCCGGTGTACAAGAACCTCGGCTACGACATCGAGCGCGATCTCGCTCCCATCACGGTGGTGTCGGAAGTGTCCAACGTGTTTGCCGCGCACCCCACGTTGCCCGCGAAGACAGTGAAGGACCTGATCGCGCTCGCGCGGGCGAAGCCGGGCGAGCTGACCTACGCCACCTCGGGCGTCGCCAGCCCGGAGCATTTCGCAGGCGAGCTGTTCAAGATGATGACGAAGACCAACCTCCTGCCGATTCCGTACAAGGGCGGCGGGCCGATCGCCATCGATCTGATGGCGGGGCACGTTATGACGAGCTTCAGCACCATGCCGCCGATCATTCCCCACATCCGCGCCGGGCGCGTGAAGGCGCTCGCCGTGACCCGGGACAAGCGCGCGGCGGTGCTGCCTGAAGTGCCGACGATCGCGGAGACCGTGCCGGGCTATTCGATGAGCACGTGGTATGGCGTGGTGGTGCCGGCCCGGACGCCGCGCGAGATCATCGTGAAGCTCAACCAGGAAATACTCCGGGCGCTCGCCGATCCGGGCGTGAAGGAGCGCCTGGCTTCGCTCGGGGCGGACATCGTCGCGAGCAGCCCCGAGCAGACCGCCGCGATCTTCAAGGCCGATCTCGCGAAATACACCAAGGTCGCCCGGGCGGCCGGCATCCGCGTCGACTGATCGCGAGGCGCGCGTTGACAATGCAAAGCGGGCGCGCACAATTGGCGGGACCGCCTGCCGGCCCACGCAAACCAAGAAGCCGATCCGAGGAGGAAGCATGAGGAATCCGATCAGACACATTGCGATGGCCGTCTGCCTCGCGCTGCCCGTGCTGAGCGCGCCGGCGATTGCCCAGAAGTATCCAGCGCGGCCGATTCGGGCCATCGTGCCGTTCCCGCCAGGAGGACCGACCGACGTGATCGCGCGCTTCTTTACGCAACGGCTCACCGAGGCGTGGGGGCAGCAGGTGGTGATCGACAACCGCAGCGGCGCCGGCGGCAACATCGGCATGGGTATTGCCGCGCAAGCCGCCGGTGACGGCTACACCATGCTGTTCGTGAGCTCGAGCCTGATGGTCAACCCGGGGCTCTACAAGAAGGTACCCTACGACGTCTACAAGAGCTTCATTCCGGTCTCCGTCCTCGCGGCCTCGACGCACGTCTGGTTCACCCACCCGAGCCTGCCGGTGAAGACCATCACGGACCTGATCAACCTGGCGAAACGGGACCCGACCAAATCGAGCGTGGCGACGCCGGGTATCGGCACCGTTCCCCACCTTTCGGTGCACTTGCTCGCCATCGATTCAAAGACGAATCTCGTGACGGTGCCCTACGCGGGAGGCGGGCCGTCGATCGCGGCAGTGCTGGGCAACCAGGTGCCTTTCGGCTGCCAGGCGATCCCGCCGGTCACGGTGCACATCCAGGCGGGCCGCGTGCGCGCGCTCGCGATCACCAACGACAAGCGCTCGCGGATCGTTCCCGACGTCCCCACCATGGCCGAGCTCGGCTTCAGGGGGCATGAGGCGGAAACCATCACTGCCCTGCTGGTGCCGGCAGGCACGCCGGCGCCGATCGTCAAGCGGCTGCATGGAGAAGTGGTCAGGATCATGGCGCTCCCTGAGATCAAGCAGCGGGTGGAAGATCTGGGAGCCGACGTCGTCGCGAACACCCCGCAGCAGTTCACCGCCCAGATCAGGCGGGAAGCCGCGCGCTGGAGCAAGGTCGTCAAGGACGCGAACATCCCGGCAAACTAGAGGGGAAGCTCACGCGCGGGCGAGCGCCCAGCTTTTCGTGGGCCGCAAGTTGACCTCTCGTGCCGCAATTGTCGGAAGGAGGACACCATGGCTCGCAGCGGCGGATCGATCCTCGGGTTGACACTGTTGATGGCGGCGGGCGCGGCCGCTGCTCAGAACTGGCCGGCGCGGCCGGTGCGCATCGTCGTGCCGTGGGCGCCGGGGGGCGCGACCGATATCATCGCGCGGCCGCTCGCGCAGAGGCTGACCGAGCGCCTCGGCCAGCAGTTCATCGTGGACAACCGCGGCGGGGCCAACAGCCTGATCGGGACCGACATCGCCGCCAAGGCGCCGCCGGACGGCTACACGATACTTTTCAATACGCTCGCCGCGTTCACCCAGAACACCAGCTATTACCGGAAGCTGCCTTACGACCCCTCCGGCTTCACGCTCGTGGGGCAGGTGGGCTGGACCCCGATCATGATGCTGGCGCACCCGTCGCTGCCCGTAAGGAACGTGCGGGAAGTGATCGCGCTCGCCAGGGCCCGGCCCGGGGAGCTGACCTATGGTTCGTTCGGCACCGGCAGCAGCTCGCATTTCGCGGGGGCGCTGCTGATGCACGAGACGAAGACCAAGATGATCCATGTGCCCTACAAGGGGGGCGGCCCCGTGGCTGCGGCAAATATCGCGGGCGAGGTGCCGATCCATTATGGGGGTGTGCCCCCCACGATCCAGTTCGTCAAGGCCGGCCGGCTGAAGGCGATGGCGGTGACGGCGGCAAAGCGCACCGTTTTCCTGCCTGACGTGCCCACCATCCAGGAGGCGCTGAAGGTCCGCGACTACAACATCACGGTGACCTTCGGAATGCTCGTGCCGGCTGCCGCGCCGAAAGCGGTGGCAGATCGCCTGCACGCCGAGCTCGCGAGCATCCTCAACTCGGCAGATTTCAAGGAGACGCTCGCGAAACTGGGCACGGACGAGACGCCGGTAATGTCCCAGGCCGACCTGAGCGCGTGGCTCAATACGGAGACGGCGCGCTGGAAGCGCATCATCGATCTCACGAAGATCTACGGCGATTAAAGGTGTCAGGAACCTTTTCGCGCGTTCGAGTCAATCGGGCGCGACGACAACGACCTGGTCGCGGCTCACGTTGAGGAAGGGCGCCGAGAAGATCTTGCGGCCCTCGAGATCCCAGACCTCGGCCTTGGTGACGGCGAAGAACTCCTTCGCGTCCAGCATGTAGTCGGTAAGCCGGGCCCCCGGCACGAGCTCGATCTCGCCCTTGATGCGATAGGAGCCGGCGAGAATCACGACGCGCGTTCTGGTGTCGCCTTCCATCATGGCCAGCCTCCCGGTTGACAGTCACTTCCTGTTCTTCAGCGCAGCGGCGCGGATCGCGGAGAGCGTCGTCCGGGTCGTGATCGCCTCCGGATCGATGCGCAGCTCGATGAGGGAAGCGGTCTGCGCGTTCCACGCCCGCTCGAAGGCGGCCTCGAAGTCCGCCGTCCGCTCGACCGTCTCGCCGTGGAGCCCGTGGGCGCGCGCGAGCGCGGCGAAGTCGGGATTCTTCAAGTCGGTGCCGCTCACGCGACCCGGATGCTCGCGCTCCTGGTGCATCCGGATCGTGCCGTACATGCCGTTGTTGACGACGAAGAACACGATCTTGAGGTCGTACTGGGCGGCGGTCGCGAGCTCCTGCCCGTTCATGAGGAAATCGCCATCGCCATTGAACGAAACCACCGGCCGGCCGGGCTGCGCGAGCTTGGCGGCGACGGCGGCGGGCACGCCGTAACCCATCGAGCCGACGGTGGGCCCGAGCTCGGTGCGAAAGCCGGGGTAGGGATAGAAGCGGTGAACCCAGCCCGCGAAATTGCCGGCGCCGTTGGCGACGATGGTCTCGGGCGGCAGGCGCTTCCTCAGGAATGCCATCACTTCGCTCGGATTGAGATTGCCCGGCGCGGGAACGGATTTGATCCAAGCTTCGTGATCCGCGCGCGCCGAGCGGGTCCAGTCCCGCCACGCCGAGGCGTCCACCGGCGCGAGCTGCGCCGCGGCCCGCGCGAACTCCGGCATTCCGGAATGGATCGGCAGGTCCGGCTCGTAGATCCGTCCGAGGTCGTCCGCGCCGGGGAGCACGTGCACGAGCTTCTGCGCCGGCCGTGGAACCGTGAGCAGCGAATAGCCGCTCGTCGTCATCTCGTCGAACCGCGCCCCGATCGACAGCAGCAGGTCGCAGGCCTTCACGCGCTCGGCGAGCGCGGGGTTGATGCCGATGCCGACGTCGCCGACGAAGTTCCGCAAGCGGTTGTCGTAGAGGTCCTGGCAACGGAACGCCGTGCCGACCGGAAGATCGTTGGCTTCGACAAATGCACGCAAGTCGGCGCAGGCTTCGGCACTCCACCCGCCCCCGCCAAGCAGCGCGAAAGGGCGCTTGGCGCGGGACAGCATCTCGCGCATCATCTCGAGGTCCGCTTCGCCGGGATGGGCAGCGATGCGCTTATAGGGGCCGGTATCCGCGACCGCCGTAGTCTCGCTGAGCATGTCCTCGGGCAGCGCCAGCGCCACGGGGCCGGGGCGCCCCGAGGTCGCGGTGTGGAAGGCGCGGCTCACGTATTCCGGCACGCGATCGGCGCGATCGATCTGGGCGACCCATTTCGTGATCGGCCCGTACATCCGGCGGTAGTCGATTTCCTGGAACGCCTCGCGCTCGACGAAGTCGTTGCCGACCTGGCCGATGAAAATGATCATCGGGCTGGAGTCCTGGTGCGCAGCGTGCACCCCGATCGAGGCGTTGGTCGCGCCCGGGCCGCGCGTCACGAAGCAGATGCCGGGCCGGCCGGTGAGCTTCCCATACGCTTCCGCCATGTAGGCGGCGCTCCCGTCCTGGCGGCAGATCACGTAGCGGATCCGGTCGCGGGCGTCGTAGAGCGCGTCGAGCACTTCCAGGTAGCTCTCGCCCGGCACGCCGAACGCGAGGTCCACGCCATGAACCTTGAGCGCATCCACTACGAGTTGTCCGCCGGTGCGGGTGAGGGTGGTGTCGGAGATCTTCATGACGGGTCCTGGCCGGATGGCCGCAATGCGGAATATCCGTGGCGAGGCGAAAAGCCTATCACGATCCGCGGCGCAGGTGGCGTTGACGCGCTGTTCGTTTTCTTCCTACCATGCCCGCTCTCGGAGGGGGGATGAAAGAGCTCTGGCGTTTGTCCGCGGTGGAGGCGGTGCGGCTGCTCAAGCGCCGCGAGGTCTCGCCGCTCGACATGATCGACGCCGCGGAGAAGCGCATCGCGGCGACCAATCCGAAGATCAACGCGCTCGTGACGCTGTGCTACGGGCGCGCGCGGGAGCACGCGCGCCGCATCATGGCCGATCGGCGGACCGATCTCCCCCCGCATTACCTGCACGGCTTGCCGATCGCGGTCAAGGACGGCACCGATGTCGCGGGAGTCCGCTGCACGTCCGGCTCGCGCATCTACGCCGACCGCATCGCGCCGGCTTCCGATATCGTCGTCGAGCGGCTGGAGGCGAATGGCGCAGTGGTGATCGGGAAATCGAACCTGCCCGAGTTCGCCGCGGGCGGCAACACCTTCAACGACGTGTTCGGTGCGACGCTGAACCCCTGGGACGTGCGCACGACCTCGAGCGGCTCCTCCGGCGGGTCGGCGGCCGCGCTGGCGGCGGGCCAGGTCTGGCTCGCGACCGGAGGCGATTTCGGCGGCAGCATCCGCACGCCCTCGAGCTACTGCTCGACAACGGGAATGCGTCCCAGCCCCGGCATGGTGCCGCGAACTTCCCGGCAGCCGTTCAATCCGCTGTCGGTGGAGGGGCCGATGGCGCGCGACGTCGCGGACACGGCGCTCATGTTCGATGCCGAGGCCGGCTGGCATCCGCTCGACCCCTTGTCGCAGGTAGGTCCGCATCCGGATTTCGCGGCGGCGGCGGCGCGCCCGCAGAAGCCGGGACGGGCCGCGTTCAGCACCGATCTCGGGATCGCGCGCGCGGTGGACGGGGAGGTGCGCGCGGTGTGCCGGGCGGCCGCGGAGAAGCTCGCGCGCGAGGGCGTCGTCGTGGAAGAAGCTCATCCCGATCTCGCCCTTGCGGAAAAGACCTTTCACACGCTGCGTGGCGCGGTGTTTATCGGACGCCACGCGCAGCTCATGGAGAAATATCGCCACCTGTACAAGCCGGAAATCATGGAGAACACCGAATTCGGCATGCGACTGACGCCCCGGGATATCGTCGAGGCGGAAATCACGCAGGGAGAACTGATCCGGCGCGCGGCGAAGTTTTTCGAGACCTACGACCTGCTGATCTGTCCGGCGGTGACTTGCCCGCCGTTCGACGTCAATCAGCGATATCCGGCGGCAGTTGACGGCGTGCGCTTCGAGGGCTACATGGGTTGGCTCGTCCTGACGCTCGCCATCACCGTCACGGCCTGCCCGGTTGTCGCGCTGCCGGGTGGATTCACGCGGGCGGGACTCCCGATCGGCCTGCAGCTGGTGGGCGCGCCGCGCAGCGAGGCGAAGCTCATCGCGATGGCGGCGTACCTGGAAGCGCTATTGGACGTGAATCCCAAGACGCCGATTGACCCGAGATAGGGGCGGAAGTACAAAAAAACCCCGGCATATGCCGGGGGAAACAGGGGAGGGATAGAACCACGCCGGGTCAAACGCTGCCGGCAATAGTCCTGGTGCCTGTTGGTTAGCACGCGGCATGCCAGATGGAATTGACGATTCGGATCAAAGGGTTGGCCATAGCGCCGACATTGCAGAACGGATAATCTGTCGCCGGCAGGAGACGGAATAATTTCGTGCTCGGGACATGTCGCTGAGCATGAGCAAGTTTTTCTGTCGCCCGCTCCCGACAGCGATGCCGCGTAACAACGGGGCCACGTAACAACGGGGCCAGGTTCGATTTTCCGGCCAGGCATTCGTCCAGCGAACGCAAATATTCGAACCTGGCCCCATTCTTGGAGGCGTCATTGAGGTGAGCGAAACGAGGCAGCTCCCGCTTCACGGCATCCAGGTGATCGAGCTCGGCACGCTGATCGCCGGGCCGTTCTGCGCGCGCCTGCTCGCCGAGTTTGGTGCGAGCGTGATCAAGATCGAGCCGCCCGGGGTCGGCGATCCCCTTAGAAAGTGGCGCAAGTTGCACGAGGGCACCTCGCTCTGGTGGTACGCGCAGGCGCGCAACAAGAAGTCGGTGACGCTCGACCTCAAGCACCCGGAAGCGCAGGACATCGTGCGCAAGCTCGCGGCGAACGCGGATGTCGTGGTCGAGAATTTCCGGCCCGGTACCATGGAAAAGTGGGGACTCGGCTGGGATCGGCTCTCCGCCGTGAATCCACGACTCATTATGGTGCGGCTTTCGGGCTTCGGGCAGACGGGTCCCTACCGGGACCGCCCCGGCTTCGGTGCCATCGGCGAATCGATGGGAGGGATGCGCTACGTCACGGGCTTCCCGGACCGGCCGCCGGTGCGGGTCGGCGTATCGATCGGAGACTCGATAGCCGCGCTGCATGGCGTGATCGGCGCGCTGATGGCGCTTCACCACCGCAACGTCAACGGCGGGCGCGGCCAGGTGGTCGACGTAGCGCTTTACGAAGCGGTATTCAACATGATGGAGAGCGTGCTGCCCGAATACGACATGTTCGGCTTCGTGCGCGAGCGGAGCGGCGCGTCGCTACCGGGCATCGTGCCGTCCAACACCTACGTCACGCGCGATAACAAGTACGTCGTGATCGGCGCGAATGCCGACCCCATCTTCAAGCGCATGATGAACGCCATCGGCCGGCCCGACCTCGCGGGCGACCCCGCGCTCGCGCACAACGACGGGCGCGTGGCGCGCACCGAGGAAATCGAGAAGGTGATCGGCGACTGGGTCGCCGCGCACGACCTCGAGCGCGTGCTGCAGGTGCTGGAAAAGGCCGACGTTCCGTCGAGCAAGATCTACGACGTCGCGGATATCGCGCGCGATCCGCATTATGCGGCGCGTGAGATGATCCAGCCGTTCGCGCTCAGGGACGGAAAGACGCTCATGCTTCCGGGCATCGTGCCCAAGCTGTCGGAGACGCCGGGGAGCACCAGCTGGATCGGCCCGGCGCTCGGCGAGCACACGGCCGAGGTCCTCGCCGGCCTGGGCTACGGCGAGGACGAGCAGCGGGAGCTGAAGCGGCGCGGCGTCATTTGACGGGAAGCAACGAGCCATGGGTGTCGGGTGACGAGTGAGCTGAAGGACCGTTCGCCACAGGAGAACCTCGCGCCCGGCGTGCGCCGGATCGAGGTCTTTTCCTGGGCGATGTACGACTTCGCCAACTCCGGCTACACCACCGTCGTCACCACGGCGATTTTCAATGCCTACTTCGTTGCCGTGGTGGCGGGCAATGCGCCGTGGGCGACCTTTGCCTGGACCGCTGCGCTCGCGGCCTCCTACGCGATGATCGTGCTGACCGCCCCGGTGATCGGCGCATATGCCGATGCACACGCGGCGAAGAAGCGCTTGCTGCTGCTCACCACGGTGGGATGTGTCGTCTTCACCGCCGGACTGGCGCTGGTGGGGCGCGGCGAGCTCGCTGTCGGCATCGCGCTGGTCATTCTCTCCAATTTCTTCTTCGGAAGCGGTGAGAACCTGATCGCCGCATTCCTGCCGGAGATCGCGCAGGGCGAGGCAATGGGCAGGGTCTCAGGGTGGGGCTGGAGCCTGGGCTACCTTGGCGGCCTCGTCGCCCTCGGACTGTGCCTCGTCTACGTGACTCATGCGCAGTCGCTGGGTGCGAGCGCCACCGAGTTCGTGCCCGTCACCATGCTGATTACCGCCGCCCTGTTCGCGCTTGCGAGCCTGCCGACGTTTCTGTTCCTGCGCGAGCGGGCGCAGCCGGTGGCCGGCGCCTCCGATATCGTGAAAAGCGCGTTCGCGCGCCTCGCCGAGACGCTGGGCCACGCCCGCCGCCACGTGGACCTGTGGCGCTTCCTGGTGTGCGTGGTGTTCTACCAGGCGGGCATCCAGACCGTGGTTGCGCTCGCCGCGGTCTACGCCCAGGAGGTCATGAAATTCACCACGCGCGACACGCTCACTTTGATCCTGGTGGTCAATGTCACTGCGGCAGCGGGGGCGTTTGCGTTCGGGCAGGTCCAGGACCGCATCGGGCACGTGAAAACGCTCGTCATTACGCTGGTTGGCTGGCTGATCGCTGTGGTCCTGGCCTGGACCGCCGTCAGTGTCGCGATGTTCTGGGTCGTCGCCAACCTGGTCGGTGTCTGCCTGGGCTCCAGCCAGTCGGCGGGCCGCGCCCTGGTCGGCTATCTCAGCCCGCCGGCGCGCACGGCGGAATTCTTCGGATTGTGGGGCCTCGCGGTGAAGCTCTCGGCGATACTCGGGCCCATGACCTATGGCATCGTCACGTGGGCGACGCTCGGAAATCACCGCTTTGCGATGCTGGTGACCGGCGTCTTCTTCGTGATCGGCATCGGGATACTGGCCGGTCTGGATGTCGCACGTGGCCGGCGCGTGGCACTTGAGCCCGAGAGCTCGCGATAAATGCCCCCTCGCCCCGTGTCAACGGGGAGAGGGTTGGGGTGAGGGGCGACGTGTCAGCATTTCCCGTACCCGCAGCCACCAGAACACGGACGCGAGCGCGACGCCCGCCAGGACGTGCTTCAGGTTATGGCCGCTGGCGAGTCCGCCGGTCAGCCGGAACAGTTCGTGATCGAAACGCTCGAGGATTGCCATGGCAACCTCGCACATTGCTGCGGCAACCAGCCAGACCGTCCCCGTGTGCCGTGGCGGCCGCAGAATCAGCAGGAAGACGATTGCAGCGCCGGCACCGATGCGGACGATCAGGTACAGAAAAAGATCCTCTTGCCCCATTGCCTCTGAGACACCCCACAGGGCCACGCTCGCAACGCCCAGCCCCGTGAACGGCCACAGCGCCTCGCGCGCGAAGAGCGGATGCACCCGGTCCGCCATGACCAGCGCGAGGAGCGACGTGAGAACGATCGAGATCGGCAGGCGGTCCCAGATGAGCGTCGCGTTCGCCGGCGCCAGATGGTAGTACGCGGACCCGATGGCGGTCAGGATCGCCGCCGCGATCAGAACGTCCGCCGCGGTACGCTCGTCCGGGGCGACGTTCATGCGGCTGCGGAGCGCGAGCCCGAACAAGCCTGCCGCGAGGATCGCGAGATTCGTGAGAATGTCCCCGGCGCGGGGAACGACGCCCTGCAAGGTTCGCGTGTCGGCGAGCAAATGGTAAGCCGGGTCCTGCGGCAGCGGACCGATTGCCAGGCGCAGCAGTCCATACAGCACGACGGTAGCGCCGAGCATGAGCCACACCTGCCGCCGGACCTGTGCTGCTTCATTCGTGTCGTTCACTATGCTTCCCGAGTGGCGAGGTGCGAACCCTGCGATTCTACAAGCAGGCGCAATTCCATTGCCCGCCAGACGGCGGCGCGCGCGGAGTGCGCATTGAGCTTGCGGTAGATGTTCTTGACGTGGCTCTCGACCGTGTGCACCGAGACGCCGAGCCGGTCACCGATTTGTATGTAGGTGCAGCCGCGCGCGAGCAATTGAAGCAGCTCGGTTTCGCGGGCAGTGAGGCGGATGGCCGAGTCCATTGCGGCGGTTGTCTTGATCAACTACGACCGGTGCGTTCGTCTCGCGGAGCTAAATAGTGGTTTGTCCCTGAGGCCTGTGGCCCGTTCTCCAATCAGGCTGTCGAATCACCTACTGCGGCCGGTACCTGCTGCCGGTATTGAGGTCAGCGCCAGTATTTCCGCCCCAAACAATCATTTCGCTGCCGGTCCAGACGCGTAAATTGTGGAATTCTGTGGGCGCACCGATGTTGGAGATTGGATGCCAAGTGTCGGTCGCGGGGAAATACCGCGCGCTCGTTCCGGACCATCCACCCCATACAATCATCTCGGAGCTGGCCCAGATTGCCTGGGGAAACGTTGCCTGAGCGGGAGCGCCAACGATTGAAATTGGCACCCAAGCGTCTGTCACGGGGTTGTAACGTGCACCGGAAGATGCCCCGGTGTTTCTGTCGACATGACCCCAGACGATCATCTCGCTGCCACTCCACGTGGCCGTGTAGGACTCACTTGCGGGGGGTGCACCGACTGCGGCCATCGGAGTCCAAACGTCGGCTACCGGGTTGTATCGCGCCCCTGAACTTAGCCAAACGGAACCATTGAAGCCACCCCAAACGATCATTTCGTTGCCGGTCCAGACCACCTTATTGTGATATGTGGAGGGAGCACCATTAGTGGAGATCGGACGCCATGAATCTGTCGTCGGGTTGTATCGTGCACCCGTATTCAAATAGCCACTGTCATGGTAGATGCCCCCCCAGATGACCATCTCGCTGCCGGTCCAGATCGCCGTGTGATTTTCCCTTGCCGAAGGCGCGCCGGTGGTCGACGTGGGAGCCCATGCATTTGTCACAGGATTGTATCGACCGCCCGTATTGGTCGAACCACCAACACTACCGCCCCAAACAACCATCTCGCTGCCAGTCCAAATCGCCGTGTGGTACGCCCTTTCCCTCGGCGCACCAGCCGTTGACGTCGGAATCCAAGCATCCGTACTGGGGTTGTAACGAGCGCCCGTATTCGAAATACCGGCACTGGAGCCGCCCCAAAGGACCATCTCGCTTCCAGTCCAAACGGCCGTGTGAAAGTTCCGTGTAGGGGCGCCAATGGTCGAAATTGCCTGCCAAGTCCCAAACGCTCCAGTGGTAAAGGTCCAAGAGTAATCTGTTGTCATCGTGTTGCCGGCAAGATCCTTGATCTGTGTCGTCACTATCGCCGTATATATCGTCGAATCTGCGAGGGCAGTGGACGGCATGAACTCCGCACTGTTCCATCCGTTTGCTACGCGGATAGTGCCGTTCACGGTGTTCTGGTTACTATCCCTTAGAATAAATGTGCTTGAGCCCACGCTGCTCGGATCCACGCTTTCGTTGAAGGTAACGAGTATCGCCGCATCAAGGCTGATGTTCTTGGACTGAGCCGGCGGGAACGTCGACGCCACTTGAGGGCGCGTCACGTCCGGCTCGGAGCTCGTGGCAAATCTCGAGACGTAGTTGACGGCCATAGAATTGCCGGCAAGATCTCTCACCCCATCGGTAATAGTGACTGAGTATGGTGTTTGGGCTGCGAGCAACGTTGCCGGCATGAACACAGCTGTATTGTCGAAATAGCTCACCGTTCCGTTGACCGGATTGTTGTTGAAATCGTTTAGTACAAAGGTGGCAGAATTAATCGTCGCGCCGTCCATTTTCTTGTTGAACGTTGCGTAGAACGCATGGTTAACCGGTACGCCCATCGCGCCGTTCACTGGATTGGTGGACATCACGGCAGGTGGAATGTCCAACTCGATGGTGAGTGTTCGAGTCACCCTTGCGCTCACGCTGTTGGTAACGACTAGCGTGAAATCCGTGCTCCCGTTGAGGGCTGGGGTCGTTATTGGAATGCCGCTTGTAATAGGTCCAAGGCCGAAGATTTCGCCGCTGCCTTGGAATATCGCAGTTAGCGTGATGGATTCACCTGGGATCACCGCGGTTTTTGAAGCGACGAAGCTTTGAATGACGGGTGGTGCGTAGACGCGCACACTCCACGACTGCCTCGCGCGATTCCCGCAAATGTCTGGTTCGGTCGCAATTTCAAACTGCGCTTCCATGTTGAGGGAATTCGCTGAAGGGGTCCATTTGACGGTACTACCCCCAGACACCCTTGCGCCTGCTGGCAACCGCAACGCATCGAAGCCATAACACGATGTTGGAACGAACAGGTAAAAACAGCTGTAGGTTGCCTGAACGAAGTAGCGGTACTCGAAACCAACAGTTGCCGTGACTGGCGGAGTGGAAGTGATTTGGGGTGCAGGCGAAGCAACGCATCCGCTTCCGCCTTCGTCGTCGCTCCCTCCTCCGCCGCAGGACGCCAAGGCAATAACCGCTAGCCCTGTCAGCAGAGTCCGCCAAAGATGCGTCCAAGCCGGTTTGGCAGCTGCCGCTTTCCATTCGGTTCTCATGGCCCTGTCCTCCCATGAAATCGCTAATCAGCCCCCAATCAGCAGTGTCCGTGCCAGACATATAACGCCTTGTTTTAAATAAAATATGCATTGAACGATCCAAAACGATCTGGCAGCGGGATAGCATTTACTGACTGGATGGCATACATTAAATGCATGCACCCTACACGTCTGAACGAAACGGATCGCGAGTTCTTTACCGCGCTGGCGGACGTCGTTTTCGGCAATCCCTTTACGCGGGAGCGCGCCGAGCTGGTGTCGCGACTTGTGCCGGGAGTGCCGCTCGGCGACATGACGACCCATCGTGAGGCGCTCGCCAAAGTTGTGGAGCCACGCCTTGCCCCGTGGTTGCGTGAAGGCGCGCCCGCCCTCCAGCGACTGGGCGCCGAGGATCGCCGCCTGCTGGAGCCGCCACTCCTGTATGTCACCTATCACCGCTACGTGCCGCATGTCGATGCGCTGATCGGGCGCCAGGCGGGGCAGGGCGGCGCGCCGCTGACTATTTCCTTCGCCGACGAGGTGATCGGGGAACTGGTTCGCAGCGGCTTCGCGGAGGAGCGGGCTGTGCGCTATTTCGCGATGTTCTTTCAGCTGCGGCGCGCCTTCTACTTCATTCTCGACTCGCTTGCCGGCGACAGCGAATCCATGCGCCGGCTGCGCGAGGCGCTCTGGAACAACGTCTTCACCCACGACATGCGCGGCTACGATGCGGCGCTGTGGGACCGCATGGAGGATTTCTCCACCGTCCTGCTGGGCGAGACGGGAACCGGGAAGGGCTCCGCCGCAGCCGCAATCGGGCGCTCGGAGTTCATTCCTTATGTCCCCGCGCAGCGCCGCTTCGCGGCCAACTTTGCCGAAAGCTTCATCGCGATCAACCTGTCGCAGTATCCGGAGACGCTGATCGAGTCCGAGCTGTTCGGCCACCGCAAGGGGGCCTTCACGGGCGCGATCGATCACCACGAGGGGGTGTTCGGGCGCTGCGATCCGCACGGAGCGCTGTTCCTGGACGAGATCGGGGAGATTTCGGTACCGGTGCAGATCAAGCTGCTACAGGTGCTCCAGGACCGCACCTTCACGGCGCTCGGCGGACGCGAGAAGAAGCGCTTCTCGGGGCGCGTTATCGCGGCCACCAACCGGCCGCTCGACAAATTGCGTCGGGATGGCCATTTTCGCGATGACTTTTTCTATCGCCTGTGCTCGGACGTCATTGAGGTGCCCACGCTGCGCCAGCGTCTCCAGGAGTCACCGGGTGAGCTCGAACAACTGGTGCGCCTGCTGGTGACCCGCATTGCCGGAGAGCAGGCTTCGGAGATTGCCGCGTCGATCATGGGCGCATTGGAGCGCGACTTGCCGCCTGGCTATCGCTGGCCCGGAAACGTGCGTGAGCTCGAGCAGGCGGTACGGCGCATTCTTCTGACGGGCGGTTATGCCGGGGGCGCAGTTGAGGCGACGCCGGACGAGGACGATGCCTTGGCGGAGAAGCTGCGCGCGGGGCAACTCACGGCCGACGAGCTCCTCAGCCGCTATTGCGCCCTGCTGTACCGGCGCCTCGGAACCTACGCGGAAGTGGCGCGGCAGACCGGGCTCGATCCCCGCACGTCGCGCAAGTACGTCGAGGGTGCGCGATCCGGCTAGAGCGGGCCGGATTCTGCGCGCCGCGCCGGCTTTGCGGTGATTGTTCCTCAGCCATTTCCTGCAGCAGCGGCTAAACTATCGACTTTCGAGCGCGTGCATCTCCAGAAAGCGCAGGCAAGGACGCACCATGACACTCCGATGGCCCGGCGGCAGCGGTGGTGAGCACCCGATGGCGAACCCGGTCCAGGCGCGCCAGATCGTGGCCGCGCTGCCGGTCGAGGATTCGGCCAAGGCCCTGGAGGAGATCGCCGAATGGCTCGACTCGCTCAATCGGGCTGATAGCCTCAAGGTCGACCGGCGCTACGAGAGCGTGGATCTCCTCGACGGCGCCGCCCAGCGCCACCTGCAAACGGTCACGCAGGAATACCTCTCCACGCCCCGCGTGCAGAAGTTCCAGGAAAACCGCCTGTGGAGCGCCGTGTTCGGCTTTGCCAAGGAGCTGGGCGACGCCTATGTGCGTTGCATCAAGGAGTGCGTAAGCGGATTCGAAGGCGCCGCAACCGTCGAGAAGGTCCTGCCGGCCATCGTGGCGCGCGCCGTGCGCGCGCTGGCTCTGCAACTGAAATGGGTGCAGCTGCGTTATGGCCTGGTCGACAAGCGCATCTGGTCTCATCTCGCGCTGCTGCTGCGCCTGGCGGAGGAGAAAGGAATGGCTGGCCAGGCGATCGCGGTCTATCCCGCGCCGTCTCCGAGGAGCACGGTCAGGCGCGAGTTTCTGAAGGCATTGATGATCCACGCGTCGTCGCTCGACGGCCTGACGCCGGTGAAGCAGCAGATTGCCGAGCGCGCGATGGAGCATTTTGCGGACTCGTTCGTGCTGGCGTTGGGGCCGAGAGGCTGCACGCATAGCTTCGATCTGGCCGTGCCCCGGTCGCCGGCGCGGCTGGTGCCGGGGGTCGCTCCGGCCGGCCTGCTGTTCTTCGGCGCGGGGGATGCGCTCGCCCACATCGAGCAGCTCACAGAGCGGATGGCCGCGCAGGGCGCCGTCCCGACGGAGATCGATCTCGGCGGCAGCTTTGACAAGAACGAGGTCATCGGGGTGCTCCAACACCTCGCCCAGTACTGGTCCGACCGGCCGCCCGTGCGCGGTTCCGAGCGCCGGTTGACCGCCGCCCGCATTACCGTGGTGCCGGGGGCGGACCAGATATTCGGCGTGCTGGGGCCGGGCACAGGCAATCCGATCGACTTCAGCCGGAACCAGACCGCGGAGAGCTGGATCGTCGAGAACGTGAGCGACGGCGGCTATGGCGCGATCGTGCCGCCGCAGCTGATCGACTGGGTGCGGGTCGGCGTCCTGATCGGGATGAAGGGAGAGATCTCCGAGCATATGGGCATCGGCCTGATCCGCCGGATCACGCGCGACGCACACCAGCAGCGGCGGGTTGGCATCCAGGTCCTCACGAAGACTGCTGTCCCGGTCACGATCGCGAGGGCCAATACGATGTCGGCGCTCAATTTCGACCTGCGGGAAGAGACGGCGATACTGCTGAACGTCAAGCCCGATGCGCGGGGCGAGGTCGACCTGTTGCTGCGCGAGGGGATATTCGACGGCCGCGACAGTCTCGATATGACTCTGCAGCGCCGGAGCTACCGGCTCGTGCCCGCCCGCGTCGTCGAGGCGGGGGAGGATTTCCGGTGGGTCAGGTTCAAGGTCGTGCGGCAGAGCGCATGACCGCGCGCCGGAACTGGTTCGCTCCGCGACGCTGCACTACAATCCGGCAATCGAGCTAAGGTTTGCCTCCCCCGGCGCGAGGCCGGGGGCTCAGGAAGGCCCATGGCAATCAACTGGCTGGGAGGCAAGGTCGACCATCCGATGTCCGACGCCAAGCGGGCGCGGGAAATCATCGATGCGTTTCCGGCGAACGATCCCCCCAAGGCGCTGGAGGAAATCATCGAGTGGCTCGACTCGATCAACCAGACGGGCGAGTTCAAGCTCAACCAGCGTTACGACAACATCGATCTGCTCGACGGCGCCGCGCGCAACCATGTGCGCAAGCTCTCCCAGGACTATCTTTCGATGCCGCGCCAATTGAAGTTCCAGGAGAACCGCCTGTGGAACGCGCTCTTCGGCCTGTGGCGGCAGCTGGGAGACGGCTACCTGCGATGCGTGAAGCAGTACGAGGACGGGCAGATCGGCATGACGATCATCAGAAAAAGCCTGCCGGTCATCGTCGCCCGCGCCATTCGCGCGCTGACTGCCCAGCTCAAGTGGCGATTGCTGCGCTACGGCCCGGTCGAGCGTCGCATCTGGTCGGAGCTTGCGCAGGCATACTCGATTGCGGAGCAGAGGGGCTTTGCCGATGGCCCGATCGCAGTCTATCCCGGCGCCCGCGGCGAGACGACGGTCAAGCGCGAGTTCCTGACGGCGATGATGCTTTCTGCCTCGTCTCCCGAGGGCCTGCCGCCGGTGCGCCAGGAAATCGCGGAGCGCGCCGCGGCGCACCTGGCCGCCGCATTCCGCTTTTCGAACCGGCCGGAGGGCTGCACGCACTGCCTGGACCTGGCGGCGCCCGGCCCGGCGGTGCGGCTCTTCAGGGGCGTGGCGCCCAAGGCCACGATGCGCTACTTCGGAGCGGGAAAGGGGCTCGAGGATCTGAACCTGCTGATCGGGAAGCTCCAGCAGTCCGGCGCGCTGCCGCAGGGTGTCAGACTCGGCGGCGATTACGGCAAGGATAACCTCGTCGGCACGATGCGCCATCTCGCCCAGTACTGGTCGGAGCGGGCGCCGGCGCGCGGCTCGGAGCGCCGGCCCAGCGTCGGCCGTCTCACGGTGGTGCCGGGGCTGAAGGACATGCTCCGCACGCTCGACCCCGTCGACGATGACACCCTCGACTTCAGCTTGACCCAGCCCACGGGCGCCGGGGAGAGCTGGATCGTGGAGGACGTGAGCGATGGCGGCTACGGCGCTGTCATCCCCACGGTCACGAGTGACTGGATCCGGGTCGGTACGCTGGTCGGCTTGCAGAGCGAGGCTTCCCGGCACTGGGGAATCGGACTGATCCGCCGCATCATGCGCGATGAGCAGCAGCAGCGGCACGTTGGGATCCAGGTCCTCACGCGCACCGCCATCCCGGTCAAGCTCTCGCCAGCGCAGACGCTTTCGTTCACGGCCGGGGATCGCGACGCCGAGCGCGCGATTCTGCTGCCCACCGGGCCAGACGCCCGCGGCGAGGTAGGCGTCATCATGCGCCCGGGCCTCTACAGCGGCCGCGACGGGCTCGACATGATGGTGAGCGAAAAGGCTTACCAGCTGACGCCGGTCGGCCTCGTCGAGAGCGGTGAGGACTTCGATTGGGCCAGGTTCAAGGTCACGCAGCAGGGCGCATGAGCTCGCGTGGCTCACGTCCCCGGGCCGCGGCTCACCGGCGTCACGGCGTTCGGGTCACTCCGCTCGCGGCCATCGCGGCGATCTCGGCGTCGGCGTAGCCCGCTTCGCGCAGGACCTCGACACTGTGCTCGCCCAGGCGTGGCGCGGGGCGCAATGGATCCGGCTGCGTTCGCGACCACGCGCCCGGTGCCGCCATCATGCGCAGCCGGCCCTCCGTCGGATGCCCGGCCGTGACGAAGAAGCCGGATTCCGCGAGGTGCGGGTCGCCGAGCACGTCCTCGATCGAGTTGAGCGGCGCAACGGGGATGTCCGCGTCCTTCAGCAGTTTCAGCCACTCCGCGCTGGTGCGCTTCACCATCTCCCCGGCGACAAACGCATAGACCTCGCCGATATTGCGGGAGCGCGCCTCCTGGCTCGCGAACCGGGGATCGGACGCGAACATCTCCTCGCGCCCGATCAGCCGGAAGAAGCTCCTCCAGTGCTTGTCGTTGTAGATGAGGACGCACACGTAGCCGTCCCGCGTCGCGTACGGCGCGCGGTGCGGCGCGAGCATCCGTTCGTAGCGAAACGGCGGAATCGGCGGCTCGAAGGTGCGCCCGGCCATGTGGTCGGCGAGCACCATGTGGACCAGCGTCTCGAACATCGGCACCTCGACGGCCTGTCCGGCGCCGGTGCGGCTGCGGCAGAAGAGGGCCGCCGTCACCGCGTTCACCGCGGCAAGGCCGGTGATGCGGTCGGCGATCGCGGTCGGCACGTAGCGCGGCCGGTCCGCGCCGGCATCGGCGAAGATCGCGGGCAGCGCCGCCATGCCCTGGATGAGATCGTCATAGGCCGGCTGCCCGGCGTAGCGCCCGCGTTCGCCGTAGCCGTAGGCCCCGACGTAGATGATGCGCGGGTTGACGGCGGCGACGTCCTCGTAGCCGAGGCGCAGCCGGCGCATCGCCTGCGGCCGCACGTTGTAGATGAGGACATCGCCGCCGCGGGCGAGCCGCAGCAGCGCATCCCGGCCGGCCGGCTGCTTCAGATCGAGCACGACCGAGCGCTTGTTGCGATTGTGATGGAGAAAGATGTGTCCCATGCCGGGGCTGCGCATGGGCGCGATATGGCGCAATACGTCGCCTTCGGGAGGCTCGACCTTGACGACGTCAGCGCCGAGGTCGGCGAGGATCTGGGTCGCGAACGGGCCCATCACCACCGAGGTGAGGTCGATGACGCGCACGCCGGCGAGCGGCCCGCTCATCGCCTAAGAACTTTGCGCAGCCATGCGCCGATATCTTGGATCTCCTCGGGGCACACCGAGTGCGGAATCGGGTACTGGCGCCACTCGACGGCATAGCCCAGTCCCGTCAGGAAGGTCATGGAGCCCGCGCCCATCACGAGCGGGACGACGGGGTCGTAGGTGCCGTGTGCCATGAAGACGGGCGTTCGCCTGTTGGCGGCAGCCGCTTCCCTGGGCAGGGACTCCGCAAGCGGAAGGTAGGTGGAAAGGGCCATCACGCCGGCCAGCTTCCGCGGGTAGCGCAGCCCGGTCTGCAGGGCGATTGCGCCGCCTTGCGAGAAGCCCGCGAGCACGATGCATTCGGGCGCAACACCGCGCGCCTCCTCGCGCTCGATGAAGGCCGCGATCCTCTCTTGCGATTCCCGCACGCCCCGCTCGTCGGCGCGGCGCGAATTGCCCTCGAGGTCGCCGAAGGAAACGTCGTACCAGGCGCGCATAACGTAGCCATTGTTGATCGTCACCGGCCGCATGGGGGCGTGGGGGAAGAGGAAGCGGATCACGCGCGCGCCGTCGAGTTCGAGCTCGTTCACGATCGGCACGAAGTCGTTTCCGTCCGCGCCGAGACCGTGCATCCAGATGACCGACGCGCTCGGATTCTTGCCGGTCTCTATTGCGATCGAATCCAGCAGTTCTGCCATCTCGGGAAGGCGTGAGGCGTCTGACTCAAGATTTCCTGGGCCGGATGACCGACTTCGGTCGGAACGCCTTCACGACGCTCTCGTTGGTCTCGATGTAGGGACCGCCGATGAGGTCCACGCAGTAGGGCACGGCCGCGAAAACGCCGTTGACGACGGTCTTGCCGCCTTCGTCGCGCACGCCCTCCAGCGTTTCGCGGATCGCCTTCGGCTGGCCGGGAAGATTCAGGATCAGCGCCTGCTTGCGGATGACCCCGACCTGCCGCGACAGGATTGCCGTCGGCACGAAGCGCAGGCTTACCTGCCGCATCTGCTCGCCGAATCCCGGCATCACCTTGTCGGCGACGGCGAGCGTCGCTTCCGGCGTGACATCGCGCGGGGCCGGCCCGGTGCCGCCCGTCGTGAGAACGAGATGGCAGCCCTCGCGGTCCACCAGCTCCTTCAACGCCGCCTCGATGGCGGGCCGCTCGTCCGGGATCAGCCGCTTGACCACGCGCACGGGTGGCGACGCGACCGCTTTTCCCAGCCATTCCTCGAGCGCCGGCAGGCCCTCGTCCTGGTAGACGCCCTGCGAGGCGCGGTCGCTGATCGAAACCAGACCGATCACCAATTCTTCCGGCGCCGTCGCCATAGGGGCGCAAGTATATCAGTCGAATTCCGGGGAAGTGACGAGTGACGCGTGACTGCCGAATGCTCAGCCCTCCACCCTCATCTTTCATCCCTCGCGAGCACGGCGCGGAGCGCCTGATAGAGCTCGCGAAACGCGCGCGGCGGGCGGGCTTCGGCGCGCTCGCGGAGTGCCGCGCGCGCGAGCGCGCGCAGCCGCCGGACATCCGCGCGCGGGTATTCGGCGGCGAGCTCGTCGAGCGCGCCGGGATCGGCCAGCAGCCGCTCGCGCCACCCCTCTACGCGCTTGTGCGCGGCGGCCTCGGCGCGCGGGGGCGCGAGCACTGCGTCGAGCGCCGCGCGGATCGGGCCGGCCTCGACGCCGCGCATGAGCTTTCCGATGTACTGGAGCTGGCGGCGCTTGGCCTCGAATCCGGCGATGCGGCGGGCTGCCTCGATCGCGTCGCGCAGCCGCTCGGGCAGCTCGATCCGTGCGAGTTGCTCTTCTCTTAACCCCACCAGCGCTTCGCCCAGGTCCTGCAGCGCGTGCACCGCCTTTTTGCGCTGCGTCTTGCTCGGCTTTCCGTCGTCTCCCGTCACTCGTCACCCGTCACTGCGCATGGGCAAGCTGCTATGATATCGCCCCCTCATCCCTGCAGTTCCAATCAGAAAAAGGGGCGCCGATGCCCGACTCGCATTTTTCCTTCAGCGCCGACCGGCTCCGGCAGATCGCGCGCGACGTGCTCGATTACGCCGCGCAGCGCGGCGCGACTGCAGCCGAGACCGAGGTGAGCGAGGGCGCCGGCCAGACCGTGACGGTGCGGCGCGGCGACGTCGAGACCATCGAGTACAACCGCGACAAGGGCATCGGTGTCACGGTCTATCTCGGCAAGCAGCGCGGCCATGCCAGCACCACCGATTTCACCCCGCAGGCGATGCGCGACTCGGTGGATGCCGCGCTGTCCATCGCGAAATTCACGGCGGCGGACGAGTGCGCCGGGCTTGCCGACGCGGACATGCTCGCGCGCGACGTGCCCGACCTCGACTTGTGGCATCCGCGGGATCTGCCGGTCGAGCGTGCGATCGAGATCGCGCGCGCCTGCGAGGCCGCCGGCTTTGCCGTGGACAAGCGCCTCACCAACTCGGAGGGCGCCACGGTCTCGACCCAGGGATCGCACTTCATCTACGGCAACTCGCTTGGATTCCTCAATGGCTTTCCGAGCTCGCGCCACAGCGTGTGGTGCGCGCTGGTTGCGGGGAAGAACGACGAAATGCAGCGCGACGACTGGTTCGAAACCGGCCGCGATGCCGCCGACCTGCCGGACGTGGAGAGCGTGGGGCGCCGCGCGGGCAGCCGCGCCATTCGCCGTCTCGGGGCGCGCAAGATCGCGACGACACAGGCGCCGGTCCTGTTCGAGGCGCCGGTCGCGGCGAGCCTGCTCGGGCATTTCGTCTCGGCAGTCTCCGGCGGCAATCTCTACCGCAAGTCGTCGTTCCTGCTCGACAGCGCGGGGAAGAAAATCTTCTCCGCGCGGATCGACCTGAGCGAGGAGCCGCACCTCGCCAAGGGCCTGGCGAGCGCGCCGTTCGACGAGGAGGGCGTGGCAACACACCCGCGTGCGGTGGTGAGTCGGGGCGTGCTGCAGGGCTATTTTCTGGGCAGCTACTCGGCGCGCAAGCTGGGGCTCAAGTCCACCGGCAATGCCGGCGGCAACCACAACCTGATCCTGCGCGACACCGGGACGGGATTCGAGGGGCTGCTGAGGGAAATGAGCGAGGGCCTGCTGGTAACCGAATTGCTGGGACACGGCGTCAACCCGGTCACCGGCGATTATTCGCGTGGCGCGGCTGGCTTCTGGGTTGAGGGCGGGGAAATCGCGTATCCGGTTCAGGAAATCACGGTCGCCGGCAACCTCAAGGATATCTTCCTTGGCATCGCTGCCGTCGGAACCGATGTCGCGCGCCGCGGCTCGCGCCAATGCGGCTCCATCCTGGTCGAGCGCATGACCATCGCCGGTGATTGATTCGGTGCTAAAATCAACAGTTTACGAAGCGGGCGGCTGACACCTATGTTTTCAGGAAAGGATACCGTCGAGGGCTTTGATCCGGAGCTGTGGGAGGCGATGGAAAACGAGGTCCAGCGCCAGGAAGATCACCTCGAGCTGATCGCCTCCGAAAACTACGCCAGCCCGCGCGTGCTGCAGGCGCAGGGATCGGTGCTCACCAATAAGTACGCCGAGGGCTACCCGGGACGGCGCTATTACGGCGGCTGCGAGCACGTCGACGTTGCCGAGCAGCTGGCGATCAACCGCGCGAAGAAGCTCTTTCGCGCCGGTTATGCCAACGTGCAGCCGCACTCCGGCGCGCAGGCCAACCAAGCGGTCTACGCCGCGGCGCTGCATCCGGGCGACGTCATCCTGGGCATGGCGCTTGACGCGGGGGGGCATCTCACGCACGGGGCGCGCGTGAACCTTAGCGGCCGCTACTTCGATGCGGAGACCTACGGGCTCAACAAGGACACGGAGGAGATCGATTATGCCCAGGTCGAGGAGCTCGCCCACGTCAAGAAGCCCAAGCTGATCGTCACCGGCGCCTCGGCTTATTCCCTGGTGATCGACTGGAAGCGGTTTCGGGCGATCGCCGACAAGATCGGCGCATTGCTGATGGCCGATATCGCGCACTATGCCGGACTGATCGCGGCCGGCCTCTACCCGAGCCCGATCGGAATCGCGGATTTCGTGACGACCACCACCCACAAGACCCTGCGCGGGCCGCGCGGCGGCATGATCCTCGCCAATGCCGAGCACGAGAAGGTGATCAACTCTGCGGTGTTCCCGATGATACAAGGGGGGCCGTTGATGCACGTGATCGCCGCCAAGGCGGTCGCGCTCAAGGAGGCGATGTCGAAAGGCTTCCGGAGCTACCAGGAGCAGGTGCTCGACAATGCGCGCGTCATGGCCAAGACGCTGCAGGAGCGCGGCTGCCGCATCGTGTCCGGGCGCACCGAATGCCACATGTTCCTGGTGGACCTCCGCAGCAAGAAATTGACCGGGCGTGACGCCGAGATCACCCTGGGCAAGGCCAACATCACCGTGAACAAGAACGCCGTTCCGAACGACCCCCAGAAGCCCATGATCTCGAGCGGCATCCGCATCGGCTCCCCGGCGATCACGACGCGCGGCTTGAAGGAATTCGAGGCCGAGCAGCTTGCCAACCTGATCGCCGACGTGCTCGACGAGCACGAGAACGAGAAATCCATCAAGCGCGTCGCGGGCGAAGTGAAGAAGCTCTGCGCGAAGTTTCCCGTTTATGGGCGGTAAGGCAGAAGGCGGCGGGCGGAAGGCGGAACGGCAGGGAATAGAGACTTTCCTTCATCCTTCATCCTTCTGACTTCATCCTTCGGCATGAAGTGCCCCTTCTGCAGCTCTCTCGATACCCAGGTCATCGACTCCCGCGTCAGTGACGACGGCGACAGCATCCGCCGGCGCCGCAAGTGCGCCGCGTGCAACAAGCGCTTCACGACCTACGAGACGGTGGAGCTGCGGATGCCGCAGGTGGTGAAGCAGGACGGCAGCCGCGCCGAGTTCGACCTCGAGAAGCTCCGCACCGGCTTCATGCGGGCGCTGCACAAGCGCCCGGTGCCGACGCAGCTGGTGGACGAGGCCATTGCCACCATCACGCAGGACGTGCTCGCGCTCGGCGAGCGCGAGATCGAGTCCCGGCGCATCGGACAGATGGTGATGCGGGAGCTGCGCAGGCTCGACCAGGTTGCCTACATCCGCTTCGCCTCCGTTTATCGCAGCTTCGAGGGCGTGGATGATTTCCAGGACGCAATCAAGGAAGTCCAGCGTCCCCCCAAGGAGAAATGACTTAGAGAGCTTTGCAGGATGAATTCCCCTCCTGCCGGAGGAGGGGTGCCCGCACAAGGGGGCGGGGTGGTGGGAGCATGCGGTGCCCTCGTAACCACCCCGTCTGCTTCGCATCCACCCCTCCTTGAAAAGGAGGGGACCAATGTTTTCGATCATCACTGTGTTTACTGCTGACGATCATCGCTTCATGGCCAGGGCGCTGGAGCTGGCGGAGCGCGGGCTCTATACCTCCACGCCCAATCCGCGCGTGGGATGCGTGATCGTGCGCGACGGAGCGACGGCAGGCGAGGGCTGGCACGAGCGCGCGGGGGCTCCGCACGCCGAAGTGAATGCCCTGGCCGCGGCGGGCGCGCGCGCGCGCGGCGCGACCGCCTATGTCTCGCTCGAGCCGTGCGTGCACCAGGGCCGCACGGGACCCTGCGCTGAGGCGCTCGTCCGGGCGGGGGTTGCGCGGGTGGTGGCGGCGTTTCAGGATCCCAACCCGCTGGTTGCCGGCAAGGGGCTCGCGCTCTTGCGGGGTAAGGGGATCGCTGTTGCCTGCGGGCTGCTGGAGAACGCAGCGCGCGAGCTGAACGTCGGCTTCGTCTCGCGCATGACACGCGGCCGGCCCTGGGTGCGAATGAAGCTCGCGGCGAGCCTCGACGGCAAGACCGCGCTTCTCAACGGCAGGAGCCAATGGATCACCAGCGAGGCGGCGCGCCGCGACGGGCATCATTGGCGCGCCCGCGCGTGCGCCGTGCTGACCGGGTTCGGCACGGTCCGGGAGGACGACCCGCGGCTCACCGTGCGCGAGGTGGCCACCACGCGCCAGCCGCTGCGAGTCGTGGTGGACAGCAGGCTGGAGACGCCGCCCTCCGCAAGAATACTGGAAGGCGGCGGGGTGCTGGTTGCTGCGGCCCGCGAGGACCGCGCCAGGATCGCCGCGTTGGAGGCCACGGGCGCCGAGGTGGTCGTGATGCCGAACCGCGCGGGCAAGGTCGAGCTCGGCAAGCTCTTCCGCGAGCTCGCGCGCCGCGAGCTGAACGAAGTGCACGTGGAAGGCGGCTTCCGGCTGAACGGGTCGCTGCTTGCCGAGGGGCTGGTGGACGAGCTGGTGGTCTATCTTGCGCCGAGCATCATCGGCGATGCCGCGCTGGGCATGTTCCACCTCCCCGAGCTCGCCGACCTGGACGCACGCAGGCGGCTCGCCGTCCACGACCTCGGGATGGTGGGACCGGATATTCGCGTTGTGGCGAGGTTCGTATAATGTTTAGTGGTATCGTCGCCGCGGTGGGCACGGTGCGCGAGGTGAAGCCGGAGCGCGGAGGCGAGAGGCTCGTCATCTACGCCGCTCGCCTGGGCCTGAGGGATGTCGCGGTGGGCGACAGCATCGCGGTCAATGGCATTTGCCTGACGGTGGCGGCGCGGAAAGCACGGAGCTTCGCGGCGCATGTGTCCCGGGCAACGCTTGCCTGCACGGCTGGGTTTTCCGCGGGCGATCGCGTCAACCTGGAAAAGGCGATGCGTGTATCGGATCGCGTGGGCGGCCACCTTATGAGCGGGCACGTGGATGGAGTGGGTATCGTGACGCGCACGAAGGCGGCGGGCAGCAACCGGATGCTGGCGGTTGCGGTCCCGAAGGCCCTCGCGAAGTACGTCGCGCGCAAGGGCTCGATCACGGTCAACGGCGTGAGCCTGACGGTGAACCAGGTCGATGGCGCGGCGTTCGAGGTGAACCTCATTCCGCACACGCTCGCGGCGACCAATCTTGGCGCGTTGCGCCAGGGGGACAAAGTCAACCTGGAAGTCGACCTCCTCGCGCGCTATGTCGAGCGTCTGCGCGGCAGGCAGTAACGGCTAGCGGGAAACGTTCAATGACCTCGAGACAGGAAACCGGCATCAGCCCGATCACGGAGGTCATCGCGGACATCAAGGCCGGCAGGATGGCGGTGCTGGTGGACGAGGCGGACCGCGAGAACGAGGGCGACCTCCTGATCGCGGCCGAGTTCGTCACGCCCGAAGCGATCAACTTCATGGCGCGCTTCGGCCGGGGGCTCATCTGCCTCACGCTGACGCAAGCGAAGTGCCGCGCGCTCAATCTTCCGCCGATGACGGCGATCAACCGCTCGCCGCTCCGGACCAATTTCACCGTTTCGATCGAAGCCGCGGAAGGCGTCACCACCGGCATCTCGGCCGCGGACCGGGCGCGCACCGTGCAGGTCGCGATCCGGCCCGATGCCGCGCCCTCGGACCTCGTGCAGCCCGGCCACATCTTCCCGCTCGTGGCGCAGGAGGGCGGGGTGCTGGCGCGCGCCGGGCATACCGAGGCGGGCTGCGATCTGGCGCGGCTCGCGGGCCTCGCCCCGGCGGCGGTGATCTGCGAGATCCTCAAGGACAACGGGGAGATGGCGCGGCTGCCGGATCTCGTCGAGTTCGCCGGCCAGCACCGGTTGAGAATCGGGACCATCGCCGATCTCATTGAATATCGCAGCCGCACCGAGTCCCTGGTGACGCGGGTCGCAGAGCGCGACATCGAAACCGTGTACGGGCGGTTCCGGCTCTGCGTCTACAGCGAGCGGATCGGGGAATCGACGCACCTCGTGCTGGTCAAGGGCACGCCCGGCCCGGGAAAGGAGGTGCTCGTGCGCGTGCACGAGCCGCTGTCGGTGATGGACCTGCTCGATATCCGCAGCGCCCGCCATTCCTGGAATTTCCACGATGCGCTCGCCGCGGTCGGCCGCTCCGAGTGCGGCGTCATCGTGCTGCTGCACGGCCAGGAGACGGCACTGGAGCTGCTGGAGCACGCGCGGGCGCGCGGCGGCGCGGCCGCGGCGCCGGTCCTCGCGCTGAGAAACTACGGCATCGGCGCGCAGATCCTGAAGGATCTCGGCGTGAGGAAGATGCGCCTCATGGCGCAGCCGCGGCCCATGCCGAGCATGGCGGGTTTCGGGCTGGAAGTGACGGGCTACCTGCAGCCGCCCGCCCGGGGCAAGTGACTCGGGATGGCGCGCAGAGACGACATCGAGAAGCCCCGCATCGAGCTGCGGGGAGAGGGCTTGCGCATCGGCATCGTGGTGAGCCGGTTCAATCCGGAGGTGGGAGACGCGCTGCTGCAAGCCTGCAGCGCTGCGTTGAAACAGCACGGTGTGGCCGCCTCCGACATCCGCGTCGTCACCGTGCCGGGCGCGCTGGAAGCGCCGCTGGCGCTGCAGAAGCTCGCGAACACGGGGAAGTATGACGCGCTGATCGCGCTCGGCGCCGTGATCCGCGGGGAGACCTACCATTTCGAGGTCGTCGCCAACGAGTCGGCGGGCGGCATCACCTCGGTCGCGCTCGATACCGGCGTGCCGGTCGCCAATGGCATACTGACCGCCGAAAACGGCGAGCAGGCGGCGGTGCGGGCGCCGCAAAAGGGCGCGGATTGCGCGGCCGTGGCGATCGAGATGGCCCACCTGCTGAAGCAGCTGGACGGAGAATGAAAACCAGCCGCAGACGCGCGCGGGAGTTCGCGCTGCAGGGACTCTACCAGTGGCAGGTCGCGGGCACCGACCCTGCGACCATCGCGCGCCAGCTCGCCGATGCCAAGGGATTCGACAAGATTGATGCAGGCTATTTCACGGCGCTGCTCAATGGCACGGTGAGCGCCGCGCCGGAGCTGGAGCGCGCGCTCGCCCCGTACCTCGATCGGGAGTTCTCGCGGGTGAGCCCGGTGGAGCGCGGCATCCTGATGCTGGCGGGCTACGAGCTTCTGCACCAGCCGGAGGTGCCCTATCGCGCGGTGATCAACGAAGCGGTGGAGCTGGCGAAGGAGTACGGCGGCACCGACGGCTACAAGTACGTGAACGGCGTGCTCGACAAGCTCGCTGCGCAGCTGCGCAAGGCAGAAATTCGCGAGTCGTGATCGGTGAGTGGTGACGATGGACCCGCGTCTCAAGAAACGGATCATGATGTTCTACCTGGCGGGCGTCATCAATGCCTTCCTCGGGCTCTACGTCGTGTTCGAGGGCCGGGCCTTCCTGCCGCCCGAGACCGTGCGCTGGCTGGCGCTGTTCTTTTTTGTATTCGCGGCCGTCGACTTCTGGTTTCCCAAGATGCTGAAGAAGAAGTGGCTCGAGGCCCAGGCCCGGATCGCCGCCGACCGCGAGAAGCAGGCGAAGCCTGAATCGTGATTCGGAAAAATGGGGTCAGGTTCGAATTTCTGCCGGCGATCCGGCTTGTAGGGTCAGAAATTCGAACCTGACCCCATTTTTCTGGAGCACCGGTCATGGCCCTGTCGGAATTCGAGCTGATCAGGCGGTTCTTCACGTTTCCGGCGCGCCATGCCGTGCTGGGCGTCGGCGACGACGCGGCGATCGTGCACGCGGGGCGCGGCAACGACCTGGTGATCACGACGGACATGCTGGTCGCCGGGCGGCATTTTCACCGTGGCGCGGACCCGGAGCTGCTCGGGCATAAGGCGCTCGCCGTCAATCTTTCGGACATGGCGGCCATGGGCGCGGCCCCGCGCTGGGCGACGCTCGCAATCGCGCTCCCGCGTGCCGAGGCGCGCTGGCTGGCGGCGTTCTCGCGCGGCTTCATGCGGCTCGCGCGCCGGCACGGCGTGGACCTCGTCGGCGGGGACACGACGCAGGGGCCGCTCAATATCTGCGTGCAGGTCGTGGGCGAGGCCCCGCGCGGGCGCGCGTTGAGGCGCGACCGCGCCCGGCCGGGCGACGACATCTGGGTATCGGGCACGCTGGGAGATGCGGCGCTCGCGCTTGCCGCCGGGCGGATCGGGCTGGCGCCGCGCGATCGGCGGGCGCTGCGGCGCAAGCTGGACGCGCCGGTGCCGCGGGTCGGGCTGGGCATCGCGTTGCGCGGCGTGGCGCGCAGCGCGATCGATATCTCCGACGGGCTCGTCGCCGACCTCGGCCACATCTGCGAGCGCTCGCGGGTCGCCGCGGTGGTCGGGCTCGAGCGTCTGCCGTGCTCGGCCATCATGAAGCGTTGTCTTCACCGGCCCGCGGCCCGCTCCGCGTTGCTTGCCGGGGGCGACGATTACGAGTTGTGCTTCACTGCCGGCCGCACGCAGCGCGCGGCGATGGCCGGCATTGCGCGGCGCCTGGGCCTGAGGCTGACCCGTATCGGCAGCATCGCGCGGCAGCGAGGGGACAAGGCGCTGGTCACGGTTCTCGATGCAGCCGGGCTGCCGATTGCCATGAAGCGGGCCGGCTACGAGCACTTCAGTGGCTGAGCGCCGTCCTCCGATTTTGATTGCCGGCGGCGGCATCGGCGGGCTGTCGGCGGCGCTGGCGCTCGCCCTCAAGGGCCGGCGCGTGCACGTGCTAGAGAAGGCGCCGGAATTCGGCGAGATCGGCTACGGCATCCAGATGGGGCCGAACGTGAGCCGCATGCTCGATCGCCTGGGTCTCCTGACGGCGCTCGAGCCCCATTCGGTCTACCCCGACGCGCTCATCCTCGTGGACGCGATCGACAACCGCGAAATCACGCGCATTGCGCTCGGGAAGGCTTTCCTCGAGCGCTACCGCTATCGCTATTTCGTCATCCACCGGCGCGACCTGCACGGGGAGATTCTGGAGGCGTGCAAGCGGCGGGGGGAGATCGCCCTGGAAGCGTCGCGCGGCCTCGCGAGCTTCGAGGAGCGCGGGCGCTCGGTCATCGTGCGCTGCGAGAACGGCGCCGAATACGAGGGCGCGGCGCTGATCGGCGCCGATGGCCTGTGGTCGCCCACGCGCGCAGCGATCGTGGCCGACGGGGCGCCGCGCGTGACGGGCCACGTGACCTACCGCGGGGTGGTGCCGACCGGGGAGATTATCGACCGCAGCCATCTCGACTCGATGACGATCTGGATCGGCCCCGATCTCCACCTCGTGCAGTATCGCCTGCGCGGCGGCGCGGTGATGAACAACGTCGCGACTGTCGCGAGCCGCCGGTTTCGCCGCGGCGAGAAGGATTTCGGCGGGTGGGACGAGCTGGAGGAAGTGTTCACGCGTGCCGACCCCAGGGTGCGCGACATGCTGCGCTACTTCGGCCGCGACCGGAACTGGGTCCTGCACGACCGCGACCCGGTGACCAACTGGTCGCGCGGGCGCGCAACGCTGCTCGGGGACGCGGCGCATCCGACGCTGCAGTACCTGGCGCAGGGCGCCAACATGGCGATCGAGGATGGCGTCGTGCTGGCGGAGAAAGTCGCCGCCGCGGGGGACGATTGCGGCCGCGCTTTCCTCGCCTATCAGCGCGAGCGCATGAACCGCACCGCGCGCGTCGTGCTCTCCTCGCGTTTTTTCGGCGAGTACATCCATGCCGACGGCGGCGCGCGCGAACTGCGCAACGAGCTGGCGCGGCGCCGGGACCCCGACAATCCCTGGGAAGTGGACTGGCTCTATCGCGGCATCGAGGTGGACGGGCGCCTGTGAGCACGCAATGACCGCCGACCTCGTCCTGCGCCCATCATGGCGCTTCCTCGCCAGGCATCCCGCGCATGTCATCGCGTTCGGGTTTGGACTGGGGCTCGCGCCGGTCGCCCCGGGCACCTGGGGTACGCTGCTTGCCATCCCGGTGTACTGGCTCCTTTCTCCCCGGCTCGATCCGGTGGATTACCTGCTGGTCGTTGGGGTGCTGTTTGGCCTCGGCGTGTGGGCCTGCGACGTCACCGGCCGGACGATCGGCGCATCCGATCATGGCGGCATGGTGTGGGATGAGACCGTTGCGTTCCTGCTGGTGCTGTTCTTTGTCCCCGCGACGCTCCTCTGGCAGGCGGCGGCGTTCCTGCTGTTCCGCTTGCTGGATATCCTCAAGCCAGCGCCGATCCGCTATTACGAGCGAACGTTCCGCAACGGCTTCGGCGTGATGCTGGACGATCTTGTGGCGGCGTTTTACACGCTGTTTGTGTTCGCTGTGGCGAGCAGGCTGCTGGAGGGCTGAGGGATGAGGGGTGAGGGATGAGGATGAGGAAAAGGAGCCGGAAGGCAAGGCCAGTCACCAGTCACCGATCACGAGTCACGCTGTATCGGCTGGCGGAAGCAGTGGGCTCGGCGCTCAAGAAGCGTGGCCTCATGCTCGCGACCGCTGAATCCTGTACGGGCGGCTGGATAGCGGAGGCGGTCACCATGGTGCCCGGTAGCTCGGCGTGGTTCGAGCGGGGCTTCGTCACCTATACCTATGTCTCCAAGCGCGAGATGCTGGGCGTGAAGGGGGCGACGCTCGAAAAGCATGGCGCAGTATCCGAGGAAGTCGTGCGCGAGATGGTGAGAGGCGCGCTTGCGCGCAGCCATGCCCAGGTCGCCGTCGCGGTGAGCGGTGTCGCCGGCCCCTCCGGCGGCACGCCCGGCAAGCCGGTCGGTACGGTGTGCTTTGCGTGGGGCGCGGCGGGCGCCAGCCCGAGCAGCGAGGCGCGCCGCTATCGTGGCGGCCGCGAAGCGGTGCGCCGGCAGGCGGTCGAGCACGCGCTCGAGGGGGTGCTTGCATTGCTCGCGCGCTCTGCTTGAATGGGGCAATGCCGGAGCCTATACTTTTCCGCAATAAAAGAATGCCGGTAACCCGGCGATTGCGAGGAGGTTAGCCATGAGACCATTCGTGCGGTGGATTCCCGTCGTGCTGGGCTTGCTGGCGGGCGCGTGGCCGGCGGTGCAGTGCGTGGCGCAGTCGGGCGCCAACAATTTCCCGAACAGGCCGGTACGCTGGATCATTCCGTTTCCGCCCGGGGGGAGCAACGACATCCTGGGCCGCTATCTCGGGGTCAAGCTCGGTGACCGGCTCGGCCAGCAGGTGGTGATCGACAACCGCGGCGGAGCGAACGGAATCATCGGTGCCCAGCTCGCCGCCGAAGCGTCCGCCGACGGCTACATCATGCTGATGATTTCCACGTCGTTCGTGATGAACGCCGCCGTCCGGAAGCTGCCCTACGATATCGAGAAGTCGTTCGACCCCATCGCGACGATAGGATTCGCCCCGAACTCGATCGTGGTCAACCCGAGCGGGCCGTATCTATCGGTGAAGGCGCTCGTCGAGGCCGCGCGGGCAAAGCCGGCATCGATAGCCTACGCCTCGACCGGGGTCGGGGGATTCAATCACTTCGGCGGCGAGCTCTTCAAGAAGGTCGCCGGCATCGACATGATCATGGTGCCCTACAAGGGCGGCGGCCCGGCGATGGTCGACGTGATGGCCAACCAGATCCCGGTCATGTTCAGCTCGGTGACCCAGGCGCTGCCACACGTGCGGGCCGGCAGGCTCAAGTTCATCGCGGTGGGCGGAAAGAAACGCAGCCCGGTCGTGCCCGATGTGCCGACCGTCATCGAGTCGGGCTATCCCGACTACGAATTGTCGGTGTGGTGGGGCATCGCAGCGCCGGCCGGCGCGCCCAGGGCCAACCTGGACAAGCTGCGCAGCGAGCTGGCGGCCGTTCTCGAGGAGCCATCGACCAAGAAGCGGCTGCTCAACGAGGCCGCGGAACCACTGACCCTGGCGCCGGCCGATATGCGAAAGAAGATCCGGGACGAAAGGAAGAAGTGGTCCGACGTCGCGAAGCAGGCCGGCATCGTTGTGAAATGATTCGCACGGGAAACTGAAAGTAACGGCGGCCGGACAGGCCTGCCGCAGGTGGCTTGCAGGGCGCGCAACCGCCGCGCACCGGAGCAGTTTGTGGGGCCCGGACTTGCATGAGCATGCGTTCATGCAAGACGTGGCCCCATTTTGATGGGAGGTGGGATGTCCGCAGCTGACATTACCGGGCAACTCGCGCGCTACATGGTGGAGGCGCGGGAGCGAGCGCTCGCGCCGGAGGTGGCGCGCGCCGCCCGGCATCGCATCCTGGACACGCTCGCGGCAATGGTGTCGGGAGCCCATATGAAGCCTGGCGAGATGGCGATCCGCTACGCTCGGGCGCAGGGCGGAAATCCCGAAGCGACGGTCCTCACCACGAATATCCGGACCTCGGCGGTCAACGCCGCACTGGTGAACGGCATGTTTGCCCATGCCGATGAGACGGATGACTTCGAGCCCGTGACCAAGGCGCATCCCGGTTCCCACGTCGTGCCTGCGGCGCTTGCGATGGCGGAGCGCGAGGGCAGCTCGGGAACCGAGCTCCTCAATGCGGTCGCGCTGGGCTACGACGTCTGCTGCCGGTTTCTCCTCGCGCTCGGCGCCGATCTCGTGCGCCGCACCCACCGCAGCGCCGAGGGCACGAGCTCGACGATGGGCAGCGTGGCTGCGGCGGCCTCGTTGGCCAGGCTGGATGAGAAGGGGATGCGCCACGCGCTTTCGTATGCCGCGCAGCAGGTTTCGGGCATCTGGAGCTGGGTGCGCGATGCCGAGCATGTGGAGAAGGCTTTCGATTTCTCAGGCATGGGCGCGCGCAACGGCGTCACGGCGGCCATCATGGCCCAGATGGAATTCAGCGGCGTCTGGGACGTATTTGACTGCGAGCACAACGTGCTGCAGGCGCTTTCCACCGATCCGAAGCCGGGCGAGATGGTGGCGGAGCTGGGAAGCCGCTATTTCATCACCGAGACCGCGATCAAGCCGTTTTCCGTCGGCTATCCCATCCAGGCGCCGCTCGATGCGTTCCTCAGGCTCCGCCGCGAGCACGGCCTAACGGCCGACAACGTGGAGCGGATCGTCGCACGGCTCCCCGAGGACGGGGCGCGCATCGTCAACGAGCGCTTCATGCCGGATATCAATTGCCAGCACCTCATCGCGCTGTCCCTGGTGAAGGGCGCCGTCTCGTTCGAGGACAGCCATTCCTTCGAGATGATGACGGATCCCAAGGTCCGCGCCGCAAAGGAGCGCGTGCAGCTCGTCGCCGATCCCAAGCTGATGGATCCGGCGGCGCCGCGCAGCGGCCTGGTGGAAGTGACGCTCCGCGATGGCCGCACGGTGAGCCACTTCACGCGCCACGCCCCGGGCACGAAGGAGAATCCGATGGACACCGCGGCCGTGAACGCGAAAGCGCAGCAGCTGCTGGAGCCCATGCTTGGCGCCGGGCGGGCGAGGGAGGTGATCGAGCGCGTGAACGCCCTCGAAGCAGTCAAGAATGTGCGCGAACTGGGGGCTTTGCTGGCGCGCGGAGGCCATTAGCGCCGCGCAATGGCCTTGTCGAACGCGCTCGCGAGCCGGGCATCGAGCGTAACGAGCGGGGCCTTGCGCTCGACGGCGAGCTGGAGGTAAGCGGCGTCGTAGGCACTCAGGTCCCACTGGCGGGCAAGGAGCGGGAGCGCGCCCCAATCGGGCTCCGCGAACTCGATGTCCAGGCCGGGAAGCAGCCGGTAGCGCTGCAACGTGAGCTTTGCCCGTCTCGGGTCGTTCCGGAGCTTTGTGGCGCAAACGCTCGCGAGCTCGTAGCGCAGTAGTCCGGGCGCGAGAAGGGTGCCGCTGGCCCCTGCGATGACTGGCGCTGCCTCGGGCTCGTCGAATAGAACTGCTGCGACGGCGGATGCGTCAACGACTGTAACGCTCATCCCGCAGCTTTCTGACGATATCGGTGGACTCCGACTTCGAGGGCGGACCCAGCCGGCGGGCGCGTTCCCACAGCTCGCCCAGCGTCAGGCGTCGGCCATGAGCCGGAACCGGCTTCGCGGAGGACTTTCCGGGCGGCTTTACCGCGTAGGGAGTGGGCTCGGGCTCCCGTGCTTGCGGAGAAGCACGCAGCGTCGCTTCCTCGAGAATTGCCATCAATTCCCCCTGCAGGGAACGATGGCTCGCCGCCGCGCGCAGGCGCAGCTTGTCCGCAACACGGTCCGGCACCTGCTTGATGGTCAGGGTAACGGGCACGGCGGCACCTCCAAGATGGATGCATTATGCATCCATTCCGGATGCGTTGCAAGGCACCGCACGCCGATCAGTCGCGCGCGAGCAGATCGATCAGCGCCGTGTTGTCCCAGCGGCCGTGGCCCGCGGCGCTGAGGCGGCCGTAGTACTGCTCAATCACGGCGGTGCCGGGCAGATAGGCACCGTTCTTCTTCGCCTCGGCGAGCGCGATATTGAGGTCCTTCCGCATCCAGTCGCACGCGAAGCCGAAGCCCTCGAACCTGCCCTCGACCATCGTCTTCCAGCGGTTCTCCAGCTGCCAGGACTGCGCCGCACCTTTGGAGATCACCGAAACCACCTTCTCCATGTCGAGGCCTGCCCGCTTGCCGAAATTGAGCGCTTCCGCAAGGCCCTGCAGCTGGCCGACGATCGCCACCTGGTTCACCATCTTGGTGAGCTGCCCCGAGCCGGGACCGCCGATCAGCGCGCACATCCGGGCGTAGACCTCCAGCACCGGCCTGGCCTGCTCGAAGTCGCGCGCGTCGCCCCCGCACATGATCCCCAGCTGGCCATTGACGGCGCCCGCCTGGCCTCCCGAGACCGGTGCGTCGACGAAGCCAACGCCTCGTTCCCTGCAGCGGGCATGCAGCTCGCGCGCCAGGAACGCCGAGGCGGTGGTGTGGTCTACGAGCACTGCTCCCTGCTTCATGCCGGCGAGCGCTCCGTCCTTGCCGTGAGCGACCGCGCGGACATCGTCGTCGTTGCCGACGCACATCATGACGAAGTCGCAGTCCCGGGCGGCCTCGCGCGGCGTTGGCGCCGAGCGGCCGCCGTAGTCCTTGACCCACTGGGCGGCCTTGGCGGAGGTGCGGTTAAACACCGTCACGTCGTGCCCGCCCTTCTTCTTCAGGTGCCCCGCCATGGGATAGCCCATGACGCCCAGCCCGATGAATGCGATGCATGCCATGCCCGCGCCTCCCATTTCTCGAAAAGTGCAATATGGTAAGGATGTTGGAGCGCGTTGCCTATGCGACGGGCGCAGCGCGCCGCCGTGGCCGGCGTCAACGGGAGTTTTGCGTTGCGCGTTGAGTCTGATCGGAGCGGCGCGATGCGTGCCCCGCCGTACAAGTGGTTTAGAATGCCGGGTTACAGTTAACGGGGGAAAGTGTCATGGATGACAACAAGGCCAAGGCGCTGGCTGCGGCGCTGTCGCAGATCGAAAAGCAGTTCGGCAAGGGCTCGATCATGCGCCTCGGCGAGTCCGACGTCTCGAAGGATATCAAGGTGGTATCGACCGGCTCGCTCGGGCTCGACCTCGCGCTCGGGGTCGGGGGACTCCCGCGCGGGCGGGTGTGCGAGATCTACGGCCCGGAATCCTCGGGCAAGACGACGCTGGCGCTGTCCGTCATCGCCCAGATGCAGAAGCAGGGCGGCACCGCCGCTTTCATCGACGCCGAGCATGCCCTCGACCCGGTCTACGCGGGAAAGCTCGGCGTGGACGTGGATGCGCTCCTCATCTCCCAGCCCGACAATGGCGAGCAGGCCCTCGAGATCGCCGACATGCTGGTGCGCTCGAGCTCGGTCGACGTGGTCGTGATCGACTCCGTGGCGGCGCTGGTGCCCAAGGCGGAGATCGAGGGCGAGATGGGTGAGCCGCAGATGGGGCTGCAGGCGCGCCTCATGAGCCAGGCGCTGCGCAAGCTCACCGCCAACATCAAGCGCTCGAACACGCTGGTGATCTTCATCAACCAGATCCGCATGAAGATCGGGATCATGTTCGGGAACCCCGAGACCACCACCGGGGGCAATGCGCTCAAGTTCTACGCCTCGGTGCGCATCGATATCCGGCGCATCGGCTCGATCAAGAAGGGCGAGGAGGTGATCGGCTCCGAGACGCGCGCGAAGGTGGTGAAGAACAAGGTCGCGCCGCCGTTCCGCCAGGCCGAGTTCGACATCCTCTATGGAGAGGGCATCTCGCGCGAGGGCGAGATCGTCGAGCTCGGGACGGCCTACCGCATTCTCGAGAAGACGGGCGCCTGGTACACCTATGGCAAGGAGCGCATCGGCCAGGGCAAGGACAACGCCCGCGAGTTCCTGAAGGAAAACCCGGCCGTCGCCCAGGAGATCGAGGCCAAGGTCCGCGCGGCAGCGGGCGCGGCGGTTGCACAAGCGGCTGTCACCCCGCTCAGGGCGGAGGCAAAGGCCGAGGCGAGGGCGGAAGCGCGCAAGGCCGCCCACTGACAGACCGTGACTCGTGACTGGTGACTGGTGAGTCGTGGCCGGTGACCAGGGTGCCCATACCCCGACGCTGATGGAGCGGGCGTTGAGGTTCCTCGCGCGACGCGAGCACTCCAGGACCGAGCTGGCACGGAAGCTCGCGGTCCATGCCGGCAATCCGGACGAGGTCGAGCGCGTGCTCGATGCGTGTGAGCAGCGCGGCTGGCTCTCCGAACGCCGCATGGTCGAGCAGCTCGTGCACGCGCGGCGGTCCCGTTTCGGGGCGCGGCGCATCGAGCGCGACCTGCGCCAGAAGGGCATCTCGGAGGAAGCGGTCTCGGCGGCGCTCGCCGGATTGAAGGATGGCGAGCTTGACGCCGCGCGGTCGGTGTGGCGCAGGAAGTTCGGCGGGAAGCAGCCGCGCCGCCCCGCAGACCGCGCGCGCCAGGTGCGCTTCATGCAGGGCCGCGGATTTGATCTCGAAGTGGTACTCAAGGTGCTCAAGGGCGGAAACGAGGAATAAGGCAGAAGGATGAAGGCAGAAGGATGACCCGGCGCACTTATCGCTCACCGCTCGTCACTCATCACGCTTTGGCGATCGCCCTTGCGCTCGCGGGCGCCGTCGCGCTGGCGGGCTGCGCCCTGGGCTACACGAGCGTGCGGGAGATCAAGGCCAGGCCGGAAGACTACATGGGCAAGGAAGTCCGGCTCCAGGGCACCGCGCGTCAAGCCGATGAGCCGCGGCGCACGAGCGCGTATTGGTTGCGGGACGGGACCGGCGAGATCGCGGTGGTGACGAGAAATAAGCCCCCTGCGCCGGATTCCGAGGTCGCGCTGCGTGGCGTGGTGCGCGGAGTGGTTTCCCGCGGACCCGGATGGTCGCTCGAGCTGCGTGTGGAAGAAACGGAGCGCTTGCGGTAAGGTTTGAGGCATGAAGAGCAACGAGATCCGCAGCAAGTTCCTGGAGTTCTACGCGGGCAAGGGCCACACGGTCGTCGCCTCGAGCCCGCTCGTGCCGGCGAACGACCCGACGCTCCTTTTCACCAATTCGGGCATGGTGCAGTTCAAGGACGTGTTCCTCGGGCAGGACCGGCGCCCGTATACGCGCGCGACCACCGCGCAGCGCTGCGTGCGCGCGGGCGGCAAGCACAACGACCTCGAGAACGTGGGTTACACCGCGCGTCACCACACCTTTTTCGAGATGCTGGGCAATTTCAGCTTCGGCGACTATTTCA
>DATBKZ010000037.1:0-56975 GCA_036555615.1 Burkholderiales bacterium | reverse complement strand
GTCGAGGTCGTCGGAGACGGTGGTGAGGTAACAGCTCGCGAGCTGGGAGCGGCGCGTGCCCGAATTGAACAGCGTCGGCGTCGAGCTCATGAAATCGAACGAGGACAGCACGTTGTAGAACTCGATCGCGCGCGCCTCGCGGCTCTCCTCGGGCTCGTTCAGGGCAAGGCCCATCGCCACCCGCATGAAGAAGATCTGCGGCAGCTCGATGCGCCGGCCGCGCACGTGCAGGAAATAGCGGTCGTACAGGATCTGCAGCCCGAGATAGGTGAACTTCATGTCGCGGCTTGCGTCGAGCGCGGCGCCGAGGCACTTGAGATCGAAGCGGGCGAGGCGCTGGTCGAGCAGCTCCGCCTCGATCCCCTGCTGCACGAACTCCGGCAGGTAGGTTGCGTAGCGCGCGCGCATCTCCGCGTGCGTCACTTCCGCGCCGAGCGTCTCCAGCCGCAGCGAGTGCAGCAGCAGCCGTGCCGTGACATAGCTGTAGCCCGGGTCCTGCTCGATCAGCGCGCGCGCGGCGAGGATGAGCGACTTGCGCACTTCCTCGATCGGCACGCCGTCGTAGAGATCGCGCCGCATCGCGGCGAGCACGGGCTCGGGGGTCACCTCGCGCCCGAGTCCCTCGCACGCCTCGCGCACCAGCGCGGCAATGCGGTCGAAGTCGAGCGGCTGCATGCGCCCGCCGTCCTTCACGTTGATCGCCGCCTGCTGCGCGCGCCGCGCCTCGACCTGCGCCTTCTGGTCCCGGGCGCGCTCCTTGGCCCGCTCCTCGCGATAGAGCACGTAGGCGCGCGCGACGTTGTGCTCGCCCGCGCGCATGAGCGCCAATTCGACCTGGTCCTGGATGTCCTCGATATGGAGCGTGCCGCCCGATGGCTGCCGGCGCATGAGCGCCGCGACGGCGTTCTGGGTGAGGTTCGCCACCTGCTCGCGCACACGCGCGGATGCGGCGCCCGTGCCCCCGTTCACGGCGATGAACGCCTTGGTCATCGCGATCGAGATCTTCGCGGGCTCGAAGCCCACGACCGAGCCGTTGCGGCGGATCACCTTGTATTGCGCGTAGCGGGCATCCTCCGTGGGGGAGGTATCGTCCAGGGCGGAACTGGCAACGGGTGTAGCGAGGCCCCTTTCAGTGACGAGCTGCATGCCGTAACTCCTTGAGTATTAGGTTTTTTGACCCAAGAGATGGGCACCTCCCCCGCTCCCAAGCCACTTAACTCGCCTAGAACCACAATATGTTGTGGTTTATAGCGAATTTTGAACAAATTCTAGTAGCCTGATTTTGCGAAAGCAATAGACTTCATGGATTTTTTGTTAAATGCTCGTTTTTACTGGAAAAATGTATGGCAAGGTGATGAAAAATCGGGCAAATCTGCTCAGAAAATGAGCAGCAGCCCGCTCCGACAGGAAATACGGGCTTCCGCAGAGGGTGAAGCTTGTGGATAAGCCCGGCTACAGCCGGATCCGACGCAGCAGCGCGCGGTAGCGCGCCCAGTCGAAGTGCGGCCCCGGGTCGCTTTTGCGCCCGGGAGAGATATCGCTGTGCCCGGCGATGTCCCGTATCGGGTAACGCGCCTTCAACGCGCGCGTCAGGCGGGCGAGCTGGCGGTACTGCGGGCCCGTAAACGGGGCCTCCCCCGTCCCCTCCAGCTCGATCCCGATCGAGAAGTCATTGCAGCGCGCGCGTCCGCGCCACCTCGATTCACCGGCGTGCCATGCCCGCCCGCCGCACGGCACGAACTGGAGCAGCGCGCCGTCGCGGCGGATCAGGAAGTGCGCGGATACCTTCATGCCCGCGATCGTCGCGTAGTACGGATGCGCGGCGGGTCTCAACCGGTTGGTGAAGAAGTCCGCGATGCCCGGCCCGCCGAACTCCCCGGGCGGCAGGCTGATGTGGTGGATGACGAGAAGGCTGATGGGGCGGCCGGCAGGACGCGCGTCGCAGTTGGGTGAAGGGATGTAGCGCGCGCCTCTCACCAGGCCCCTGGAATCGACACGCAGCCCCAGGCGCGCCGCGCGGCGCTCGGGACCTCGCGCCCGGTGACGGGTGGCGGGTGACCGGTCAGGCCTGCCGCTCGTCATCCATTACTCATCACCATGAAGATCAGCTCTTCGAGTCGAGCTCTTCGTCGATTCCGAGCCGCTCCATGCGATAGCGCAGCGCACGGAACGTGATGCCCAGCAGCTTCGCCGCCGCGGTGCGGTTGTAGTGCGTTTTCTCGAGCGCGTCGAGGATCGCCTTGCGCTCGACCGTATCGAGCCGCTCCTGCAGCGGCAGGCCCGAGCGCTCCTCGACGGCGGCCGCGGGCGCCATGCGCGTCGGTGCCAGTTGCAGGTCACCGGCCTGAATCTCGCCTCCGGCGCAGAGGGCAAGCGCGCGCTCCAGCACGTTCTCGAGCTCCCGCACGTTGCCCGGAAAATCGTATTCGCACAGCCGCTCGAGGGCAGCCGCGGAAAGGCGCACGGCCCTGCCGTCGGCCGCCGCGGCCTGCCGCGCCAGCATGGCCTCGGCAAGCAGCGGGATGTCTTCGCGCATCTCGCGCAATGCCGGCATCCGGAGCTCGATTACGTTCAAGCGGTAAAAGAGGTCCTGCCGGAACTTGCCGCCCTGGACTTCCTCAGCGAGGTTGCGATGGGTGGCGCTGATGATGCGAACGTCCGCGCCTTCCTCGCTGGTGGAACCGACCTTGCGCACTTTCTTCTCCTGAATGGCGCGGAGCAGCTTCACCTGCATCGCCACCGGCAGCTCCGCGACTTCATCGAGGAACAGCGTGCCGCCGTCCGCGGCCTGGAAAAATCCCTCGCGGTCGGCGGCGGCGCCGGTGAACGCGCCTTTCCGGTAGCCAAAAAACTCGCTTTCCATCAGGTTCTCGGGGATCGCGCCGCAGTTGACCGGGACGAAGGGACCGTCGCTGCGCGGGCCCCGCAGATGAACCAGGCGCGCCGCAAGCTCCTTGCCGCTGCCGGATTCACCGGTGATATGGATCGGCGCCTGGGTGCGCGCCAGGCGCTCGATCATCGAGCGCACGGCCTGCATGGGCTCCGAGCGTCCGATCAGTTGCGGGGCGCCCGGCGATCCCGGCGCCGCGTCCTCGTCCTGCGCGCGCCGCGCGACCGGGCGCGGCAGCTTCAGGGCGGAGCGCACCAGCATGCGCAACTGATCGAGCGAGACCGGCTTGGCGAGATAATCGAAGGCGCCGGCCTTGAGCGCGGCCACCGCGTTCTCGGTGCTGCCGTGCGCGGTGATCACCGCCACCGGCAGGCTCGGGTGATGCTTGGCGACGTAGTCCACGACCGCCAGTCCGTCGCCGTCCGGCAGCCGCATGTCGGTGAGGCACAGGTCGTAGCTGTTCTGGGCGAGGAGCGCGCAGGCCTCCGCCGTGCTCGCCGCGCAATGCGCCTCCAGCCCCATGCGCGCGAGGGTCATGCCGAGCAGCTCGCGGATATCCGCCTCGTCGTCGACTACCAGAACCTGGGATTTTGCGCTCATGTTCCCTGCCGTTAGCCGGCCATGCACCGCACGCTGAACTGGGCCCCGCGCGGGGTCTCAACGTAGTCGAGCGTTGCGCCGTTGGCCTCGCACACCTCGCGCGCGATATAGAGGCCGAGGCCGGTGCCGCCGGCGGCGGTGGTGAAAAACGGCTCGAACAACTGCGCCCGCGCCTCTGCGGTCACACCCGGCCCGTCATCGACCACGTCCAATCTTACAACACCGCCCGAGCGTTCCAGCGACAGCCGGATCACGATGCTCGCGGGGCCGCGGCGGCAATGGCGCAGCGCGTTGCGGCACAGGTTCCACATCACCTGGTTGAGATGGCTGCGGTCGAACAGGACGTCCGGGTCCGCGGCCTGCTCGATCCGGAACACGTTGCGGTCGATCTTCTCGATCTGGGAGAACTGCTCGATGAAGCCCGAGAGGAAATCCGCCAGCCTTAAGCGCTCGCGATGGGCGCGCTCGCCCCGGTTCAGGCGCAGCACGTCGTTCACCACCCGATCGAGGCGTCCGCTGTTCTCGTTGATGATGCTGATCAACCGCCCCGCGGTCTCGCCCATTCCCGGCTCCTCCCGCAGCAGCTGCGCGGCATGGCTGATCGCGCCGAGAGGGTTCCTGATTTCGTGCGCGATGTTCGCCGTCAGCCGTCCCAGCGCGGCGAGCTTCAACTGCCGCGCCTGCGCCTGCACCCGCGTCTGGTCCTCTATGAAGATGACGGCGCCGAGGTCGCGATTCTCTCCGATCGGCACGAAGCGCGCGCTCTCGCTGCTGCTATAGGGCATGCCGGCTCCGCTGTCCACTCCGGCGCGGCTGCGCCACTTTTCGTATTGCGCCGCGAGCGCCGGCGCGTACTGGGTCAGCACCGCGTTGCCACCGGGCGGCAGGGCGCCGAGCAGGCGCTCGGCGCGCGCGTTGAACTGGCGGATCACGCCATGCCCGTCGACCACGAGCACGCCGTCCGGCATGTCGCGGATCACGAGCTGGTTCACCTGTTCCAGGTTCGCGAGGTCGATCTCGCGCTTGGCGGCGAGCCGCTCGCTTGCCACCGTGTACTTGGCGAGCGCGTGCGCCAGCCACGCGATGGCGAAAAAGGCGCCGGACAGCAGCCCGGCCTGCAGGTACTGGGAATCGGGGGCGTCGAGGGTGAGCGTCTCGTAGGTATGCTCGAGCAGCACGCCGATGCTGGCGAGGGCGGCAAAGAAGAGCGTCAGCCGGCCGCGGCTGATCAGGCCGGCGCCGGCAAGTGTCGTCAGCAGCAGCAACCCCAGGCCGCTGGAGATGCCGCTGCTGGCGTAGATCAGGATCACGATGAAGACCACGTCGGCGGCCACCTGCAGCGTCAGCTGCAGGTCGAAATGCCGGCGCGCGCTGATCAGCACGAAACACGCGATGCTGAAAAGCACGTATGCGAAATCGGCTCCAACGAAGAGCGCGAGGTCGCGGGAGCCGAACCAGAGGCTGGAGCCCCAGACCGCGACGCTCAGGAGCAGCAGTAGGGCGACGATCAGGCGGTAGACGTTGAAATAGAAGAGCGAGCGCCAGAACTGCTCGGAATGCGCCCCGGGGAAAGGCGCGCCCGGCGCCTCCCAAAGCAGGTACTCGCGGTTCGCAGTCTGGCTCATCAGGAGCGGCGCTCCGCCTCACCCGCCCGCTCGTGCTCCGGCGAGCAATAGTACCGGCCCCGCGCGGCAATGCTCTCGCTGCGCGGCAGATGGACGCCGCAGCTCGCGCACTGGACCATGTTCTCTTCGCTTGCGGGGGGCGACTGGCCCCCGCTGCGGTCGACGCGGTGACGATAGCTCTTCAGGATCCAGTAGGCGGCGAGCAGGCCGAGGACGACCAGGATGATCTTCGCCAAGTCAGACTCCGCTGGCCGGCACTTGCCGCTTCGCGCCCGGTCGGTCGCGCGTGGACACTGCGGCTGCCAGCTGCAATCCAGCTTTCATGAATTGCAGCTTAGTGTGCCCTAACGCCCGCCGAGCGTCGAGCCTCGAAGTCACGGTTCCGCCCACGCCCGGCCCGGGCAGGGGAAAGGAATGGTCGGGGTGAGAGGATTTGAACCTCCGACACCTGCGTCCCGAACGCAGTGCGCTACCAGGCTGCGCTACACCCCGACTGCAAGCGTTCAGCGGTCAGCCATCAGCCACCCCCAGAGAAAAAAACACGCGGCCGGGCCGCGCATGGGCTGTCGCTGAAAGCTGACCGCTGAACACCGCCAGCTAGAAACTCCGCGTCACCGCGAAGTCGGCCAATTGTAGCAAATAATCGCGGCTCCTTGAATGCGGCAGGCGCGCGAGCGCGTCGCCGGCGGCGCGCGATTCCCGGCGTGCCTGCTCGCGGGTGTAGTCGAGCGCGCCGCTCGCGCGGATGGCGTCGATCACCGCGGAAAGTTCGTCCCGCCCGCCGTGCTCGATGGCGTGCCGCACCAGCTGCGCGTGCGCATCCGTTCCGTGCTGGATGGCATGGATCAGCGGCAGCGTCGGCTTGCCTTCGGCGAGATCGTCGCCGAGGTTCTTGCCGATCACCGCCTGCTCCCCGGAATAATCGAGCACGTCATCGATCAGCTGGAAAGCGGTGCCGAGGCGCATGCCGTAGCCGGCCACCGCCTCCTCCTGCTCGCGCGGCGCTCCGCCCAGGATCGCGCCGAGGCGGGTGGCCGCCTCAAAAAGCTTCGCGGTCTTGCAGCGGATGACCGCGAGGTAATCGCTCTCCTTGATGTCGGGATTGCGGCAGCTCATGAGCTGCATCACCTCCCCCTCGGCGATGACGTTGGTCGCGTCGGCAAGCACCTGCAGCACGCGCATATTGTTGACGCCCACCATCATCTGGAAGGCGCGCGAATAGACGAAATCGCCGACCAGCACCGCGGCGGAATTGCCGAACAACGCGTTCGCCGTGGACCGCCCGCGCCGCAGATCAGACTCGTCCACGACATCGTCGTGCAGCAGTGTCGCGGTATGGATGAACTCCACCACTGCGGCGAGCTCATGGCAGTGGCGCCCGTGGGCGCCGAACACGCCCGCCGAAAGCAGCAGGAGCAGCGGGCGCAGCCGCTTGCCGCCCCCGCCCACAATGTATTCGGCCACCTGCCGGATGAGCACCACCTCCGAACTGAGGCGCGCCCGGATCACCGCGTCCACCGCGCGCATGTCCGCCTCCACGAAGCTGCGTATGGCGTCCAGTGTCACCGTTCGGAGGCTCTCGAAAAAGAGGGGGGCATGATACCAGTAAAGAAACCGCGCCGCGCCGACCGGCCGCGAGGCGCTATCAGAGCGCGCGGCTGCGGCTCTTGCTTTGACTAACGCGCGCGCATTTTGTAGAATGCGCGCCTTTCACAGTTCGGACGGATTGTCTCATGTACGCGGTCATCCAGACCGGCGGCAAGCAGTACCGGGTCAGTGCCGGCGAAAAATTGAAGATCGAGCGCATCGCCGGCGACGTCGGGCAGGAGATCGTGCTCGACCAGGTTCTGCTCGTCGCCGACGGCGGGGCGCTCAAGCTCGGCGCGCCGCTCGTGGCGGGGGCTCGCGTCAAGGCCCGGGTCCTGAAGCATGGCCGCGGCGACAAAGTACGCATCTTCAAGCTCAACCGCCGCAAGCATTACCGCAGAACACAGGGCCATCGCCAGAACTACACCGAGATCGAGATTCTCGGCATTGCGGCTTAGGAAAGTCACGAGGGACTGATCCCCTCGCGCGCGCCTACCCCAGTCTAACTGAAGGTTTCAGGTACACGATATGGCACACAAGAAGGCGGGCGGCAGCTCGCGTAACGGCCGCGACTCGCAGTCGAAGCGCCTGGGCGTGAAGCGTTATGGCGGCGAACAAGTGAACGCCGGCGAAATCATCGTGCGTCAGCGCGGCACCCAGGTGCACGCCGGCCCGAATGTCGGGATCGGCCGCGATCATACTCTGTTTGCCAAGGTGACCGGGCGTGTCTTGTTTGCCCAGAAGGGGCCGGACAGCCGCACGACGGTGAGCATCGTTCCCGCGTAAGCCCGGCCGGCGCCCACCTCAAGCCCTGTCACGCGACAGGGCTTTTTTGTTTATGAAGTTCGTCGACGAAGCCATCATTGAAGTACATGCCGGAAAAGGCGGAGATGGCGTGGCCAGCTTCCGGCGCGAAAAGTACGTGCCGCGCGGCGGGCCCGACGGCGGCGACGGCGGGCGCGGCGGCAGCCTGTACGCGGTTGCCGACCGTAACCTGAACACCCTGATCGACTACCGCTACGCCCGCATCCATCGCGCGCAGGACGGGGAGAACGGCCGCGGCGCCGACCAGTACGGAAAATCGGCGCCCGACATCGAGCTGCGCGTGCCGGTGGGCACTGTCGTGAGCGACATCGAGACCGGCGAGACGATCGCCGACCTCGATTGCGACGGCGCGCGCGCGCTGCTTGCCCCGGGCGGTGCCGGCGGGCTCGGCAATCTCCACTTCAAGTCGAGCACTAACCGGGCGCCGCGCCAGTTCACGCGCGGCGCCGCGGGCGAGCGGCGGCGCTTGTTGCTCGAGCTGAAGCTGCTTGCCGACGTCGGGCTCTTCGGCATGCCCAACGCCGGAAAATCCACGCTGATCCGCGCCGTGAGCGCCGCACGCCCCAAGGTCGCGGACTATCCCTTCACGACGCTCGCGCCCTCCCTCGGCGTGGTGCGGGCGGACGTCAACCGCAGCTTCGTGCTGGCCGATATCCCCGGCCTGATCGAGGGCGCCGCCGAGGGCGCGGGGCTCGGGCACCAGTTCCTGCGGCACCTGGCGCGGACCCGCCTGCTGCTGCACCTGGTCGACATCGCGCCGCTCGATTCCGCTGTCGATCCCGCTGCAGATGCCCGGGCAATCGTCAGCGAGCTGAGAAAGTACGACGACGCGCTCTACCGCAAGCCGCGCTGGCTGGTCCTGAACAAGATCGACCGCGTCCCGGCCGGAGAGCGCGAGCGCGCCGTCAAGCGCTTCCTCAGGAATTTTCGCTGGCGGGGGAAAAGCTTTATCATTTCGGCGCTCACTGGCGAGGGCTGCCGCGAGCTCGTCTTCGCCGTGATGACATACCTGGAGCAGGATTCAGGATCGAGGATTCAGGATTCAGCGAAGGCGCGGCGCCGCAGAGCGTCCCCGAATCCCGAGTCCTGATTCCTGGATTCCGTCGCAATGTCATTCATCCTGCTAAAGGCGAAGCGCATCGTCGTCAAGGTTGGCTCGAGCCTGGTCACCAACGAGGGCCGGGGGCTCGACCTCGACGCGCTCACGCGCTGGGCCGGGCAGATCGCCGAGCTGCGACGGATGGGCCGCGAGGTGGTGCTGGTTTCCAGCGGCGCCATCGCAGCGGGCATGCAGCGCCTCGGCTGGAAGCGGCGGCCGCACGCCCTGCACGAGCTGCAGGCTGCCGCCGCGGTCGGCCAGATGGGGCTGATCCAGGCTTATGAATCGTGCTTCCGCACGCACGATCTGCTCACATCGCAGCTCCTGCTCACCCACGACGACCTCGCCGACCGCAAGCGCTATCTCAACGCCCGCTCCACGCTGCGCACGCTCCTCGGGCTCGCCGTGATCCCGATCATCAACGAGAACGACACCGTCGCGGCCGACGAGATCCGGTTCGGGGACAACGACACGCTGGCGGCCCTGGTGACCAATCTGATCGAGGCCGACGCGCTGGTGATCCTCACCGACCTGGACGGCCTTTTCGACAAGGACCCTCGCCGCTCCGGCGCGGCGAAGCTGATCACCGAGGCGCGCGCGGGCGACCCCGCTCTCGAGGCAATGGCCGGCGGCACCGGCAGCGCGATCGCGCTCGGCGGCATGCTGACCAAGGTGCTGGCCGCGAAGCGCGCGGCGCGCAGCGGCGCGCATACCGTGATCGCCTCGGGGCGCGAAGGGGATGTCCTGCCGCGTCTCGCGCGCGGGGAGCGCATCGGCACGCAGCTCGTGGCCGAGCGCGCGACGCTCGCGGCGCGCAAGCAGTGGCTCGCCGACCAGCTGCAGGTGCGGGGAAGCCTCTCGCTCGATGCCGGCGCAGTGCGGGCGCTCACGGTCCTGGGCAAGAGCCTGTTGCCGATCGGCGTGGTCGAGGTCACCGGCGAATTCGACCGCGGCGAGGCGGTAAGCTGCCTCGATGAGTCGCGGCGCGAGGTGGCGCGCGGCCTCGTCAATTACAGCTCAGCGGAGGCGCGCCGCATCCTGCGCGCACCTTCGAGCGAGATCGAGGCCAGGCTCGGCTACGTGGACGAGCCCGAGCTCATACACCGCGATAACCTGGTGCTGCTGTAGTTCGCGGGGTCATTCCCGGCCCCGGCTTCGCGATGCAGCGGAGTCGACCGCACCGCGGCCCGTGACGAAAGCCGTGACCCCAGGTTGCGGCGCATTCGTCAGTCGAAAATCGAGGTCTTCTGGGACTTGAGCAGCTCCAGCATATCTCTCACAGTCCGCACCGGGAGCCTGTCCACGCACAGGTACTCCGAATAGAGCACGAAGTGGTGACGGCGGTTGGGATCCAGCCGCCCGATGCTGCTCCATTGCGGGTTGCGCGCGCGCACCCAGTTGCCGTCCGGACTTCCCACTGCGTAATACTTCTGCTCGCGCGATTCGCAGCGGATGCCCTCGAAGCTGACGCTGCTCGTGCCCCCGGCCGCCTTCACCACCAGCGTGTAGCGCACGACGCCATCCTCGCCGATCGACAGCGAGCGGGCGTCGAGATAATAGCGGTGCGGGGTCCCGCCGCCGGGGTCGAACGGGACCAGATCTGCGCTACTGGGGTCCGGAGGAATCTTCGCCTCGATTTCCTTCCAGGGCTTCCGGTCCTCGTCGAAGTCGGCATCCCATTCGCGCCACTGGGCGAAGGCGGGGTGAACGGCGGTGGCCACCCCGAATGCCGCGATCAGCGCGACGCTCGCCCGCCGGACTGTGCGTCGGGACAGGCTGCCTCCTCTCTCACGCGCTCGACGCGACGGGATCCGGCGCGCCGCTATCGCGCATGGATGTAATCGCGCGTCTCCGGAAGCTCGAGTGCGCCGCTCGCAAGGGGCTTGCCCGCGAGCACCTGGTAGATAGTCATCCAGCCGCGCTCGAAGCCAAGCGCCGATCCCGCCATGTAGATGCGCCAGATGCGGTAGAGCTTCTCGCCGACCGCCGCGAGCGCCGCGGCGCGGTTCGCCTCCAGGCGCTCCACCCAGTGCCACAACGTCTTCGCGTAATGCGGCCGCAGGCTTTCCACGTCCCAGCTTTCCAGTCCCTGCGCCGAAAGCGCCTCCAGCACGACCGAAATGTGCGTGAGCTCTCCGCCCGGGAACACGTAGCGGTCGATGAAATCGCCGATCTCGCTGCCCAGCTGGCGCCGCCCGGGCGTGTTGTGGGTGATACCGTGGTTCAGCACCAGCCCGCCCGGCCGCAGCAGGCGGGCAATCTTGCCGAAGTATGCCGCCAGGTTGTCGCGCCCCACGTGCTCGAACATCCCGACGCTCGCGATCTTGTCGAACGCACGTTCCTCGGGCACATCGCGGTAATCGAGCAGACGCACCTCGCAGCGCCCTTCGAGCCCCAGCTCCCGGATCCGGGCGCGGGCGTACTCGTGCTGGTTGCGGCTCAACGTGATGCCGAGCGCCTGTGCGCCATAGCGCTCGGCAGCCCAGATGACGAGCGCGCCCCAGCCGCAGCCGATGTCGAGGAAGCGCTCGCCCGCCGTCAGCCGCAGCTTGCGGCAGATGTGATCGAGCTTCTGCTCCTGCGCGATTTCCAGCGTATCGTCGGCGCGGCGGAAGTAGGCGCAGGAATAGACACGCCGCGGGTCGAGCCAGAGGCCGAAAAAATCATCGCTGACATCGTAGTGGCTGCGGACCGCCTTGCTGTCGAACAACCGGGTGTGCCGCACCCAGCGCGCCAGCCGGTGCGCCGGGGCCGGGCCGGCGGCGTCGGTCGCCCCCGCGAGCATCGTGCCCAGGCCGACGACGTCCCGGATCGACCCCTCGACGTCGATCTGCTGCTCGACATAGCGCGCGGCGAGCCCCCCCGCGGTGGGACGCCCGAGCGCCGCCAACGCCAGCGGATGCCGCACCGTAATCGTCACCTGCGGCTGCGGAGCGCCGGCGCTCGCGCCATTCCACAGCCGCACAGCGAGCGGAAGGCCGCTTTGCTCGATGCGCCGACCGATGGTCGCGAGGATCCGGGAATTCTCCATATGCCGGGCGAGAATAGCACAAGCCCAGTCAGGCGAAACGGTGGCGACGCCCCGCCGTCAGGGGACTCCGGTGCCGCTCGGGATCCGGGTGCCTGTCCGCCGAACGCCTCCCCGGCCGTGGCATGTTCAGGACGACCCCCCGCTCAGAAAACCTTGCGGAGCTAACCGGCGAGGTCGTTAACGAGGGAGGCGCGCACGGCCGGAGCGACGGCATCGATCGTGTGCCGATACTCGGGATGGTCCACCCCCACGGCGAGCGCGGCGCCCTTCTTCAGCGCCTGCACCATCGCGGGTTCGAGCTCGAAGCGCAGAAAATGCACCGCGGAAGTCTTCTCCGCATTTTCGCGTTCGAGGTCCTCGTCGGCAATGGCATAGACCCGACCCTGGCCGGCGACCTGCACCCACACCCGGTCTTCGATGCCAATCAGGCGCGCCAGCATGCGGCAGCGCTCATCCACCTCCGGATACTCGATCATGAGCGTCGCTTTCCAGTTGGCGCCGTCGGGAACGAGCGGGTTATAGGCATCGAGCTCCCCCTGGATGCCCTCCTCCTCGAACATGCGCTCCGTGCGCAGCATTTCCTGGATCTGGTAGCGGATCGTCAATTCGTCCTCGAAGATGAGCGTGAGATGCCCGCCCACCTGCAGCATGCGGTTCTTCTTGTGCGCCATGACCTTGGCGCGGAGCTCGGGCCGCGCCTTGGCATAGGCCTCGAGCGTCATCAGGCTATCGCGAGTGATTTGTGGCATATCTGAACGGTGATTCCCGATTGAAGTCTGGTGATTCGCGCCTGTCACAGTCCGTAGGCGATGCGTGTCAATGTGATCGGATGCTCCTTCCGCGCGCCGGTCTCGCCCATTCCCTGGAGAATGTGGCGGCCCGCGATGGCACAGTCCGAGCTCACGTAATCGGGGCCAGGCTCCGCCATCTGGCGGAAAACGGGGCGGCCGATCTTCATGGAGTTCTCGAAATACTCCGCCTTGACGCCCCAAGTGCCGTCGTGCCCGGCGCAGCGCTCGATCGTGGTCACGCTCGTCCCGGGAATCAATTCGAGCAGCTCGCGCGTCTTCTGCCCCATGTTCTGCACGCGCAGGTGACAGGGCACGTGATAGGAGACCTTGCCCAGCGGCTGCTTGAAGTCGGTCTTGAGCAGCCCGTCCTTGTGGCGCAGCACGAGGTACTCGAAGGGGTCGAACATCGCTTCCGCCACCACCTTCACATCGGGCTCGTCCGGAAACATCAACGGCAGCTCCTGCTTGAACATCAGGGTGCACGAGGGCACTGGCGTGACGATCGCGTAGCCCGCGCGTGCGAGCCGCGCCAGCACGGGGATATTGGTCTCCTTGCTGCGCGCCACCGCCTCGAGATCGCCCAGCTCGAGCTTGGGCATGCCGCAGCATGCTTCCTTTTCGACGAGCATCGCCGGCACCTCGTTGTGCGCGAGCACCATGAGGAGATCGTGGCCGATGCCGGGCTCGTTATAGTTCACGTAGCAGGTCGAGAAGACCGCCACCTTGCCCGGCGTGTTCCTGCCCTCGCGCACCGCAAAGGTGGCATCGGCCTTGGCACTGCCGCGGAATTTCGCGCTGGCGTACTCGGGCAGCACCCGCGCCCGGTGCACGCCCAGCGCCTTTTCCATCACCGCGCGCGCGACTCCGGACTGGTTGGCCGCGTTCACGAACTGGACCACGACCGGGATCGTCGCCAGCCGGCCGACGGCGTCGGTGCTCGTCAGCAGCTTGTCGCGGAACTTGGCGCCCCCCTTGCGGAACTTGACCGCCTTGGCGCGGAGCATGAGATGCGGGAAATCCACGTTCCACCGATGCGGCGGCACGTAGGGGCACTTGGTCATGTAGCACATGTCGCAGAGATAGCACTGCTCCACGACCTTGGCGTAGTCCTGCTTGGCCACGCCGTCGACCTCCAGTGTGGGGCTCCCGTCCACCAGGTCGAACAGCGTCGGGAACGCCGTGCACAGATTGACGCAGCGGCGGCAGCCGTGGCAGATCTCGAACACGCGCTCGAGCTCCCCGTCGAGCTTCGCCTCGTCGTAGAAATCCGCGGATTTCCAGTCGAGCGGATGCCGGGTGGGGGCCTCCAGGCTGCCTTCACGTACGCTCATCTGCCACCATGCGGGATGAATGATGAAAAAAAGCGGAAGGCATCCTCCGCCTTCCGCCTTCGTGCCTGTGCCTGACGTCAGTCGGCCAGTACGTCGAGCGCCTTCTGGAAGCGGTTGGCGTGCGAGCGCTCGGCCTTGGCCAGCGTTTCAAACCAGTCCGCGATCTCGGCGAAGCCCTCGGCGCGCGCGGTCTTGGCCATGCCCGGGTACATGTCGGTGTACTCGTGCGTCTCGCCGGCGATCGCCGACTTGAGGTTGTCCCGCGATTTCCCGAACGGCAGATTGGTCGCCGGATCGCCGCAGGACTCCAGGTACTCGAGATGGCCGTGCGCGTGGCCGGTCTCGCCTTCGGCGGTCGAGCGAAAGACCGCGGCAATGTCGTTCTGACCTTCCACGTCGGCTTTCGCGGCGAAATACAGATAGCGCCGGTTGGCCTGCGATTCACCGGCGAATGCGTCCTTCAAGGCCTGGTGCGTCTTGGATCCTTTGAGTTGCATTGAAAACTCCTCTATATCAATCCCTTACGATGAAAAACCCACGCCAGCGAGCGCTTACCAACCGGCTCCTAGGCAAGACAAAATTAGACTTAGTCTAATCCGTGAACACAGTATAAAGACCAGCTTTGCCGCTGTCAACAGGCCACCGCCTTGAACGCCGACGCGGCTGACGCCAACACAATAAAAACATCTTCCTCCACTTCAGGGCGCGCAGCCTTGATCTGCATCAACCCACTTCACGCCGCCTGGGATCCTGCCGCAGTTTTTCCGCGCACGCAGGGATCGGGGCGCGCTGAGCATTCCTGCATTGCCTCGACTTCCAGGCAGGTGCGGGCGATATCGCAGATCGGTATCGCGACCCGGAACTGGCACGCCTTGCCGCTTGCGCGGCTGGCTTAACCCGCCTCCGGCACGTCCACCGTCGCGGGGCGTTCTCCGCGCCGGCCGTGCGCGCCGGCGCGGGGGCGGCGACGGAGATAAGGCGCCAGTTCTTCAAGCGCCCGCTGATAGACCTCGCGCTTGAACTCGATCACCGCATCCATCGGCATCCAGTATTCGCTCCAGCGCCAGGCATCGAATTCGGGCTTGCTGGACGCGCGCAGGCGCACATCGCAGTCCCGGCCAATGAGACGCAGCAGGAACCAGATCTGCTTCTGCCCGCGGTAATGGCCGCGCCACTCCCGGCGCAGCCAGCGATCCGGCACCTCGTAGCGCAGCCAGTCGCGCGTGCGGCCGAGCACCCGCACGTGCTGCGGCGCAAGCCCGACCTCTTCCTGCAGCTCGCGGTACATGGCCGCTTGCGGCGCCTCTCCCGGCCGGATGCCGCCTTGGGGAAATTGCCAAGCGTGCTCGCGGACCCTTTTTCCCCAGAAAACCTCGTTTTTCCAGTTACATAGCACGATGCCGACGTTCGGGCGATATCCGTCGCGGTCGATCATGGAAATCCCCTGAAGCGGTTGGCCATCGCGATTTTTTCACAATTCGGAGGCAAGCGAAACCCTGCGCTGCGGCTGCGCGTCACCGCGCGAGTGATTCTGGCTCAGGTCTTCCCGGATACATAGAGGCGCTCGCTGTCGCACCGGTTCATCCTGCGCAGGCCGCCCACGAACTTGCCAAATTCGAGGGCATAGCGCGCTTCGAGCTCGCGCGCCTTGCGCTCCAGTTCCTCCCACGCGACGGCAAGCGGCGGATCGCGGAGCCCGAAGACAATGACGTTGCCCGGCTTCTCGGCCGGCAGGCACAGCGTGCCGGAGGGAAATGCTTCCTCGATGCGGCTGAGGTAATCGTCAAACCGCTGGTCCGAGCCCCACAGATTGACGACCAGCGCGCCGCCGCGCTCGAGCCGCCGGCGGCAGCCGCGATAGAACGCCACGGTGGCGAGTTCCAGGACTTGCGACTCGCCGTCGTAGCCGTCGACCAGGATCGCGTCGAAGCCGGCGCCCTCGGCCGCGATGAACTCCGCGGCGTCACACACGCGGATGTTGAGACGCTCGTCCGCGGCCGGCAGCTCGAACAGCCGCCGCGCGATCGCCACCACCTGCGGATTGATCTCCAGAACCTCGGTCACCGCCTCGGGCAGCCGGTGGTAGACGAACTTGGCGAGCGAGCCGCCCCCGAGCCCAACCATCAGCACGCGCCGCGGCGGCGGGCTGAAAAGCAGGAACGCCATCATGCTGCGGGTGTAGGCGAGCTCGAGGTCGTTCGGGCGCGCGATGCGCATCGAGCTCTGAATCGTGTCGCTCCCGATGTGCAGCGAGCGCACGCCGAACCGTTCGGTCACGTACACCGAATCAGGGTCAGCGGCCGGCTTGCGCAGGCGCCAGCGCGCGAAGAAGTTCATGCGGTTGGACTGGGACCGTGCAGCGTTCGGTAGAATAGCCGCTTTCGGCGCCCCGCGACAATCATGCGCGTCTCGCAATTCTTTCTCTCAACGCACAAGGAAACGCCGGCCGAAGCCGAGATCGTGAGCCACCGGCTGATGCTGCGCGCGGGGCTCATCCGCCAGCTTGCGCGGGGAATCTACACCTGGATGCCGCTCGGGCTGCGCGTGCTGCGCAAGGTTGAGCGGATAGTCCGCGAGGAGATGAACGCCTCGGGCGCGATCGAGATCGCGATGCCGGCGGTCCAGCCGGCCGAGCTGTGGCAGGAATCGGGACGGTGGGATGAGTTCGGGCCGGAGTTGCTGCGACTGAAGGATCGCCACCAGCGCGATTTCTGCATCGGCCCCACGCACGAGGAGGTGGTGAGCGACATCGTGCGCCAGGAGGTTCGAAGCTACCGCCAGCTGCCGCTCAACCTCTATCAGATCCAGACCAAGTTCCGCGACGAGATCCGGCCCCGCTTCGGCGTGATGCGCGCCCGCGAATTCGTGATGAAGGACGCCTACTCCTTTCACGCCGATGTGGAGAGCCTCGAGCGGACCTACCGCGCGATGGTCGAATGCTACGCGCGTATCTTCACCCGTCTCGGCCTGAAGTTCCGCGCGGTCGCCGCCGATACCGGCGCCATCGGCGGAACCGGCTCGCACGAATTTCACGTGCTTGCCGATTCGGGCGAGGACGCCATCGCATACTGCCCGGACTCCGATTACGCCGCCAACGTGGAGCTCGCCGAGGCGCTCCCGCCCCCGGGGCCGCGCGGAAATGCCGCCGCGGCGCTGACGCGGGTGGCGACGCCGGGCGTGAAGACCATCGCCGAGCTGTGTGCTTTTCTCGCGATTCCGGCCGAGCGCACCGTAAAAGCAGTGGTGCTGGATGGCGCCGACGGGCGCCCCGTGCTGCTCATGCTGCGCGGCGACCACGAATTGAATCTCGCCAAGGTCGCCAAACTCGAGCAGGTGAAAAGGCCGCTCGCATTCGCCGCGGGCGAGACCATCCGCGCCCGGTTCGGGGCGGGGCCAGGCTCGCTCGGACCGGTCAACTTCAAGGGGGTTGTCATCGCCGATCGCACGGTCGCCGCCATGTCCGATTTCGTGGTCGGCGCGAACGTGGACGATCACCATCTCACCGGCGTCAACATCGGCCGCGATTTTCCGGAGCCGGTGGCGGCCGACATCCGTAACGTCGTGGCGGGAGACGCAAGTCCCGACGGCAAGGGCCGGCTCGACATCCTGCGCGGCATCGAGGTCGGCCATGTCTTTCAACTGCGGAACAAATACTCCCGGGCGCTGAACTTGTCGTTCCTGGACGAGACAGGCAAGTCCCGGCTGATGGAGATGGGCTGCTACGGCATCGGCGTCACGCGCATCGTCGCGGCCGCGATCGAGCAGAACCACGACGAGCGGGGCATCATCTTTCCCCGCGCCATGGCGCCCTTCGAGCTTGCGCTGGTGCCGATCGGCGCGGCCAAGAACCCGCAGGTGCGCGCCACTGCCGAGGCGCTCTACCGCGATCTCGCCGCCGCCGGCATCGACGTGCTCCTGGACGACCGCGACGAGCGCCCGGGTGTGGCACTCGCGGACATGGAATTGATCGGCATCCCGCACCGCATTGTCGTGGGCGAGCGCGGGCTCAAGACCGGCCAGGTGGAATATCAGGGGCGGCGCGAATCCAAGCCGCAACTTTTTTCCTTGCACGACGCGGTAAAATCCGTAGAATCAATGGTGTGCGCAGACTAGTTCGCGCGATCAGGCAGCACGGATGGGCGCTTGCCTTGGCGGTGCCGGGGCTCGCTTGCGCCGGACCGCAGGACTATGTGCCGCTCTCGGCGAGCGTCCGCGCTGCCCTCAACCGGTCGATCTCCGACCAGGCCACTCCGGTCCTTGCCTTCGCCAACGAAGCGGAGGCCCGGCACTGGCTCACCGCGATGTCGCAGCGCCTCGCCCCGCGCATCGCGGACCGCCTGCAGCGCGAGGAATTCCTGGTCTCGGTGCATTACGAGGCGAAGCGTGCGGGCCTGGACCCGCAGCTCGTGCTGAGCGTGATCCAGGTCGAGAGCAACTTTCGCAAGTACGCCGTCTCGCGCGCGGGCGCGAGAGGTTACATGCAGGTCATGCCGTTCTGGGTCCGGCTGATCGGCCGCGAAGACGACAACCTGTTCCACCTGCGCACCAACCTGCGCTTCGGCTGCGTGATCCTGCGCCACTATCTCGATCAGGAGAACGGCGATCTTTACCGCGCGCTCGGCCGCTACAACGGCAGCCTCGGCAATCCGGGTTATCCCGCCCTCGTGGTCCGCGCGTGGCAGCGCGATTGGCACTACCGGACGCACACCACGGTGTCTGCTCCCGCGGACGCGCGCAGCTGAGCGGCCCTGACCGCCCGCCATCAACCGAGTCGAAGCACGTTTGCCGCAGAGCGCTGCTCGCCCATCCCCGGCGGCTGGCCGTCGGCAGTCGCCCGGCGGAACATCTCTTCGAGCGTAAGTCCGAGATTCGCCTCGAACCCGCCCGTGATCTCGAGCGCGAGACGATCGAGGGCCTGGCCCGAGCGGCGCGCCGGCAGCTCCGCGCCGGGCCGGAATACGAGCAGGCGATAGACGTCGGACACGGTAATCTCGGCGGCGTCCTTGATCATTGCCCAGCCGTTCGCCACTCTTCCTGTCCAGTGCACAGCGCTCATCGCGTCGAGCACGGCTTCGATGCGGTCGACGGGGAGCTTCACGACGCCGTGCAGATGAATGAGGGTGACGACCTCTCCCCGGTGGTGGGCTTCCCACAAGACCCTCAGGATCTGCAGCGCATCGAGGAACTGCATGCCGGGTGCGGACTCGACCTGGGCCGCGCGCTCGCGCCATTCGGGCATCACCGCCGCGGTTACCGCTCCGAGCAGGACGACGACCCACGAGAGATAGATCCACAGCAGAAAGATGGGCACGCTCGCGAACGCGCCGTAGACCAGCTTGTAGGTCGGGAACTGCGCGATGTAATGCGCGAAGCCGTGTTTCATCCCCTCGAACGCCAGCGCAGCAAGCACCCCGCCCGTGAGCGCATCGCGCACCAGCACGCGCCGGTTCGGGATGGTGATGTAGGCCAGCGTGAAGGCGCAGGCGGTCAGGACGACCGGGACGACGTCGAGCATCACCTCCGCCGCCAGCGGCATGTCCTCCACCAGACCGAGCGACTGGCTCACCAGCCAGGATGTGAGCGAGAGGCTCGCCCCGATGAACGGCGGCCCCACCGTGAGCAGCGCCCAATAGATGAAGACGCGCTGCACCGTGCTGCGCGGGCGCGGCACGCGCCAGATCTGGTTGAACGCGCGATCGATCGTGAGCAGCACGATGATCGCGGTGACGAACAGGAAGGCGATACCCACGGCTGTCAGCCGCGCTGCGTTGTCCGCGAACTGCTCCGCGTACCCGGCGAGCGCCGCGGCCGACTCCGGAAGCATGTTTCCCACGATGAAGCGCTCGACGTGCTGCAGCAGCTCGCGGAACACCGGGAACGCCGAGATCAGCGTCAGCGCCACCGTGATGATGGGCACGATGGCGAGCAGCGCGGTGAAGGTCAGACTGGCGGCGATCTGCACGCAGCGCTCCTCTTGGAAGCGCCGCCAGACGAGGCGCGCGAAAACGACGAGCGACGGGGACTTCCTGGGGTTCGGCACTGCGCTGCCTCGGCACCGGGACGGATCGGATTTATATAATACGCTCACGCCATGAACGAAGTGCTCGTTCTCTACTACAGCCACACCGGCGCCGTGCGCGAGATGGCGCAGTTGATCGCGCGCGGCGTGGAGGGGGTCGCGGGCTGCGCGGCCCGGGTGCGCACCGTGCCGCGAGTGTCGGCCGCGGCGGGCGCGACCGCGCCCGCCGTTCCGGTCTCCGGCGCGCCGTACGCGGAGCCGAGGGATCTCGAGGAGTGCATCGGGATTGCGGTGGGCTCGCCGACGCGCTTCGGGAACATGGCGGCCCCGATGAAGCACTTCTGGGATTCCACCGGGGAGCTGTGGCTGAAAGGCACGCTCGCCGGCAAGCCCGCGGCGCTCTTCACCTCAACGGCCAGCCTGCACGGCGGCCAGGAATCAACGCTCCTCTCGATGATGCTGCCGCTGCTGCATCACGGCATGGTGATCGTGGGGCTGCCCTACACCGAGCCGGAGCTGATGAATACCCGCTCCGGCGGCGGGCCCTATGGCGCGAGCCATCTCGCCGGGGCCGCGGGCGAGCATGCGATTACCGAGCACGAGCGCAGGCTTTGCATCGCGCTCGGCCGCCGGCTCGCCGCGATCGCGTTGAAGCTCGCCCGTCCGGCCTAGCGCCGGAAGATCCACAGGATGAGCGTGATCACGAGCGAAACGAGTATGCTCGTCGTGAGCGGGAAGTAGAACGTGTAGCCCTTGCGCTCGTAGCGGATGTCCCCCGGCAGGCTGCCGAGGCCGAGCTTCGCCAGCAACGGCCAGGCGAGCCCGAGCGCGACCAGGATGATGCCGACGGTGATCAGCCACTTCGCCATCTGCAACGTCGCCCTCTGGTATGCCGATCAGAGCTGTGGATTGAGCCGCTCCAGCTTCGAGTGCAGCTTGTTGAGGGCGTTGATGTAGGCCTTGGCCGAGGCCACCACGATGTCGGTGTCCGCGCCCTGGCCGTTGACGATGCGCCCGTCCTTCGCGAGCCGCACCGTCACCTCGCCCTGCGCGTCGGTGCCGGTGGTGATGTTGTTGACCGAGTAGAGCAGGAGCTCGGATCGGCTCCGGACGATCGATTCGATCGCCTTGAACGACGCGTCCACCGGGCCGCTGCCCCGCGATTCGGCCCTGCGCTCGCGGCCGTTCTCGGTCATGACGATCTTCGCGTAGGGCGATTCGCCGGTCTCGGAATGGGCGGTGAGCGACACCAGATGGAAATGCTCGCTTTCCAGCTGGTCGCTTGCCTCCTCGGTAATCAGGGCCTGCAGGTCCTCGTCGAAAATCTCGTGCTTCTTGTCGGCCAGGTCCTTGAAGCGCTTGAACGCGGCGTTCAACGCCTCCTCCGACTCGATCACGATGCCGAGGTCGTTCAACCGCGCCTTGAAGGCGTTGCGCCCGCTGTGCTTGCCGAGCACCAGCTTGTTCGCGTGCCAGCCCACGTCCTGCGCGCGCATGATCTCGTAGGTGTCGCGGCTCTTCAGCACGCCGTCCTGGTGGATGCCCGCTTCGTGCGCGAACGCATTCGCCCCGACGATCGCCTTGTTCGGCTGCACCGGGAAGCCGGTGATGCCAGCGACGAGCCGGCTCGCCGGAACGATCTGTGTCGCGTCGATATTGGTGTCGCACGGAAACATGTCCTGGCGCGTGCGCACCGCCATCACGATTTCCTCGAGCGCCGCATTGCCGGCACGCTCCCCCAGCCCGTTGATCGTGCACTCGACCTGGCGCGCGCCGTTCAACACCGCCGCGAGCGAATTGGCGACCGCCAGCCCAAGGTCGTTGTGGCAGTGCACCGACCATATGACCTTGTCCGAGTTGGGGATGCGGCTGCGCAGGTCCCGGATCAGCTTCCCGAAGTGCTCGGGCAGCGTGTAACCCACCGTGTCCGGAATGTTGATGGTGGTGGCGCCGGCCTTGATCACCCGCTCGAGGATGCGGCAGAGAAAGTCGATGTCGGAGCGCCCGGCATCCTCGGGCGAAAACTCCACGTTGTCGGAATATTCGCGCGCCCACTTCACCGCCCGCACCGCCTGCTCGATCACCTGCGAGGGCTCCATGCGCAGCTTCTTTTCCATGTGGATGGGCGAGGTCGCGATGAAGGTGTGCACGCGCGGGCGCGCCGCCCCCCGCACTGCCTCGCCGCAGCGCCGGATGTCCGACTCATTGGCGCGGGCGAGCCCGCACACCATGCTCTCCTTGACGATGGAGGCGACCGCGCGCACCGCGTCGAAATCGCCATCGCTCGCGGCGGGAAACCCCGCCTCGATCACGTCGACGCGCATGCGCTCGAGCTGGCGCGCGATGCGCAGCTTCTCTTCCTTGGTCATCGAAGCGCCCGGGCTCTGCTCGCCGTCGCGCATCGTGGTGTCGAAAACAATGAGCTTCTCTTTGGCCATGGTGCCTCCAGTGCTTGCCGCTCCCGGGCCGGTCACGGCGCCGGGCGCGCGTATTCATGAGATCTCCGCCGCGGGGTGCGCCGCGCCGGACCAACATCAGATTGTGGGAAAGGGGATGTGTGCGCCTTAGGGGCGCAGCAGCAGGCCGGCCAGCGCGAGGCTGGTGCGGAGATGGAGCTCGGTGACCTGCTGCGTACGGTGCATGGCGCTGAAATATAGCGGCTTTGCGCGCGCTGCGCAACTCATGCGCCCGCCGGCGGTGCCGGGGGCGTGCGGCCCGGCCCCCTGCCCTTCACCAGCTCGTAGGCCCAGATGACGTAACCCGACAGGCCATAGCACACGAAAAGCAGGAACAGCATTTCCGGCAGGGTGCTGGAGACCATGAAGAGGGCCACCAGCCCGAAGGTGATGCCGACCACCACCGAGAACGGCACGCTCTTGCGCAGGTTGATGTCCTTGCCGCTGTAGAACTTGAAATTGCTGACCATGGTGAGGCCGGCAGCCATCGTCAGCACCCACGCCAGCCATTTCACGTCCTGCCCCTTGATCTGGTATTCGTTCAACGCCCACACCAGCCCCGCGACGACACACGCCGCGGCAGGGCTCGGCAGGCCCTGGAAGAAGCGCTTGTCCGCGATGTCGAGCGTGGTGTTGAAGCGCGCCAGCCGCAGAGCGGCGCACGCGCAGTAGATGAAGGCGGCGATCCAGCCGAGCTTGGTCGTCAACCACGGCCCGAGCCAGGCCACGGTCTGCATGCCGGAAAAGTCCTTGAGCGCCCACACGTACACCACCAGCGCCGGCGCGACGCCGAACGACACCATGTCCGCAAGGCTGTCGTACTCCGCGCCGAACGCGCTCTGGGTTCGCGTCAGGCGCGCCACGCGGCCGTCGAGCCCGTCGAACACCATGGCGATGAAAATCGCCATCGCGGCCTGCTCGAAGCGCCCGCTCATCGCCTGCACGATCGCATAGAAGCCGGCGAACAGCGCGATGGTCGTGAACAGATTGGGCAGCCAGTAGATGCCGCGCCGGGCGAAGCGTGACTTGATGAACAGCTTGTGCTCGCGCACGTCTTGCATGCTCAGGACCCCGAAATTCGTGATCCGTGATCCCAAATCAGGATTGCGCCCCGCATATTGCTCACGACCCCCGATTCACGGATCACGCCCTGCGTGTCTTACGGCAGCATCGCCAGGAGGCTCGCCGTGGCGTAGACCTTGTCGCCGACGGCGGCGACCGGCCGCGACTCGGGCGGCAGATAGACATCCACCCGCGACCCGAAGCGGATGAAGCCATAGCGCTCGCCGCGCGCGAGCCGCTGGCCGGGGACGGCATAGCACAGGATGCGGCGCGCAATGAGCCCGGCAATCTGCACGCACGTGACGTCGGCACCGGCGGCAGTGCGCAGCCACAGCGCGTGGCGCTCGTTCTCCAGCGATGATTTCGAGAGCTCGGCGTTGAAAAACTTGCCGGGATGGTGCCAGGCGTTGCGGATCTCCCCATCCACCGGGCTGCGGTTGGAATGCACGTTGAAAACGTTCATGAACACGGAGAGCTTGAGCGCGTCGCGCTCGAGGTACGGATCGCGCGCCCGCTCGACTGCGACGATCCTCCCATCTGCCGGTGACAGCACCGCCTTGGGCTCTCCCGGGACGATGCGCGGCGGATCGCGGAAGAACTGCACCATGAAGGCGACGGCGAGCCACAGCGGGGCCGCCCACCAGCCGCCGGCAAGCCAGTGCGCCGCGACCGCCGCGGCGAGCGACGCCGCGATGAACGGCCACCCCTCCCGCGCAATGATGGGGTGCGGGTATGCGCTGCGCGCGGAATGAAGGAGCGAGGGCCGAGGATCGAGTTCCGCCCGCGAGTCGTCACGTGTCGTCATGCTTGGCTCAATCCCCAATCCTGTATGTCTTCGATCCTGAATCCTAGTTCTTGGACTGGTCCACCAGCCGGTTCTTCTTGATCCAGGGCATCATGTCGCGCAGCCGAGCGCCCACGACCTCGACCGAATGGCTCGCCGCCATGCGCCGCATCGCCTTCATCGTCGGCGCGTTGGCCTGGTTTTCCAGAATGAACTCCCTGGCAAACTGGCCGGTCTGGATCTCGTGCAGGATCTTCTTCATCTCGGCGCGCACCTGCTCATTGATGATACGCGGCCCCCGCGTGAAATCGCCGTACTCCGCGGTGTTCGACACCGAATAGCGCATGTTGGCGATGCCGCCCTCGTAGATGAGGTCCACGATCAGCTTGACCTCGTGCAGGCACTCGAAATACGCCATCTCGGGTGCGTAGCCCGCTTCCACCAGGGTGTCGTAGCCGGCCTGGATCAGCGCGGTGAGGCCACCGCACAGCACCACCTGCTCGCCGAAGAGGTCAGTCTCGCATTCCTCGCGGAAGGTGGTCTCGATGACTCCCGCGCGCGCCGCCCCGATTGCGGCGGCATATGATAGCGCGACGTCGCGCGCGTTCTTGCTCGGATCCTGGTAGACGGCAATCAGGGAGGGCACGCCGCCGCCCTGGGTGTAGGTCGAGCGCACGAGGTGGCCGGGCCCCTTGGGCGCGATCATGATGACATCGAGGTCGGCGCGCGGTTCGATCTGCTTGAAGTGGATATTGAAGCCGTGGGCAAACGCGAGCGTTGCGCCTTTCTTGATGTTGGGCTCGATCTCCTCGTGGTAGACGCGGGCGTGGTGCTCGTCGGGAAGGAGGATCATGATGGTGTCCGCCCCCTTCACCGCGTCGCCGACGGACTTCACCGGCAGGCCAGCGTTCTTTGCCTTGCCCCACGATGCGCCGCCCTTGCGCAGGCCCACGCTCACTTTGACGCCGGAATCGCGCAGGTTGTTGGCGTGGGCGTGTCCCTGAGAGCCATAGCCGATGATGGCTACGTGCTTGCGCTTGATCAGCGAGAGGTCGGCATCCTTGTCGTAGAAAATCTTCATGAATTTCCCTTTGGTCAACAGCTGTCAGCCAACGGTGTCTGCCTTCAGCTTGGCCCGATCCGGCGCAGGCTGACGGGCTGGTCGCTGGGAGCTGACCCGCTACACTCTCAATACCCGCTCGCCGCGGCCGATTCCGGAGGCGCCGGTGCGCACGGTCTCCAGGATCGCGGCGCGGTCCAGGGCCTTCAGGAACGCATCGAGCTTGGAGCCGGTGCCGGTCAGCTCGATGGTGTAATCCTTGTCGGTCACGTCGATGATGCGGCCGCGGAAGATATCCGCCATGCGCTTCATTTCCTCGCGATCCCTGCCGACCGCCCGCACCTTGACCAGCATGAGCTCGCGTTCGATGTGATCGCCCTCGGAGAGGTCGATCACCTTCACGACGTCGATCAGCTTGTTCAGTTGCTTGGTGATCTGCTCGATCACCTCGTCCGAGCCTGCGGTGACGACGGTCATGCGCGACAGCGTCGAGTCCTCGGTCGGCGCCACCGTCAGCGACTCGATGTTGTAGCCGCGCGCGGAAAAGAGCCCCGCCACGCGCGAGAGCGCGCCGGCCTCGTTCTCGAGCAGCACCGAGATGATGTGCCTCATACCAGGATCATCTCCGAAAGCCCCTTGCCGCCTGGGACCATCGGAAACACGTTCTCGGTCTGGTCGGTGATGAAGTCCATGAACACCAGATCGTCGGTGCGCGCGAACGCCTCCTTCAAGGCGGGCTCGACGTCCTCCGGCTTCTCGACCTTGATGCCGACGTGGCCGTAGGATTCGGCGAGCTTCACGAAGTCCGGCAGCGCGTCCATGTACGACTCGGCGTAGCGGTTGCCGTGAAAGAACTCCTGCCACTGGCGCACCATGCCCATGTACTTGTTGTTCAGGTTCACGACCTTGATCGGGAGCCGGTACTGCCTGCAGGTCGAGAGCTCCTGGATGCACATCTGCACGCTCGCCTCGCCGGTGACGCAGGCGACCATGGCCTCGGGATGCGCGAGCTTGACGCCCATCGCCGCAGGAAGCCCGAAGCCCATCGTGCCCAGCCCGCCGGAATTGATCCAGCGCCGCGGCTTGTTGAACTTGTAGAACTGCGCCGCCCACATCTGGTGCTGCCCGACATCCGAGGTGACGAACGCCTCGCCGCCAGTCACCTCGTAGAGCTTCTCGATCACGTACTGCGGCTTGATGATCGGGCTCGCGCGGTCATACTTGAGGCAGTCGCGCGAGCGCCACAGCTCGATCTGCGTCCACCAGGTCTTCAGCGCCTCGCGGTCGGGGCGCTCCTTTGCTTGATCGAGGTAGCGGATCAGATCCCGCAGCACCTCGCGCACGTTGCCCACGATCGGAATGTCGACCTTCACCCGCTTGGAGATCGAGGACGGATCGATGTCAACGTGGATGATGGTGCGGGGTTCCGCAAAGAAGTGTTTGGGGTTGCCGATGACGCGGTCATCGAACCGCGCGCCGATCGCGAGCAGCACGTCGCAATGCTGCATCGCCATGTTGGCCTCGTAGGTGCCGTGCATGCCGAGCATGCCGAGGAACTGGCGATCGGTCGCGGGATAGCCGCCGAGCCCCATCAGGGTATTGGTGCAGGGGTACCCGAGCAGGCGCACGAGCTGCGCGAGCTCTTCCGCCGCCCCGCCCAGGACGACGCCACCGCCGGTATAAACCATCGGGCGCTTGGCTCTCATCAGCGCCTGGATCGCCTTCTTGATCTGGCCGGCGTGACCCTTGATGACCGGGTTGTAGGATCGCATCTCGATCGCGCCGGGGTAGCTGAATTCGGCCTTGGCGGTGGTGATGTCCTTCGGAATGTCCACCACCACCGGTCCGGGCCGCCCGGTGGACGCGATGTAGAACGCCTTCTTCATGGTGAGCGCGATGTCCTTCACATCCTTCACCAGGAAGTTGTGCTTCACGCAGGGGCGCGTGATGCCGACCGTATCGCACTCCTGGAACGCGTCGAGCCCGATGGCATGGGTCGGGACCTGGCCGGTGATCACGACGTGCGGGATCGAATCCATGTAGGCGGTCGCAATGCCGGTCACGGCGTTGGTGACGCCGGGACCCGAGGTCACGAGCGAAACCCCGACCTTTTCGGTGGAGCGCGCGTAGCCATCGGCCGCGTGCACGGCGCCCTGCTCGTGCCGCACCAGGATGTGCTTCACGCGGTCCTGCTTGAACAATTCATCGTAGATGAAGAGCACAGCACCGCCGGGGTAGCCGAACACGTACTCGACTCCCTCCTCCTGGAGGCAACGCACGACGATTTCGGCGCCGGTGAGTTCCATCGTTTGCTCAGGCAAAATCGGAAACGTGTAACGTTACCGGTTCGCCCTGCACCGGTCAAGTAAAATATCCCTTTAAACAGGAGGATAGAGCGAAATCCGGGAGTCGGGGGCGCATTGCTTGCGCCCTCTTCGCGATTTGCTAAGATGCCCCGGACTCGGCGGGCGAGCACGCACGAGACCGCTTCTCTGCCGCAGTCCGGCAGCCGGCCGTTCGCAACAAGGCGGGACCCCTGGCCACTCAGAAAGAACTTTCGGATTTTCTCGCCGAAGTCGAGCGCCGCGCTTACAAGCAGGCGCTGTTCGCAGTGCGGGACGATTCAGCCGCCCTGGATATCGTGCAGGACGCCATGCTCAAGCTCACCGAGAGATATTGCGCGCGCCCGGCTGCCGAACTGCCCTTGCTGTTTCAGCGCATCCTGCAAAACACCATTCGCGATCACTTCCGCCGCCAGAAGGTGCGCTCGATCTGGACGATGCCGATTTCGAGCCTGCTCGCGGGGGATGCCGACGAGGACGCCGATCCCCTGGAAACTTTGGAGGTGGCGGACGACTCCAAATTTTTGGGCGCGCCGGCGGAGGACGCGGAGCGCTCCCAAGTGCTTGCTTTGATTGAGAAAGCACTGGAGAGGCTGCCGGCGCGTCAACGCCAGGCGTTCCTGCTGCGTTATTGGGAGGAACTGGACGTCACGGCAGCCGCGAAGATCATGGGTTGCTCCGAGGGTAGCGTCAAAACGCACTGCTCGCGGGCAAGCCATGCGCTCGCGGTTATGCTGGCGAAACAGGGGATCAAACTATGAACCAGCCGGAACACGAGCTGGCAAGAAAGCTCGTTCAGTACCTGGACGACGGCGTGGATCGGCTTGAGCCCCACGTGCGCGAGCGGCTGGCCGCCGCGCGCCGGAACGCGTTGTCGCGTTATCGCGAGGAGCGCGTTGCTGCGTTCGGCCTCGCTTGGGCCGGGCACGCGGTTGCCAGGCTGACGCGGGGCCGTTTCCACGGTGGCTCCTTGCTGATCGCGGCGACGGCGCTTGTGCTCGCAACCGCGGGCGTTCTCTACTGGCAGAGCACGCGGCCGGCCAATGGCATCACCGAGATTGACCTCTATCTGCTGACCGACGAGCTGCCGATCAACGCCTACCTCGACAAGGGCTTCGACTCATGGCTCAAGCGCTCGTCGCGCTGATCATCGGGCTCGCTCTCGCGCTCCCGGCGGCTGCGGCGCAGAGCAAGGCGGACGCAAGGAAGCCCGCCCGCCCGGCCTGGACCGAGTTGACGCCTGCGCAGCAGAAGATCCTCGCCCCGCTGGCGCTTGAATGGGACAAGATGGATCAGGTGCGGCGGAAGAAATGGATCGAGATCGCCGAGCGCTATCCCAGGATGAAGCCGCAGGAGCAGCAGCGGCTGCAGAAGCGGATGGCCAACTGGGCCAAGCTGACACCCGCGCAGCGCGCGGCGGCGCGCGACAAGTACCAGGCGCTGAAGAAGCTGCCCCCAGACAAGCGGCGGGAAGTCACGGCCCAGTGGCAGCGCTACCAGCGCTCGCTCGCGCAGCAGCCGGATTTTTCGCCATCGGACCCGCCGGCGCCGCCCGACCCGCAGGTTGCCGATGAGGCAACGTCGATTGCAGTCCCGGCGCCCCCGAGCACCAAGCCGTCGCCGGGCCCTGCGACTGCGGGCGCCCCCGCGCCGACCGCGCAATAGCCGCCCGCCGCGCGCCCACCATGCGCTCTGCCGTCGGGCATGGCGCGCCGCCCGAGATGCCGCTCGCGAGCCTTTCCCGGCGCGCGTTTGCCCTGACCTACGAGGCCCTGCTGCTTTGCGCGCTGCTCGCCGCAGCCACGCTGCCCTTCGTCATGATCATCCATCCAGCCGGCGCCATCGTGGCGCGCCCGCTGCTTCAGATCTATCTCGTCGCGGTGGCCGCGACGTATTTCGTCTGGCAGTGGCGCCGCGGCGGCCAGACGCTTCCGATGAAGACCTGGCGCCTGCGCGTCGTCACGCGTGCCGGCTCCGCGCTTACATTCCGGCAGGCGTTGGGCCGCTTCGTGTTCGCACTTTTGGGCTGCCTGTTGGCGGGCAGCGGCTTCGCGTGGGCCCTCGTGGACCGCGACGGCCTGTTCCTGCACGACCGGCTCGCCGGCACCAAGATCATCTCCGTTCCTGCCACCACATCATCGTGATCGCAACCGTCAGAAATATCGCGGTGGGCGTAATCGCGGCCGCAAACGGCGGCCAGTCGTTGAGCAGGCCGAGATGCGAGAACAGGCGGTTCAGGAAATAGAACAGAACGCCCAGCATGATGCCGGTAAAGATCTTGGCGCCGACGCCCGCTTGCCGGCTCTGGATGTGCGCAAACGGCAGCGCCAGCACCATCATCACGACCAGCGCGAGGGGGTGGACGAACTTGGCCCACAATGCGATTTCGTAGCGCAGCGCTTTCTGGCGGTTCTCCTTCAGGTGCTGGGAGTAGGAGTAGAGGTTCCACGCCGACATCTGCTCGGGCTTGACGAGGAGCACCGAAATCAAGTCGGGATCGAGCACGGATTGCCACTCCATCTCCGCGACTTCCTGCACCGAGGTCCTCATCTCGTCGAACTGCGTCTGGATGACGTCCTGCAGCAGCCAGCGGCGCCCGCTCTGGTAGCGCCCGCGCTGGGCGAAGCTGACCGAGCGCAGCCGGGAATCGGCGTCGAATTCGTAGATACGCACGCCCCTCAGCGTCGTGTCGGGCATCACCTCGACCACGTTGATGAAGCGCTGGTCATCCTTGATCCACAGCCCCGAGCGGAATTCCTGCGCGACCACCCCGGAAATGGCCTGGGAACGCACGCGCTGCGCGAGCTGCTCCGCAGGCGGCGCGATGACCTCGCCAAATACGAAGGTGAGCGCAGCGAACCCCACGCCGATCGACGCCAGGGTTCCCGCCAGGCGCGTCGCGGATACCCCGGATGTCCGCATCACGGTATATTCCGAGCCCGCCACCAGCTGCGCGAGCGCAAACAGCGTGCCGATCAGGGCTGCGACCGGAAGCAGCCCGTAGGCGTGATCCGGCACCGAGAGCAGGACGTGGATCAGTATCCGGCGTATGTTGTACGCGCCGCGGCCGAGGTCCTTCAGCTGATCGAGCAGGTCGAAGAACGCAAACAGACTCAGCAGCGCGGCGATCACCAGGGCGGTTGCCGCCAGGATCTCCGTTGCCAGATAGCGCCGCAGCGTCTTCATCGCACCAGCCGGAACAGCGAAAACACCATGAGCCGCCGGTAAAAGAGCGCGAACAGGAGCAGCAGCATGACGGCATGCACGCCCAGCAGCCCGGTCATGGGAGAGACGCGCGACTGCGCAATCGAGGCCTGGGTGATCGAAATCAGGTTGCTGTAGGTCATGTAGATCAGGAGCGCCAGCACGAGGTTCAGCGAGCGCCCGGCCCGCGGATTGACGAAGGACAGGGGAATCGCCAGCAGCGACAGGATTAGCGTGGCCGTCGGCAATCCCACGCGAAAGGACAGCTCGGCCAGGTTGCGCGGTGTCGGCTCGCGCAGCAACTCGAGGGTGGTGAGCGCTTTGGTGGAGGGCGCGCGCGGCGCGCGCGACTCCACGGTCTCGACGCGCATCGCGTAGCGCTCGAACTCGTAGACCTTGTACTCCGTGGAGCCCGGCTCGCCTTCGTAGCGGCGGCCGTTGAGCAGGACGAGAAAGCGATCGCCGTTCTCCGCGATCTCCTGGAAGCCCCGGGCCGCGACCATGACGCCCTGCCTGCCGTGCTGGGTGGCGCTCACGAACACGTTGGCGACGAGATTCTCCGCGCCGGGAACTTCCTCCATGAAGTACACGCGCTCGGCGTGGCGCGACTCACGGAACACGCCGGGCGTGACCTGCGACACGTCGCTGCGGCTGTCCATCTGGCGGCGGACTTCCTCGGTGTTGGATACGGCCCACGGCGAAAGCACCAGCGAGAGCAATGCAATCAGCAGCACCAGCGGCGCGGCGAACGTCAGCACGGGACGGATCCATTGCGTGAGGCTCATGCCGGCGGCGAACCATACGACCATCTCGGAGTCGCGGTAGCTGCGCGTGAGCGTCATCAGCACCGCAATGAAGAGCGTGAGCGAGAGCAGCACCGGCAGGTAGTTGATCAAGGCGAAGCCGAGGAGCGCCACGATGCCGGTGGAGGTGATGGCGCCGGACGCCGCCTGCCCGAGCAGCCGCACCAGCACCGTGGTGAGGACAATGCCGACCAGGACGACGAAGATCGCCGCCGCCGCGGCCGCGAGCTCGCGCAGAAGCGCGGTCCGGAAGATCACTTGAGCACAGCCCGCGGGACGCCGGTTGCGCCCGGCACCCCCGTGGCAGACCGACACACCACGCTCATTCGCTCGAATCCAACAGGCTGCTAGAATGCGAAATGAATCAGGGTTCTAACTCATCAGAGCGCGCACGATGGAATTTAGCATAAAAAGCGGCGCACCGCAGACCGGCGCCAACGGTTGCATCGTGGTTGGCGTGTTCGAAATGCGGCGCCTCTGCGCCGCGGCCGCGGCGCTCGACCGCGCGGCCGCGGGACACCTGGGCAAGGTCCTGCGCCGCGGCGACATGGAGGGCAGGCCTGGCACGACGCTGCTGCTGCACGACGTGCCCGGCGCCGCCGGGCGGATACTGCTGGTGGGGCTCGGCCGCGAAGAGGAATTCAGCGAGAAACGCTATCGCGAAGCGGTCGCCGCGGCGGTCGGCGCCCTTCATGCCACCGGCGCGGAGGAGGCGTCGCTTCACCTCACCGAGCTCGCGGTGGGAGGCCGCGACGCGCAGTGGCGGGTGGCGCATGCGGTGGCGGTGGCGGGCGCAGCCGGCTATCGCTTCACGCAGATGAAGAGCAAGGACGCGGAGGACCGCCCGCGGCTTCGCCGCCTCGCTCTCTCGGTTGATCGTGCCGCGTCCAGGCGCGCTGCCGCCGGCCTCGAGCAGGGACTCGCCGTGACGCATGGCGTCAACCTCGCGCGGGACCTCGGCAATTTGCCCCCCAACGTGTGCACTCCCTCCCATCTCGCCGACCAGGCGCGCGAGCTCGCCAAGCGCTATCGCATGAAACTGACGGTGCTCGGGCGCGAGGACATGGAGCGCCTCGGCATGCGCACGCTGCTATCGGTGGCGCAAGGCAGCGCGGAGCCCCCGCGGTTCATCACGCTTGAGCACCGGGGCGGCCCGCGCAACATGAAGCCGGTTGTGCTCGTCGGCAAGGGCATCACCTTCGACACCGGCGGCATCTCGATCAAGCCCGCCGCGGACATGGACGAGATGAAATTCGACATGTGTGGCGCGGCCGCGGTCCTCGGCACCATGAAGGCCGCGGGCGAGATGCGGCTCCCGCTGAACCTCGTCGGCGCCATTCCCTCGACCGAGAACATGCCGGGCGGGCGCGCGACGCGCCCGGGCGACATCGTGAAGAGCCTGTCGGGCCAGACGGTCGAGGTTCTCAACACCGACGCCGAAGGCCGGTTGATCCTGTGCGACGCGCTGACCTACATCGAGCGCTTCCGCCCGGCCGCGGTGATCGACATCGCCACCCTGACCGGCGCCTGCGTCATCGCGCTCGGACACGTTGCCACCGGCCTCTTCGCCAACGACGAGGCGCTCGCGCGCGAGGTGACGGCAGCCGGCGACGACGCCTGCGACCGGGTATGGCGCCTGCCGCTGTGGGACGATTACCAGGAGCAGCTGAAGAGCAATTTCGCGGATTTCGCCAATATCGGCGGGCGTCCCGCCGGGGCGGTGACCGCCGCGTGCTTTCTCGCGCGATTCACGAAAAAGTACAAATGGGCCCACCTCGACATTGCGGGCACGGCGTGGAAGAGCGGGAAGGAAAAAGGGGCGACGGGACGCCCGGTGCCGCTGCTGACCCAGTTCCTCGTCAACCGCCTGCGGACGAAGGCGTGACGCAGATCGATTTCTACACGCACGTCGAGGACCGGTTGAAGACTGCGTGCCAGCTCGCGGCCAAGGCGTTCGCGCACGGCCTGAAGGTCACCGTCTTCTGCGCCGACCGCGAGGCTGCGCAACGCTTCGATCGCGCGCTGTGGATGACGCCGTCGATCGGGTTCGTGCCCCACTGCGCGCCCGAGGACCCGCTGGCCGCTCAGACGCCGGTGATCGTCGACTGTCGCGGCGAGGAGCTGCTGCATGAGGAAGTGCTCCTGAACTTGCGACCCGAGTGGCCGCCGTTCTTCAGCCGGTTCCAGCGGCTGATCGAAATCGTCAGCCTCGACGAGCAGGACCGCGCGCAGGCGCGGGAGCGCTTCCGCTTCTACCGCGACCGCGGCTACGAGATCCGCACCCACGATCTCAGCCGGGGCGGCGCCCGATCTCGACACACCGCAGGCTGATGGCCGAGCAACCGGAGCGCCCGGACGAAGGCGATGAGCTGCTGAGGCGTGCGGACGCTCTGCTCGCGCGGCTGCGCGGCGCAGCGGCGGCGCCCGCCGCAGCCGCTGCGGTTCCGACACTGTCGGAAACAGAGGCGCCGCCAGCGCCGGATCCTGGCATACCCACGCTGACCGAGATCATCCCCGCGGAACGGCTGCCCGCCGTGACGTCCGCCTCGGGCGAAGTCATCTCCCGCGTGCAGGCCCAGAACCTCGAGCACAGCCTCTACCAGAGACTGAAGCGCGACCTCGATCAGCAGATCACGAAAGTCATGCAGGAGCGCTTCATGCCCGAGATCGGCAGCGCGCTCGACGCGGCGCTCGCCAAGATCAGCATGGAGATCAAGGCCGACATCAACGGACTCGTGCGCGCCTCGATCGAGGAGACGCTGCGCGCGCAAATGAAGAACCTGCGCGTCGCGGTCGATGCGCGAAGCGCGCTGCAGGAAGCCGAGGCGGCCTCGGCCATGGCTTCCGGGGCGCCGGGGGGGGCGCCTTCGACCACGGCGCTCGCCAAGAGCTACGAGCCCGCGGCCATTGAATCCCGGTGGTATGCCGCTTGGGAGAGAAACGGCTACTTCCGGGCCGGTCTCGACGAGTCCAATCCCCGCCGTTACTGCATCCTGTTGCCGCCGCCCAACGTCACCGGGACGTTGCACATGGGGCACGCCTTCCAGCACACGCTCATGGACGCGCTCACGCGCTACCACCGGATGCGCGGCTACCACACGCTCTGGCAGCCGGGAACCGACCACGCCGGCATCGCGACCCAGATCGTGGTCGAGCGCCAGCTCGAGGCCGAAGGCACATCGCGGCAGGCGCTGGGCCGCGAGCGGTTCATCGAGCGCGTCTGGCGCTGGAAGGAGGAGTCGGGCTCCGCCATCACGCGCCAGATGCGCCGGCTCGGGGCGTCCTGCGACTGGGGGCGGGAGCGCTTCACCATGGATGACGGGCTGTCGGCGGTGGTGACGGAAGTCTTCGTGCGGCTGCACGAGCAGGGCCTGATCTACCGCGGCAAGCGGCTCGTCAACTGGGATCCGGTCCTGAAAAGCGCGGTATCGGATCTCGAGGTCGAGTCCGAGGAGGAGGCCGGCACCCTGTGGCACATTCGCTACCCGCTCGCCTCCGGCGCCGACTTTCTCGTCGTCGCGACTACGCGGCCGGAAACCATGCTGGGCGACGTCGCCGTCGCCGTGCACCCCGACGATCCCCGCTACCAGGCCTACATCGGGCAGCAGGTGCTGCTGCCGTTGGCCGGGCGCAAGATCCCGGTTATCGCGGACGCTCTCGTCGACCCGGAATTCGGCTCCGGCTGCCTGAAGATCACGCCCGCGCACGATTTCAACGACTACCAGGTGGGATTGCGCCACAAGCTCGAGCCGATCGGCATCTTCACGCTGGACGCCCGCGTGAACGACAACGCGCCGGCCGCCTACCGCGGGCTCGACCGGTTCGAAGCGCGCGAGAAGGTCCTTGTGGATCTCAAGGACCAGGGACTGATCGCGGAGGCGGCGCCGCACAAGCTGATGGTGCCGCGCTGCGGGCGCACCGGAGCGGTCGTCGAGCCGATGCTGACTGACCAGTGGTTCGTCAAGATGGACACGCTGGCGAAGGCAGGGCTCGACGCGGTGGCGCGTGGCGAGGTTCGCTTCGTGCCGGAGAACTGGACGACGACCTACAACCAGTGGCTGACCGGCATCCAAGACTGGTGCATTTCGCGGCAGCTGTGGTGGGGGCACCGCATTCCGGCGTGGTACGACAGCGAAGGCACCGTCTTCGTCGCGCGCACGCGGCAGGAAGCGCAGGCGCGGCACCGGCAGGCGATGCTCGAGCGCGTGAGGAGCGGCGGCAAGATCACCTCCTCCGACCTGCGCCAGGACGAGGACGTGCTCGACACGTGGTTCTCCTCGGCGCTGTGGCCATTCTCGACCCTCGGCTGGCCCGCGGACAACCCGGCGCTGCGCATGTACCTGCCCTCCTCGGTGCTGGTGACGGGCTTCGACATCATCTTCTTCTGGGTCGCGCGCATGGTGATGATGACGCTGCCTTTCACCGGCAAGGTGCCGTTCCGCGAGGTCTACATCACGGGGCTGGTGCGCGACGCCGAGGGCCAGAAGATGTCGAAGTCTAAGGGCAACATCCTCGACCCCCTGGACATCGTCGATGGCATCGGTCTCGACGCGCTCGTCGCGAAGCGCACCTCGAGCCTCATGGATCCGCGGCAGGCCGAGGGCATCGCGGCCACCACGCGCCGCCAGTTTGCGAAGGGCATTGCGGCCTTCGGCACCGACGCCTTGCGCTTCACCTTCGCCAGCCTCGCCTCGCACGGGCGCGACATCAAGTTCGACCTCTCGCGCTGCGACGGCTACCGGAATTTCTGCAACAAGCTCTGGAATGCGACGCGCTTCGTGCTGATGAACTGCGAAGGGCGCGACACCGGGATCGACGAGACGTTGCCGGTCGAGCTCTCGGTCGCCGACCGCTGGATCGTGAGCCGGCTGCAGCGCGCCGAGGCCGAAGCCCACCAGGCATTCCGCGAATACCGGTTCGACAATCTCGCGCGCGCGATCTACGAGCTCACGTGGGACGAGTACTGCGACTGGTACGTCGAGCTCGCCAAGGTGCAGCTCGCCGCGGGCGGTGACGCGCGCGAGCGGGCGACCCGGCGCACGCTCGCGCGCGTGCTCGAAACCATCCTGCGCCTCGCGCACCCCCTGATTCCCTTCATCACCGAGGAGCTGTGGCAGAAAGCGGCGCCGCTCGCCGGCAAGCGCGGCGCCTCCATCATGCTTGCCCGCTATCCGGAGGCGCAGCCGGAGAAGCTGGATGAGGCAGCGGAGCGGGAAATCGCGCTGCTGAAGGAATTGACCAACGCCTGCCGCACGCTGCGCGCCGAGATGAACGTCGCGCCCTCGCAGAAGCTGCCGCTGCTGATCCAGGGCGACCGGGCGCGGCTTGCGCCCTTCGTGCCCTACCTCGTCGCGCTGGCGCGGCTCTCCGAGGTCGTCATCGTCGAGGGCGCGCTGCCCGCGGCGGGCGCGCCGGTCTCGATCGTCGGCGAGCACCGCCTGATGCTGAAGATCGAGGTCAACATGTCCGCCGAGCGCGAGCGGCTGCACAAGGAGCGGCTGCGGCTCGAGGCGGAAATCGCCAAGGCCCAAGCAAGGCTCGAGAACCGCGACTTCATCGAGCGCGCGCCGCCGCTGATCGTCGCGCAGGAGAAGGAGCGCCTTGCCCGCCACGCTGCCACGCTCGCGAAGGTGAACGAGCAGCTGCAGCAGCTCGCGTGATCCACTCGCTGCGCGCCTTCCACCACCGCAATTTCCGCCTGTACATTCTCGGCCAGTCGCTGGGGGTCATCGGCTACTGGGTGCAGCAGATCGCGATGAGCTGGCTCGTCTACCGCCTGACCGGCTCGGCCTTGCTGCTGGGCGTGACGGCGTTCGCCGGGCAGATTGCAGTCCTGGTGCTCGCGCCCTTCGGCGGCCTGTGGGCGGACCGCGTGCCGCGCAGGAAGCTGCTGCTCATCACCCAGGGCGCCGCGTCGGTTCCTGCGTTCACGCTCGCAGCCCTCGCCTATCTCGACATCGTCGCGGTCTGGCACATCATCGTCATGGCCTCCGCGCTCGGCATCGTGATGGCGATCGACGCGCCGATTCGCCAGTCCTTCCTCCCTGAGATGGTGCCCGCACGCCAGGATCTACCGAGCGCCGTCGCTTTCAACTCCGGGATGTACAACACGGCGCGGATGATCGGCCCCACCATCGCGGGCGTGATGCTGGCGGTATCGAGCGAAGCGTTCTGCTTCCTGGTGAACGGCGTGACCAAGGTGTTTGCGCTCGTCCCGATTTCGATGATGGTGGTCGCCGCGCGTGGGTCGCCGCCGCCCTCTGGCTCGATCTGGCGCGGATTCCGGGAGGGAGCCGCCTATGCCTGGGACCTGCTGCCGGTGCGGCTGCTGCTGCCGGTCGTCGCGCTGGTGAGCTTCCTGGCGACGCCCTACCAGGCGCTCATGCCGATTTTCGCGGCGGAAGTGTTCGCCGGGGGTGCGGACACGCTGGGATTCCTGATCGGCGCCGCCGGGCTGGGAGGGATCTGCGGCATCCTCGGCCTCGCCTCGCGCAAGGAATTGCGCGGGCTCCTGCGCTGGGTCGTAGCGGCGTGCGGCATGGCCGGTGCCGCCCTCGCCGTGTTCTCCTACTCGACCCAATACTGGCTCTCGCTCGCCATGATGGCGGTTGCGGGCGCGGGCATCGTGATCACCATCAACGGGATCTCCACCATCATGCACACCATCGTCGAGGACGCCATGCGCGGGCGGGTCAGCGGCTTCTACACCATGGCCTTTCTCGGGATGTACCCCGTGGGGAGCCTCGCGGCGGGAGCGCTCGCCTCCGGGATCGGCGCGGCCAACGCGCTGGCGGCCGGGGGCCTCGCCTGCGTTGCCGTCGCGCTCTGGCTTGCGCGGCAACTGCCCCGGCTGCGCAGCCATATCCGGCCGATCTACGTGCGGCTCGGCATCATCGATCAGTGAGCGTGCGCCCGGCTAGTACGGGGTGTAGACGAACTCGAAAGGCGGCACGCGGCCGACGAGGCCCTCCAGCATGGAAAGCTCGGCGTCGGAGTGGTTGATCACCGGCGCGGCTTCGATCATGCGCGGCATGCCCTTGCGGTAGATATAGCGCGGGTGGTCGTGGTGCTCGGTAAACACCGTTTCCGCCGCCGCGGGATCGTCCACCGGTGTCAGCACCGCCTCGCCGTAGCAGGTGCAGACGTAGGTCCGGTTCCCCTCCATTTCCACATAGATGCCCGTGCCGCGGATGCCGATCGTCGCCGTCGCCGTGCGGATCGCCTTCGGCCTTCCCGGCTCGAACACCGAGAGCAGCGCGCCGGTCACCAGGCGCAGCCCGGTGACGAGCAGCCGCGCCGCGTCCCCCGCCAGCTCGACCCGCGACTGGGCCCGCACCAGGAAGGCGTCGCTCCCGACCACCACGACAAGCTCCGCATCGCGCCCGGTCGTGATGACGTCTCCCGGCTTCACTTCCATCCCGACCCGGGCGGGCATGCCATTGACGCGCACCTCGCCCCGCACCCGCGCAACGCCCGTCTCCACCGCGCCGCGCGCCAGGGCGCGCCGCAGCTGCGCCATTCCCATTGCCAGCGCTACACCACCCCCCGCCATGCGAGCGAGCCATACGCGCCGCGATATACGAGCCATTGCCCGTTCTCCTGGTACCCCTGCCGTGCCCGGCGGGCCCCTTCGCCGGCACCAGCCAAAAAAATGAGGCCAGTTGCCCGGCCTCAATCTACCACGCCTTCTTGATTGCGGCGCGCGGCTACATTCTCCAGCCGTAGGCGATGCCGATCGAGTTCTGGTACATCTTGATGGTTTCGGTTCCCGACGAGGCAGGAGCCGTGAAATTGTTGAAGAACGAAGGCCCCGTCACCTCGTTCTCGAACGCGTGCATGTAATACATGGTCAACTCACCGCCGCTCTTCCTCTTGTAGGTGAAGCCGAGCGCCACGTGATCCTCGACGACGCCGGGCGCGAGGATGTTGATGGTCACATCCTGGGCGCGGATCGGGTTGTCGTTATGGCTGTAGCCGGCGCGCAGCGTCAGTTCATTGCTGTACTGGTACTCGAACCCCAGCTTGTAGGCGTTCACGTTCTGCCAGCCGAATCCCGCGCCGTTGCTCCCGCCCAGGCAGTAGCTCGTGTTGCCGCCCGCGCACTGGAGAAGGCCCGCGCTCGGGTTGCCCACGGATGGAATGTCTTCGTAGTTGATCCGCCGGTAATCAGCGAGGACGGTGAGCTTGGGCGTCGCCTTGACCGCAATGCCCACGTTGTAGTTCTCGGGCATGTCGAAATCGCCCTTTTCGGCGAAGAGCCCCTTGTACTTGTCGAACTCGGTCATGTAGATCTTGGTCGAGTACGCCGCGCCGGCCGACACCGTGCTGCTCAACTGCCCGAACCAGCCGACCCGGACGCCATAGCCGTAAGCCGTGTCGTGGCCCTTGTTGGTTAGGTCGTTCGGCGAAGTCGAGAATCCGGCGAACGCCTGCGCGCCTTCGATCGCGAAGCTCTGGATGCCAATGAGGGGCGAGATGCCGAAGCCGTGGCTGGGACTGACCTTGTAGGCAAGCGTCGGGGCAATGACGAGCTGCATCAGGTCAACTCCCAGCCGCCCGTTGCCGCATAACAGGTTATATGGCCCCGGAGTCGGGTTGAAACCGGCGCAAGCGCCGCCGGCTATCTGGCCGCCTGGATAGTCGGTATTCATCCCGCCGTTGGCGTAGACGGTGACGCCAAGCGACGTGCTGGGACTGATCATCTTGTTGTAGCCGAACTCCGGGATCAAGAAGAAGTTGCTGTCGCTCTCGGCTTGCCCATCGATGCCGACCGCGCTTCCCGTACGTGAGGCTTCGCGTATCGGGCTGAACAGATCCACCCCGAAATCGATGCGGTCGCCGACAAAAACCATCGCGGCAGGATTAGTTGCGCCACCAAATGCGTCGACCGCCATCGCAGTGCCGGCGCCTGCCCGTCCCTTGGCCTTGATGCCGTAGCCGTGCTGGTAATAGCCGTCAGTGGCATGCGCCAGGCCCGGCGCCAAGGCCGCGGCGACCGCCGCGCAGATTGCGAGCTTTCTCATGTCGTTTCCCTCTCCTGTTGCCGCGATTAGATGAACAGGCTGACGTCGGCGTCCCGCGCCATCGGCAGGAACGTCGCCGCGCCCACGTATTCCTTCACTTCGGGAATGAAATCGTCGTGAGAAAAGCCGAACAGATCGACGGTCATCTGGCAGCCGATCAGGTTCACGCCCGCTTCGACGCATGCCGAGCGCAGCTCCGGGATCGACGCGACGCCCTTGTTCTTGATCGTCTGCTTCATCAGCGACGTGGCGACCGACTCGAAGCCCGGAATACCCGCCTCGATCACGTTCGGGATGTTCCAGTTGATGCCCTTGAACCAGTCGGGGCCGAACGGCATTTTCATCGGCATCCCCGGATTGCCGAGCGGGCTCACCTTGAGGTGGCTCAGGTCCTTGCGCAGAAGTTGGAGGCCGTAGAAGGTGAAGAACACCGAGACGTTCCAGCCGAGCGCCGCGGCGGTCGAGGCGAGGATGAAGGGCGGGTACGCCCAGTCGAGCGTGCCTTTCGTCGCGATGATCGTCATCGACGGGGTTTTCTTCTCGCGCAGCTCCGCGAGCTTCTCCTCGAGCTTCTGCGGCAGCAATTCGTCGAGCCGGCGCTTGATCAGCTCATCGAGCAATGCGGTATCCGGGGTGACGCCCATGGGAACGCTCCTATCTGAGGCGCTTGATGACGAACTTGAACACGTTGCCGTCCTGGCTTGCAGCGAGGAGCTCGTTTCCGGTCTGGCGGCAGAACGCCGCGAAGTCCTTGACCGAGCCCGGATCGGTGGCGTGGATTTCGAGCAGACCGCCCGCGGGCACGTCCTTCAGGGCCTTCCTTGCCCTGAGGATCGGCAGCGGGCAATTCAGGCCCTTTGCGTCGAGCACCACCGTCGTCACAGCCACCCCTGTCATCGAGCCACGAGCCCGCGCGGCTGCTTCACTCCCGCACCTGCGCGCGCTTCAATATTAGTAAACATGAATATTAGATAAATTTGATACTCGAATGCCGCCCGTGTCAAGGAGGATCGCGCCTTTCCGCGTCCGGTCGCCATTGCCCTTTGCGCCGCTGGCGGCCACGCGCGGGGCGAGCCGCGTTGCCGGGCGCAGCCCCATCGCCTAGAATTGCCTTGCGATTCGCGCGCCTGCGAGCAGGCTCGATTTCACTGATGGGCGCATAAAAATAGCGCTAACCGGCTCTCACCGTTTTGATCCTGATCAACACTTTCGAGGAAACACGGCATGAAACCCGCTGAATTGCAGAGGAAGGCCGGGCGGGCCACCTCGCTGCTCAAGGCCATGGCGAATTCCTCGCGCCTGCTGATCCTCTGCCAGCTCGCGGGCGGCGAGAAATCCGTGGGCGAGCTGGAGCGGCAGGTCGGCTTGAGCCAGTCGGGAATGTCCCAGCACCTCGCGCTGCTGCGGCGGAAACGGATCGTGGCGACGCGCCGCGAAGCGCAGTCAATCTACTACTCGCTGGCGAGCCAGGAGGCGGCCGCGGTCATGGCCACCCTCTATGAGATGTTCTGCGCCAAGGCCGCGGGGCGTCGGCGCTAGGCGGGAATGAAGACGGCCGCCTGACCGCCGCGCTGATTACCGTGCTGCCCGGCGCATGCGCTGCAGCCGGTCCAGCGCCTCGCCGCGATCGAGCACGCCACGCACGGCCTCCGCAGCGCCTTTGACGGAGCCGTGGCGCCCGAGATGCCACAGGCACAGCGCGGCGCCGTAGATCAGGCTGTCGCGCGTGGCGCCTGGCGCGCCGGCGAGTGCCGCCAGGCCGGCCTCGGCGGCTGCTTTTGAGATGGCGGCACGATCGAGCGTCGGCGCGCTATCGTCGTCCTCCGTCGCGCCGTCCGCGGCTCCTCCAGGAAGCCGCGGCGCCCGCACCGTCTGATCGATTCCCAGCTCGGCGGGCCTGAATTCCGTGGACGTCTCCTCGCCGCGATCGTGGTAGTGAAACACCTTGCCGGTCTGCGCCAGCGACGGAATCACGCCGCCCTCGACGCCGCGCACGATGAGGGCGGAATCGAAGCCCGCGTGGCGGGCGAGCAGCGCATAGATGCGAGGATAGGGCTTGTGCACGTAGCCGGTGACCAGATGCGTCTTCAGCCGGCCGCGCACCGGCCCGGCCAGCACCTCGGCAGTGGTCAGGGCAGGTCGCTTGACGATAAGCGTGCGCAGGGTGGCGAGGTTGTGGAGCTTGGGGCAGAACGCCTCCTGGTCCGTATAGGCCCAGCCGATGAGCGGGTCGCCCACGCATGCGGCAGCTTCTTCGGGCCCGAGATCAACCCGCACGCCGGCGGCGTCCAGCACCTGCCGGTGCGTGACGCCGTACTTGGGCCCCATGATCTGCACGCCGTGCGTCACCACCGCGAGGCCGCAGGCGGCGAGCACCGGCGGCAGGAATGGCGAGGCCGGCAGCGTGCGATTGAATCCGTCATACGGATCGGCGATGTCCACCACCTCGTCCACCGGCGCGACGGCACTGCGGGTCGCATCGCGGATAGCCTCGAGCACCCCGCAATTCTCGTCGTCCGTTTCGCGCTTCATGCGCAGCGCGATCAGGAATACCCCCGCCTGCACCGGGTCCACCTCGCCATCGAGCACCAGGCGCATGCCGGCGCGCGCCTCCTCGCGCGAGATGTCCTTGGAGAGCTCGGGGCCGGTCGCGATGCGCTTGATGATCGAGCGCATCAGGGCCGCCGGCTCGGCGGGCATCGTCCGCGCACGCGCGCTCACTCGGTCCCCCCCTCGGGCAAGCCGACGAGGATGCGATCGCCGTCCAGCCGCACCGGATAGGTCCGGAGCCGGTCTTCGGCCGGCTCTTCCAGCACTTCGCCGGTGCAGACGTTGAAGCGGCTGCCATGCAGCGGGCATTTCACCCATGCGCCGTGGAGGAAGCCGCTCGACAGCGAGGCGTCCTCGTGGGTGCAGGTATCGTCGGCCGCGTAGAAGCGCCCGTCCACGTTTGCCAGCAGGATGCGCCGGCCCTGGATATCGAGTCGCTTCATCTTTCCCGGGCCGAGATCGCCGGTCCTCCCGGCTTCGACAAAAGCGCCCGTCATGTCACCCCGCCGCGCTCCCGCGCCGGCCTCACGCCGCGGGCTCGAACCACTTGAGCTGGTCGCGCAGCCTCACCACCTCGCCGACGATGATCAGCGTCGGCGCCGCGACGTTGCTCCGGCGCACGATATCCGGCAGCGTCGCCAGGTCGCCCGTCAGCACGCGCTGCCGGGGCGTGGTGCCCTGCTGGATGAGCGCGGCCGGCGTCGCGGCCGGCAAGCCGTGCGCGACCAGCTGGCGGCACAGCACGTCGATGCCCAGCAATCCCATGTAGACCACGACCGTCTGGCGCGGCTGCGCGAGCGCGGGCCAGTTCAGATTCATGCTGCCGTCCTGCAGATGGCCGGTGACGAACAGCACCGACTGGGAATAGTCGCGGTGGGTCAGAGGAATGCCGGCGTAGGACGCGCAGCCCGCCGCGGCGGTGATGCCCGGCACCACCTGGAAGGGAATGCCTTCGGCGGCGAGCGTGGCGATCTCCTCGCCGCCGCGTCCGAAGATGAACGGATCGCCGCCCTTGAGCCGCACCACGCGCTTGCCTTCGCGCGCGAGGCGTATCAGGAGATGGTTGATGTCCTCCTGCGGCAGCGCGTGCCGGGCGCGTTCCTTGCCGGCATAGATGCGCTCGGCCTCGAGCCGGACCAGGTCGAGCACCGGCTTGGACACCAGGCGATCATAGACCACCACGTCGGCCTGCTGCATCAGGCGCAGCGCGCGAAACGTGAGCAGATCCGGATCGCCCGGCCCGGCGCCGATGAGGGACACCTCGCCGCCGCTGAAGGCGAGGCGCGTGTCGGTGAGCGCAGCCTCCAGGGCCGAGCGGGCCTCAGAGTCGCGGCCGCTGAAGACCAGCTCGGCGACCGGGCCCTGCAGCACGCGCTCCCAGAAGCGCCGCCGCTCGGGCGGCTTGAAGCGCGCCTTCACTCGATCGCGAAACGCCGCCGCGAGCGCCGCAAGGCGGCCGTAGCCAGCCGGGATCAGGCTCTCCAGGCGCGCGCGCAACAGGCGCGCAAGCACCGGGGACGCCCCGCCGCTCGACACCGCCACGATGACCGGCGCGCGCTCGACGATGGACGGCATGATGAACGAGCACAGCGCCGGCCGGTCGACCACGTTCACCGGGATGCGGCGCGCGCGGGCGGCGGCGGCCACCGCGCGATTGACGGCATCGTCATCGGTCGCGGCGACCACGAGCGCAAAGCCGGCCAGGTTCTCCTCGCGAAAGCTCTCCGCGCGGTGCGCGATGCGCGCGGCGGCGAGATCGGCATCGAACGCCGTGCCCAGCACCGGGGCCTGCACCGTGATGCGCGCGCCCGCGCGCAGCAGCAGCGCGCACTTGCGCGCGGCCACTGCGCCACCGCCCACCACCAGGCAGGGCTCCCCGCGGATGTTGAGGAAAATCGGCAGAAAATCCATGGCGTTCCGCATTCGCGATCGGGCGCATCGTCTTCGCTATAATACCTTCAGAAGTGAGCGAAACACATCGGCGAGCGCATGCCGCGGCTTCTCACATTGTCACGCGCGGCGCGCCTGGTCGGTGTCAGTCGCGGCGCGCTGCAGAGCAAGATCCGGAGCGGCGAGCTGGCGGCGTTCGAGGGCATGGTCGCGGCGGCGGACCTGCTGCGCGCCTATCCGGAGCTCAAGCTGGAGGACCATGCCGCGCTCGAGCGCTTCGAGCGCATCAAGGACGCCGCCTTCGCCCGGCGCGTGCGCGAGCGCTTGCTGCCCAGCACGGACGTGCTGATTGCGCGCCTGACCGAGATGAGCCGCGAGCGGGCGCAGGTCCAGGCGCAGCTCGAGCACTACCGGGCGCTGGTGGAGCAGCTGCAGGCGATGCTGCGCGAGATCGGCAGCGCGGCGGCGCCACACGCCTCCGCGGCACGGGTCCTCGACTGGCTCACGCACCGTCTGCGCGCCGGCCCGCAAGGCGAAGCGCCGCAGCCGCTTCTGGTACAAGAGAGTTTCCTGAGAATCATGACCGCGCACGTCCAGGTCAAGCCCAGCGGCCGGGAGTTCTTCGTCGACGGCAACGACAGCCTGCTCGAGGCGGCACTGCGCGCGGGGCTGTCGCTCGACTACGGCTGCAGCGCCGGCAGCTGCGGCAAATGCAGGGCGCGGGTCCTGTCGGGCGAGGTTCAGAAGACGCGGCATTCCGACTACGTCCTCACCGCCGCGGAGAAGCATGCCGGCGTCGTGCTGATGTGCTGCAATACCGCCGTCGTCGACCTCGTGATCGAGGCGCGCGAGGCCCATGGCGCCGCCGACATGCCGCTGCAGACCATCGAGGGCAGGGTCAAGACGGTCGACATGCTCGCCGACGACATGCGGCTGCTGCAGCTGCAGACCCCGCGCACAAACCGGCTGCGCTTTCTGGCCGGCCAGTCGGTGTCCCTGTCGCTCGCCGGCGGCGCCGCCGCCTCCTACCCCGTGGCGAGCTGCCCGTGCGACGACCGCAACCTGCAGTTTCACGTTCGGCGGCGCGCCGGCGACCCGTTCGCCGAGCGCGTATTCGGCGGGCTGAGGAGCGCGGACACGGTGCGCATCGTAGGCCCGCGGGGCGAGTTCGTGCTGAACGAGGAATCGACCCGCCCGCTCGTCTTCATCGCCGGCGACACCGGGTTCGCGCCCGTCAAGAGCCTGATCGAGCACGCGCTGGCGCTCGACGCGGCCGAGACGCTGCATCTCTACTGGATCGCCTCCGCCACGGGCCACTACCTCGATAACCTCTGCCGCGCGTGGAGCGACGCTCTCGACAACTTCCGCTACACCGCGTTGACCGCGGACCGCGCAGCGGCGGAAGACGCCGTCGTGCAGCGGGCTGTGCGGCAGGTGCTGGAGGATCATCCCCGGCTGGGCGAGCTCGACGTCTACGTCGCAGGTCCCGAGCCGCTGGCGAGCGCGGCCGAGTACCTGCTGCTGGAGGGCGGGCTGCCGCGCGCGCAGTTGTCCGTCAGCACCGTGGAGGTCTGAGGCGCAGGCGGGCTCCCCGCGTCACGTGCCCGAGGTCGCGCCGGATCTTCGGCGGTTCCGGCCCAGGCCGTGCTCGACCGCCATCACCGCGGCCTCGACGCGCGAGCGCATCCCGAGCTTGCGCAGAATCGACTTGACGTGGAGCTTGACGGTGCCCTCCGTGATGTCGAGGGCGCGTGCGATCAGCTTGTTGCTCGAGCCGTCGGCGACGCATTCGAGGATCTCCAGCTCGCGCGGCGTCAGCTCGGAGAACGGCGCCGCCAGGCGCGGCGGCCCGCGCTTCGTGCCGGCGTCGCTCCGCACGAGGCGCGCCAGCGATCCGACCATCTCCGGGGCCACGACGTTGTCGCCGCGCAACGCCGCCTCGAGCGCCGGCATCAGCTCTTCCGGCTCGATGTCCTTCAACAGATAGCCCTGCGCGCCGCTGCGCAGCGCAGCGCTCAGGTCGGCGTCCTCGCGGCTCATGGTAAGCATCACGACGGGCGTGGAAACGCCGCTCGCGCGCAGCGCTTTCAGGGTCTCGATGCCGCCCATCCCCGGCATTTTCACGTCGAGCAGGATGATGTCGGCGGCGAGCTCGCGCGCGCGCCGCACGCCCTCCTCGCCAGAGCTGACCGAGGCCACCACCTGGACGCCGCGGCTCTGCAGCAGCTGCTCGATGCCTTTGCGCACCAGCGCGTGATCGTCGATCAGCAGCACGCGCATGCCGGACTCGCTCAGCCGCGCGCCACGACGAGCGGCGGCGCGTTGAAGATCAGGACGATCCGCGTGCCTTCACCCGGCTCGCTCTCGATCACGATCTGCCCCGGCAGCCGCTGGGTGCGCTCCCGCATGATCGCAAGGCCCGCGTGCTCGCCCGGCATGCTGTCGGCGACGCCGGTCATGCCCGCGCCGTCGTCCTCGATCAGCACGGTGTAGAGGTCGTCCTCGTTGTTGAGGAGGATCCGCACGTTGTGCGCGCCGCTGTGCTTGCGGATGTTGGTCAGGGCCTCCTGGATGATGTAATAGACCTGGATCTCCTGCGCCGGGGTGAGCGCAAACGACCGGCACTCGTTCTGGAAGAAAACCGAAATGCCGGTTTCCCGCCGGAAGCGCTCGATGAGGCTCGCAACCGTCTGCGCGAAGCCCGCCTCGTCGATCTTCAGCCGGTAGTTGGCGAGCAGGCTGCGCAGATCAACGTTGGCCTGGGTCATCGCCCGGCGAAGCGCGTTCGCCTCGTAGCGCGCGGCGCCGTAGTCCTTGCGCTCCAGGGATTCGCTCAGGATCTTCAGCTGCAGGCGCATGCCGATCAACGACTGGGCGAGCGAGTCGTGCAGCTCGTTGCCGATGATATTGCGCTCGTCCATGATGGCCAGGCGGCGCGCCTCGCCCTCCAGGCGTGCCTTCTCGAGCGCCAGACCGAGATGGCGGCCGACGCTCACCAGCAGATCGCGTATGTCCTCGCCCATGGCGGAAAGCGGGCGGTCGAGAAACAGGTTGTATACGCCCAGGATGCGGTCCTGGTACTGCGCCGGGACCGCCACGAATTCCACGCAATCGGGCTCGAGCATCGGCCCGCCAGTGAGCTGCGCGCACGGCGCGGTGCCGCTCTGGACCCGCAGGCCGCCTTCGCCCGCGGCCACGCCGCACGGGCAGCGCCCCGCCGGCATCAGGCGGTCGCGCTCGACCACGTCGGGCGCGAGGCCGCGGCTCGCGATGAGCCGGGTGTGGCCGTCCCCGGTCGCGAGCCGCACGCTCGCCGCGCGCGCATCGACCAGTTCGATGAAGGTGTCGAGAAATCCGTCGAGCACCTGCTCCAGGCTGCCGGGCTGGCTCAGGCTGGTGGCGACTGCATAGAGGATGTCGAGCGACTGCGTCTTGCGCGCGAGGCGCACCGCCTGCGCCTGCGAGCCGGCGCGTTCCCGGCGCTCGGCGTCACCCGCTTTCGCGCCGGGGTCGGGGGCAACGGATTTGGGCATGCGGTATTCCGGTTGCGCCAGGGGGCGGGAGAATCGAACGCGGTTCAGGCTAACGCCCCCGCGCGACCCTGTCCAGCGTCAGGCTTCAGCGCGCCGGGCCAGGCGGCTTGTGCGAGGGATCGTTGGGGTTGATGAAGATGAAACGCAATTCCCCGGGGTTCAACTCGACGAAGTCCAGCGTCGCGCCGGTCAGCAGTTCGGCGCTGCCGGGCGAGATGAGCACCTTGATGTCGCTCGCCACCACCTCCAGGTCGCCGTCGGCCTTGTCGTCGAAGCCCATGCCGTATTCGATCGCCCCCCGGTCCCCCAGGCGCGCGGCGAGCCGCAGATAGGCCGGCTTGGGATCCGCCTGCTCCCGCGCGGACTTGCGGATCTGCTCGGCGGCCTCCGGCGTGATGATGATCATCGACGCAGCCATGTGCCCGGCGCTCAGCCAGTGCTCCAGGCGCGCGGTCTGCGCATCCCGGCGATCTTGCAGGCCTGCTTGACGTAGCCGTAGGGGAAGAGCCGGAAGAGATCATTGCGGTCCGCGCGCTCCGGGCCGCGGTAGTCAGCGAGGTGCTTCATGACGTGGCGCGCGTCGGGCGCGATGTGGTGCTCCTCGTAGTAGCGGCGCATGAAGCGGATCACGGTCCAGTGCGCATCGGTGAGCGCGATGCGCTCACGGCGCGCCAGGTCCTCTGCGACGCTCTCGTTCCAGTCGGCGGGTTCGACGAGATAGCCTTCCTCGTCCACAACCGGTTGCGTGCTTTCCGTCGTCATGAAGCGTGGGTCTCCGTGGTTGCAGTGCGTTGCGCCGCGCAGCGGCGCGCAAAATCGACGAAGCGCCGCGCCCAGCGGTGCTCGGCGACGTCGCGCAGGTGCGAGTAGGAGGCGAGCAGGTTCCTGTACACGATGCCGTCGTGCCGGCCGTCGATGCCGTAGCCGCGCTCGACCTCGTAGGCGAACTCGAGCCCCGGCGCGAGGTTCGCGACGCTCGAGTAGTGGAACTCGTGCGCGCGGATGAGCGCCGGCGCGCCGGTCGGGCGGGCGGGCCACCGCCCGCGGCCGGTCTCGCGCAGGTGCACGTAGCCGCGGCCCACGGGGCGCGCGTGCATGACGATGTCCGCCGGCAGCGCGCCCGCCATCTCGGCGCGCCGGCCGTTCCACTCGATCGAGCGCGCGAGGTACATCAGCCCGCCGCACTCGGCATAAGCAGGCATGCCGCTCTCGATCGCGCCGCGCACCTGGGCGCGCAGCTCGCCGTTCGCCGCGAGCGCGGCCAGATGCGTCTCGGGGAAGCCGCCGCCGATGAAGAGGGCATCCACGCGCGGCAGCCGCCGGTCGCGCAGCGCATCGAAGGGCACGAGCTCGGCCCCCGCCGCGCGCAGCGCCTCGAGGTCGCCGGGGTAGTAGAAGCCGAACGCCGAGTCGCGCGCGATGCCGAGGCGTAGCGCAGCGCCGCCTGCGCGCGCGGGTTCCGGCGCCGCCTGCGCGCCCAGCACGGGCGCCGAGCGCGCGACAGCGAGCAGCGTCTCAAGATCCACCTGCGCGGCGACGCGCGTGGCGATCTCCTCGACGCGCAAGCGCGCGGCTTGCGCTTCGTTGCTCGGCACGAGGCCGAGGTGGCGCTCGACGATCGTCAGATGCTCGTCGTATTGGACCGCGCCGAGCACCGGCACGCCCGTGTAGTGGGCGATGACCGCCCGCAGCTTCGCTTCGTGGCGAGCGCCGCCCAGCTGGTTGAGGATCACGCCCGCGATGCGGATCGCCGGATCGAAAGCCTGGTAGCCGAGGATGAGCGGCGCGATGCCGCGCGTCATGCCGCGCGCGTCGATCACCAGCACGACCGGCGCACCGAGCAACGCCGCGAGCGCGGCGTTGCTGTTGCTGCCGTCGAGCGCGAGCCCGTCGTAGAGGCCCTTGTTGCCCTCCACCAGGCCGAGCGAGGCGCCGCGCATGCGCCGCGCGAACTCGGCGCGCAGCTCGTCCGCGCCGCTGAGATACGGATCGAGGTTGTAGCACGGCCGCCCGGCGGCGAGCCCCAGCCACAGGGGATCGATGTAGTCCGGGCCTTTCTTAAAGGGCTGCACCGCTTCGCCGCGCGCGGCGAGCGCCGCAGCGAGACCGATGGCGAGCGTCGTCTTGCCCGAGGACTTGTGCGCGGCGGAAATGAAGAGGCGGCTCATGCCTTGGCGGCTTCTGCGTCCGCGAGACTGCGCGGGAGGAAGGGCAGCACCTTGAGCCCGAGGACGGTGAGGGCAGCCGCGAGCGCGACGCCGCCCACGCCGAGCGCCACTTCGGGCAGGCTCGGCGCGTAGCTCGCCACCACGCCGTCAAAGAAGCTGCTCGAGACCTCCTTGCCGGGGAAGATCCACTGGGGATACGCCTGCCCGCCGATGATGATGATGTAGACCTGCGCGAGGCCGCCGGCGATCACGCATGAGGCGGCAGCGGCGATCGCGGCGCGCGAGCGCACCACGAAGACGAGGACGAGCGGCACAACGCCGCCGACGAGGACCTGGCCGATCCAGAAGAGCGCCGTGTACACGCCGCCGTCCACGAGCAGGAAGCGCTCGAGATCCAGCCGGCGCGCGATGTACAGGTTCGTGAGGTGGTGCACCGCGACGAAATAGAGCACCGCGGCGACGAAGATGCCGAGGAGGTTGCCGAGACGCGCGAGCAGCGCGTCGCCGAGCGGCCGGCCGCTCCAACGGCAGGCTGCCATCAGCACGAGCACGAACGCCGCCGTGCCGAAGGAGAACGACATGATGATGAACAGCGGCGCGAAGAGCGCGCTGTCGTAGGGCTCGCGCGCGACGAGGAAGCCGAAGATCGAGCCCGTGCCGGTGGTGAGCACGAGCCGCCACAGGAAGGCGACGACGCCCGCGCGCGTGGTGTAGCCGTTCATGCGCCGCTCGAACATCGTCCACAGGTAGAGCGCGACCACGGCGAAAAAGCCGGTGTAGAGGAAGATGTTCCAGGCGAAGATGGACTTGAAGTTGTAATGCGTCATCGCCACGATCAGGCGCTCCGGGCGCCCGAGGTCGAGCACCAGCACCGCGAGCCCGCCCGCGAGCAGCGCCACCGCGACGAGGCCCGAGAGGCGCGCGAGCGGCTTGTAGAGCTCGCGCCCGAACACCGAGGCGACCGAGGCGACGTTGAGCGCGCCCGAGGCCGCCACGATGAGGAACACCGCGAAGACGTGCGGCATGCCCCAGACGATGCGATTGGTCATGCCGGTGATGACGTGGCCGTGGTGCTCCATTGACCAGGCGGCGGCGAGGCCCGCCCCGATGACGAGCGCGAGCATGCCGAGCAGGCCGTAGTAGCCGGCGCCTCTTCCCTCGATCTCGCGGTACTGGACGCTCGCCATGGCTAGAGGTGCTGGTAGCGCACGCCGGGGTTGAGCGCGAGATCCGGGCGCAGCGCGGTGGAGGGTTCGCGGCGCAGGCGCGCGCGGATCTCGCTCGCGGCGTCGTTGAGATCGCCGAACGCCATCGCGCCGCGGCCGTCGCGGTTGCACGCGACGACGCATGCCGGCGTCTCGCCGCGGTCCACGCGGTGCACGCACAGCGTGCAGGACTCGACCGTCCCCTTGCCGCGCGGCACGTCGGGTTTCTGGGCGGTGACCGGCTCGTGGATGAAGGAGCGCGCGCCGAACGGGCAGGCCATCACGCAGTAGCGGCAGCCGATGCAGGTGTGCTTGTCCACGAGCACGATGCCGTCGGCGCGCCGGAACGAGGCCCCCGTGGGGCAGACGTCCACGCACGGCGGGTGCTCGCAGTGCTGGCACATGAGCGGGAGCGTCTGCACGTGGCCGGTGGCGCGGTCGCGCAGGCTCGCCTTGCGGATCCACTGCGCGTCGGTCGCCGGCCGGCCGTGCCCGGTGACGCCGTTCTCCTCGTGGCAGGCGGTGACGCACGCGTCGCAGTCGGCGCACTTCTCGATGTCGATGAGGAGCCCCCAGCGCTGCAGCGCGGAGGCGGCTTGCTCCGGCGAGCGCGCGAGCGCGAGCTCGATGAGCCGCAGGCCCGGCGCGAGCGCGACGCCCGCGGCGGCCGCGGCACCCCAGCCGAGGAAGCGGCGGCGCTCGGGCGTCATCGCAGCGCCCTCGCACCGCCTGCCTGGCGCATCGGCGTGTGGCACTCGAAGCAGTCGATCTTCACCGAGGCATAGGCGTGGCAGCTCGAGCAGAAGCCCTCCTCGCCCAGCACGCTGCCGGTCTTGCGGCTGGCGTGGCACTCGACGCAGTGCTTCAGGCTGAAGCGCGTCGTGCGGACGCCATCGCGCATCGTGCGGTCGCGCTGGTGGAAGAGCATCTTCATGTGGTTGCGCCGCATCTCCTCCACGGGCGCGACGCAGGCCTCGCCGTTCTCGATCTTGACGACGGGCAGCGGCACGCGCTGCGCCTGCCGCGGGCCCGAATCGGCGGCCACCGCGGCTGCCAGAGCTGCGGCGAGGATCCCGGCTGCAATGCGCACGCTCACGCCCTCAGTGGTCCCCCATCCCCATCTTGATGTAGCCGGTGGGGCAGACGTCGGCGCAGATGTGGCAGCCGATGCACAGGTCGTAGTCGGTGTAGACGTAGCGCCCCATGGTCGCCTCCGACTTGGGCGTGCGCTTGACCGCGGTCTGCGGGCAATAGATCACGCAGTTGTCGCACTCGAAGCACATGCCGCAGCTCATGCAGCGCTTGGCCTCGTCCACCGCCTGCTTGTCGGTGAGCCCGACCATGCGCTCCTCGAAATGCCCGAGCACCTCCTCGGCCGTGGGGCCGATCTCGGTGCGCTTGATGCGCTCCTGGCGGGGGAAGTGGCCGAGGAAGAGCTCCTCCGCCTTGCACACCTCGGAGGCGCTGCGGTCCTCGTAGTTGTGGATGGCGAAGCCGCCCACGGCCTTGCCGGGGAGCGAGGTGCCGCGCAGGCCCTGGTCGATCGGGCGCGGGCCGTTCTCCGGGGAAGACTCGAACTTCGCCGGCTCCAGATGCGCCTCGCGCAGCTTCTCGAGCAGGTTGAAGTGGTGCACGTCCACCTTCGGCCGCTTCGGCATCTCCTGCCGGTTGAGGTAGCGGTCGATGCTGTCGGCGGCGATCGAGCCCTGGCCGATCACCGTGGTGAGCAGGTGCGGGCGGATGATGTCGCCGCAGGCGAACAGGCCCGGGCGGTTGGGCAGCTGGTAGTACCGGTCCGCGGCGATCAGGCCCTTGCCGTTGTCGAGCTCCTCCATGCCCGAGAGGTCGCCCGCCTGGCCGATCGCGACGACGACGAGATCGGCCTCGAGGTCGCGCTCGGTGCCGGGCTTCTCGGTGAACTTGCCCTTGTCCCATTGCACCTCGATCACGCGCAGAGCCACCGCGCGTCCGCTCTTCTCGTCCACGATCACCTTCTTCGGCAGGAGATTGCCCTCGATCTTCACGCCCTCGCGCTGCGCGTCCTCGATCTCGTGCTTGGCCGCGTTCATCTGGTCGATCGGCTGCATCGAGGTGAGCATCACGTCGGCGCCCTGGCGCGCGGCGAGCTTGGAGACGTCGTGCGCGGTGTGGCCGATGACCACGCGTTCGGGACGCTCGGTCTCGGCGGCGTCCTCGACATAGCCCAGGCGGCGCGCGACGGAAACCACGTCGACCGAGGTGTCGCCGCCGCCGACCACGACCACGCGCCCCGCGACCGCCTTGAGCCGTCCCTGGTTGAAGGCCTCGAGGAAGGCGACGCCGCTGATGACGTTGGGCGCATCCGCGCCCGGCACGGGCAGCGGGCGGCCGGACTTGCAGCCGATCGCGAGCAGCACGGCGTCGTACTGCGCCTGGAGGTCCTTCAACGCGACGTCGCGCCCCACGCGCAATCCCGCGCGCACCTCAACGCCCATGCCGATGATGCGGTTGATCTCGCCGTCGAGGTGCGTGCGTGGCAGCCGGTAGCCCGGCACGCCGTACTTCGCCATGCCGCCGAGCTCCGCATGATCGTCGAACAGCGTCACGGCGTGGCCCTTGCGCCGCAGCTGGTAGGCGGCCGAGAGGCCCGCCGGGCCGCCGCCGACGATGGCGACGCGCTTGCCCGTGTCCGGGCCGGCTTCGAACGTGTAGCCCTGCTTCAACGCGTAGTCGCCGATGTACTGCTCGACGGCATTGATGCCGACGGTATCCTCCACTTTGTTCCTGTTGCAGCCGGCCTGGCAGGGCGCCGGGCACACGCGTCCCATCATCGAGGGAAAGGGGTTCGCGTCGGTCGAGCGGCGGAACGCGTACTCCTGCATCGCCACGCCCTTGGGCGGCTTCTCCACGCCGCGCACGATGTTGAGCCACCCCCGGATGTCCTCACCCGAGGGACAGCTCGCCTGGCAGGGCGGCGTCTTGTGCACGTAGACCGGGCACTTGTCGGACTCGTCGCCGGCGAAAATGCGCTCCTGGTGTGAGCGCCACTGGTTGTCGCCGTCCTTGAAGCGGCGCAAGGTGTGTCCGGCCTTGGCCTCGGGTTTCGCTGTGGGTGCTGACATGGGGGACTCCGGTTGAATCGCTCTAGGGCTTGGGACCGAGCACGATCGCCTTGCTGACCAGGCCGTGCACGCTGCCGATCATGTCCATCGGGTGCTTGTAGTAGGGCAGGATCTTGGTGAACTGGCTCTTGCAGATGGCGCAGATCGCGGCGAGGTAGTTGACGCCGTGCTCGTCCACCACCTGCTGCAAGGCCTGCATGCGCGGCAACGCGCCTTTCACGCGCAGCTCGACGAGGTCGTCGGTGAGGAGCCCCCCTCCCCCCCCGCAGCAGAACGTGGACTCGCCGATGGTCTCGGGCGGCATGTCCACGAACTTGTTGACGCAGGCGCGGATCACGTTGCGCGGGATGGTGAACTGCCCGCCCGGCACCCCGCCCATGCGCGAGCCGCGCGCGACGTTGCACGAGTCGTGGAACGTCACCACCTTGTCGTCGTTCGCGCTCTTGTCGAGCGTGAGCGCGCCACGCTGAATGAGGTCCCAGGTCACCTCGCAGACGTGCTGGGGCGCCGGATAGCGCGGGTCGAGGAAGTCGAAGGGGCCGATCAACGTGTTCCAGAAGCTGTAGGCGACGCGCCAGGCGTGGCCGCACTCGCCCACCACGATGCGCTTCACGCCCAGCTCGAGCGCCGCCTCGCGGATGCGCGCGGCCACCTTGTGCAGGTTGTCGTGGTTGCCGATGAACAGCGAGAAGTTCGCCGCCTCCGAGGCGTGCGAGGAGAGCGTCCACGAGATGCCCGCCGCGTGGAACACCTTGGCATAGCCGATCAGGCCGTCGATGTGGGGCTCGGCGAAGAAGTCGGCGCTCGGGGTGATGAGGAGCACCTCCGCGCCCTTCTCATCCAGCGGGAAGCGCACCTCCACGCCAGTGTCCTCTTTCACGTCCTCTTCCAGCCCTTCGAGCGTGTTGCGCAGCGCGGGCGCGGGGAGCCCCAGGTTGTTGCCGATCTTGTGCACCTTGCCGATGATCTCGTTGGAGTATTTCTGCCCCAGGCCTACGCTGTCCATGATGTCGCGTGCCGCCATCGAGACCTCGGCGGTGTCGATGCCGTAGGGGCAGAACACCGAGCAGCGCCGGCACTGCGAGCACTGGTGGAAGTAGCCGTACCACTCGTCGAGCACGTCCTTCGTCATGTCGCGCGCGCCGACGAGCTTCGGAAAGAGCTTTCCCGGGAGGGTGTAGTAGCGCCGGTACACCGAGCGCAGCAGGTCCTGGCGCGCGACCGGCATGTTCTTGGGATCCGCGGTGCCCAGGTAGTAGTGGCACTTGTCGGTACAGGCGCCGCACTTCACGCAGGAGTCGAGGAACACGCGCAGCGCGCGCGACTCCGACACGAGCTCGCCGAGGCGCGTCACGGCGACCTGTTCCCAGTCGGGCACCAGCTCCCCGGGAAAACCGAGCGGCGCCTGGTGCTCGGGCTTGGCGACGAAGGGCCGGGAATGCGTCATCGCCCCCTCGTGCACGAGCGGGATGACGGGGTATTCGCCGAGCGCCGGCGTCTCGAATTTCGCGGCCATCAGCGTCCCTGCGCGCTGCCCGGCGGCGCGAGCCGCGCCGACCAGCCGGCGGCGTGGCGCCGCTCCCGTGCATCGTCCACCTGGTTCAAGCTCGGGCTGAAGAACACCCCCGGCGCGTGCAGGAGCTTGGACACCGGGAAGACGATCATCAGCACCGCCACCAGCGCGAGATGGATGAGGAGCGCCGGGTCGGCGGGCAGCGGCCGCCAGTCGAAGGCCATCAAGCCGAGAAAGAAGGCCTTCAGCGCCACGATGTCGGTGTGCGCGACGTACTTCATCGCCAGGCCGTTTGCCCCGATGGCGACGAGCAGCGCGAGCATCAGGTGGTCGGACGCGCTGCTGATGTAGCGCACGCGGTCGACCAGGAAGCGCCGCGCCCACAAGCCGGCGAGCCCGGCGAGCATGGCGAAGCCGGCGTAGATGCCGAAGGGCTGCACCAGCGCCACCCAGGACCACACGGGGTCGGTGAAGTAGCGCAGG
>DATBKZ010000036.1:0-40115 GCA_036555615.1 Burkholderiales bacterium | reverse complement strand
TCACGAATTACCGGTATCGTCGCGCCTTCCGAGTGAACCCCGAGGAAACGTCATGACGCGTGCGGCCACGCTCTTGTTCGCGCTGCTTGTCACTGCAGGCTCCATTCATGCACAGGGGCTGGAGGGCCGGCTGAAGAAGATCGCCGACACCGGGACTATCACCATTGCCTACCGGCCGGACGCGACCCCGTTCTCGTTCAAGGACGACAAGGAACAGATCACCGGCTTTTCCATCGACCTGTGCAAGCGGGTCGTCAACCTGATCGCGCGCCAGCTCAACGTGCCAAAGCTCCAGGTGCGCTGGCTGCCCGTCACCGTTCAGACCCGCTTCGACGCCGTGGCCAAGGGGCAGGCCGACATGGAATGCGGCTCGAGCACCGTCACGTTATCGCGCATGAAGCTGGTGGACTTTTCCAGCTACATCTTCATCGAATCGACCGGGCTGTTGATCAAGGCCGCCTCCGGCCTGCGCTCGCTCTCGGACATGTCCGGCAGGCGCATCGCCGTGGTCTCCGGCACGACCAACGAGCGCGCCGTCAGGGCGCAGCTCTCACGCCGCCAGATCAGCGCGACCGTGCTGCCCTTCGCGACGCGTGACGAGGCGTTCGCCGCCCTCCAGGACGGAAATGCCGACGCGTTTGCGAGCGACAAGCTCCTGCTGGTCGGGGTGGGAAACCAGGCGCGCGACTCGAAGTCGCTGCGCCTGCTGCCCGACGAGCTGTCCTTCGAGCCGTACGGCATCGTGCTGCCGCGCGGCGATTCCGATTTCCGTCTCGCGGTGAACACGGCGCTTTCCCGCCTCTACGGCAGCGGCGAGATCGAGGAGATCTTCGGCCGGTGGTTCCGGCAGTTCGGCGATCCCGGCCCGGTCATCAAGGCGATGTATATACTCGCCACGATTCCCGAGTAACGGGAGCCCCGATGGCTGAACGCCGCCTCCACAACGCGAAGGCCTACTCCAATCCGTCGTTCCTGAACAGCAGGGAGGGACGCTCCCTGCGCATCCTGTCCGAGTACCTGGAGCCGAAGAGCCGGTTCGAGCGGCTGCGCGTCGACGACACCATCGTGTTCATGGGGTCGGCGCGCATCAAGTCGCGCGAGCAGGCCGCCGAGGCGCTGCGCAGGGCCGAAGCGGGCGACGGCGACCTCGAGACCGCGCGCACGGCGGTCAGGATGTCCGCGTACTACGAAGCCGCGCGTGAGCTCGCCTACCGCCTGACGCAGTGGTCGAAAGGGCTGGACGTGAACGAGCGGCGCTTCGTGGTATGCACCGGCGGCGGTCCGGGAATCATGGAGGCGGCCAACCGGGGCGCGGCCGAGGCCCGCGGCATGAACGTGGGCCTCACCATCTCGCTTCCGGTCGAGGAGTTCGGCAATCCCTACGTCACCCGCGAGCTCCATTTCCACTTCCACTACTTCTTCATGCGCAAGTTCTGGTTTGCGTACCTGGCGAAGGCGGTGATCGTGTTCCCGGGGGGATTCGGCACCCTCGACGAGCTGTTCGAGCTGCTGACGCTGGTGCAGACGCGCAAGATGCGGAAGCCGATGCCGATGGTCGTCTTCGGCGCCGAGTACTGGCGGCAGGTGGTGGACTTCGGCGCGCTCGTGCGCCACGGCACGATCGCCGCCCGCGATCTGGAGCTGTTGCACTACACCGACTCCGTGGACGATGCCTACGACTGGATCGTCGCGCGCCTGACCGAGTACGCCCTGGGCCAGCCCGGGCCCATGCTGTGACCACCCGGATCGTTATGGGCGGCTACGGTCCGCCCACGACGAGCCACAGCCGGGGCCTGCAGGCGATCGGCGACCGCCTGCAGGCCGAGTTCGGCAATGCGGTCGATATCAAGTACGTCTGGAACATCCTCGATTTCGGCTATCAGGGCGGAGACCTGCTGTGGATGACGGAGCAGGGGATCCTGACGCTCACCTACCAGTCCACGAGCTACCTGACAGACAAGGTGCCGGAGCTCGAGTTCGCGGACCTGCCCTTCCTGTTTCGCGACCTCGCGCACGCCCGCAGCGTGATGGACGGCGCCCTCGGCGCATACCTCAGCCGCAAGATCGAGGAGCGCTATGCCTTCCGCGTGCTCGGCTACTTCGAGAACGGCTACCGCCACCTCACGAACCGCCTGCGGCCGGTGAGAACGCCGGCGGACTTGGCAGGCATGAGGATCCGCCTGATGCCGAGCCAGATGCATGCGCGAACTTTCGCCGCGCTCGGTGCGGTTCCGGTCCCGTGCGATCTCAAGGAGGGGCTGGAAATGGTGCGCACCGGGGCAGTGGATGCGCAGGAGAATCCGTTCGCGAACACCGTGACCTATGGCTGCCACAAGGTCCACCGCCACGTGACCCTCACCAACCACTGCTACATGTCGCGCGGGCTCTATCTGAGTCGCGCCCAGTTCGAGCGCTGGCCGGAGCGGCTCCGCGCGGCGATGCAGCGCGCCGCGCGCGAGGCGATTGCCCTGCAGCGGGAGTATGCCGTCGCGGAAGAGGAAACCGCCCGCAAGGCGCTCGAGGCCGAAGGCTGCGAATTCGTGGAGCTCACGGCCGACCAGCGCGCAGCGTTCGCCCGCGCGGTCAAGCCCGTGCACGACGAAGCGCGCAAGCGCTTCGGAGACGAAGTCTTTTCGCTCCTGCGCTAAAAAAGGTGTCAGGAACCCTTATTGCAGGAGTGCCGGATGGGCCGCCCGATCGGAGAGCCGCAGTAGCCGAAAAAGGTTCCTGACACCTTTTTCTCGTTCAGACCTTGCCGGCTTTGCGCTTTTCGATGTGCGCGACGACGCCCTTCTTGCCTTCGTCGGTCTCCGCCTGCCAGACATTCTGGTGCCTGAGGAGCCCGGCCTTCTCCCAGTTGTGCGTCGGGTCGCCCATGTAGACGATGAACACCTCGCAGCCGTCGGGATACTCGTAGGGCCCGTGCGGGATGTCCCAGCCGAATACGTAATCACCGGGACGCAGATCCTTGCCGGCCACGCACATGCGGCCCTTGGTCACGAGGATCGAGTGCCAGCTCTTGTGCGTGTGCGCGGGCTCGACGTACCCGGGCGGGAAGCGGTGCTTCATGTCGATGCGCTTCATCACCGGGTCGTAGTTCAGCACCTTGACCTGCACGCCGGGCGGCAGCTTCAGGATCCCCAGCACGTCGTCGCTCTGCCACGGCACATCGCGGTCGTAGATCGCCTTGAACGTGTGGTCGAAACCGTCCGCGGCCACGGGCTTGCTCGCGGCCCCCGCCTTCTTCGCCTTCGTCGCCGTCTTCGCTGCCATTTCGCAACTCTCCTGTCAGATCCGGTTGGGATGGACCGCGCCTATTCTGCCGATACCGCCGCCAGGGGACAAGCGGCTAGCCGAGGGGGATCGCGCGCAGCGATTTCACCCGCTCCGCCCCTGCCGCCATCATCAGGTTCCACTCGCTTGCCGAGGTGATGAAGCGCGCGCCGAGCTTGACCACGTCCGGCAGGCGCTTCACGGCGTCGCCGCCAGTCAGGCCCCCGACGCCCGCGAACTTGCCGTGCGCGCGGCACGCCTTGACCACGCGCTCGATCGCCGCCATGACCTCGGGGTGGGTCAGCTCGCCGGGATGCCCGAGGTCGGTCGAGAGATCGTTGGTCCCGATGTGGATCACGTCCACCCCCGGCACCGCGGCAATCGCCCCGATGTTGTCGATCGCTGCCTTGCTCTCGACCATCAGGACGAGCAGCGTCGCATCGTTGAAGGCCTTGCGCATCTCGACCGCCGGCAGGCTGCGGTAGCCAAAGTGCGCCCAGCTGCCGAATGCGCCGCGATTGCCGATGGGTGGAAACTTGCACGCGGCGACCGACATCCGCGCGTCCTCCGCCGTAGTGACTTCCGGCATGACGATGCCAAGCGCGCCGTTGTCGAGCATCCGCAGCGCCGCGGCGTAGTCCTTCTCCGGCACGCGCACGATCGGCGAGACGCCCGCGTTCATCGCGGCTACCGCCATCTGCGAGATCTCGTGCTCCGGGATCACGCCGTGCTGCAGGTCGAAGAACAGTCCGTCGAAGCCGCAGACCTTCGCCGCGAGCGCGATGTCCACCGTGCGCGCATGGCGGATCATGAGCGTCAGGCCGAGCTCGCCCTTGCGCAGGCGCTCGGCGAGAGGATTGGTCAATAACGGGGCGACACTCGACGCCATCAGAACCTCCCGGGCTCGAGAAATAGCACGCTCCCCGCGCCGTGCGTGACCTCCCGCGCAAGCGGAATCGCCTTGGGCAGCTCGTGCTCCGCATAGAAGCGCGCAGTCGCGAGCTTCGTCTCGAGGAATTCAGAATCCGCGTCCGGCTGCCGCAATTTCTCCGCCGCGATGAGCGCCGCGCGCGCCATCGTCCAGCCCCCCGCGACCGTGCCGAAGAGCTTGAGATACGGCACCGCCACCGCCGCCACCGCTCTTGCGTCCCCCGGAAAGGTGTCCACGATCCAGCGCGTCGCGGCCTCGAGCCCGGCGACGGCCTCCCTAAAGTTGGGGCGCGTCGAAGCGAGCATATTCCCTCCCGCAGCGAGCGCCGTATCCAATCCGCGCATGGCCGATATCACCGCCAGCGCCGTCGCCCCCTTCTCGTGCGCAACCTTGCGGCCGACGAGATCGTTCGCCTGGATGCCGGTCGTGCCCTCGTAGATCGTGGTGATGCGCGCATCGCGCAGGTACTGAGCCGCGCCGGTCTCCTCGACGTATCCCATCCCGCCATGGACCTGGACGCCGGTCGAGGCAACCTCGACGCCCTGCTCCGTGCACCAGGCCTTCACGACGGGCGTCAGCAGATCCACCAGCGCCTGGCTGCGCTGCTTCTCGCCGGGATCGGGATGATGCTTCGCTTTGTCGAGCACGGCCGCGGCGAAATACGCGAGCGCGCGCATCGCCTCGTTCTGGGCGCGCATGGACATGAGCATCCGGCGCACGTCGGGATGATGGATGATCGTGACGCGGTCGCCGCTCTTCTGGCCAACTTCGCGGCCCTGCACCCGCGTCTTCGCGTGCTCGAGCGCGTGCTGGTAGGCCCGCTCGCCGATCGCGACTCCCTCCACGCCGACTGCGAGCCGCGCGTGGTTCATCATCGTGAACATGTATTCGAGCCCGCGGTTTTCCTCGCCGACCAGGTAGCCGGTCGCGCCCTTGTTATCGCCATACGCGAGCACGCAGGTCGGGCTCGCGTGGATGCCGAGCTTGTGCTCGATCGAGACGCACCGTATGTCGTTTCGCTCGCCCAGCGTCCCGCCGGGGCCCGGCAGGAATTTCGGGACGATGAAGAGCGAGATCCCCTTGACCCCCTCGGGGGCGTCGGGCGTGCGCGCGAGGACAAGGTGCACGATGTTTTCCGTCAGGTCGTGCTCGCCCCACGTGATGAAGATCTTGGTGCCGCGGATGCGGTAGTGGTCGCCCTCCCGCTCCGCCCGCGTGCGCACCGCGGACAGGTCCGAGCCCGCCTGCGGCTCGGTGAGATTCATCGTGCCGGCCCACTCGCCCGAGGTGAGCTTGCCGAGGTAGGCCGCTTTCTGCTCCGGCGAGCCGTGTATCCTCAGGGCCTCGAGGACGCCGGACGTGAGCATCGGGGCGAGGCACAGCGCCAGGTTCGCGCTCTTCCAGATCTCCTGGACCGGGGTTGCGATGAGGTGCGGCAATCCCTGTCCGCCGTATTCGGCCTCGCCGCCGAGCCCGTTCCAGCCGGCCTCGATGAATTTCCGGTATGCCTCCCTGAACCCGGCGGGCGCGGTGACCCGGCCGTCGGCGAGCCGCGCGCCCTGCTTGTCGCCGGTGCGGTTCAGGGGATCGAGCACTTCCCGCGCGAACTTCGCCGCCTCCCCCAGCACCGCTTCGACCAGCTCGGCATTCACATCGCGGTGGCCCGGGAGCGCGGAGATTTCGGCCAGCCCCGCGAGCTCCGTGATCGCGAAGTGCATGTCCTTCAACGGCGCGGCGTAGGTGGAAATCCTAGAGCTCCTTGGTGAGCTCGGGAACCGCCTTGAAGAGATCCTCGACCAGCCAGTAGTTCGCCACGGCGAAGATGGGCGCTTCGGCGTCCTTGTTGATCGCGACGATAACCTTGCTGTCCTTCATGCCCGCGAGGTGCTGGATCGCGCCGGAGATGCCGACCGCGATGTAGAGCTCGGGGGCGACGATCTTTCCCGTCTGGCCGACCTGGAACTCATTGGGCTTGAACCCCGAATCCACCGCGGCGCGTGAAGCCCCGACCGCCGCGCCGAGCTTGTCCGCCAGTGCTTCGATGAGCCGGAAATTCTCGGCGCTGCCCACGCCGCGGCCGCCGGAAACGATCACGCGGGCGGCCGTCAACTCGGGACGGTCCGACTTCTGCACTTCCTGGCCGTTGAATTTCGACAGGCCGGCGTCGGTGGCCGGGGAAATCTTTTCAATCGGCGCGGCAGCAGCGCTTTCGCCCGCCGCGTCGAAGCCGGTGGCGCGCACGGTGACGACCTTGATGCGGTCGCCCGACTGCACCGTCGCCAGCGCGTTGCCGGCATAGATGGGGCGCACGAAGGTGTCCGGCGACTCCACCGCGCTGATATCGGAGATCTGCTGCACGTCGAGGAGCGCCGCCACGCGCGGCATCAAGTTCTTGCCGAAGCCGGTAGCGGGCGCGACGAGATGCGTGTAGCCGGCGGCGAGCGGCTCGATCAGCGCGGCGAGATTCTCAGCGAGCAAGCCCTCGTAGTGCGGCGCCTCGCAGAGCAGAATCTTCTTCACGCCCGCCAGCCTCGCCGCGGCCTCCGCCGCCGCGGCGCACTGGTGCCCCGCCACCAGGACGGCGATGTCGCTTCCCATCTTGCCCGCCGCCGTCACGGCGTTCGCCGTGCCCGGCTTGAGCTGCTTTCCATCGTGTTCCGCGATTACCAATACCGCCATATTGACCCGTCGCTCGCTAGATGACCTTGGCTTCGTTCTTCAGCTTCGCCACCAGCTCCTTCACGTCGGCGACCTTCACGCCGGCGCCGCGCTTCGGCGGCTCCCGCACCTTCAGGATCTTGAGCCGTGGCGTGACGTCGACGCCGAGCGCCTCCGGCTTCACGATCTCGAGCGGCTTCTTCTTGGCCTTCATGATGTTGGGGAGTGTCACGTAACGCGGCTCGTTCAGCCGCAGGTCGGCGGTGACGACCGCGGGCAGCTTCAGCGTCAGCTTCTCCAAGCCGGCGTCCACCTCCCGCACGCAGTCAGCGTGATCGCCGTTGATCGCGATCGCGGAGATGAACGCGCCCTGCGGCCAGTTGAGCAGTGCGGCCAGCATTTGGCCGGACTGATTGTTGTCATCGTCAACGCCCTGCTTGCCCATGATCACGAGGCGGGGACTCTCCTTCTCGACGATCGCTTTCAGCACCTTGGCGACCCCGAGCGGCTGGACGTCCACCGCGGTCTCGACGAGAACGCCGCGGTCGGCGCCCATCGCCATCGCCGTGCGCAGCGTCTCCTGGCACTGCGGCACGCCGATCGAGACCGCGACGATCTCGGTGACGATGCCCGCCTCCTTCATGCGCACCGCCTGCTCGACGGCAATCTCGCAGAAGGGATTCATCGCCATCTTGATGTTGGCGGTCTCGACGCCGCTGCCGTCGGACTTCACCCGCACCTTGACCTGGGGATCGACGACGCGCTTGACAGTTACCAGGACCTTCATGAACTCGCTCCGGAGATGCCGCGGGATGGTGGCGGAATTTTACCGCACGGCGGCAGCACGAGAAACGGCCGACCACAGTGTGGTCGGCCGCACGGGTGCGTTCCGGAAAAGAGCCGCTGCGGCTCTATTCGCTCAATAGGGAAGCCACGTCAGCAGGATGGCGAAGAACGGCAGCAGCGCGAACATGAGGACGATGCAATAGCCGAACATGTCGCGCGCGCGCATGCCGGTCAGCCCGAGCAGCGCAATCGCCCAGAACGGCTGGAACAGGTTGGTCCAGGCATCGCCCGTGGCGAAGGCAATGATGGTCTTGCCGGCCGGCACTCCCAGATTCTGTCCGGCCCGCAGCAGCGTCTCCCCGAGCACGGCCCATTCGCCGCCCCCGGACGGCACGAACAGGTTGACGAAGCCCGCGGCAAGCCATGCCATCATCGGATAGGTCGTGGGGTTGGCGATGCTGATCAGCCAGCCCGCCATGATGACGCCCAGCCCGGAGAGCCCGATCATGCCCATGATCCCCGCGTAGAACGGGAACTGCAGGATGACGCCGGCGGAGGCCTTGACCGCCTCGTAGAAGGCGAGCAAGTACTGATAGGGCCGCAGGTAGAGGGCAAGGCCCACGATCAGGAAGATGAAGATGACGATGTTGAGGTCGAGGCGCTCGTACCAGCGTCCGACCTGGAAGTGCATCACGATGTAGACGAGACCCATCACGACGGTGAGACCGCCGAGTATGACGCTGTTGTTGATGCGGTCCGCCCAGCTCGCGTCGCCTTTGGGAGCAGCCGTCGCTTCCTTGCCCGTGCCGCCCTTTACGGCCTCGGGCAGCCAGTGCTCGATGCCGCGGCAGCGGTCGGCCGTCTTGGGCGCGATCAGATACAGGATCAGCGGCACATAGATCAGGCTCAGGACTGTCAGCCAGATCGCATAGCCGGAAAAGATGGTGTCCGACGTCGGCACGATGCCGATCAGCTTTTCGAACATGTGGCCCTTGGTGTTGCTGATGAGCGGCGCCGACCCCGACAGGCCCCAGTGCCAGCTGACGCCGAGCCCGGCATAGCCGGCGGTGCACAATACCGGGTAGTGAACTGGAATGCCCTTCGTGTGGGCTCTCTTTCCCACCTCGACGGCCATGATGGCGCCCACGATGAGCCCGAAGCCCCAGTTGATCCATGACACGACGAGCGCCAGCACCGCCACGAGCACGATCCCCTGTGTGCCGGTCCTGGGCTGATCGGCGAGCCAGTTCAGGGCCTGCCGGATGAAAGGCGCGTGCGCCAGCACGTAGCCCGTGACGAGGATGAGGACCATCTGCATGGCAAAGGTGTGCAGGTTCCAGAACCCGCTATACCAGTGCCGCACCATCTGCTCCGCCGACTTGCCGGCGAAGATCATGCCCATGGCAAAGGCAATGAAGGTAAGCAGGATCGCGAAGAGAAACGGGTCCGGAAGCCACTTCTGCACGTTTCCGGCGACGCGCGCGCCGATTCGTTCGAATACGGGCACGGCTGAGGCAGTCGATGCGTTTGTCATGAGGGTCCCTCCCTCGAAGGATTCCGGCTCATTTCGCGCCTGATGGAGGCCGCTGTCAAGGGGGCAGAATTCCCGCGCACGCTGAAGTACATGCAGCGGCGCAACGGCTCAGCGCAGCGCGCGGCCCCCGCCGGCCGCGTCAAGTACCGATCGCCGAGGCGGACCTCACCTGCTCGCGCAGAACGAATTTCTGGATCTTGCCGGTGGAGGTCTTGGGGAGCACCCCGAACACTACGCGCCTGGGCACCTTGAAGTGCGCCAGGCGCGCGCGGCAATGCTCGATCAACCCGGCCTCCGTCTCCTGCGCGCCCTCCTTCAGCTCGACGAAGGCGCACGGCACCTCGCCCCACTTCGGATCGGGCTGCGCGACGACCGCCGCCGCCATCACCGCGGGGTGCCGGTAAAGCACGTCCTCGACTTCGAGCGAGGAAATGTTCTCGCCTCCCGAGATGATGATGTCCTTCGCGCGGTCCTTGATCTTGACGTAGCCGTCCGGCTGCACCACGCCCAGGTCGCCGGTGCGGAACCAGCCGCCGGCGAACGCCTCGCGCGTCGCCTTCTCGTTCCTGAGGTAACCCTTCATCGTGAGGTTGCCGCGGAACATGACTTCACCCATCGTCCTGCCGTCCCACGGCACCGGCTTCATCGTGCCGGGGTCGATGACGCTCATGTGCTCCTGAGCGTGGTACCAGACTCCCTGCCGCCCGTTCATTTCGACGCGCTTCTCCAGCGGCAGCCGGTCCCACTCCTCGTGCTTCGCGCACACCGCCGCGGGCCCGTAGGTCTCGGTGAGCCCGTAGACGTGGGTGATGTCGAAGCCCATCTTCTCCATGCCCTCGATCACCGCCGCGGGCGGCGCCGCCGCCGCGACCAGGCAGCTCACCCTGTGGCTGATTCCCCGCTTCCAGTCCTCCGGGGCATTGATCAGGAGATTGTGAACGATCGGCGCGCCGCAGTAGTGGGTGACGCGGTGCCTGCGGATGAGATCGAAGATGGTTTTCGCCTCCACTTTCCGCAGGCAGACGTTGGTGCCCGCCGCGGCGGCGACGGTCCAGGTGAAGCACCAGCCATTGCAATGGAACATCGGCAGCGTCCACAGGTACACCGGATGCGGCGGCATGCCCCAGCTCACGATATTCGACAGCGCATTGAGGTACGCCCCACGATGGTGGTAGACCACCCCCTTGGGATTGCCAGTGGTTCCGGACGTATAGTTGAGCGAAATGGCGTCCCATTCGTCCTCCGGCAGCCGCCACGCGAATTGCGGATCGCCCTCGGCGATGAACTGCTCGTATTCGGCTTCCCCGAGAAGCTTGCCGCCTTCGTGCTGCGGATCGTCCACATCGATCACGAGGGGCCGCTTCCTGAGCAGGGACAAAGCGCGATCGATCGTGGAGGAGAACTCGCGATCGGTGACCAGCACCTTCGCTCCTGCGTGCTCGAGCATGAATGCGATCGTCTCGGCGTCGAGCCGCGTGTTGAGGGTATTCAGGACCGCGCCCGCCATTGCCACGCCGAAGTGCATCTCGACCATCGCCGGCACGTTCGGAAGCATTGCCGCCACCGTATCGCCGGTGCCGATGCCGCGCCGCGCGAGCGCTGAGGCGAGCCTCCGGCAGCGCGCGTAGACCTCGCCCCATGTGAGCTGCCAGTCGCCGTGGATGACGGCGACGCGACGCGGATACGTGTAGGCCGTGCGGGCAAGCAGCGACAGTGGTGACAGCGGAACGTAGTTCGCGGCGTTCTTGCCGAGCGCGACGTCATATGGATTGGTATGCGCCATGGGAAGGATCCTTACCCCAAAAAAAAACCCCTCACCCTAACCCTCTCCCAAGGGGAGAGGGGACTTTCTTTCCAACCCTCTCCCGAGCGGAGAGGGAAGAATCTCATTTCGATACGAGGTCGCGCGCCCGCAACACCGCCTCGTCCACGCGCCGCACGGCGAGGACCTCAAGGCCCGCGATGGGCTGCCGCGGGCGGTTGGCATGGGGAATCAGCGCGTGCGTGAAGCCGAGCTTGGCCGCCTCGCGCAATCGCTCCTGGCCGCGCTGCACTGGACGCACCTCGCCCGCCAGGCCGACTTCGCCGAAAACCACGAGCTTTGCCGGCAGCGGCGCGTTCTTGAGGGAGGAGACGATCGCGAGCAGGACCGCGAGGTCGGCCCCCGGCTCGTCGATCTTCACGCCGCCGACAGCGTTGACGAAGACGTCCTGATCGAAGCAGGCGATACCGGCGTGCCGGTGCAGGACTGCGAGCAGCAGGGCGAGCCGCGCCTGCTCGAGCCCGACCGAGAGCCGGCGCGGGTTGGGCGCGCGCGCGTCGTCCACCAGCGCCTGGATCTCGACCAGCATCGGGCGCGTGCCTTCCTGCGTCACCATCACGCACGAGCCGGCGACCTCCGAGCCGTGCTGGGACAGGAAGAGCGCCGAGGGATTCGCAACGCCCTTGAGTCCCCGCTCCTCCATCGCGAACACGCCGAGCTCGTTTACCGCGCCGTAGCGGTTCTTGAACGCGCGGATGAGGCGATAGCGGGAATGCGTGTCGCCGTCGAAATAGAGCACGGTGTCCACCATGTGCTCGAGCACGCGCGGCCCGGCAATCGCGCCTTCCTTCGTGACATGCCCGATCAGCACCATGGTGGCGGCGGCGCTCTTGGCCACCCGCGTCAGCCGCGCTGCGCATTCGCGCACCTGCGCCACCGATCCCGGCGCCGACTGCAGCTCGTCGAAGTACAGCGTCTGGATCGAGTCGATGACGGCCACTTCCGGCTTCTCGGACCGGATGGCCGACTCGATGCGCTGGAGGTTGGTGTCCGCCAGAATGGTGACGCCGCCCGCATCCACCCCGAGCCGCTTCGCCCGCAGCGCGATCTGCTGCGGCGACTCTTCCCCGGTCACGTAGAGCACCCTGCGGGATTTTCCGATCGCGGCGAGCGACTGGAGCAGGAGGGTGGATTTGCCGATGCCGGGCTCGCCCCCGATCAGCACGACACCGCCCGGGACGAGGCCCCCGCCCAGCACCCGGTCGAATTCTTCCAGCCCGCTCGCGATACGGTTCTCCTCCCGCGCTTCGACCTCGGAGAGGCGCTGTGGCTTGCCGGCCTCGGCGATCCGGCCGTAACGGTTCGACCCGGCGGGCGTCGCCTCGGCGATGGTCTCGACCAGGGTATTCCACGCCTGGCAATGCGGGCACTGGCCCTGCCACTGCAGCACCTGGCCGCCGCATTCGGTGCAGCTGTAGACGGACTTTGCCTTCGCCATCCGGGACCTAACTCTCCACGATCCGCACGCGCGGCGCGAGGCCGCACAGGAGCTGGTAGCCGACCGTCCCCGCCGCGTGCGCGACGCGCTCCACCGGAACGCCATCGCCCCACAGGACCACGCGTGCGCCGGTGCCCGCCTCCGGCACCGCCGTGAGGTCTGCGCACAGCATGTCCATGGAAACGCGTCCCAGGGTGCGCGTCATCCGGCCCGCCACGCTGATCGGCGTGCCGGTCGGCGCATGGCGCGGATAGCCGTCCGCGTAGCCGCAGGCAACCACGCCCACGCGCATTCTGCGCTCCGCCCGGAACGCGCCGCCATAGCCGACCGCGTCACCTGCCTCCAGCTCCTGAACGGCGATGATGCTTGTCTCGAGCGTCATGGCAGGCTTCAGCCCCTCGTCACTGCCCGTGCTTTCGGGAAACGGCGAGCAGCCATAGAGCATGATGCCCGGCCGTACCCAGTCGCAGTGGGTCTCCGGATAGCGCAGGATTGCAGCGGAATTGGCGAGGCTGCAGGGAAGCGAACCGAAGCCCGGCAGCCGCCGCAGCCGCTCGAGCTGCCAGCCGACGCCGCGCGCGTCGTCGGCGTCGGCGAAATGCGTCGCCAGCGTGATGCTCCCGACACCCGGATTGCGCTGCAGCCGCTCGCGCGCTTGTGGATACTCGGACGGCGCGATCCCGAGCCGGTTCATGCCGGTGTTCACCTTCAGCAGGACGTCAAGCTTCGCGCCGCCGGGAAGCCCCTCGAGCGCGGCGACCTGGTCCATGCTGTGCACAACGGTGCCGAGCCGGTGCCGGAGCAGCACGGGCAGCTCGTCCGGGTCGAAGAAGCCCTCGAGCAGCACGATGCGCTGTCCGAACCCGGCCTCGCGCAACCGCACGGCCTCCTCCAGCTCGAGCAACGCGAAACCATCGGCTCCCGACAGCGCCGCGGCAGCGCGCATCAGGCCGTGGCCATACGCATTGGCCTTGATCACCGCCAGGACCCGCGAGCGCGGGGCACGGCGGCGCACGACCTCGAGGTTGTGTTTCAGCGCAGCGGTATCGATCGTGGCGAAGAGCGGACGGGCCATGCTCACCAAGGGAGGAGGGATGAGGGATGAGGGATGAGGGATGAGAACAAGACCCGCCATGTCATACGGCAGCCGGGAGAAAAACACCAATCGGACGGCGCTGCCTGCAATCCGCCTGCTCCCTCCGCCCTCATCCCTCATCCCTCCGGCCGCCCTGCTCGCGGAGCCTCTGAAAGTGTTGTCCGAACATCTTCTCGAGTTCATCAATGACTTCCGTAGCGGGGCGGCCCTCGAGGGCGTGCTGCGCCATGAACTGCGAGGCTTCGACCATGAGCCGCCTGCGGTCGAGCATGGGGTAGCTCCGCGTGAGCCGCCGGATCGCCATCGTCACGGTCTCTCCGTCCGGCCGCGGGATGACAAGCGGCACAAACGCGGCATCGGGCATCTCAGCGGGCTCATCGGCAAGGAATTCCGCGAACGCGATCAGGCGGTCCTGCTGTTCCGGCGCGAGCCGCTCGAAGAGTTCCAGGAGCTGCTTGTCCCCGCTCTTCATCTGCCCGCCTCCCGCTCCTCGCGTTCCGCCGTCCGACTTCTGCCTTCTGCCTTGGATATCACCCCTCGCTCGCCAGCTTCTTCATCCGGGTGGTCGCAAACTCAACGAACGTCGTGAGCAGCTTGGAGCGGAACTTCTCCTTCGGGTGGACGAACGAAAACGTGCGGATCAGCCTCGGCTCGAGCGGCACGGCCACCAGCATCCCCAGCTTGCGCTCTTTCATCACGCGCGCGCGCGACATGATGGAGACGCCGAGGCCGGTCTCGACCACGCCTTTGATGGACTCCGGGCTCCCCAGCTCCATCACGATGTTGAGATCCTCGGGCGCAACGTGGCAGCGCCGGAGGTACTGGTCGGTGAACTCGCGCGTGCCCGAGCCGAGCTCGCGGCTGACATACGGCTCGCCGGCAAGCTCGTCCGGCATGACACTCCGCGCCTTGGCAAACTTGTGCCCGGGCGCGCAGATCAGCACCAGCTCATCCTCGCAGCACACCTCCGTGTTGAGGCTCGGGAGGTGGGATGGCGACTCGATCAGGCCCACGTCAAGCGCATGATCGGCGACCCGGTTCTCGATCATCTCGGAGTTGCCCACCGTCAGTTGCGTGTGTACCTGGGGATGCTCCACCTTGAACTCGCCCAGGATGCGGGGCAGGATGAACTCGGCGATGGTCGTGCTCGCCCCCAGCAGGAGGGTCCCGCTCATCGTTCCGGTCAGCTCGCCGACCCGTGTCTCCATTTCCTCGGAGAGCGCGAGAATGCGCTCGGCGTAGTCCATCACCAGCCGGCCCGCCGGCGTGAGGGTAATCTTGCCGTGGCTGCGCTCGAAGAGGCGCGCGTTGAACTGCTCCTCGAGCTGTTTCACCTGGAACGTCACCGCCGGCTGCGTCATGAACAGCTGCTCCGCCGCCTTGGTGAAGCTCAGCTGCTTGGCGACGGTGTAGAAAACCTGGAGTCGGCGGTCGGCCATCGACGGTCGAGGGGTGATAGATTATGGGAAAGGGGTTGATATTCAACCACATTTTGCATGATCTGTGGTATAACCGCAGCCGCTCTCCTCCGCCCGCGTTCGAATTGCGCATGCCACTCGGCTTCTACGTCATCATGGCGGCGCAGTTCTTTTCCTCGCTCGCCGACAACGCGCTGCTGATCGCGGCCATCGCCGTGCTGATCGAGATGGCGGCGCCGGAGTGGATGACGCCGCTGCTCAAGTTCTTCTTTACCGTCTCCTACGTGGCGTTCGCGGCCTTCGTCGGCGCATTCGCGGACTCGATGCCCAAGGGCCGCGTGATGTTCGTCACCAACCTGGTCAAGATCGCCGGTTGCCTGCTCCTGTTCCTGTTCGCCTGGATGGCGGAGCCTGGCGAATCGCACTACCGCCAGGTGCTTTTCGCCTATGCCGTGGTCGGAATCGGCGCTGCGGCCTACTCGCCGGCCAAGTACGGGATCCTCACGGAATACCTGCCGCACCAGAAGCTGGTCGTCGCGAACGGCTGGATCGAGGGGCTGACGATTGCCTCCATCATACTCGGCACGGTGCTCGGCGGCGCGCTGATCTCCCCGGGCGCGTCCGCGCGCCTGCTCGGCTTCGACCTGCCGCTAGTCGACACCGGCATCGACTCGCCGCCCGAAGCGGCAATCCTGGTGATCATCGTGATCTACGTGATCGCCGCGATCTTCAACCTCTATATTCCGAGCACTGGCGTGGACCACCGCGTGCCGAGCAAGAATCCCCTGTTCCTGATCCACGAGTTCGCGCACTGCGTGCGGCTGCTGTGGCGCGACAAGTTCGGCCAGATCTCGCTCGCCACCACGACGCTGTTCTGGGGTGCCGGCGCGACGCTGCAGTTCATCGTCCTGAAATGGGCGGAGGTCGCGCTCGGCTACTCGCTGTCGCAGGCCACCATGCTCCAGGGCATCTGCGCCCTCGGTATTGCGGTTGGCGCCGTCATCGCCGCCCGCTTCATTCCGCTCAACCGCGCGGTCGACGTAGTCCCGGTCGGCATCGCAATGGGCATCATCGTGATCGCGATGGTTTTTGCGGGAAGCGTGGTGCTCGCCATCCCGCTCATGATCCTGATCGGGGCGCTCGCCGGCTTCTTCGTCGTGCCCATGAACGCGCTGCTGCAGCACCGCGGGCACATCCTGATGGGCGCCGGCCATTCCATAGCGGTGCAGAACTTCAACGAGAATCTCTCGATCCTGGTGATGCTCGGGGTCTACGCGATCCTCCTCTGGCTCGATTTCTCGATCTACACGGTGATCATGCTGTTCGGCCTGCTCGTCTCCGGCGTCATGGCCCTGGTGCGGCGGCACCATCTGAATAACGTGCGCAGCGGCTCGCTCCCGACCATACCGTCGGATACGCAGCACGTATTCATCCCCCGGCAGGGCAAGGAGGCCCAGGAGGCCGGGGGCCCTGATCCGGGCCTCCGGCGGCCGAGTGCGGGTAGCGAGTAGAGCCTATCTCGACAATGGGCTCTAGACGGCCTGGAACTTGAGGCGCTTCACCTTCTCCATGTTCACGCCCTCGATGCGGATCAGCCGCGTCGGCCCGGCGCGCGCCGGTGAATGGAGGTCGCCCTCGTTGTAGACGTGCGCGACGCCCGGGGTGAGCTTGTAGGTGCGAAGCTTCCTCACCTTGCCCGGCTTGTCTTCGCGGGCGGGCTCCAGTAGCTGGTAATCGCTCATCTCGGTCTCGCCGCGTGCCTGTCCGTAGATCGCCCACGACGGCCCGTGATCGTGCGGCGGTGACACCTTCGCGGCCTGGTATGAGTGCGCCAGGATGCAGAATCGGAGCTCGGGATCTTCGTACAGGATCTTGCGCTCGGGCGTCCGGTCGTCGAGATAACGGGAGACGAAAGCCTCGTCCTTCAGCGTCGCCTCCAGCAGCGCGCGCACCTTCTCGCGCCCTGCGGGCCCCGGCTCGGCCTTCAGCAGGTCATGGCACTTTGCCGCAAAGCTTTCCAGTGTGGTGGTCATCTGCATGCCTCCTTCGCAGGTGCGAAGTTAGCATCTTGGCGCGGGGCTGTGAAGGCGGCGACCCGGCAATCCGGCCTGGATCCCCGCCTGCGCGAGGATGACCGGCCTCGCTCCCCGGCCGGTCACTTCTCGCGCGGATCGTGGAGGTTCTCGTCCGGGGCCCGGTACTGGCCGGAACGGATCTGCGTCACCATGTTCGCGAGCGCAGCCGCGGCGTTCGTCACCTCGCTGAAGACGTCCTGGTCCTTGTCGAGGTCCTCGTGGCTCGTCGCGTACGGCTGGTACCAGCCGATCCAGGTGTCCATCAAGGCGGTGGGGCCGGCCGAAACCATGCCGATGTCGTGAAGCCAGTCGGTCAACATGCGGCGCACGTTTTCCGGGCCGGCGGCATCACCGTGCACGACGATCGAGAAGGCGCGCCCCTCGAGGTGCTTGGGATAGTCCCAGCCCTTCAACTCCAGCTCTTTCGCCATGGCCGGGTCTTTTCCGCGCGTGGTGGTCGGATCGGAATTGCCGCCGTCCGCGCACACCAGCCGGTCGATCATGAGCTTCAGGCTCGCGGGCGCCTGGTACCAGTGCACCGGGGCGAGGATCATGACGCCGTGCGCCGCCACCCAGCGCGGATAGAGCTCGTTCATCCAGTCGTTCACCTGCCCCACGGCGTGGTTCGGATAGCACGAGCACGGCCAGTGGCAGAGCGGCTGCGAGGTGGAAACACAGGCCTTGCACGGGTAGATCGTCTTGTACGGCTCGTCGGCAAGCGTCGAGATGTCGAGAAAGTCCGCTTCGAAGCCCGGCATCGCCTCGATCGCCTTCTGTGCGTGCTGCGCAAGGCGCCGCGTCTTCGAGATCTCCCCGGGGCAGGTGTGCTCGCTGCGGGTGGAGCCGTTGACGACGAGTATCCGGGAGGGCGATCTCGGGTCTTTCTGGCGCTTCTCGGCGGCCTGGATCGCCGCCCGCGTCTCCAGCCACTCAATGGGCAGCTGAAAGCCCGGGTCGGCAAACCCCTTTCCCGCTGGCTGCCTGCGCGGCGACTTGCGGTAGACGATGTATCCGTCCCACGCCTTCTCGCAGACCTTCTCGAGCTCGGCCCTGACCTCGTCGAAGACCGGGTCGTAGTAGCGCGCAAAGAAGCGCTCCCGGAACTGCTCTTTCGTGAGCGGCACCCACTGCGTCTGGCGCCGCACCTCTGGCTTGGCCATGCTCCCCCCTTGCGTCTCGAGTGACGCTCGTCCCGAGCCTGTCGATGGAGGCGGCGCGCGATGCGTCACCCCGGCCCATGATACGCCGCGGGCGGGGGACTGGATGCCAAAGTCATAGCAGTCAGAACGGAAACGAGCCGACCAGCCGCACGCCGCGCAGCCCGTCGGAGCCGCGTCGATAGCCGAGGCCGATGCGATCGAAGCCGACCCCCAGCACCTCGAAGGGGCGGCGCACGCCGAGTGTCAGCGCCACCTCCAATTCGCTCGAGACTTCCTTGGTTCCGCTGGCCGGAAGCAGGAATTCGATGTCGTTGAAATAAACGGTGCCGATCAGCTGCGCCCCGAGCACCGCCTGGCGGCCGGAGAACTCCGCATTCAGCGGAATGCCGAGGTCGCCGCCGATCGACAGGGCGGACAGGATGCTCTTCTCGCCGCCCGATTGATAACCCGCAAAGACGAGCTTGCCGCCGAGAGCGGACTGCAGGCGATCGCCGATCGGCTGGTTGTAGACAGTCGTGGTGCCGAGGGACCAGATAATCGCGCTGGAATCGCGCTGGAACTCCCGCCCCATGCCCAGGCTCGCAAACGGTTTCAACGTCCATCTGGCATTCAGCGGAATCCAAGCTTCGAGACCCGGGACGAAGCTCATCCCCGCGGTACTGACCCGCCCCAGGTCAAACTCCCTGAGATCGAAATCGGCGAACGCCCCCACCACCGGCAGCGTCAGCTTAAGACCCCATTGCTCCTCGGTTGCCGGGCGCAGGGTATAGGCAAACGGCAGGCGCAACACGGCGACGCTCTCCTCGCCGATCTTGTAGTAGCCGGTGCCGTAGGCCGAGGCGTAGTACCAGTTGAAGAGCTGGTCGACGTCCTGCGCGCGCTGCTGGACCACCGGGCTCGGTGTCGTCTGTGCCTGCGCCGGCGCCGCCGACAGCAGATCGCGGCAGACAATCAGGACCGCGAGCAGCAGTGACCAGTCACGCGCCACGAGCAACTAGCAACGAGTCACTTCTTCTATCGCCGCAGGCGGAAGTAGATCTCTGGCAGCTTGTTGGGCAGCGAGTTGATGTGGTCGAGCACGAGGTAGTGCCCGCGCCCGAAGATCTGCGGCAGGTACTGGTTCGCCATCGTGTCCACCGTGATACAGAAAGGGTGCACCCCGCGCATGACCGCTTCCTTCACCGCCATGCGCGTATCCTCGTGGAGGTATCTCCGGTCACCGCCGTCATCGTAGTCCTCGGGCCGGCCGTCCGAGAGGATGAGCAGGAGCCGGCGCCTGCTCTCGATGCCTTCGAAGCAGGCGGTGGCGTGGCGGATCGCCGCCCCCATGCGCGTCGCGAGCCGCCCCGACATGCCGCCGATCTGGCTGCGGACCTCCTGCGAAAGCGGCTGCTCGAAGCCCTTGATCCTGTAGTAGCTCACGTTGTCGCGGTACTTGGAGCAGAAGCCGGCGATCGAATAGGCGTCGCCCACTTCCTCGAGGCTCTCCGCGAACAGCAGCACCCCCGCGCGCACGCGGTCCACGAGGCGCCCGCCGCCTTCTGGCAGGTGCTGCATGATGGAGGTGGACATGTCGGCAAGCAGCGTGACCGCAATCTCGCGCTGGCGCATCTCGCGCCGCCGGTAGATCGCGGGCTTGGGCGAGCGTCCGGCCTGCCGCTCGACGACGTAGCTCACCACCGCGTTCAGATCCATATCCTCGCCGTCGAGCTGGCGCAGCTGTGGCGCGAGCCGTGTCGGCTTCTGCGCCTGGATCGCCTTCTTCAAGCGCTTCAGCGCCACGGCGTACTGGTTCATCAGGCGATGGGTTTCGGTGATGTTCGACTCGGCGAGCTTTCGCTCCTGCACCCAGCTCCAGTTGCGCTTGTAGCGCGCCTCGCGGTAGTCCCATTCGGGGTACGCGATCCCCTTGTCGGACGAGCCCGCGTCGCGCCGCTGCTCCTCGGAACGGCCCGAGGCGCGCGTCGAGGCGCCGCTCGACTCGCCGAAGCCCGCGATTTCCTGCCGCTTGCCGCCGTCGCGCTCGTCGCCGCTCTCCGCGTTCTGCGGCGTCTCGTTCGCTTCCTCGCCCCCGTCCTGCGGCCGCTTCTCGCCCTCGGCGCCGGAGCGGGTCTGCTGTCGCTGCTGGTCCTCGTTCTGCTGCGGGTGCGCGAGGCGCGTGGTGTTGGGGCCGCGCCCGGGCAGGTACGCCGCGTGAAACGCCTCGAGGTCCGACACCGGCGGCAATCCATCCCCGGTGTAGATCGCGGTGGCGATGCGCCAGGCGTCCGCCACGGTGGCGGAGTTCTGCAGCAGCGGCGCAAATCGCTCGTCGCGCACCCCATCGTTGCGGGCGGCCGCCAGCGCCTGCTCGACGCTGGCCACCGCGAGGCCGTAGTAGACACCGGTTTCGGGATGGCGCATGCCCGAGCGGGCCGCGGCAAGCAGCCGCTGCAGGTAGTTCGGCACCAGCTGCTGGATGCGGTAGTCCACCCGCAGGTCCTCGCACAGGTCGAAGATCAGCTGGAAGCGCAGCGCGTCATCGCCATAGCGGGCGTAGAGCGGCGCCCAGGAGACCGGCCCGGCATCGGGGAAATCAACGCCCGCGACGCCGAACAGCTCTTTCATCGCCAGGCGGTCGAAGGTCCCGAAGCGCATGTGGCCCGCCGCGTGCAGAGCCGCAAGCACCGCCTCGTCGCGGTTGGGCATCACCGCCGGGAAATAGATGCCGCGGCCGTCGGTCTCGACGAACGGCCGGCCCTTTTCCGGCGACCAGCTGCCCTCCTTCAGCTCGAATCCATGCCCGTACCAGACATCGAGCAGCATGTAGAGCAGGCGGTTGCGGTCAGCGAGACGAAACCCGGGCAGCTGATCGAGGAGCAGCGCCAGGCTTTCCTCGGACTCGAGCCGGAAATAGGCCTCGCCGCGCGCGCGCCCCGACTGCATGATGTCCGCGCCGCGCATCGCCCAGGGCAGAATCGCCTGGGCGCCCAGAAGATTGCGTACGCGGATGCCGCCCGCGAGATAGGTCGCGAGCAGGAGCTTCCTGGTCTCGAATAGCTCCTCTGCCGGCTGCGTGAGCTGCTCGATGCCAGTAATGCCCTGGCGACCGGAGAGGTCCACCACCGGGGTCGTGAAGTAGGCGCAGCCGCTCTCGACCTGACGCTCGCACCACACGAACCCGATTTCGGCCCAGCGCCGCTCGCCGGCGTGACCGAGCGAGCCGTAGGCGCGCGGCAGGTTCGCCATGAAGCCTTCGAGCGCGCGCCATGCGCCGCGCCAGCGCATGAAGTGCAGCGCCTGCTCCGTCCACGCCGCGACCGTCTCCGACACCCGCTCCGCTTCGCGGCTGCCGCGGATGAAGGCCTTGCCGGCTTCGCGGTCGTAGTCGTAGAGCCGGCGGCAGGCCATGATCCAGGCAAGCGTCGTCTGGTCGCCGTGGGCGCGGATCTGCGGCAGCACCTGCTCGACCTCGCGGTTCGCGAACGCGGCTGCGTCGCGCAGCTGCGAGAGCTGCTCGTCGATCGCCTGATTGAGGGAGGTACTGCTCATTCGCAACCGGTCACGGATCACCGGTCACTGGTCACCGGGGATCATGTGCCGAAATGCGCCTGGACGATCTCCATCAGCGCCTCGGCGAGCTCCTCGTCGTCGGTGATGGGATTGACCATCGCGACCTGACAGGCCGCGATGGGGTCGAGGCCCGCGTTCATCATGTTGGCGGCGTACACCAGCGCCCGCGTGGAAGCCGATTCCTCCAGGCCGTGGTCCTTTAGCAGCCGGGCCTTGCGCCCGGCGGTGACGAGCTGGTGGACCACCTCGGGGGAGATGCCGGGGGCTTCGTTGAGGACGATCTTGCGCTCGATCTCCTCGTGGGGGAAGTCGAAGTTGATCGCGACGAAACGCTGCTTGGTCGAGGGCTTGAGATCCTTCAGCACCGTCTGGTAGCCGGGGTTGTACGAGATCACCAGCATGAACTCGTCGTGCGCCTCGATCTCCTGGCCCTTCTTCTCGATCGTGAGCCGGCGCCGGTGGTCGGTCAGCGAGTGGATCACCACGGTCGAGTCGGTGCGCGCCTCCACGATTTCGTCGAGGTAGCAGATCGCGCCGACCTTTACCGCGCGCGTGAGCGGGCCGTCCTGCCACACCGTTTCCGCGCCTTCCAGCAGGAAGCGGCCGACGAGATCCGAGCTGGTGAGGTCCTCATGGCAGGAGACGGTGACGAGCGGGCGCTTCAGCTGGAATGCCATGTACTCGAGAAAGCGCGTCTTGCCGCAGCCGGTCGGGCCTTTCAGCATCACCGGCAGGCGCTTCTTGTAGGCGGCCTCGAACACCGCGATTTCATTGCCCTGCGGCTCGTAATAGGGCGCGACGTCGCCCGGCTGCGGCGCCTGGACGATGTCGCGCTCGACCCCGCGCAGTCGATTCACCGCTGTCTTCATTCAGGTTCCACTCTCAGATTAGTCCTCAGGACGCCAAGAAAACCCAATGAATACCGTATTGTAGGCCACGCCGGGTGACAGGGGAACATCCTGAAGGATTCGACACCACCGCGCGCGCCAAATTCAGCCGGCACACCGGCCTCGGACTCCCCGCCCGCAGTCGTGTCTTTCAGGGCCTGCAACGATCACCTGCTCGGCGCGCCAAAGTCGACCGTGGGCGGCCTGCTGATCGCTTTCTCGTTCTCGACCGTGAACTGCGCCTTCTCCTTGAAGCCGAAGAGCATCGCGGTGAGATTGGTGGGGAACTGCCGCACGACGACGTTGTACTCCTGGACCGACTTGATATAGCGGTTGCGCGCCACCGCGATGCGATTCTCGGTGCCCTCGAGCTGCACTTGCAGATCGCGGAAATTCTGGTCGGATTTCAGCTGGGGATAGCGCTCGACCACGACCAGCAGCCGTGACAAGGCCGCGGACAGCTCGCCCTGCGCCTGCTGGAAGCGGCTGAAGGCCTGGGGATCGTTGACGAGCTCCGGCGTCGCCTGGATCGCGCCCACCTTGGCGCGCGCGTTGGTGACGCCGAGCAGCACCTGCTGCTCCTGGGCGGCGAAGCCCTTGACGGTCGCGACCAGATTGGGAATCAGATCGGTGCGGCGCTGGTACTGATTGACGACCTCGGCCCACGCCGCCTTGATCTGCTCATCGGTTCGCTGCAGGGTGTTGTAGCCGCACCCCGACAGCAGAACCGTCGCGGCGGCCAGCGCCGTTAGTGCGAGTCGCCTCATCATACTTGCTCTCCGTGGTTGCGTGATTCACGCCTCTATGATGTGGAGGTCGACGCGGCACCCTGCAAGTCCTTCATGGTGCGGACTGCGAACAGGAGATCCTCCCATGCCTTGGCCTTGTCCGTCAGGTTGCGCAACAGGTAGGCCGGGTGATAGGTGACGATCAAGGGGATGCCGCGGTAACGGTGGATCCTGCTGCGCATGCTGGCGACGCTGGCGTCGCTCGCGAGGAGATTCGCGGCCGCGACCTTGCCCAGCGCGATAATCAGCTTCGGCCGAACCAGCGCGATCTGGCGGTGCAAATAGGGCTCGCACTGCAGCGCCTCGTGCGGTTCCGGATTGCGATTGCCGGGGGGGCGGCATTTGAGAATATTCGCTATGTAGACGTTTGCGCCGCGCTTCAATCCGATCGCCGCGAGCATGTTGTCGAGGAGCTTCCCGGCCTGGCCGACGAATGGCTCGCCCTGTGCGTCCTCGTCTGCTCCCGGACCTTCGCCCACGAACAGCCACTCCGCTTGCTCGTCGCCAACGCCGAACACCGTCTTGCTGCGCGTCGCGTGCAAGGGACAATCCGTGCAGCCAGCAACGCGCGCCTTGAGCTCGGCCCACTGCATCCGCATGATCGCGCCGCGACGGTCGTCCGAGTCGGTGACCAGTGTTCTTTCGACTGCGGCCCCCTCCACCTCATCGGCAGCCGCCGCAGCACTTTCGCGCAGGCGCCAGACGGGCGTCAGACCCATTTCCTCAAGCATCAGGTCGCGGCGTGATTTCACGAGGCACCGGTTACCGGTCACTGAAGTTGGAGCTGCAGCACGATCGCGTCCTCCCGGCCGGCGCCCGCGGGGTAATAGCCCTGCCTCGTCGCGACCTCGGTGAAGCCGGCCGCCGCGTAGAGCGCGCGCGCCGCCTGGTTCGACGGCCGCACTTCGAGGAGAATTCTTTGTGCACCGCGCCTGCGCGCGAGCTGCAGCACGAAGCCGAGGATCTCCCGCCCGAGCCCGCGGCGTTGCCACGGCCCCGCCACGCTCAGGTTGAGCAGGTGCGCCTCTCCTGCTGCTATCATCACCACGCAATAGCCTGCCTGCTCCCCGCCGCATTCCACGATCCAGCAATCGTAGTCCGCGGCGAGCGAATCGCTGAAGTTGCCGCGGGTCCAGGGATGAGGGTAGATCGCTTCCTCGATCGCAACCACGCCATCGAGATCGGCAGCCGTCATGCGCCGGTATCTCGGCAACATATCCAGTTGCGCGCTCATCGTTCGTCCGTTCTCAATGCCACCCGGTCGCGGAGGTAGACCGGCACTGCCCGCTCCGCGGACACCGCCCTGCCCGCCTCGAACTCGCGGGCCGCGAGGCGCGCGATGTCTCGCGCGTGCGGAAATACCCCCGGCATGATAGCCGAGAGACGCCCCTCGTAGCGTCGCCTGAGTGCCGCTTCGTGCGCCGCGAATCCGCTCCCGCAGGCCGTCCACGAGCCCGCAGGCAGCGGCGGGGCGTCAACCGGCGCGCAGAGGCTCGGCGCGTGCACGGCGCGCCAACCGGCATCCGACTGCGCATAGGCTGCGTGGTAGATCTCCCCCATTCGCGCATCGAGGCAGCAGACGGCGCGTTCGGCGCGTGCCCCTTCCGCCAGCGCAAGCAGCGTGCTCACGCCTACTACCAGCAGGCCGGCACCGAGAGCGAGGCCTTGCGTCACCCCGCAACCGATACGCAGCCCCGTGAACGATCCCGGCCCTTCTCCGAAGGCTATGCCATCCAGCGCCGTGACGGCGATGCCGTGATGCTTGAGCAGCCCGTCCACCATGGGCAGCAGCAGCTCGGAATGGCGATGCCCGGCAAGCACCTCCCGCGCGTCGACCGTGCCGTCACGCCAGAGCGCGACCGAGCAGTGCTCGGTCGACGTATCGAGTGCGAGGATCCTCATGTGACAGCGGAATTCTATCGCGGCCCCCGCCAGCGTATAATCCGCCGCGCAGCGCACCCGTCGCTCGGCCTGCCCTGAGCGAGTCGAAGGATCACTCGAACCTATCTCAAAAACCCGGTCGTTCGCACTTCGATTCCGACCGTTCATCGTGAGCGTTGCATATTTCGCGGGGCGGGTCCCGTCAGAGCGGTCGCGATCTTCTCCGGATTTCCCCGCCTACTTGGTCAAATGATCAGGACAACTCCCTGGGACAGCCAGTACCAGTACCGGAAATCCGGAACCAGATCCCAACCGCTCTGCCTCCCGGCACGCGCGTGTGCTGCGTTGTGCGGGTGGCAGAAGGGTCGGGGTTTGATCCGAGGCTTCCGGTACTGGTAATGACTCCAGAGAACGCGATGGCCAAGTCAATTGCCCGGATGCGCGGGAAGCCTCGGAGCGGGCCCCGACCGTTCTGACAGGACCCGCGCCGTGCCGTATATTTCGGATGCATGCTCATACTGCACCATGGATACTTTTGAGACGGGTTCTCGTCACTCAACTTAGATGCGCGAATACAGAATCGCCGCGATCCCCGGCGACGGCATCGGCGTCGAGGTAATCGCCGCCGGCCTCAAGGTGCTCGACGTGCTGGCGAAGCGCGATGGTGGCTTCCGGCTGCGGGTGGAACACTTCCCGTGGAGCAGCGCGTTCTATCTCAGGCACGGCCACTACATCCCCGAGGGCGGCCTCGACCAGCTGAAAGCCTGCGACGCGATCTTCTTCGGCGCGGTGGGCGCGCCGGACGTGCCCGACCACGTCTCGCTGTGGGGTCTGCGGCTGCCGATCTGCCAGGGCTTCGACCAGTACGCCAACGTGCGGCCGGCGCGCGTGCTGCCCGGGGTCCGGAGCCCGCTCGCGAACGGCGAAGCGATCGACTGGGTGATCATCCGCGAGAACTCCGAGGGCGAGTACTCCGGCAGCGGCGGGCGGGCGCACCGCGGGCTGCCCGAGGAGGTCGCGACCGAGACCTCGGTGTTCACCCGCGCGGGCGTCGCGCGCATCCACCGCTTCGCCTTCGAGCTCGCGCGCGGCCGTCCACGCAGGCATCTGACGCTCGTGACGAAATCGAACGCCCAGCGCCACGGCATGGTCATGTGGGACGAGATTTTCTACGAGGTGGCGCGCGGCTATCCGGAGGTGGCGACGCAACGCGTGCTGGTGGACGCGATGACGACGCTGATGGTGGGCAAGCCGCAGACGCTCGACACCATCGTTGCCACCAACCTCCATGCCGACATTCTGTCCGACCTTGCCGCGGCGCTCTCCGGCAGCCTCGGCATCGCGCCGACCGCCAATCTCAACCCCGAGCGCAAGTTCCCCTCGATGTTCGAGCCGATCCACGGCTCGGCGTTCGACATCGCGGGCAAGGGCATCGCCAACCCGGTTGCCACCTTCTGGACCGCTTCCATGATGCTCGAGCACCTGGGCGAGCCGGACGCCGCGCGGCGCCTGATGCGCGCGGTCGAGTCCGTGACCGCCAGGCGCATCCACACCCCCGACCTCGGCGGCGAGGCGACCACCGCGATCGTCACCGAGGCGGTGTGCGACAGCCTGTAGCGGCCACGGGGGGCCCCGCTGCTACAATACGAGCGCCGCTGGAAACGGCTGCACCCCGGACGGAACAGGACGTGTGAAGAGCTATCTCGAGTGGGCTGAATCGATTGCCGTGATCACTCTCGTGCTGTTCGGGATCGGGGGGTTTTCCTACCACCTGTTCCGGGACAACGGCTGGATCGAGATCGTGCTCGGCAATCTTTGGGGCGTGACCATCCAGTATCCCCTCATCATGCTGCCCGTCATCGTGGGGGCGTTCGTTCTCGGCAGGACATGGAATCAGGCGCGCATCGCCCACGGCCGCACGACCAATCTTCCCGACCTCATCATCTACGCCTTGATGGCCTCGGGCGTAGTCTTCATCGTCCGCTATTTCTGGCTGGGCTATTTCTAGGCGTGGGCCGCGATCCCGGGCTCACGCGGCGTGAACGATGCGCCGGCTGACGAGCGCATTGACCTCGTCCGCGCCATAACCCAGGCTCGCGAGGACCTCGCGGGTATGCTCGCCCACGCGGGGGAGATCGAGCCGCGTGCCGAAGCGCATGCCGTCCATCTCGATCGGCAGGTTCGGCACCTTGGTTTTTCTCCCATCGGGCAGAGTGATCGGCGTGAGGCCGCCGGATGCGTTGAGGTGGGGGTCGTCGAACAAGTCATCCGGCTTGGCGATCGGCGCGAACGGCAGGCCCAGGGCCTCGCACCGGTCCATCAACTCCTGCTTGGTCATCTTCGCGAAGAGACCGGCGACGATCGGCACGAGGCGCGGGCGCGCCTCGACGCGCTGGGGATTCGTCGCCAGCGCGGGATCGGCAAGCAGATCGGCGAGCCGGAACGCGTCGCAGAAGATCCGCCATTGCGTGTCGGTCACCACACCGACGAACACCAGCTCGCCATCGCGGGTCTTGAAGTTGTCGTAGACCGCCCAGGCGCGCGTGCGGTCGGGCATGGGCGGAACCGGCTTGCGCGACGCGAGCCCCTCCATCATGTGCTGCGCGACGAGGAATGCGTTGTTCTCGAACAGCGCGCTCTGCACGTACTGGCCCTTCCCGGTGCTCTCCCGCTGGTGGAGCGCGGCGAGGATCGCGATCGCCCCGAACATGCCGCCCATCACGTCGTTGACGGAAGCGCCCGCGCGCAGCGGCCCGTAGCGCCCGCCCGTCATGTAGGCAAGCCCGCCCATCATCTGGACCACCTCGTCGAGGCCGGTGCGATGATCGTAGGGGCCGGCCAGGAAGCCCTTCATCGAGCAGTAGATCACTGCCGGCTTGAGCTTGCTCACGGCTTCGTAGCCGAAGCCGAGCTTGTCCATCGCGCCGGGCCGGAAATTCTCGATGACCGCATCGGCGCTCGCGACGAGCTTCAGCACCGCTGCGCGGCCTTCCGGCGCCTTCAGATCCACCGCGAAGCTCTTCTTGTTGCGATTGTAGGTCGGGAAAAAGCCTGCCCCCGAGGCCACCAGCTTGCGGGTGTGATCGCCCTCGAGCGGCTCGACCTTGATCACTTCGGCGCCCAGGTCCGCGAGCACCAGGCCACAGGTCGGCCCCATCACAACGTGGCAGAACTCCGCGATCCGGATATCCGCCAGCGGCAGCTTCGCCTGCGTCACAGCGCCTCCCGGATGCCCCTCAGGGCCAGGTAATACCCGAATATGCCGAAACCGGTCACGACGCCGCGGCAGGCGGGCGCGATCTCCGACACCCTGCCGCGGCGCGCCGGATTGGAGATGTGCAGCTCGAACACCGGGAACCTGACCTGGGCAATCGCCGCCGCAAGGGCGGGGTGGCCGGTGGTGTAGCCTGCCGGGTTGATGATCGCGGCGTCGGCGCCGGCGTCATGCGCCGAGTAGAGCTTGTTGATGACCTCGCCCTCGATATTGGAGTGAAAGATCTCGGGCTCGACCCCCAGCTCGGAGGCGTAGCGGCGTATATGCTGGTCGTACTCCGGCAGCGTCATCGGGCCGAAGATCTCGATCTGGGTCTTGCCGCGCATATTCATCCCGGCGCCGTGTATGACCAGGACCTTGGGCATGGCACGAATCTCCTGTATGTTTGACGTAAAACAGCACTCTACCAAGGAGCAAACCCATGAGCATCAAGCGCCACAATCCCGGACCGGTGTTGAGCCGCGCGGTTGAGCACGGCGGGCTGGTCTATATCGCCGGCACCACCGCCGACAACAAGAGCGCCTCCTGCAAGGCCCAGACCGAGGAAGTCCTGAAGAAGATCGACGCTGCGCTCGCCGCGGCCGGCAGCAACAAGTCGAAGCTCCTGTGGGCGCAGGTCTGGCTGCCCGATATACGCGAGAAGGATCAGATGGACGCCGCGTGGAAGGCCTGGGTCGATCCTGAGAACAAGCCGGTGCGGGCCTGCGTCGAGGCACGGCTCGCCACGCCCGACACCCGCGTCGAGATCATGGTGACGGCGGCGAAGTAAGCCGTTGCCGGATTCCCATGGCGCAGACAGTCCACGCCACCCTCCCGGGCGACGACGCCGATGCCATCCTGGACACTGCGGCGCGCTGGCGCGCCGCGGGGCGCCGGGTGGCACTGGCCACCGTCGTAAAGACCTGGGGCTCCTCGCCCCGCCCCGTGGGCAGCCAGCTTGCCGCCGATGACGCGGGCACCTTCGTCGGATCGGTTTCGGGCGGGTGTGTCGAGTCGGCCGTGATCTCCGAAGCCCGGGCGATTCTCAAGGGCGCTCCGCCGAAGTTGCTCGGATTCGGAGTCTCGGATGAGCAGGCGTGGGAGGTCGGCCTCGCGTGCGGCGGCAAGGTGGAAATATTCGTCCAGTCCGTCGCCGGGCAGGAGGCGCTGCTCGCGACGCTGCAGAGTGTCCGCGCCGCCCGCAAGCCCGCGCTTGTCGCAATCGACCTGGCGGATGGACGCAGCGCACTCGTGGCCGAGGGGGAAGCCGCGGGCGACGCGGCGCTGCGAGCGTTGCTCGCTGGTCATACCGCGCGGGCGCTCGAGCGGGAGCAGAGCGGCGTGGTCGAGCACGGGGGGCGAGGCTATTTTCTGCACGTCTTCGCGCCGCCGCGCAAGCTCGCGCTGGTCGGCGCGGTGCACATCGCCCAGGCGCTGATCCCGATGGCGGTCGCCGCGGGCTATGACGTCACGGTCATCGACCCGCGCAGCGCATTCGCCGCCGAGAGCCGCTTCCCGGGCGTGACGATGACGCATGAATGGCCGGGCAAGGCACTCGCCGCCTTCGCGCTCGACCGGAGAAGCGCGGTGATCACCCTCACCCACGACCCCAAGCTCGATGATCCGGCGCTGGCGGCAGCGTTGCGATCGGAAGCCTTCTACATCGGCGCGTTGGGCAGCCGCAAGACCCATGCAGCGCGGCTGAGTCGTCTCAGGGATCAGGGATTTGGCGATGCGGAGCTCGCCCGCGTTCACGGGCCCGTCGGCCTGTCCATTGGCGCCGTGTCACCCGCCGAGATCGCGGTATCCATTCTCGCCGAGCTGACGCAGGCGCTGCGGGGCGCGGCGCCTCTCGCGCCGGTCCAGAAGGATTCAGGGAAATAGCCACAGCCCGCGGGTCGCGAGCCGCGAGCCACTCTGCATCACGCCGAGGCGCGCTGGCGCGACAGGACCTCGATGTTGGCCATCTTGGCGAGATCGCGATGCAGGCGCGCAACCCGCTCGATCTGGCCCTTCGCCGGAAAGCGCTCGTAGAACCCCTCGACCCGGAACTCGCGCGCCCGCTCCGTCCAGGGAGCAAGCCGCTTCTCCCAACGCGCCTGGCGGCCCTCCGCGGGGTCCGCGTCATTGCGGGCAAGATCGGCGCATACCCGGATCATCGCCTTGAGCGTGACCGGCTTGGTGATCATGTAGTTGGGGTGCCCCCAGCCGGTGCCCCATACCTTCTGGCAGGCCTTGAAGAAGTCGCGCACGATGGCGTAGTAGCGATCGGCCTCGCGCATGGCGTGCCCGGAGCGCTGGATCCTGCGCCACTCCCCGCTCACCCAGCGGTGCAGCTCGTTGAACAGCTCCGCCTGCAGGATCCACTTCTCCTGCTGGCTGCGGCCGCCCAGGCGGTTGATGCGGTATTTGAGCGGGCTGTCACCCTCGCGATAGAGCTTGTCGACCAGGCGCGCGGCGAACCGCCGGTCGGGATCGGCCCATGAGATCCGCTCGTAGAGGTCCACAAGGTGGCTCTTGTTGATGCGGGTCGGCGTGGAATTGATGATGACGAACATCTCCGCGGCAAAGTCCTCGGTGCGCCCGTCGAAGATGACGCATGGCACGTGGATGCTGTTGCCTTCGCCGGGGCGCTCGCGCAGATAGAAATTCAGGGCGGCCAGGCGGTGCTGGCCGTCAATAATCAGGAACTTGGACGTCGGATCCTGCAGGTGGCCGACGCTCTGCTCCGACCCGAGGGGCTGGAAGTTGAGCCGCTCGTGGGTGAACAGCAGCACGGTGCCGGGGATCGGCGGCTGGTTGACCGCCATCTCGTAGAAATTCTTGAGGGCACGCACCTTGGCGCGCGAGAGCTGTCGCTGAAAGGCCGCGTCGCTGTGCTCGATGCGGGCGATGAACTGCGCGATTTCGTCGCTCTGCGAGATCACCTGCGCCGCGATCTGCTCACCCTCGCCATAGAAGCGGCTGATGAAGCGCACCCTGGCGAGGATGTCCTTCGCCGGGTAGCTCACGAAGTAGAAGGTCCCGTCCTTCTGGCGGATGCGCGTGGCTAGCATGGCCGTGTTTGTCCTGTTATGGGGCCCGGACCGGCAAACTGAGGCCGCCCGCGGGCAAGCGGGCGGCAAACCCGCATTTTAGCGGTTTGAGGGCGATGACGCGAGATTGCCGGCCGGCGGCGCGGACACGATATGGGCCCTCTCCGCCGAAAGAAATGTGCGCCGAAATGCCCGGGATACGATCAGGTGATCGACACAATGCCGCCGTCATCCACGCGCCGGCTGGCCCGCGCGTCGAATAAAGCGGCTTCCGCCCCCCAGACGGTCGGCTTTCGATTCCCAGAAGCCCAGAACCGGTCTAGCGCGGGATGACGTACACCCCGTTGCCGAGGTAAACCGGGGCCGGCTGCGCCGGCGGGTAGCCAAAGCCTTCCTTGCGGGTCTGGAAATACGGGTGCGTCCCATCGGGATTCGTGGCGCCGAGCGAGTACATCGGGCGATACGGGTTCTGGTAATTGGGGTCCGCGCGCTGCTCCAGCCTGGGGCTGCCGAAATGGGTATGGGCCTGACGGCTGGGTTGCTGATGCGCGCGGTGCTGGGGCGAAGGCGCGGCATGCGCCTGGTGCCCCGCCCCCCCGCCGGCCACGGCCGGCTCCGCGTGCACCGCGAGGATGATGATTGCCGCTGCAACAAACGAAGTCGCTTTCATGTCGATTCCCTCCAGCAACTCTGATCACTTGCGGTAGATTTCGCGGTTCGCCCGGTCCAGGTCCCGTTGCAGCTGGCGGCGCTCTTCTTCCGTCAGCCGTCCCTTGTATCCCTTATGCTCGCCGCGCTGGTTGCGCTCGCCGCGGGGCGGCTGGCCCTGCGCATTCTTCGTCGGGCGCCCGCCCTGCTCCTGCGCCCACGCGCGGAAGCCCGGGCGCATGTCGCGGGCAACTGCGTACGCCGGCGCGAACAGCGCGAACAGAATCACCCCGACGAACAGCGTCTTCACCAGCCGGTTTCCGTGTCCAATGCGGCGCCCCACCGGGGCGCAAACTATTGCATTATAGATTCGTGCCGGCAACGGGACCTGCCGGCCAGTTGCTGACTAGAGTAGCGCACCCCCGGAGGGTACTCATTACGTAACCCGCGGTTTTTTGTAACAATTCATTTCTCCCTTCCGCGGGGAAACAAAGTCTTACAAATTCCCCTTCCGCCTGTCAGGGGAGCCGCTAGGATTGCGCCATGGCCGAATCGAAGATGAAGATCATCGTCGTCGATGACGACGCCCGCCTGCGCGACCTGCTCAATCGTTACCTCACCGAGCAGGGCTACGCCGTGCGCGTGGTGCGCGACGCAACCGAGATGGACCGTCACCTCGGGCGCGAGCGCTACGACCTGATGATCCTCGATCTCATGCTGCCCGGCGAGGACGGCCTCTCGGTCTGCCGCAGACTGCGCGGGGGCGGGGAGAACATGCCGATCATCATGCTGACCGCCAAGGGAGACGACGTTGACCGCATCGTCGGGCTCGAAGTGGGCGCGGATGACTATCTGCCCAAGCCGTTCAACCCGCGGGAGCTGGTGGCCCGCATCCAAGCGGTGCTGCGGCGGCGCCCTCCCCCCGCCCCGCCCGGCGCGCCCGCAACCGAGCCGCAGGTGGTCGAGTTCGGCGCCTTCCGCTTCAATCTCGCCGCGCGCAGCCTCACCAGGAACGGTCAGGGCGTTGCGCTCACCACCGGGGAGTTCGCGCTGCTCAAGGTGCTGGTGCAGCACCCGCGCTCGCCGCTCTCGCGCGACAAGCTGATGGAGCTCGCGCGCGGCCGCGAGTTCGGCGCTTTCGACCGCTCGATAGACGTCCAGGTCTCGCGGCTGCGCAAGCTGATCGAGCCCGATCCCGCGAAGCCCGCCTTCATCCAGACGGTGTGGGGATTCGGATACGTCTTCATCCCCGACGGCAAGAGCCAGTGACCGGGACCGGTCACGCCCCATGAGTCTTTTCCCGCGCACCCTGCTCTGGCGCAGCGTGGCTCTCATCGCGCTGCTGCTGGTGATCGCGCATCTCGCGTGGCTGCAGATCCTCCGGGCGAGCGAGCGCGAACCGCGCGCCCGCCAGGTGGCGCAGCAGATCGTGAGCGTGGTCAATCTTACGCGCGCGGCACTGATCACAGCGCAACCGTCGAAGCGCCTCGAGCTGCTTCAGGATCTATCCCAGGAGGAAGGCATCCAGGTCTACAGCGCCGAGCCGGGTGAGCGCATCGCGCCGCTTCCCGGCGTGGCGTTCCTGCGGCTGGTCGAAAGCGAGGTCAGGCGGCAGCTTGGCGCGCAAACCCGGCTGGCTGCGAGCCGCAACGGCGTCCGCGGCGCGTGGGTGAGCTTTCGCATCGACGGGGATGACTACTGGGTATACCTGCCGCGCTCCCGGCTCGAGCGCGCCGATCCCCTGCGCTGGGCCGGCTGGGGGGCGCTCGTGCTTGCGCTCGCCCTGCTCGGCGCCTATCTCATCGTCGCGCGCATCAATCGCCCGCTGCGCGAACTCACCGGTGCGGCTTCGGAAATTGGCCGTGGCCACACCCCGCCGCCCGTCGCCGAAACCGGGCCGTCGGAAATCCGCACGCTCGCGCACGCCTTCAACACCATGGCGGCGGGCCTGAAGCGCCTGGACGAGGAGCGCGCGTTCCTGCTCGCCGGCGTATCGCACGACCTGCGCACGCCCCTCTCCCGCATCCGGCTGGGCCTCGAAATGCTGGACGGAAAGGGCGACCCGGCGCTCAAGGCCGGCCTGATACAGGACGTCGCGGACATCGACGCGGCAATCGGCCAGTTCCTCGATTTCGCGCGTCTCGCGGAAGGCGAGGTGGCGGTTCCGGAAGGCGACCTCAATGCCATCGTGCGGGAGGTATGCGATCGCTACATTCGCTCAGGCAAGGCGGTAGCCACCCGGCTCGACTCGTTGCCGCCGCTTGCCCTGCGACCAACCGCAATTCAGCGGCTCATCTCCAACCTGGTGGACAACGCGCTGCGCCACGGCGGCCCGCAGGTCGAGGTGACCACCCGGCCCGAGAACGGCCGTGCCGTGATCGAAGTGCTCGATCGCGGTCCCGGCATTCCGCAGGAAGAATCCGAGAACATGCTGCAGCCGTTCACGCGCCTGGACCGCGCGCGCTCGACGAGCGGCTCGGGGCTGGGGCTCGCCATCGTCGATCGCATCGCCCGGCTGCACGGCGGCAGCGTGCGGCTGCTTGCGCGCGAGGGCGGAGGCCTCCGCGCCCGCGTGGAGCTCCCTATCTAGGGGTACATCGCCCACCCGACGCGGTCGGTCTGCGCCTTGAAGAAGTGCCCTTCCACGGTGGTGACGAACAGCGTGGTCAGGTCCGGGCCGCCAAAACAGCAGTTGGTCGGGCGGTTCGCCGGCACCGGGTGCGTTTCGAGCACGCGACCGGACGGTGAGAACACCGTGATCATTCCTCCCGGGCCGGCGAGCTCCCAGCCGTTGGTCGCGACGATGTTGCCGTCGCGGTCGAGGCACATGCCGTCGATGCCGCGATGCACCTCGCGGGCATCCTCCCCCCAGGTGTGGAGCGTGCGGAAGGTGCCGAGACTGCCGTCCTCCTTGATCGGGTAGGCACGCAATTCACGCGCAACGCCCCGCGTATAGCTGCTCTCGGCAACGTAGAGCGTGCCCTGATCCTGCGACACCAGGATGCCGTTGGGCTGCGTCGTGTCGAACGTGACGCGCGTGACCTTGTAGCTGCCGTCTTTCTGCGGATCGGCACGGAGCACGGACTGGTTGTCGAGCTCCTTGACCTCGGTCTTGTCCCAGTTGCCCTCGTTGACGGGGTTGGTGAACCAGATGCGCCCCTTGCGGTCGATCGCGAGGTCGTTCGGCGTGTTGAGCCGCTTTCCGTCCACGCGGTCCGCAATCGTCGCGATCTTCCCGTCCGGATCAAAGCGCACCATCGAGCGCCCGCCCGAGCAGCAGCCGAAGAGGCGGCCCTGCGCGTCGAATGCCAGACCGTTGGTCCGGTTGGTGTTCCTGCGCCACTCCGAAATCGTGCCGCTCCTCGGGTCGTAGCGCAGAATCAGGCTGGCCCGGATGTGCGTGAAGTAAAGGTGCTCACCGTCCCACACGGGCCCCTCGGTCAGGGGAACCGCCGAGGGCTTCATCAACAGCTCGAATTTCCACTGCATGTTCGCTATCGCTCCTTTTTTGGAAACGCCTTCCCCCCTTGCGGGGGAAGGTTAGGATGGGGGGTCAATACTCGGCACGAGCACTTTGCGTTAACTCGTCCGGGTAGGCAAATCTTTCCGACCCCCCACCTCAATCCTCCCCCTCAAGGGGGGAGGAAGCCCGTTCTCAAGCTCAATCCTTCACCTCAATAAGGGGAGGACTCGAGCGGCCAGCTGCGCAGGACCTGGTACGCGCGGCCTCCCTCATGCGGCGCCGATTCCACCAGCGCAAAGGCGTCCACGGGCCACACTACTTCCGGACACCGGTCCTGCGCCGGCGCCCGCCGCGCGTTTCGCAGCAAGGTAACGTGTGGAACGTACGGCCTCTGGTCGACGCGGAATTCCGTGCGGGCGAGCGCATCCTGCAGCCGCGCGACCAGTGCCTGCAGCGCGTCCGGGCACGTGGTGACCCCCGCCCACAGGATGCGGTTGTGCCGCCAGTATTCGAGGCGATCCACGGTCAACGCGAAACGATGCCCGCGCATCATCGATGCGATCCTTTCCAGCGCCGTCACGCACTCGCGTGGAAGATTGCCGAGAAAAACCAGCGTGAGATGGACATTGCGGGTCGGAACCGCCCTGCCCCCGCATTCGCGCTGGGCGCCCCGCGCAATTTCGCCCAGGACATGCTGGACCTCGCGCGCGGGCCACACGGCAAAGAACAGCCGCGCCGTATCACCCGTCACTGGTCACTCAGCAGAGCGACGGCTTCCGCTGCGATCCCCTCGCCGCGTCCGACGAAGCCAAGCTTCTCGGTCGTTTTGGCTTTCACGTTCACGGCGTCCCGGGCGATGCCGAGATCGGCCGCCAGATTGGCGCACATCGCGGGAACGTGGGGGGCGAGCCGCGGCGCCTGCGCGATGACGGTGGCGTCAACGTTGGCGGTCTTCAATCCGCGCTCCTTGAGCAGGCGCGCGACTTCACGCAGGAGCTTGCGGCTGTCGATGTCCTGGTAGCGCGGATCGGTATCCGGGAAATGGGCGCCGATATCGCCCAGCCCGGCGGCGCCGAGCAGGGCGTCACACACGGCGTGGATCAGCACGTCGGCATCGGAATGCCCCGCGAGACCTTTCGCGTGCGGGATTTCCACGCCGCCGATGATCAGCCTGCGCCCCGCCACCAGCGCATGCGCGTCAAATCCCTGCCCGATTCTCATGGATTACCGGCTGCTCCCTTTACGCTTGGCTCCGGGCTTGGCTTTTGCCGGGGCCCTGGCGCCGATCCTCCAGTTCGCGATGATCAGCTCCGCCATGGCGAGGTCCTCCGCGTAGGTGACCTTGATGTTGCGCGTGTCGCCCAGCACGAGACGCGGCTTCAGGCCCAGGCCCTCGATCGCGCGCGCCTCATCGGTCACCGTTGCCGGATCCGCCGCGCGCAGCGCCTCGATCAGCAGCCGGTAGCGGAACATCTGCGGCGTCTGGGCGAGCCACAGGTTATCCCGGGGCTCGGTGGAAGCCACGCGCAGGTCGCGATTGGCGCGCTTCAGCGTGTCCGCAACCGGCACCGCCAGCAAGCCCCCGGTTTCGTCCGCCTCGAGCTCCTCGAACAGGCGGTCGAGCGCTTCCCGCCCGAGGCACGGACGGGCGGCGTCGTGCACGAGGACCCAATCAGAGCCGGCGATGACATCGCGCGCAGCGAGCAGGCCGTTGAATACGCTCGCGGCCCGCGTCTCGCCCCCGCAGTACAGGGGCTCCACCCGTGAACCAAGCTCGCGCCAGTCGTGCCGGGCGAACTCATGGTCGCCCTGCGCCAGCACGACAAACACCTGCTCGATGCGCGGGTGCCCGGCGAGCGCCTGCAGCGCATAGTGAATAAGCGGCCGCCCCGCAACCTGCAGGTATTGCTTGGGCACCGCCGCGCCCAGGCGCGAGCCCGAGCCGGCGGCGGGAACGAGAGCGTAGGCCTTGGACAAGGTGCGTGAAGACCTCTGTAATTCCAGGGATTTTATCAGCAACATTGTTGTGACCCGCGCACTTGAAAATTGACCCGCCGGGCGCATAATCATCTGGAGGATGTCGCAAGCCATTCCATCCGTGCGCGCGCCGGCGGTTGCCGGCATGTTTTATCCCGGCGAAGGTCGCGAGCTGGCGCAGGTCCTGACGGACCTGCTGGGCGCGGCCGCGCAGGACGCCCCCGAGCGCGCCGTGCCGAGAGCGATCATCGCGCCGCATGCGGGCTACATCTATTCCGGGCCCATAGCGGCCAGCGTCTATACCCTGCTCGCTCCCGCCCGCCGACGCATCAAGCGCGTCGTGCTGCTCGGCCCCACGCATCGCGTCGCGGTGCGCGGCTTGGCGCTGCCCGGGTGCAGCGCGTTCGCCACCCCGCTTGGCACGGTCGAGATCGACTCGGACGCGGTCCAGGCGCTGCGCGGCATGACCCAGGTCGTGATAAGCCCGCAGGCGCACGCCCTCGAGCACTCGCTGGAAGTGCACGTGCCGTTCCTGCAAATGGCGTTCGAGAAGTTCCGGCTCGTACCGCTCGCGGTGGGCCATTGCGGCGCGCAGGAAGTCGCCGAGGTCCTGGATGCGCTGTGGGGCGGCCCCGAAACACTGATCGTGGTGAGCTCGGATCTCTCCCACTATCTTTCCTACGCGGATGCACAGGCGCTCGACCGCGCAACCGCCCAGGCAATTCTCGGGCTAGCTGCCAACATCTCGCATGAGCAGGCGTGCGGGGCGACCCCGGTGCTGGGTCTCACCCGCGTTGCGCGCCGACGCGGATTGAAGCCCGAGCTGGTCGACCTCCGCAATTCCGGCGACACCGCGGGCGACAAGAATCGGGTGGTCGGCTACGGGTCCTTCGCCTTCTACGAGGCCGCCGCCGATGCCCATTGATTTGAGCCTACCCGGGTTCGAACGCGGGTCGGGCCAGGCCACGCAGCCGCTGCCGTCGGATGCGGGGCGCGTGCTGCTGCCGCTCGCGCGGGCGGCAATCGCCGCCCAGCTCGGGCTTGCCCATGCCGCGGCGGACGACATGCCATGGCTGAAGTCGAGTGCCGCCTCCTTCATCACCCTCATGCTTGGCCACAAGCTGCGCGGCTGCGTCGGGACGCTGCGGGCGCACCGCGCCCTCGCCGAGGACGTGAAGGCCAACGCCGTGGCCGCCGCCTTCCGCGATCCGCGCTTTCCGCCGCTCGGCGCCGCGGAGTTTTCCGGTGTTGCGCTCGAGGTCTCCGTGCTCTCGGCGCTCGAGCCCCTCGCCTTTGCCGACGAACGCGACGCCCTGGGCCAGCTTCGCGCCGGCATCGACGGAGTGGTGTTCGAGTACGGCCACCACACCGGAACCTTCCTGCCCCAGGTCTGGGAGGACTTCAAGGAACCATCGGACTTCCTCGCTCATCTCAAGTACAAGGCGGGCCTGCCGCCGGATTTCTGGGATGCAGAGGTGAAGCTCTCGCGCTATACCGTGTTCAAGTGGCGCGAAGCGCCATGACGAGTTGATGCCGTGACGGATTCGTACCCCGGCCGCTGGTGGCACATGCTGGAGGACGGGCGCATGCAATGCGACCTGTGTCCGCGCGACTGCCGCCTGCACGAGGGGCAGCGCGGCGCGTGCTTCGTGCGCATGCGGGAAAAGGACCGCATGGTGCTGACCACCTACGGGCGCTCCTCCGGTTTCTGCATCGACCCCGTCGAAAAGAAGCCCCTCAATCAATTCTTCCCCGGCTCGAGCATCCTGTCCTTCGGCACGGCGGGCTGCAATCTCGCCTGCAAGTTCTGCCAGAACTGGGACATCTCCAAATCGAAGGACATGGACCGCCTCGCCGACGAGGCCTCGCCCGCGGCGATCGCGGAGGCGGCCGAGAGTTACGGCTGCAAGAGCGTCGCGTTCACTTACAACGATCCGGTGATCTTCGCCGAGTACGCGATGGACATCGCGGATGCCTGTCACGCCCGCGGCATTCAAACGGTGGCGGTTACGGCCGGCTACATCCACGACGCGCCGCGGCGCGAGTTCTACGCCAAGATGGACGCCGCCAACGTGGACCTGAAGGGGTTCACCGAGGAATTCTATTTCCGGCAGACCGGCGCGCACCTGCAACCGGTGCTGGAGACGCTGCAATACCTGTGCAGGGAGACTTCGGTGTGGGTGGAACTGACCACCTTGCTGATCCCAGGCAAGAACGATTCGAGCGAAGAGATCGACGCGCTGACGAAGTGGGTCATGAAGGAGCTCGGCCCCGACGTCCCGTTGCACTTCAGCGCGTTTCATCCGGACTGGAAGATGATGGACAAGCCGCCCACGCCGCCGGAAACATTGACGCGGGCCAGAAACCTGGCGATCGCGAACGGCTTGCAGTACGTCTACACCGGCAACGTGCACGATGCCGCCGGCTCGAGCACTTACTG
>DATBKZ010000035.1:0-5389 GCA_036555615.1 Burkholderiales bacterium | reverse complement strand
CAAGCGGGCGCTTCCGTCCAATGCCACGCTTGTCATCGGCGAGCTCAAGGACACGGTGCGGCCGTTTCTCCCGAGCATCTCTATGACGGCGCCGATCGGGTTTGTCTCGATCGACGTCGATTACTACTCCTCGACGCGGGAAGCGCTGCGCGTGCTCGAGGGCGCACCTGGTCAATACCTGCCGCGCACGCAGATGTATTTCGACGACCTCGAGCATCCGTCGCACAATTCCTGGTGCGGCGAGCGGGGCGCCGTGCTTGAGTTCAACGATCGGCATGATATGCGCAAGATCGAGCAGCACGCGTTCCTGAAGAGCTACCGCATCTTCCGCAACGCGCGCTGGATCGATCACATGTTCACGCTTCACGTGCTCGATCATCCCAGCCGGACGACGCTCGTTCAGGAGCGGCAGACGACCGTCCTCACCAATCCCTATCTCGGCTAGCTCCACGTATGAACACCCAACAGACCCTGGCACGCATGATCGTGGAGCGCCTCGCGCGCGAAGAGGGCGAACTGGCACGCCAGTTCGCCTCGCCATCCGCCGGAGTGCCGACTCGCCACCTCGCGATCGACAATCTCCTGCCCGAGGAAGTCGCGCGCGCGTTCTATCCGTCTTTTCCACCTCCGGAGCGAATGCGCCGGATGTCGAGCTTTCGCGAGCGCAAGTGCACCTTCAAGCAGCTCGACCAGGTGCCGGAGCGGCTGAAGGACATCACGTTCGCCATTCAAAGCGAGCAGGTCGTTGCGGCCGTCGAGCGCATCACCGGGATCGCGGAGCAGGTTCCCGACCCCTATCTCTACGCCGGCGGCATCACCCTGATGGCCAGGGGTGACTTTCTCAATCCCCATATCGACAATTCCCACGATAGCGAGCGGAGGCTCTACCGCACCCTCAATCTGCTCTACTACGTGACCCCCGGCTGGAAGCCCGATTTCGGCGGCAGCCTGGAATTGTGGGACGACGAGGTGCGGAATTCCATCGCCATACCGAGCCTGTTCAACCGGATGGTTATCATGGAGACCAACCGGCACTCGTGGCATTCGGTGAGCCCCGTGCGGCACGACGGCCAGCGCTGTTGCGTTTCAAACTATTATTTCTCCGAGCGATCGCCGGAGGGCGCCGAGTACTTCCACGTGACCTCCTTCAGCGCGCGCCCGGAACAGCCCATCCGGCGCTGGCTGGCCGCCGCCGATAATCTTGCGCGCATGGGGGTGCGGAGAATCTTCAGTAAAGGCATCGGCAAGCGCGACCTGTATCGCCCGGGCCAGTCAAAATGAACGCCACGCCTAGGTCGTGGACCGCTACGTGCGCGTATTGATCGTCACGCAGTACTTCTGGCCGGAGAACTTCCGCATCAACGACCTCGCGCTCGGGCTGCTCGAGCGGGGCCACGAGGTCACGGTCTTCACCGGCAAGCCGAACTATCCCGAGGGCAGGTTCTTCCCGGGATACGGTTTTTTCGGACGCACCGAGGAGGATTTCCGCGGCGTGCGCGTCCTTCGCACGCCATTGCTACCGCGCGGATCTGGCGGGCGCCTGCGGCTGGCACTCAATTTCCTGTCGTTTGCGCTGATCGGCTCGCTCCTCGCGCCGCTGCGCTGCAAGGGGGCCTTCGATGCGATCCTCGTCTACGAGCCCTCCCCGGTCACCGTCGGGCTGCCGGCGCTGGTTCTGAAGCGCGCGAAACACATTCCGCTGCTGTTCTGGGTGCAGGACCTGTGGCCGGAAACGCTTTCCGCCACCGGCGTCGTGAATTCCGCGTGGATTCTGAGGCGGGTCGAGCGGCTGGTGCGTTACATCTATCGCCGTTGCGACCTCATCCTCGTGCAATCGCGCGCGTTCAATGCGCGGATCGAAGCACTGGGCGCGCCCGCGGAGAAGCTGCGCTACTTTCCGAACAGCGCTGAAGCGCTGTACCGCCCCACCGAGGCCGAGGCCCAATCGCCCGCCAGCTCCGTGCCGCTGCCGAACGGGTTTCGCGTCATGTTCGCGGGCAACATCGGCGCTGCCCAGGACTTCGCGACCATCCTCGCCGCCGCCGAGCGCCTGCGGGCACAGCGCGACATTCACTGGACGATACTCGGCGACGGACGCATGCAGGGCTGGGTCGAGTCCGAGATCGCGCGCCGGAATCTCCATGACACCGTGCACCTGCTGGGCCGCCATCCGCTAAGATCGATGGCGCATTTCTTCGCCTCGGCGGACGCCATGCTCGTCACCCTCAAGCAGGACCCGGTGTTCGCGCTGACCATTCCGTCGAAGGTGCAGTCGTATCTGGCCAGCGGGCGTCCGATCATCGCGGCGCTCGACGGGGAGGGCGCGCGCGTCATCGGGGAGTCCGGCGCGGGAATCGCGGCCGGCGCCGGAGACGCCGCGGCGCTCGCCGAAGGGGTGCTGCGGCTCTACCGCATGTCCAGGGCGGAGCGGGAAGAAATGGGGGCGCGTGGCCGGCGCTACTTCGAGCAGCATTTCGAGCGCAACCTCCTGCTCGCCCGGCTCGAGCAATGGATGAAAGAGCTCGCGGCGGGGAGCCAATGCGCATCCTGATCTTCGGAGGGGACGGAATGCTGGGGCACCGGCTGCTCCGGCATTTCACCCCGAGACACGAGACGCGCGTGACCCTCCATCGCAGGATCGAGGATTACTCGCGCTTCGGCTTGTTCGACCGGCGGAATGCCTACGACGAGACGGACGTGCGCGATTCCGAACGGGTGGCATCCATCCTCTCCGATTTCCGGCCGGACGCCGTGATCAATGCCGCCGGCATCGTCAAGCAGCGGCCGGAGGCCCACGAGCTCGCCATCTCGAACGAGGTCAACGCGGTCTTTCCGCAGCGCCTGGCCTTGCTGTGTCGCGCGAGTGCCGCCCAGCTCGTCCATGTCAGCACCGATTGCGTTTTCTCGGGGCAGAAGGGAAACTACGTGGAATCCGACCGGCCTGACCCGGTCGACCTCTACGGGGAGACCAAGCTGCATGGCGAAGTGGACGCGCCGGGCGCAATCACCCTGCGCACCTCGATGATCGGGCGGGAACTCGCAAGGAAATCCGGCCTCGTCGAATGGTTTCTTGCGCAAAAGGGGAAAACGATCAAAGGCTACCGCAAGGCGATTTTTTCCGGATTCACCACTGCGGAACTCGCGCGAATCATTGAAATGCTGCTCACCCGCTATCCCGGCGCTCACGGCCTGTACCACGCCTCCAGCGCCCCCATCAGCAAGCTCGACCTCCTCGGCAGGCTCAACCAACGGCTCAAGCTCGGCGTAAACATCGTTCCCGATGATGCCGTTGTATGCGACCGCAGTCTCGACTCGACGCGGTTCCGGAAGGCGTTCGGCTACACGCCGCCCTCCTGGGACTTGATGCTGGACGAGCTGGCGGGCGAAATCCTGAAAGGCACCATCTGATGTTCCAGGGAAAACGCATCCTCGTCACCGGCGGCACCGGCTCGATGGGAAAGACCTTCGTGCACCGCGTGCTCTCGGGCAAGCTCGGCACGCCGAAAAAGGTCATCGTGTTCTCGCGCGACGAGGCCAAGCAGCACGACATGCGCATGGCCTACCTCCACCGCACGGTGACCACCGACGAGGTGATCTTCAACAATTTCCGCAGCGTGCTCGAGTTCCGCATCGGCGACGTGCGCGATTACGGCGACATCTGCTCGGCGCTCAAGGATGCGGACATCGTGGTCAACGCCGCGGCACTGAAGCAGGTCCCCACCTGCGAGTATTTCCCGTCGCAGGCCATCCTCACGAATTGCATCGGCGCCGGCAACATCACGCGCGCGATCGAGGAAAACGGCTACCCGGTCGAGACCGTGGTCGGCATCAGCACGGACAAGGCGTGCAAGCCGGTCAACGTGATGGGCATGACCAAGTCGCTGCAGGAGCGCATCCTCGTCGCCGCCAATGTCCTCAACCGGAAGACCCGTTTCATCTGCGTGCGCTACGGCAACGTGCTCGCGTCGCGCGGCTCGGTGATTCCGCTCTTCCACGATCAGATCCGCAACGGCGGCCCGGTCACCGTCACCCATCCCAAGATGACCCGCTTTTTGCTGTCGCTCGACGACGCGGTAGACACTGTCTTTGCGGCCCTGCGCGCCGCCAAAGCCGGGGAAACCTTCATCCCGCGCGCGCCCGCGGCCTCGGTCATGAATATCGCCAAGGCGCTGATCGGCAGCCGGCGCGTCCCCATCAAAGTTACCGGCGTGCGCCCGGGCGAGAAGCTGCACGAAGTGCTGGTCTCGGAGGAAGAAGTGCATCACTGCGTCAGGCGGGGGGCCTACTACGTGATCCGTCCGATGCTGCCCGAATTGCGCGGACGGGAAACCGCTCAGCGCAATGCGCTCAACCGGGAGTACAGTTCGGGCGTTGACGTGCTCAACCTCGCCCAGACCGCGCAATTGCTCAGGCGCAACCGGCTGATGGTCGAGGATCGGATCGTTTCCCAGGGCGAAGAGCTGCTGCGCTGATATGCCACTGAAGGTCATGACCATCGTCGGCACGCGGCCGGAAGTGATCAAGCTCTCGCGCGTGATCGCGGAGCTCGACCGCCGCGTGACCCACGTGGTGGTGCACACGGGACAGAATTACGACTACGAGCTCAATCAGGTATTTTTCGACGAGCTCGGCATCCGCAAGCCCGACCACTTCCTCGACTGCGCGGGAAAGACGCCGGCGGAAACGATCGGCAACGTCATCAGCCGCTCCGACCAGGTGCTGGCGAAGGAGAAGCCGGATGCGCTGCTGGTCCTCGGCGATACCAACAGCTGCCTTGCGGTCATTGCCGCCAAGCGCCGCAAGATTCCGGTGTTCCACATGGAGGCCGGTAACCGCTGCTTCGACGAGCGCGTGCCTGAGGAAATCAACCGGCGGCTGGTCGATCACGCAGCCGATATCAATCTGCCCTATACCGAGCACGCGCGGCGCTATCTCCTCGCAGAGGGCCTGCGGCCGGAGACCATCATCAAGACCGGCTCGCCCATGCAGGAGGTGCTGGGGCATTACGCGTCAGGGATCCGGCGCTCGCGCATCCTGAGCAAGCTGAAACTGGCGCCCGGTCGCTACTTCGTCGTGAGCGCGCATCGCGAGGAGAACGTGGACGACCCCCGCAACCTGCGCGGCCTGCTCGAGTCCCTCGACGCCGTCGCGAAGCGCTACGGCCGGAGGATCATTTTCTCGACGCATCCGCGCACGCAGGACCGGCTCTCCGGCAGCAGGCGCTCGAGCCGTTCGGCAAGAATCGAGTTTCTGAAGCCGCTGGGCTTTCTCGACTACATCAAGCTGCAGACCAACGCCTGTTGCGTGCTCTCCGACAGCGGCACGCTCACCGAGGAATCGTCCATCCTGGGGTTTCCCGCCGTCATGATCCGGCAGGCGCATGAGCGCC
>DATBKZ010000034.1:0-161363 GCA_036555615.1 Burkholderiales bacterium | reverse complement strand
GCCCGCGATGTTCACCAGGTCCGCCGTGCGCCCGTGCAGCAGAAACCGCCCGCGCCCGCGCAGCTCGATCACGTCCGCCAGCATGACCTCAGACTCCACGTGACCGCCCTTCACCCACGTGCCCCTGCCATCCGCGCGCAGCGTAACACCGCTCATCGCCCGCCACTCGTTCCCCTGCACCGTGCGGCGGCTTGCGATGCCTCCCGATTCGGTGCAACCGTAGATCTCGTGCAACGGCGCGCCGAAGCGCGCCTCCGCCTGCGCCGCGAGCTGCGGGGAAAGCGGCGCGGTCGCGCACAGCAGGAAGTCGGCCGGCGGCAGCTCATCGGCTTCCGCAAGCAGCGCGCGCAGGTGCACGGGCGTGGTCACGAGCGCGCGCGGGCGCGGAAGCGACGCCAGCCCGGCCCGGATGTCCGCCGGCAACAGCGGCCGCCGGGCATGCAGCGCGAGACCGCCCTGCATCACCATCAGCACCGTGGCTTCCAGCCCGAACACATGCCGTGGCGGGACCGTGCCGATCAGCGCCATGCCCGCGCGCAGGCGAAGAATCCCGATCTCGGCGGTCGCGACCCGCGCGAGGCTCCCCCAGGTCTTGCGATAGGGCACCGGCTCACCAGTGGACCCGGACGTAAAGACGATGGCCGCGATCTGTGATTCCAGGATTTCGGGCACCGGTGCCGTAAACGGATCGGGATCGTTCCATGCCGGGAACAGCATCGTCTCGAGCGGCTCGAGCCCCGTCGCCCGGTCGCTCAGGCAATGGACTCCCGGAAACTGGGAGATCAGCCGTTCGATCATGTCGGGTGCCTCGTTGGGCGGCAGCAGGCTCACCTGGCGACGCAGCAGCGCCGCCGCGAATCCCACGGCGAAGTGATAACGATCGGTGCAAAGATTGAGGAGATAGCGCCGGTCGGGAAGCGCCGCAGCGAGGCGCGACGCTTCCGCCAGGAATCGACCGACGCTTATGCGCGATCCCTTGCGGTACGCGAACGCCGCCCCGTCGCTGAATCCGCGAACCAGGGAGACGAAGGTCATGGACCTATGCTAGCGCACTTCCGCACGCTGCGAGAGGCGCGCATCCTGGGTAAACGCCTCGATCGCCTGCCACGTGGTCGCGCGCGGGAAGTCGGGATGGCGGACATTGCGATAAATCCACTGGCCCGCAAACATGAGGCCCAGCAAGGGAAGATTGAGCAGGTTCACGAACGCCGACCAGGCTTCGAGGGGAGCGAACGCGAAGAGTGCCGCCGACACAATCAGCTGCGCCAAGAAGAACACGCACCAGGCGATCGTCACGCTGCGGGTGAATCGTTCCATGTCCGGGGGAAGGACGCCATGCACGCGGCGGGCAAGCCGGGTCACCATCGAATCCGCGCCGGGTACCAGCGTACGCCCGAACCACCACAACAGGAACAAGTAGGCCGCGGCATGCGGGATGCCGCTGACTGCGGCGAGCCCCAGCCGCTCCTGATTCTCCGCGACATAGACAATCACGCCCGCCACGGACAGGGCAGCGAGCCACGTTGCCTTGTTGCGCGCGCGCGCCACGACCCATCCCGCGAGCGCCACCAGGGGCAGCCACAGCAGCACCGCGCGAAGCGCGCCTCCCGGCGCGCCGGTCACCGACACGTGAACCAGGTATTGATACGCAACGCAGGCCAGGACGATGAGCGCTTTCCACGCCCAGCTGGCGGCACGCCGCATCTACTTCGCCTGCAACTGCTCGATGTGCTGGTTGAGGCTGCGCAGCGAACGGAAGATCTTCTGGTTGTTCTCGTCGTCCGACCGCAGCCGGATGCCGTGGGCCTTCGAGACCGCCAGCGCGATCTCCAGGATATCGATCGAGTCCAGACCGAGGCCGGCGCCGTAGAGCGGAGCATCGGGGTCGATCTCGACGGGCCGCGTATCCAGATTGAGCGTCGTGACGATCAGCTCTGCGAGCGCCAACTCCCGCGGGCTGAGCGCGCCGCTACCCGGCAGCCGTTCTACCGCTGTCCCTTGCATGTCTGCCACGCGGTCTCCTCGTGATTTCTCATTACCCGCGCAGCTGTGGATTATAGGGCCTATTCCCTCATGCCGACCACCCCTTGTCGCCGCAGGCGCAAACGTTTGCCGTGTCCGAGATTGAACGCGCGCATTCCCTCATTTCAAGCGCATGTCGCGCGTGCCCCGGGGCTGAGGCACGTGGCACCGTCCGGATTGCGTGCGCCCCGTGAATTGCAGTGGCGTCAGGCCCGCTCGTGGATATGCGACCACAGCTTGTCGAGCCGTTTGTAGGATACCGGATGGGGGGTCTTCAGCTCCTGGGCGAAGAGCGACACGCGCAACTCCTCGATGCGCCAGCGGAAATCCTCGAGCCTGGGGTCGAATGCGCCCGCGCGGGCGAGCTTCGCCGCGCGCTCCTCGTAGCGGCCCCAGAGCTCCGCGATGTTTCCGGCGTGACGCTGGTCGCGCTCCGGGTCCGCGGCGACCCGGTCGAGCCGCACCTGCGCTGCTTTCAGGTAGCGCGGGAGGTCCTGCAGCCGCTGCCAGGGCATCGCGCTCATGAATCCCTTGAACACGAGGCGCGCGATCTGGCTTCGGACATCGGCCGCGGCATGCGGAAAGGGCTTTGCGGCAGCGGCGAGCTTCTGCTGGGCGCGCTGGTGCTCGTCCGCGATGGCTGCGAACAGCCGGCAGGCAGCTTCGCGCACCGCGGGAAGCCGCGTCCGCGCTCGCTGCTTGAGGGCTTCGAACGCGTTCGCGTTGCGCGGCAAATCGTCCTCGCCGATGAACGCGCGGTCGGCAATTGTGGTCACGAGGTCTTCCTTCCAGTCGTCAGACGGCGCGAGGCCCCGCAAGGCGAGCGCCGCGGGGGCAAAGCCCGGCAGACTTCTTTCGAGCTGCTTCACCTGCTCCTTGAGCGCGAGCCGCAGCAGGCGCAGCGCGCCTCCGCGCATGGCAGCCTCTGCCGCGGCGCGCGTGTCGAACAGCCGGATGGCGACGCTTTCGCCCTCGTCCTCCAGGGCCGGATAGCCGGTCACCGGGCGCCCCCCGCGCGTGAAAGCGATGCTGTCCGGCAGTTCGCCGAAGTCCCAGGCGCGGATGCCGCTCTTCTCGATCCCCGTCGCCGCGCTCGCGAACGTCAACTGCGCAGCCTCGCCCAGTTGCGACTTGAGCGCCGCCAGGTCGCGTCCCGCCGCGAGCTCGCGCCCCGCCTCGTCCACCACCCGAAAATTCATCCGCAGATGGGCCGGCAGCTCCACGGCTTCCCATGCCTCGGGCGAAACCGGCTCGCCGGCAACGCGCTGAGCATACCTTGCCAGCGCCACGAACAGTCCGGGTCGATCATCCCCTGAATCCCAATCCTCCAGGAACGCGGTGACATGCTGCGGCACTGGCACCAGGTGGCGGCGGAGGGACTTCGGCAGCGACTTGAAGCACTGCGTGGTCTTTTCGCGGATCAGCCCCGGCACGAGCCATTCAAACGGGCGCGCCTCCAGCTGATTGAGAGCATGCAGCGGCACCGTAGCCGTCACGCCGTCGAGCGCATGGCCAGGCTCGAAACGGTAGGTGAGCTTCAACGTGGCCCCGCCCGCCTCGAGGCGGTCTGGAAATTGCGTCTCCGTAACATCGGCCGCGGCATGGCGCATGAGGTAGTCCCGCGTCATGTAGAGGAGCCGCGGATTCGCCCGCTCGGCCTCGGTGCGCCACGTCTCGAAGCCTGCGCCATTGACGATCCCTTCCGGCACGAGGGCGTCGTAGAAGGCGTAAATGGCCTCCTCGTTCACCAGCACGTCGCGCCGGCGCGCCTTGTGCTCGAGCGCCTCGACCTCCTTCATGAGCCCGCGGTTCCACGCGAAAAACGGCGCGCGCGTGTCGTACTCGCCTGCCACCAGCGCAGCGCGGATGAAGACTTCCCGCGCCTCCTTGGGATGGATCGGGCCATAGTGCACGCGCCGCCGCGGCACGAGCGTCAGCCCGTAGAGGGTAACGCGCTCGTAGGCCGCGACCTGGGCGCGATCCCTCTCCCAGTGGGGATCGAAATAGTGCCGCTTCACGAGGTCGCCGGCTGCGGCTTCCACCCACTCGGGCTCGATGCGCGCGACACAGCGGGCGTAGAGCCGGGTGGTCTCGACGAGCTCCGCGGCGACCACCCACTTCGGCTGCTTCTTGCGCAACCCCGAGCCGGGAAAGATGGCGAAGCGGATGCCGCGCGCGCCGAGATACTCGCCCGCCTCCTCGCCCTTGCTGCCGATGTTGCCGAGGAGTCCCGCGATGAGCGCCCGGTGCACCGGCTCGCGGGCTGCAGGCTGCCGGTTGACGTGCAGGCCCATCTCGCCCACCAGCGCAGCGAGCTGCCGGTGCACGTCGCGCCATTCTCGAAGCCTGCGCTGCGACAAAAACTGCTCGTGCAGCGACTGCGCGAGCTTGCGATTCGACCCGCGGTGCTCGACGGCGTCTTCGAAGTGATCCCAGATCCTGAGCAACGCCGCAAAGTCCGACTGCTCGTCCTGGAACCGCTCGTGAGCCTTGTCCGCTGCCTCGGCGCGCTCGAATGGCCGCTCGCGCGGGTCGCCGACCTCCAGCGCTGCCGCGATGATCAGTAGCTCGGCGAGGCACTGCTCGCGGGCGCCGGCGAGGATCATGCGCGCGACGCGGGGATCGATGGGAAAGCGGGCGAGCCGCCGTCCCATGTCCGTGAGCCGATTGGAGTCGTCCACGGCGCCGAGCTCGGCCAGCAGCTGATAGCCGTCCGCGATCATGCGCGGCGCCGGGGGATCGAGGAATGGAAAGCGCTCAACGTCGGGAAGCGCGAGCGCCTTCATGCGCAGGATGACCGCCGCGAGCGAGGAGCGCAGGATCTCGGGATCGGTGTAGGGAGGACGGGACTGATAGTCCGCCTCGGCGTAGAGCCGGATGCAGACACCTGCGGCCACGCGCCCGCAGCGCCCGGCGCGCTGATCCGCGGACGCGCGCGAAATCGGCTCGACCTGGAGCTGCTCGACCTTGTTGCGGGTGCTGTACCGACTGATTCGCGCGAGCCCCGAGTCCACGACGTAGCGGATTCCCGGGACCGTGAGCGAGGTCTCGGCGACGTTGGTCGCGAGCACGATGCGGCGCGCCCCGCCCGGGCGGAAAACGCGCTGCTGCTCCTCGAACGAGAGCCGCGCATAGAGCGGGAGCAGTTCCGCGCCGCCGGGATGATGCTGCCGCAACGCGTCGGTGGCCTCGCGGATTTCGCGCTCTCCAGGCAGGAACACCAGGATGTCGCCGCCTCCCGGCTCGCGCGCGAGCTCGTCCACCGCGCCGACGATGCCGTCGACCAGATCCTCTTCGTTGCCCGCATCACCTTGCGCCAGCGGCCGATACCGCACCTCCACCGGGTAGAGCCGTCCCGACACCTCGATCACCGGCGCGCCGCCGAAGTGGCGCGAGAACCGCTCCGCATCGATGGTCGCGGAGGTGACGATGAGCTTGAGATCCGGGCGCCCTGGCAGGAGCGCCTTCACGTAGCCCAGCAGGAAATCGATGTTGAGGCTGCGCTCGTGCGCCTCGTCGATGATGAGGGCGTCGTAGGCGCGCAGCTGCCGGTCGCCCTGCGTTTCGGCGAGAAGGATGCCGTCGGTCATCACCTTGATGTAAGTGTCGGGCGAGACGCGGTCCGAGAAGCGCACCTTGTAGCCGACCGCGTGCCCGAGCGGGCTCGCGAGCTCGGAGGCGATGCGCGCGGCGACGGTGCGCGCCGCGATCCGCCGCGGTTGGGTGTGGCCGATCATTCCCGCGACGCCGCGGCCCGATTCCAGAAGGATCTTGGGAAGTTGCGTGGTCTTGCCCGAGCCGGTCTCGCCGCACACGATCACTACCTGATGCTCGGTCACGGCACGCGCGATCTCCTCGCGCCGGGCCACGACGGGCAGCTCCTGGGGGTAGGTCGGCCGTGGCAGGTTGGCCCGCCGCCGCTCCATGTCGAACTTCACGACAGCGCCCCGCGCGGCCGCGAAAACAAAAAAGGCCGGCTGCGGCCGGCCTTCTCCGGATGCATGTGCCTATCCGTCACGGGTCACCGGTCACAGGTCACCACGTTCTAGATCTTGAGGCTGGGATTGAGCGTGTAGAGGCCCGTGATCGATGCCTGGGCAATGATGTGGCCCTTGATCGCAGCCAGCACTTCCGGCCCTTTGAATGCGCCGGCAACGGGGCAGCGCAACATGTCGATCGCGTAGAGAGTGAAAATGTAGTGGTGGGGAATCGTGTCGTTCCACGGCGGGCAGGGCCCGTCGTAGCCGAAGTAGTTGCCCGCCATCTCCTTGTCCGAGGCGAACCACGCGGTGTAGTCATTCAGGCCCTGGCGCGAGCCATACAGGCTTTCCGGGCCCGGCTTGCCGCGCGGCTTGACGCCGCTCGAGAACTCGCCGGGCCTGACCTGAACCGTGACCGCCGGGAGGTCGACCAGCACCCAGTGGAAGAAATCCACGCGCGGCAGCTGGGCTGAAATGGTGCGGCCTTCCTTGTTGACGTCGTCCGGCTTGCTCGGCACGTCCGGATCATGGCAGATCAGCACGAGCGACTTGGCGTTCGGTGGCAGATCCTGCCACTGGAGGTGCGGATTCTGGTTCTTGGAGAGCGTGGCGTGCGACTTGGCATCTGGGGCGCAGAACGCAAACTCCGCAGGAATTTTCTTGTTGTGCATGAATGACTTACTGAAAATTCGCATTTCCGTCTCCTCCGGAGAGAGGGGGGCAATTATAACCCGGCAGAGCGCGGCATGAGGCCGCGCAATTTCGAGTCGCGCTCGACCTTGGGCAACGCCGCAAGCTCCCGCACCGCCACGTAGAAATTCGCGAGATTGCCGCCCTCGCGCGCGAGCAGAGCCGCGAACGCCGGCACCAGCTGCGAGTAGACGGCGACTGAGGCAAGCTGCGCATTGTTCGGTCCGCGGGCGAACCACGGGTCGTAGCCGGCAAATCCGCCCCATGCCTGCCTGAGCGATCGATACTCGGACTCGAGCTCCGAAAGGATCTCGCGCTTGCGGCCGCGCATCGCGTCCGGCGCAAGCCGCGTGCGGTAAAGCGTTGCGAGCCGTCCGCGGTGCTTGTGTATCAGGCCGGCAAACTCCGCGCGGATGCGCCGGCCCCGCTCGAACTGCTCCCGCTGCGCGGCATCGCCGGCGCGCGAGAGCCAGCGCCGCGTTCCCTCCTCCTCCACTGCGACCGCGAAGGATTCGTTGAACACGGTGTCGTCGCCCACGTAGGCGATCTGGTGCGCCAGCTCATGGAAGATCAGGCGCGCGACCTCCGTATCCGGGTAATGGATGAAGGTGTTCAACACGGGATCGGCAAACCAGCCGAGCGTCGAATAGGCGGGCACGCCGCCGATGTAGGTGTCGTTTCCCTGCTCGGCGAGCCCCGCCGCGTAGCGCTCCGCGTCCTTCATCGAGAAGTAGCCCCGGTAGCTCACGCAGCCCGCGAACGGGAAGCACGACTGCAGCGGCTCGACCGAGAACTCGGGGGCAGCGAATACGTTCCACACCACGAACGGGCGCCCGAGGTCCGCGTAGCGGCGATAGCTGTCGTTGTCGGGAAGGCTCAGCTCGCGGCTTGCGAAGGCGCGGATCTCGAGAATCCGCGCGAGCCGGTCCCTGAGCGCCTGCGGGGTCGCGGGATCCGCGATCACTTCGCCGATCGGCCGTTCGCGCTGCCAGATGTCGAGCTGCCCGCTCACGGACTGCCAGTAGTAGCCGACATTCGCGCACCCGCTCGTCAGCAGCAACGCTGCCGCGGCGAGTAGGCGTGACCAGTGACCGGTGACCCGTGACCCGTTCAGGTCATCCTTCATCCTTCATCCTTCAGGAACGCGCCGTCGCGCAGAAATGCGCAGATCTCGCGCACGACGGCGCGCGAGACCAGCATGCCGAAGTGATTGATGTTGAGAACGATGTGATCGTGCATCCATGGCAACCGCGTCTCCGCGACGCTTACCACGCCGTCGCTCGGGGCAGGCAGGTCCGGGGCAACGATGCGCCCGATGCCGACCGGCAGGCGGCCAGCGATGACGCCGATGTCTCGCGTGATGCCGGGACCCGAAAGCGTGGTTTCATGCCATTCCGGCGCGCTGCGGCCAAGCGCCGCGCGTCCGCCCGGCCATCGCGCGAGCCGCCGCGCCGCGAGGCTGCCCGCCACAGGCGAGCCGAGCAGCACGGCGCGGCCCGGTGGCAGGCCCGGCGCGCGCTCGAGCATGCGCACGATGATCAGTCCCCCCAGGCTGTGGCCGATGAAGTGCAGCCGCGGCGCGGCGATGCCGCGACAGAAGCGCCCGAGGCGCTCGGCATTCTCCGTGAGAGTGAGCCGCATCGAGGGATACGAATAGGCAAGAGTCCGGTAGCCGCAGCGCGCCACCCGCCGCCGCATGAGTTCCATCGTGATGCCGTGCACCCACAGGCCGTGCACCAGCACCACCGTGTCCTGGCCCGCGGTCATCGACGGCCGGGAAGGTGACTCTTTGCTCGTTGCCCGTCTGCGGTCACGAGCAGGAGCGCGCCTTGCCGCAACCGAAAAACGGGTAGCGAGAAACGAATCACTTCTTCCCTAGACCGCGGAGGCGCCGCGATAAACCGTGACCTGGTCTGCCGCGAGATGGCTGATATCGCCCCATAGCTCGAGCCGCCACACACTGCCGTCATAGCCGAAGATATTCATGCTGGCATTGATCAACGGCACCGGCCGGCGCGCGCCGTGATCGAGGCCGTGCGCCGCCCGATAGAGCGAATCGAGCACCAGACCGTGCGTCACCACCACCACTTCGTCGCCACGGTGCCGGGCGGCGAGCTCCGCAAGGCATCCGATGCAGCGTTGAGTGAAGCTGCGCGCGCTCTCGCCGCCCGGAACCGCATAATCGGGGTCGCGGCTCGCGAAGCGGGTATGCTCTTCGGGATAGCGCGCAATGATCTCGTCCGACGTGAGGCCCTCGAAAATGCCGAAGCGGCGCTCCTGGAGCCGGGAGTCCATCACGAGCTCGCGGCCAGTGTGCTCGGCGATCAAGCGCGCGGTGTCCCGGGCGCGCGAGAGATCACTGGTATAGAGCGCGGCAAACGCGCGACCTGCCAGCCGCCGCCCGAGCGCCCGCGCCTGCTCGCGGCCCACGTCCGAGAGCTGCGTGTCGGTAGTGCCCTGCATGCGCTTTTCGCGGTTCCAGGCGGTCTCTCCGTGACGGATGACAATGAGCGTCGTTTCGTTCATGCAGCAATCACAATTGTCCCACCCGCGGAGTATATCGGCGTTCATTGCCGTTTTGAAATTTGCTGCGGCCGAGCCATGCGCTTGCCGCGCTTTGACGGTTGGAATAGATTGCGCGGTAATTAACGCGATGATTCCCGCACACGCGCAAGAGACCGGTCCCGGGACGACCCCGCCCCACTCCCCGGAGAAAGGGTGGGCGGCGCGATTGCTCGGCGATTTTCACGTCACGGGCCTGTTCTGGTACCGCGTCCACCGCTGGGTCGTGGCGAGCCTGCCCGAATGGGCGCTCGCGCCGCTCGTCGCGGTCTTCACCGGATTTTTCTTTCTCACGATCCTGAACATCCGCCGCGCGATCGCGTCGAATCTCGTGCCCGTGCTGGGGCGCGCGCATTGGATCGAGCGGCAGCGCCGGATCTTTCGCACCATGCACGCGTTTGCCTGGTGCCTGACCGAACGCTACGAGCGTCTCGTCACCGACCGGCCGTTCGAGGTCGAGGCCGAGGCGATCGAGCACTGGAACGCCGTCACGCAGTCAGGTCGCGGATTTGTCATGGTCACCGCGCACCTGGGGCTCTACGAGGTCGGTTCCATGCTCGCTTCGGTGCGGGAGGCGCGCCACGTGCACCTGGTGCGCGAGCCCGAGGTCGACCCCCGGGCACAGGCGTTCATTGAACAGTGCGTCGCTTCCGTGCAGGGCGCGCACTACACCATGCACTTCCAGAACGGCGACCCGCTGCAAGCCGTGGCGCTCGCCGAGGCGCTCGCCCGCGGCGAGATCGTAGCGATCCAGGCCGATCGGCCGCGAAGCGGCGGAAGGACGGTCGACGCTACCCTGTTTGGGCGGCCGTTCGCCCTTCCGGCGGGCCCCGCCGCGCTGGCGCGCACCGCCGGCGTGCCGATGCTGCCGGTGTTCGCGCTCCGCGCGGGCAGACGCGGCGTGCGCATGGTTTTCGGCCCGCCGATCGAGGTCTCGCGCACCGCCAATCGCGCTGCCGACCTCGGCGCCGGGATGCACCGCGTCGCCCGCGAGATCGAGGCGGCGATCCGGCGCGCGCCCCACCAGTGGTTCGTGTTCCGCGAGCTCTGGCCAGGAGCCTAGCCGGCGCTCACGCGCGCCGCGCCGATATCGCCGCTACGACGAACTGCGGGATGTCCTGACGGATCGCCGCGATGTCGGGAAATACCCGGACGTCCGTGAAGCCGTTTGCTTCAAGCGCGGCAGTCCACTGCTCCGGCGTCAGAAACCCGCCGTTCGGGCGCCAGTCCGGCACGAGCACCGCGTCGCGGAAGGTGCCCAGCAGGTTGAAGGCAAACTCGACGTAGATCGGCCGCCCCGGGAAGGGCCGCACGCATTCCGCGAGCACGAGCGCACCATTCTCGCCAAGTGCAGCGCGGATTTCGCTGAGCGTCGCCGCAAGGTCGCGCGCGACGTGCACGACGTTCACGCCATACACGAGTGCGGCCGAGCCCGGCGCGACGCCGCCTTCCGCGAACGGACGGTTGATGTCGAGCGCACCGAACGCGAGCGGCCATCGCGCGAAGCGCGCGCGCAGCGCCTTGTCCGCCCGCCTGAGGAACATCGCGACGAGCTCCGTCAGCCGGTACGACGAGACCTCGGCGCGGCGCCCGGTGGCCTCGAGCCGCGCGAGCAGCGCTTCCGCGCCGCTGCCGAAGCCGCCGCCCAGCTCGAGCACTTCTCCGCCCCCCCGCGGCAAAGCGCGCTCGGCGGCGATCGACCCGATCGCATTCGTCACCGCATAGAGCGGGTTCGCGTTCGAGAAGTACTTCAGCCACGCGCCGATGCCTTCGGGATCGAACAGCGCCTGCTCGCCGGTGATCTCGCCGCGCAGGACCGCCGGGTAGCGCTCGGCCGCGAGCGCCGCGATCCGGTAGGAAGGCAGGCAGCTTGCGTCGAGCTCGGTCTGCTCGGACAGCACGATCTCCGCTTCGAGCACCGGAGCGGACTGCAGTGCCTGGTAGCGAGCAGCATCGCCGGGGCAATCGATGCGGCTGACCCAGCCGCGAGCGGCGAGCATCGCAAGCAGCCATGCCACGGGCACGCGCGCGATCCCGGGAGCGAGGCCGGATCCTGCAATCGCCTCGTCAACGGTCACGGCGCCCCCGCACGCGCGCTCGAGCCCCGTTGACCGGAACACCGCGGCCGCGAGGCGCACCACATACTCTTCCAGCAGCTCACACGACCGCACGAAGGTGTCGTTGAAGAGCGGCAGGATCTCACCGGGGATCAGCGCTGCCCGCTTCCTCGCTCCGACGCCTGGGGGTCCGGCCGGCACTGGAGGGGGCCCCTGGCTATGATGCTTTCAGAAAATCGGCGATCCGGGAAACCCCTTCCCGCAGCCGCTCGATCGAATTGGTATACGCGAAGCGCACGTGCTGCTCCGGGGCGTTGGCGCCGAAATCCACTCCCGGCGTGATCGCCACCCCCGCCTTCTCCAGGAGATCGCGCGCGAAGCCGAAGCTGTCGCGCGCGAGCCTTCCGCAGCGCGCGTAGACGTAGAACGCGCCTTGTGGCATCACCGGTATCTCGAATCCCAGCGCGCGCAAGGCCGGCACCAGGAAATCGCGCCGCGCCCGGAATTCCTGCCTGCGGCTCTCCAGAATCGCGAGGGTCTCCGGCTCGAAGGCCGCGAGCGCCGCATGCTGCGCCGGCGTCGGCGCGGCAAGGTAGAGGTTCTGCGCCAGCTTGTCGAGCTCGCCCACGGCGCGCTCCGGCGCCACCATCCAGCCGAGCCGCCAGCCAGTCATGTTGAAGTACTTGGAGAAGCTGTTGATGACGAACACGTCATCGGCGAGGGCCGCTGCGGTCGTGTATTCGCCCTCGTACACGAGGCCGTGATAGATCTCATCGACGATCAGCACCCCGCCCCGCGCGCGCGCGATCTCCGCCATCCGCGCGAGCCGCTCGGTCGAGACCAGCGTGCCGGTGGGATTCGAGGGAGTAGCGACCAGCGCCGCCACGGTGCGGGGGCCCCAGTGTCGTTCGAGGTGAGCGGGAGCGAGCTGATAGCCGCTCGCCGCGTCGACCGGCACCGCTCGCGGCACGCCCTCGACGACGCGCACGAAGTGGCGGTTGGCGGGATACCCGGGGTCCGCCAGCAGCACCTCGTCGCCCGGGTCGATCAGCGCGGCGCACGCGAGCATCAGCGCCGCCGAAGCGCCGGTGGTCACGAGGATACGCGCGGGAGACAGGGCGACGCCGTACCGCGTGCGGTAATAGCCGGCGATCGCGTCCCGCAGCTGGGGAAGGCCGGGGGTAGGCGTATAGAACAATTCGCCTTTCTCCAGCGCCCTGACGCCGGCGCGGATGATCGGCCCCGGCGTCGGGAAGTCCGGCTCGCCAATCTCCATATGGATGATGGAGCGGCCCTGCGCCTCGAGTTCGCGCGCCCGCGCGAGCAGCGCCATCACGTGAAACGGCTCGATTTCCGCTGTCCGCCTTGCCAGGCGCATGCTGTCCCGCCGCCGGTTCAATGCCCGCGTTCGGATTCGGCTCCGTTCCCGAGGCTGAACCGCCCGGGGCCCACGGCCATGATATAGACGAGACCGCCGAGAATGGCGAGGTTCTTCATGAAGTGGTTGAGCTGGCCGCGGTACTGCGCCGGGTCCACCGCCCAGAAGTTGTGGAACATGAGTGTCGCAAACACGGTGAACACGGCCAGCATGAACGCGCCCCACCGCGCGTGCCACCCCGCCAGCACCAGGAGGGCGCCGCCAAGCTCGAACACGATGGCGCCAACCAGCAATATCTCAGGAAAGGGCATGCCTGCTTTCGCCATCGTAGACGCCACCGCCGGAAATCCGGTGATCTTGTGGAATCCCGAGACCAGGAACAGCGGGGCAATCAGAATGCGCCCGAAGACCGGCCCGAGGGCTTGCAGCGCAGGGCTCACAGGCGAACTTCTACCATGATGGCGCGCGGAGCGCGAGGCGGGCCCGGTCCGCGCCGCGCGCCAGTCAGCGTTGTCGGGGCACAGTCACGCCCGAGCCGCATCGGGTTTCGACCCGAACCGCTCGACGAAGAAGTCCACAAACGCGCGCACCTTGGGCGACACGTAGCGCGTCGGCAGATAGAGCGCGTAGACATCGTTGGCGACGGCGCCCTCGACCTCGTAGCCGCCCAGCACGACCTGCAGACGGTTTTCGCGCAGGTCCCCGGCAACGATAAAGCTGGGCAGCAGGGCGATCCCCAGGCCCGCGAGCGCGGCTTCGCGAATCGCCTCGGAGTTGTTCGCCGTGAAATTCCCCGCGACGCGCACTTTCGTCTCTCCCTGCGGCGATCGGAAACGCCACTCGATGGACGATTCGAGGAACGAATAGAACAGGCAATTGCGCCCCCGGAGGTCCTGGGGCGCGCGCGGGGCGCCGTGCCGCTCGAGGTAGGCCGGCGCAGCACAGGTCATCCAGCTCACGGTCGTGAGCTTGCGCGCGACGACGCTGGGCGGCGGGTCGTATGTCAAGCGGATCGCCACGTCGAACCCCTCCTCGGCGAGATCCACCGGCCGATCGTTCATGGCGATCTGCACCGCCATCTCCGGATAGCGGGCAAGCAGTTCGGGTATCGCCGGGGCGATTTGCAGGTGGCCATACGCCGCCGGCGTGGTGAGTCTCAATACCCCCCGCGGGGCTGCGCGCAGCCGTGACACCACGGACTCCGCGGCCTCCGCCTCCGTCAGCATGCGGGCGCAGTGTTCGTAGAAAGCGGTGCCAATCTCGGTCAGGCTCAGACGCCGCGTGGTGCGGTTGATGAGCCGCGCGTTAAGTGACCGTTCAAGACGGGTAACTTGCTTGCTGACCGCGGACTTCGAGATTCCCAATCGCTCGGCAGCCGCGGAAAAACTCTTTGTCTCCGCAACCTTAGCGAAGACCGCCATTCCCATAAGGCTTGCTGTGATTGTTTCCATATGAGAACAATTATATTACTCATACGTGGATTGTAAATATCAGGAAACAACATATCATGCCTGCATCGGGCCAGGCGAGACCGGCCCCAACGAACGAAAAGGAGCATGAAGATGGAAGCGATTATTACTCGAGCCCCGGGTAAGCATGCCGAAGCTGCCACCCCAGGGTGGTTGCTGGAAGCGCACAAGCTCGCGCGTGCCGTGCTGCGGAGGATCGGCCATGTGCTGGTCCACTACAGCCGAGCGGCGATGCTATTGCGCGGCGGCGATCGACCGTTCCGCAGGCTCTGACCAGCCGCCGCGTGGCCTCAGCGCACGCGTCCGGCGACGCGGCGGGCGCGAGGAGCCCGCACCCGCGGCGCCCGGTGCGCGCCGCGCGCCTTGAGGCCCCCGAGAAAGAGATCGATCATCGCCTCGGCGTGCCGCTCGAGCGGAAGGTAGGCGGGATTGGCAAGCCAGCTGGAGATCAATCCGTAGAGCAGTGAATCGAGCCCGATGGCCGCGAGCCGCGGGTTCACGCCGGCCGGTAGCTGGCCGCGCCTGATCGCGTTGCGGATGGCCTGCTCGGCGCGATCCACGCAGCCCTTCTGCACCGCGCTGATCCGGTTGTTGAGCCCGGCCATCTCGCCGAGGTACTCGCACTTGTGCGTGACCACGTCGAACACGCGCTGGACCTGCTGGTCGGTCGCGGTGCGCTTCAGCGCACTGACGGCACTCGCCCGCAGCGAGGCGATCGGGTCCGCGACTGACGCGTCGCTCGAGGCGGCCACCATCGCCTCCATCGGCAGCGTCACGCGATCCACCATCGCCGCGAAGAGATCCCGCTTGTCCTTGAAATGCCAGTAGATGGCGCCGCGCGTGACGCCGGCGGCCTGCGCGATGTCCTCCAGTGACGTGCGCGAGACGCCGCGCTCGCTGAATACCCGCTCCGCCGCGTCAAGTATCCGGCTGCGGGTCTCTTCTGCTTCGTTCTTGGTACGTCTCACCACGGTGTAGCACCCCTTCGCGCGATGTGGAATTCCACATCGCCTCTTTACATACATTCGCGATTGTATGTAAACTGGCGATCCTTTGCAACGCCGCACCACCGTGCCGCATGCAGCGCTGGTTTCGGGGAGTCAAGCAACCATGAGGAATTTCATCGAGTCCCGGCCCTTGCCGGCCCATCGGGCGGCGCCGTCCGTCGTCCTCGCGCTGCTTGTCGCGGGATGCCAGCCAAGCGACGGGAATCACGGCATGGGTTTCCCGCCGCCGGTGGTCAGCGTCACGACCGTGGCGACCAAGGTCGTGCCCGTAACCTACGAGTACGTCGCCCAGACCGCGGGCTACCGCGAGGTCGAAGTGCGCGCGCGCGTCTCGGGCATCCTGCTCAAGCGCAACTTCCAGGAAGGCAGCCTGGTGAAGAAAGGCCAGTCGCTCTTCACTATCGATCCCGAGCCGTTCCGGGTCGCCCTCGCCCGCGCCGAGGCCGATCTGGGGGTCGCGGAAGCGCGTCTTGCCCAGGCGAGGCGGGAGGCGGCGCGGCTGCGACCGGTGTTCAAGTCGAAGGCCGTGAGCCAGAAGGAGCTCGATGACGCCGTTTCCGCCGAGCAGATCGCAGAGGCCGAGGTGCAGAGCGCTCGCGCCCGCGTCAACGAGGCCCGGCTGAACCTCGAGTACACGCGCGTCGAATCGCCCATCACCGGCATCGCGAGCCGCGCCGTGGTCTCCGAGGGCACGCTCGTGTCCGGGCCGAGCGTCTTGCTCACGACCGTGACCCAGACCGATCCGATGTACGTGATCTTCGGCATTCCCGACCGCGAGCGCCTCGCGATCCGCCGCGACGTCGACGCGGGACGGCTGACATTGCCCGAGAACGGCCGCTTCAAGGTGACGGTCAAGCTTGCCGACGGGGGCGCTTATCCGCGCGCCGGCGTCCTGAGCTTCACCGACGTCCGGGTCAACGCGCAGACCGGCACCACCGAGGCGCGCGCCGAGGTGCCCAATCCAGGAGGGATGCTCCGCGCCGGAGAGTTCGTCCGGGTCGCACTGGAGGGGGCCGTCCGCCCCGCCGCGGTCGTGCTTCCCCAGCGCGCGGTGCTGGAGGGCCCCCAGGGCAAGTTCGCCTACGTCGTCAACGCCGAGAGCAAGGCCGAGCCGCGCCCGCTCGAAGTCGGCGACTGGAACGGCACCGGCTGGATCATCTACTCGGGGCTGCGCCCGGGCGACAAGGTGATCGTCGACGGCGTGCTCAAGATCGGCCCGGGAGCGCCGGTGAAAGTCGCCGACGCCGCTGCCCCTGGGGGGGAACCCGGCAACCCTCCCGCCAGCTCTGCGCAGCCGGCGGCGGCCAAGTAGTGAGCGCGCGATGATCTCCCGCTTCTTCATCGACCGGCCGATCTTCGCGGCCGTGCTCTCGATCTTTGTCGTGATCGCGGGGCTCGCCGGGATGCGCATCCTGCCGATCTCCCAATACCCCGAGATCGCGCCGCCCGTCGTCACGGTGCGCGCCGTCTACCCCGGCGCTTCCGCCCAGGTGATCGAGCAGACGGTGGCCGCGCCGCTCGAGAACCAGATCAACGGCGTCGAGAACATGCTCTACATGAGCTCGACCTCGGGCTCGAACGGCGTCGTCGAGATCCACGTGACCTTCGAGATCGGCGCCGACGTGGACACCGCGGCGCTGAACGTCAACAACCGCGTGAAGCAGGTCGAGCCGCGGCTGCCCGAAGAGGTCCGCCGCCAGGGCGTGACGGTCGAGAAAGGCTCCTCCTCGTTTCTCCAGGTGATCGCGTTCACCTCCCCTGACGGCAGCCGCGACGACCTCTTCATCTCGAACTACGTCACGCTGAACGTCCTCGATCAGCTGAAGCGCATACCCGGCACGACCAACGTGCAGATATTCGGAGCCAAGGACTATGCGATGCGCGTCTGGGTGCGGCCGGACCGGCTCGCGCAGCTCAAGCTCACGCCTTCGGACCTGCTGCGCGCGCTGAACGAGCAGAACGCCCAGTTCGCGGCCGGGAAGATCGGGCAGTCGCCGACCCGCGGCGCCCAGGAGCTCGTCTACACCATCACGACGCAGGGGCGGCTCTCGGAGCCCTCGGAATTCGAGGATATCGTGGTACGGGCGAACGGCGACGGCTCGGTACTGAGGCTGAAGGACGTGGCCCGCGTCGAGCTGGGATCGAAGGACTACGAATTCGTTGGCCGCGTGAACGGCAGGGCGGCGACGCTGGTCGGCATATTCCTCCAGCCGAACGCCAACGCGATCGCAACCGCGGAGCGCGTGAAGCAGGCGATGGACGGGCTGTCGCAGCGCTTCCCGCCGGGCCTCGAGCACTCGGTGGTCTACGACACCACACGCTTCGTGGAAGTCTCGATCCGGGAGGTGGTCAAGACGCTCGCGGAGGCGATGGCGCTGGTGTTCCTGGTGGTGTTTCTGTTCCTGCAGAACTGGCGCGCGACCCTGATCCCGTTCGCCGCGGTGCCGGTCTCGCTCATCGGCACCTTCGCGGGGCTGGTCATCCTCGGCTATTCGATCAACACGCTGACGCTCTTCGGCATGGTGCTCGCGATCGGCATCGTGGTCGACGACGCCATTGTCGTGCTCGAGAACGTCGAGCGCATCATGCAAGAGGAGCACCTGAACGCGCGCGAGGCGGCGATCAAGGCGATGCGGGAAGTCACGAGCCCGATCATCGCCATCGTGCTGACGCTCACCGCCGTGTTCGTGCCCATCGCCTTCCTCGGAGGATTGACGGGCGAGCTCTACCGCCAGTTCGCGGTGACGATCTCGATCGCGGTGGTGCTCTCGGGCATCGTCGCGCTGACCCTCACGCCCAGCCTGTGCGTGCTGATATTGAAGCGCGAGCACAGGCAGCCGGGACGCTTCTTCCGCTGGTTCAACGGCTGGTTTCACCGCATGACGGGCCGCTACGTGGATGGCGTCGCGTGGATGCTGCGGCGCGGGGGGATCGCGGCCGCGCTTTTCATCGGGATGGTCGCCATCGCCGTCGGCCTGTGGCGCACGACACCGGGCTCGCTCGTGCCCGACGAAGACCAGGGCTATTACATCGCAGCGGTGTTCCTGCCCGACGGCGCGACGCTGGAGCGCACCGACAAGGTCGTGAACGAGGTGGTGCGCATCATCAAGTCGAACCCCGCCAACGAGGACGCCGTGGCCTTCACCGGCTTCGATTTCCTCGGCGGCAGCTTCCGCAACAGCGCGGCGACGATATTCGTTACCCAGAAGCACTGGGACGATCGCAAAGTCGCCACCGGGCAGCTGGTCGGCGAGTTCTTCATGAAGACCGCGCACATCCGGGAGGCGCTGGTGCTCGCTTTCGGCCCGCCGCCCATCTTCGGGCTGGGCAACGCGGGTGGCTTCGAGTTCTACATCCAGAATCGCGGCAACGGCGGGGCGCGGAGCCTGGCCGAGGCGACGCAGCGGCTGCTCGCCGCGGTCGCCAAGGACCCGATGTTCGGGCAGGTCAACACGCTGTGGCGCGCGAACGTGCCCCAGCTCTACGTCGAGACCGACCGTGAGAAGGCGAAGTCGCTTGGCGTCAAGGTGGACGAGATCTACGACGCGCTCGCCGCAACGCTCGGCACCTTCTACGTCAACGACTTCAACAAGTACGGCCGCACCTGGCAGGTCCTGATGTCCGCGGAGCCCGCCTATCGCAACCGGCCCGACGACGTCGGGGCGGTCTACGTGCGCTCCGAGCGCGGGGGCATGATCCCGCTCGCATCGCTGGCAAAGGTCAGGTATTCCTCCGGGCCGGACACGCTCGACCGCTTCAACAACCTGCCTGCCGTGAAGATCTTCGGGCAGACGCGAAACGGATTCAGCTCCGGCCAGGCGATCGAGCGCATGGAGAAAATCGCCCGCGAGACGCTGCCCCCCGAATTCAGCTTCGACTGGGGAGGCGCCTCGTTCCAGGAAAAGCGCTCGGGCGGCACCTCGATTCTCGCACTCGGTCTCGCGGCGCTGATGGTGTTCCTGATCCTGGCCGCCCAATACGACAAGTGGTCGCTGCCGCTGGCGGTGTTGCTTGCGCTGCCCTTCGGCACGTTCGGCGCGCTCGCGGCGATCTGGATCAACAACCTGCTGCCGATGCCGTATTACCTTGCCCAGGGCGTGCCCTGGCTGCAGGGGCTGCTCTCGCCGCTCGCCGGGATCGCGCGGCTCTCGAATGACGTCTACTTCCAGATCGGGCTGGTCACATTGCTCGGCCTGGCGGCGAAGAACGCGATCCTGATCGTCGAGTATGCGGTCCTGAAGCAGCATGAAGGCCTTTCGACCGCTGCGGCGGCCGTCGAGGCCGCCAGGCTGCGGTTCCGTCCTATCCTGATGACCTCGCTCGCTTTTATCCTCGGCGTGATGCCGCTCGCGTTCTCGACCGGCGCAGGCGCAGGCGCGCGCCACTCGGCGGGCACCGGTGTGATGGGTGGCATGCTCGCCGCAACCTTCCTCGCCATCTTCTTCATTCCGTGGTTCTTCAAGCTGATCATGGACCGCAGGCTGTCCGAGCCGCGCTCGACCACCGAGATCGAAGAGGAAGCGAAGCATCATCGCGAAGCGGGACTGCGTTCGCCCCGCGCCGCGCACCACCACGCGGTCGAGAAGGGAGGTACGGATGCCTCTTAGCAGAATCACGCTTGCTGCCGCTGCCGCGCTCATCGCAGGCTGCACGCTCGGACCTGCCTATGAGCGGCCGACCGCGGAACTTCCCATCCGGTGGCAAGAACCTCCGCCGCAGGGTACCAAGGCCCCCGCCGAGCGCTGGTGGACCATGTTCGGCGATCCCGCGCTCGACCGGCTGGTTGAAGAGGCGCTCGCCTCGAACCAGGACCTCGCGCTCGCCACCGCGCGGGTGGACGAGGCGCGCGCGCTGTCGGATATCGCAGACTCGCAGCGCATGCCCACGGTGGATGCGACGTTCGAGCGCGACCGGTTCCATTTCTCCGAGCGCGCGCCGGTACCGATCCCCTCCAACGCCGTGGAGAGCAACAGCTACCGCGCGAAGCTGAATGTCGCGTACGAAGTGGACCTGTGGGGACGGCTGAGAAGCGCAAGCAGGGCCGCACGCGCCGAGCTGCTGGCAAGCGAGGCCGACCGCGAGACGGTCCGCATCACGCTGGCCACCGAGGTGGTTCGCGCCTATTTCGCGCTGGTGGCGTTGGATGCCCAGGTGGAAGCGACCCGCCGCTCCCTTGCCCTGCGCGCCGAGGGGCTCGACCTGCAGAGAGTGCGGATCCGGGCCGGCCTCATCAACGAATTCGCGCTGCGGCAGCTCGAGGCGGAAGTCGCCGCCGCGCGCGCGCAGCTGCCGGCGCTCGAAGCGAATCGCACCGCGCAGGAGCTCGCGCTCGCCGTGCTGCTCGGCCGCAGTCCCCGCGCCATCATGGAAGGCGCGGTCGAGCGCCGCGGCGGCCAAGGCGAGCCGGCCGCCGCGGTAGTGCCCGAGGGCCTGCCATCCGACCTGCTGTTGCGCCGCCCCGACGTCGCGAGCGCGGAGCAGGTGCTGATTGCGAACAACGCCCGCATCTCCGAAGCGCGCGCAGCGCTCTTTCCGCGCATCGGGCTCACGGGCTATCTGGGCAGCGAGAGCACCGCGCTGGGCGATCTCTTCTCCGGGCCGGCGGCGATCTGGTCGCTGGGATTCGCGCTCGCGCAGCCGATCTTCCAGGGCGGACGGCTGTTCGCCGAGGTCGACGCCGTCAAGGCCCGCGAGCGCCAGGCGGTCGCGCGCTACCAGAAGACGCTGCAGGAAGCGTTCCGCGAGGTGCGGCAGGCGCTCTACACGCAGGTGAAGGCGCGCGAATCGTTCGAAGCCGAGAGCGCGCGCACCGTCGCGCTGGAGGAGGCGCTGCGGCTTTCCCGCATCCGCTACGAGAACGGGCTGCTGTCCCTGCTCGAGGTGCTCGACTCCGAGCGCAACCTCCTGCAGGCGGAGCTGAACCGCAGCGACGCGCTGCGCGTGCAGCGCGCCGCGGTCGCGGACCTGGTCAAGGCGCTGGGCGGCGGCTGGCAGGGTTTCGAGGCGGCGCCGATCGCGCAAGGCCCGTCCGGGGCCCAACGATAGAAGGCCACCTGATGATGCGCGCGGTGCGCGTCCCCGGCCCTGGGCGCACCATCGGCGCTATTTGACGCTCACTCCGCGGTCGCGGAAGTATCTCACCGAGCCCGGGTGCCAGGGGAGCGCCGTCGCGCCGATCGCCTGGTTCTCCAGCGTCATGTTGGTCGCTTCACGGTGCGCGACGACGATTTCCTTGTGCCGGTCGAACAGCGTCTTCAGGATGTCGTAGACCAGCTTCTCGTCCATGGACTCGTGGACGAACAGCACACCCCAGACGTTGATGGTCCGGTTGTCCTGCTGCTGCCCGGCATAGGAGCGCGCGGGAATCGTTCCTGCCGCGTAGATCGGTCCGTATTTCTTGTTCAGCGCCGGGAGGGCGTCGGCGTGATCGATCAGCTTGACCTGGATGCCGGGCGTGGCGGCGACATCGGTGACGGAAGGCAGCGGCACCCCGGCCGCGTGCATGAAGGCGTCGATCTTGCGGTCCTTGAGCGCGTTGGCGGCATCGGCGACGCCCAGCCGCTCCCGCACGACATCCCGGTCAGGGTTGATGCCGTACGCTTCGAGTATGCGCAGGGCCATCACTTCCGTTCCGCTCCCGGGCGAGCCCGTGGAGATCCGCTTGCCCTTGAAGTCGGTGATGCGCTCGATGCCGCGGCCCTCGGCGGTGACGACGTGCATGACGAGGGGGTGGACCACCGCGATCGTCCGCATCGGCACCTTCTCCTTGAACTTGCCGGTTCCGTTGAGGCCGTCCCATGCGGCGTCCACCATCGAGAACGCGATATCGGACTTCTTCGCGTTGAGCAAATTGATGTTGGCCACGCTGCCGCCGGTCACTTCGGCGGTAACCGCCATGCCGGGCAGGTACTTGGTGAGCACGTTGGCCATGGCCCCCCCCATCGGGTACCAGACACCGCCGGTGCCCCCGGTCGCAATCGATAGCTGCCTGTGCTGGCCATGGACGGGGCCGGCCGCTCCGATCGCGAGCAGCATGATAGTGAGCAGCGTCTTCATCGTTTTCTCCTCCGGAATGTGGGCGCGCCGGGACTATTCTGGGCGCGGTTAGATTATCACTGATTTTCCAGCGGCTCGACAGTTGACTTGTGCTAGCATCTTGCTCAGCAGATTCGGCGCCTGGGAGGTTGGCCATGAAATTCGAAGGCTTTCTGCATCTCAATATCCGCTGCTCCAAGGAAGATTTGCCCGCGATCGAGAAGTTCTACGGCGACGTGCTGGGGCTGAAGACCGGCTACCGGCCGAACTTTACGTTCGGAGGGGTCTGGCTCTACGACGGCGAAGACCCCATCATCCACGTCGGCGCGCGCTTTCCCAGGGGCTCGTTGGTCAAGGACAAGCACAACGGCAGCGTCGACCACATCGCGTTCAAGGCCTCCGGCGCGGCGGACTTCCGCAAGCGCCTGAAGAAGCTCGGCATCGAGTTCGAGGAGCAGAACATCGAGAACGCGGGCTACCAGGTCTTTCTCTACGACCCGGTCGGCACCAAGCTCGAGTTCAATTTCCTCAACGAGCGAGTCGAGGACGCCGTGCCGCTCGGAACGACGGCGCAGGCAAACCTGCGCTGAAGACAGCCCCCGCACCCTGCCCTCTCCCCCGCCAGGGGGCGAGGGAAACCTGAATTGCGGCCTCGCGATCCGGTCATCGCGGTATTCACCAAGAACCGCACTAACCCCGCGTACGCGGCCGCCCGGCTGGGAGCCGACCGCGTCGCGGCGCGCATGGGCGCGCGCGTCGTGCATTACGTTCCGGACAAGCCCGACGACGTCGACCAGCAGCAGGCGCTCGTTGCGCGCGCAATCGAGGAGCGGCCCGATGCCGTGGTTTTCGTTCCGGTGCATGCCACGGCGATGAGCGACTCGGTGTGCAAGCTCGAGGCCGCCAAGATTCCTGTCGTGAATTATCTCAACCGGCTTGCGCAAGGGCGCTTCATAACCTTCGTCGGATCGGACGACTTCCAGCTGGGACGGCACATCGCGGCATATCTGTTCCGGCACATCGGCGGCAAGGGGGGCATCGTCATACTCGAAGGCGTGCCCGCCGCGGTAACCAGCCAGGAGCGGATGCGCGGATTTCATGGTGTCATCCGTGAAACACCGGGAATACGCGTCCTCGCGTCGCGCGCGGCGGACTACCAGCAGGAGACCGCGCGGCGCGTGACGGCGGAGCTGCTCGCCGCGCTGCCGCGCGTCGAAGGCATGTTGTGCGCGAATGACGTCATGGCGCTGGGGGCAATCGAGGCGCTGGAAGCGGCAGGCCGGCGCGTTCCGCTGGTGGGCGTCAACGCCCTGCCCGAAGCCATCGCGGCGATCAAGAGCGGGAAGCTGCTCGCCACCGTCAGCTTCGATGCCATGCACATCGCCAGCATCGCCACCGAGGCCGCGATCCGGTATCTGCGCGGCGAGCGCATCCCGCGCGAAATCCTTCTTCCTGCCGAGATCGTCGACGCGTCGAACTTCCGCGCGTGGGACCTGCCGCTCGAGGCGCGCCACTCGCCGGCATGGGAGGCCGCAGCAAGGTAGCTGCGGAAGCCGGGCAGGGCCTGCCCGACGGGAGTGGCGATCCGGTCGCACCGGCAACCGTGGCCGGCATTGATCTAGCGCAAGAATCGCCGGCATCCAGCCTACTAGGATCCTTACAGGGCAAGAGCGGGCTGGAAGCCATCGACTGCCAATCAATTACGCGTGGGAGGGTACCCGATGAAGCGCCTTTATTTCCTGGTTCCAAACGTGCATAGCGCCGAGACGATCGTCGACGATCTCTTGCTTGCGCGCATCGAGGAGCGGCACATGCACGTCCTGGCGAAGCGCGGCACTCCGTTGAAGGCGCTCCCGGAAGCCTCGCTCACGCAGAAGTCGGATTTCGTGCCTGCGGTGCAGCGCGGGCTCGGGCTCGGCGGCGCGACCGGCACGCTCGCGGGCCTGGTGGCGGTATCGCTGCCGCCGGCGGGGCCGGTGATTGCCGGGGGCATCATCCTGGCGAGCGCGCTTGCCGGCGCAGGGATCGGCGCATGGCTGGGCGGAATGGTCGGAATGAACGTCCCCAATACCCGTCTCAAGCGCTTCGAGAACGCGATCGAGCATGGCGAGCTCCTGGTCATGGTCGACGTCCCGCGCGAGCGCGTCGACGAAATCACGGCGCTCGTGAAGCAGAAACATCCCGACGCGGACGTGAAGGGGACCGAGCCCACGATCCCCGCGTTCCCGTAAGGCCATCGCGCCCGACGGCGACGACGCCACAGTTCAATCCCGCCGCAGAGCGAAAGAACAACGGTCTGGATCCGCTGCTGCTTTGGATCGTCGGAAGCGGGCTGCTGATGAGCGCGATCGCGCTCGTCGGCAGTGTCACGCTGCTGCTCGAGGAACGGACGTTGCGGCGCGTCTTGAGCCCGCTCGTGGCGTTCGCGGCCGGATCGTTGCTCGGGGGCGCGTTCTTTCACATGATCCCGGCCGGGTTCGCCGCCGGCCTCGACGAAACGGTCATCTATGCATGCGTGCTGGCCGGGTTTGCGGTGTTCCTCGGACTCGAGCAGTTCCTGCACTGGCACCATTGCCACCGCAGCGACGTGGAATGCAGGAAGCCGCTGACGTACCTCATCCTGATAGGCGACGGATTGCACAATCTTCTCGGCGGCGTGGCCGTGGCGGGCGCCTTCCTGATCGACATTCGTCTCGGCGTCGTCACGTGGCTCGCGGCGGCGGCACACGAAGTCCCCCAGGAACTAGGCGACTTCGGCGTGCTGGTGCATGGCGGATGGGAAAAGCGCCAGGCGCTCGCCTTCAACCTCCTCTCGGCGCTCACCTTTCTCGCCGGCGGGCTCATCGCCTACGTCGCATCGTTCCGCCTCGATGTTTCGTTGCTGGTGCCGTTCGCAGCCGGCAACTTCATCTACATCGGCGCCTCCGACCTGATTCCCGAGATCAAGTCGCACGCCGAGCTCCGGACCAATGTGATCCACTTCGTGGCGTTTTCGGTCGGAGCTGGACTGATGCTGGCGGTAAAGCTCGGCCTCGAGCCGTGAGCGGCGTGCCGGTTATTGTCCGGCGACGAAACTCCGCACCCCGGAGGCGACGAACTGCACGCCGATGCACACCAGCAGGAAGCCCATGATGCGGGTGATCGCCTCCATCGCATCCGGCCCCATGGCCCGCGAGATCATGCGGGCCGACCGGAACGTGAGCCAGATCGCGACGCAGGTGAGGAGGATGCTCGCGACGGTCGCGCCGTACGCGATCGCCTTGAGCGCCGCCGTCCTGAGCTCGGCAATCTCGGTCGATATGCCGATCACCACCGCGATCGCGCCCGGGCCGCTGATGGCCGGCAGCGCCAATGGGAATACGGCGATGTTGCCCCGGCCCCCTTTCGCCGTCAGTCCGACGTAACCGTAGCCGAACAGCATGCGGTAGCCAAGCAGCGCGACGGTGAGCCCGCCCGCCACGCGCAGGGCCCCGTACGAGATGCCGAACGCCTCAAGGATGAACACGCCGAAGAACAGCGTGAACACCAGCAAAGCAAACCCGTAGAAGCAGGCCTTGCGCGCGACGGCCGCGCGCTCGCGCTGCGACATGTCCTCGGTGAGCGAGACGAACAGCGGGATCTTCGACAGCGGATTGCTGATGGACATGAGGCCCACCAGCCCGCCGAGAAAGAACGGCCAGAAGATCGCGTGGACGAAGTCCTCAAACATCCGTGACTCGCGGGCGCGGGTCGCGGCAGGAAGGGCCCTCGCGGGTCCCATCCCTGGGGCCGTTCACGAGCCGCGAGCCGCGGCTCGCGCGGCGGCTTAGACGGCGACCGGCTTGCCCCATCCGCCCTCGAAGAACCGATCCGCGATCGGCTTGCGCGTGCGGGGCCGCATTTCCTTGGCTTTCGTTTCCTCGTCCAGTATATCCGGGCTGGCCTGGTAGCCGACCGCGATCATCGCCATCGGCGTGTATTCCGGCGGGATCGCGAACGCCGCGCGCGCCTTCTCGACGTCCCACCCGCCCATCTGGTGGATGATCAGCCCCATCGCGACCGCCTGCAGCGCCATCGAGACGCTGGCCGCGCCGGTATCGTGTTGCGTCCAGCGGTTGGGCTTTCCGGTGGCTTCGAAAGCGTTGCCCGCGCAGGAGAGCATCAGGAGCGGCACGTTCTTCACCCATTTCTTGTTGTTCTCGTTCAGGCAGTCGTAGGCCTTTTGCCAGCCCTGGGGGTCGCGGCTCTTGTCCCAGATCAGGTAGCGCCACGGCTCGTCGCCATTGCAGGAAGGGGCCCAGCGCCCGGCCTCGAGCAGCACCTTCAGCTGCTCGCGCGTGACGGGCCGGTTCGGGTCGAACGCGCGCGGGCTCCAGCGGCGCTTGAACAGATCGTGAATGGCAATGTTTGTCGGCGCGGGTCGTTCAAGCATGTTGTCGTTCTCCTCTGGAGTGAGTCCCGGAAAAGCGCCAAATATATATGATTTTGCCGCGCGCCGGCGGCAGGCAACATCATCGCCGGTCCTGCTCGAACAGGCTCCGCAACTCGGCGCGGCCAGCCCGCGCGATCTCGATCAGCTTGGGCATGTCCGCATGGTGGGCAGCCGCGCGCCGCAGCAGCCGCTCGTCGTGCAGCGTGAAAATGCGCACCGTCTCCTCCGCGGTTGACTCGGGCAGCCCCAACTCCGTCAGCACGCGGCCGGCCAGGTCGGCGCTCGAATGAAAGGTCTCGCGCCACACGCGCGAGACGCCGAGGTCGAGCAGGCGGTAGGCATGCAGCCGGTTGCGGGCGCGCGCGAAGATCTTCAACTGCGGGAAATGCTGCTTCGCAATCTCGGCGCACTTCATGGAGGCCTCGATGTCGTCGATCGCGATCACCAGGATCGCGGCCATGTCGGCCCGTGCCGCACGCAGCAGGTCGAGGCGCGATGCGTCTCCGAAATAGGCCTTCTCGCCGAACCGGGTCACGAAATCAAGCTGCTCCGAGTCGGCATCGAGCGCGGTGAAGGGAATGCCGCGCGTGGCGAGGATGCGCCCGACGATCTGGCCGAAGCGGCCGAAGCCGGCGATGATCACCGGGTTGTCCTCGGCCGGCGGTGCCGCGCCTCCGCTTGCCGCCGCTTCCGCGCGCTGCGGCAGACAGCGGAGCAGGTTCACCAGGAACGGGGTGGTCAGCATGCTGATGGTGACGACCGCGACCAGCAGATCAGCCAGCGCCGCGGGCAGCAGCCTTCCGCCGGCCGCCACGGAGAACAGCACGAACGCGAACTCACCGCCCTGTGACAGCACCACCGCCAGCGCGTACGCCGCGGGCGCCCTTTCCCCGAAGGCGCGAGCGAGCGCGAAGACCACGGCCGCCTTGATCGCGACCAGCGCGATGACCAGGCCGGCGATCTTCAGCGGCTCGGCGGCGATCAACGCGAAGTTGACGGACATCCCAACCGCCATGAAGAAAAGCCCCAGTAGCAGGCCCTTGAACGGCTCGATGTCGGCCTCGATCTCGTGGCGATACTCGGAGCCGGCGAGCAGCATGCCCGCGACGAACGCGCCGAGCGCCATGGAGATACCGAGCTGGTGCATGAAGACGCCGACCGCGAGTACCACCAGCAGAGCGCCGGCGGAGAAGACTTCCCGGCTGCCGGCCTCCGCCAGCATCCGGAAGTACGGCCGCAGCAGGTAGCGCCCTGCCGCCACGACCCCGGCAAGCAGCAGGACCGTTACCAGCGGCGAAAAGCCGCCCGCGGCATGCACCACTCCGGCTTGGCCCTCCATTAGCGCCGGCAGCACTGCCAGCAGCGGGATCACAGCGAGGTCCTGGAACAGCAGGACGGCGAACCCGGCGCGTCCCTGCGGGGTCGAGAGCTGCTTCTTTTCGATCAGGATCTGCAGGCCTATCGCCGTCGACGAGAGCGCCAACCCGAAGCCGACGACGGCGGCAGCAGCTGGCGCAACACCGAGCGCCCACGCGGCGATTCCGAGAACGGCCCCCGTCGCGACCACCTGCGCGGTGCCGAACCCGAATACCGCGCGGCGCAGCTCCCACAGGCGCGCCGGCAGCACTTCGAGCCCGATCAGGAAGAGCAGCAGCACGATGCCGATCTCGGCGAAAGCGCGCACGCCTTCGACGTCGCCGGCGAGCGCGAGTCCCCACGGGCCGATCGCCGCGCCCGCGACGATGTAGCCCAGCACTGAGGAGAGTCCGAGCCGCTTGAGGAGCGGCACGCCGATCACCGCCGCCGCGAGAAACACGGTCGCCTGCACCAGGAATTGCTCACCGTTCATGGCAGCACCTCAGGGAATGGAAGCGTTCCGGCCGCGCGGCGCGAAACCTCCCGTTTGTCCAAAGCGGCTTATCGGGTCGCTGCAGGATGCGAGCGTGGAGTCACGCTTCGGGGAGCGGAATGAACTCGGTTTCTCCCGGAACCGGAGCGAAGCGGCCTTCCTTCCAGTCACGCTTGGCCTGCTCGATGCGGCTGCGCGAGCTCGACACGAAGTTCCACCAGATATGCCGCTCCCCGTCGAGCGGTGCGCCGCCGATGAGCATGACGCGCGCGGGCGACTCTGCCCGAAGCGGCGGAACGGGGCCGGGCGCGAATACGGCCATGCGCAATGGATCGACGCGCTCCCCGCTGCAATGGATCACGCCTTCCACGACGTATGCCGCCCGTTCCCGGTGCTCGTCCGGCAGCGGCAATTCTCCTCCTGCCGGTATCGTCGCTTCGGCGTAGAGTAGCGGGCTCAGCGTCCGCACGGGCGATGCGGCGCCATAGGCGGTTCCCGCCAGAACCCGCACCCGTGTGCCCCGCCGCTCGAACTCCGGCAGCGATGCAGCGGGGTAATGCCGGAAGTCGGGATCCATCTCCTCGTGCGCTCTTGGCAGTGCGACCCAGAGCTGCAAGCCGTGCAACCGCGATCCCGCCGTTCTCGGTTCCGGGCCGGTCCGCTCGGAATGGACGATGCCCTTTCCTGCCGTCATCCAATTGATCGCTCCCGGCCGGATCGCCTGCAGCGAGCCGAGGCTGTCGCGATGCACGATCTCGCCCTCGAACAGGTAGGTGACCGTGGCGAGATTGATGTGGGGGTGTGGACGGACGTCTATCCCCTGCCCCGGGGGAAATGCGACCGGCCCCATGTGATCGAAGAAGATGAACGGTCCGACGAGCCTGCGCCGCGCGGAAGGCAGCACCCGCCCGACGCTGAAGCCGCCGAGATCGCGCGTTCTCGCCTCGATGACCATCTCGATCGCGGGCGTGCCCGGGCAGGTCCTGCAGAGCGGCTCGACGGACTGGGTCCAGCTCATTGGATTCCAACTCAATTTACCACGACTGCGCGTCCAGCTCGCCGCCGGCCTCGACCCAGGCTTCCAATCCGCCTTCCAGCGGGCGAACGCGCCGGTAACCCCGGTCCATCAGCAGGCGGGCGACACGCGCCGCGCTCGCTTCGTTCGGTCAACTGCAATAGACGACGACATCGCGGTCGGGAGGCACCGCCGCGAGGGCCGCCTGCGGCGCATCGATATCCACGGCGATCGCGCCAGGCAGGCGGCGCGGGTCGAGCTTGCGCGCCACGGCTGAGCGCACGTCGAGCACGACCGGCCGCGGCTCTCGCGCCATCAGCTCGCGCAGCTCCCCGGCGCCTATCCGCACCATGCGCAGGAAGCGGATCAGCAAATAGCGCTCCACGAGCTTGACGCCGATGTAGAGCAGCACGACCGCCCCTATGATCGCTACTGCGCCGGTTCCCATGCCCGCGAGCCACTCGAGGACGCGCTCGACCTCCATTTCGAAAACTGCCCCGAGCACGATCGGCAGGCCCGCCCAAAGCAAAGCGGCGACGGCGCTATAAGCGAGGAAACGCGGCAGTGCGAGCCGCATGGCTCCTGCAAGCGGCGGCGCGACCGTGGAAAAGCCCGGGACGTACTTGGCCAGCATCAGCGACGACACACCCCAGCGCTCGAAGATGTTCTCGGTCTGCTTGACGCACGAATCCGGCTCGATCGCCACGCGGCACAGCGTGCGCAGAACCCGATAGCCGTGACGCCGGCCGGCGGCATACCAGAGCGTATCGCCGATGAGCGAGGCGATCACTGATACGAGAATGAGCGGCGCGAGCGCGATCTGACCCTGGGCGACGAACGCGCCGGCAACGACCAGAATCGGCACGGCGGGGAGCGGCACCCCCGCCTGCGCCAGCAGCACGTTGGTAAACACGAGCGCCAGGCCGTGCTCCGCCAGCAGCCCCGTCATGTGTTCCATCTGTCAGGCGCTTCGCGGGTAAGGCGTGACGACGGTGAAAGGCCGGCAGCTGCCGGCTCAGTCAAAGCGGTACGCGTCCATGCTGATGACACCCGAAGCGATGCTCGTATGGAGGCGCTTGGGTGGCACGCGCGGATCGCCGGCGCCAAGTGCGACAAAAAGCGGAATGAGGTGCTCGTCGGTGGGGTGGTTCCGTGCCGCATGCGGTGCCTTCTGCCGGTAGCCGACGAGGTCATCGCGGCGCCCCGACAGCACGGCATCCGCCAGCCATTCGTTGAACTCCACGACCCACGGCTGCGGCACCGGATTGCCCCGGTGATACCGCAGCTCGCGCAAATTGTGCGTAGCGCCGCCGGAGGCGAAGATCAGCACGCCGTCGTCACGCAACGGACGCAGCGCTTCTCCCAGACGCACGTGGTGCGCCGGGCCTTCCTGCCATTGGATGGAGAGCTGCGTGACGGGAATTTCGGCCTTCGGATACATGTGGAAGAGCGGCGTCCACGCCCCGTGGTCGAGTCCGCGCGCCGGAACGAGATCGGTCTTGAACCCGCTCTTCTCGAGAAGCTGTCTGGCCCGATGCGCGAGGTGCGGGGCGCCCGGGGCGGGGTAGCTCAGGCGATAGAGCTCCGGCGGGAATCCGTAGAAGTCATAGATGGTCTCGGGCTCCTGCGCGGTGGAGACGGCCGGACGTTCCGTGTCCCAGTGCGCCGAGGCGATCAGTATGGCGTCGGGCCGCCCGAGGTCGCTGCCGAGCCCGCGCAGGAAATCGACCGCAGGGCCGCTCTCGAGCGGCAGCGTCGGCGAGCCGTGGGAGACGAATATGGCAGGCTGGCGGCTCATGAATTCAGTGACCGGCGATCGCGGATCGTCAATGCGTATCAGCGCGCCGCGCGCGGCGCTCGAACCTGCGCGCGCGGTCGTGCGGCGCCGAGAAATCGAGCGCCGGCCCTTTCGGCACGATCCCGGTCGGATTGATGTGGCGGTGGCTCGTGTAATAGTGGCGCTTGATGTGATCCATGTCGACGGTTTCCGCGATGCCCGGCACTTGATAGAGATCGCGCAGGTAATTTGACAGATTGGGATAGTCCTCGATGCGCCGCAGGTTGCACTTGAAGTGGCCGACGTACACAGCATCGAAGCGCACCAGCGTCGGGAAGAGCCGCCAGTCCGCCTCCGTGATCCGGTCGCCAACGAGGTAGCGCGAGCGATCGAGCCGCGCCTCCATCTCGTCCAGCGCTCCGAATAAGGCGTCGAATGCCTGTTCGTAGGCATCCTGCGTCGTCGCGAAACCGCAGCGGTAGACGCCGTTGTTGATATTTTCGTAGACGATCTTGTTGACGGCGTCGATCTCCGCGCGCAGCCGCCGTGGATAGTAGTCGTCGCGCGACCCGGCGAAGGATTCGAACTCGCTGTTGAGCATCCGGATGATCTCGGAGGACTCGTTGTTGACGATCGTGGCCTTTTCCCGGTCCCACAGCACCGGCACGGTGACGCGGCCGGTGTAGTCGGGCTTCGCCTTCGAATAGACCTGGTGCAGATGGTGAAAGCCGTTCACCGTGTCCGGAATGCAGCCGTCCCCTGCGCTCATTGGCCAGCCCTCGTTCGCGACAACGGGGGCCACGATCGAGATCGAGATCACGTCCTCGAGCCGCTTGAGCTTGCGGAGAATCAGCGTGCGATGCGCCCACGGGCACGCGGTCGAGACGTATAGATGGTAGCGGCCGGCGTCGGCCGGGTAGCCGCTCGAGCCGTCCGCCGTGACGCGGTCGCGGAACTGGCTGTCGCGGCGGATGAACTCGCCGTTCACCGTGCGCGTTTCGCGCCCCTCGCGCCAGACGCCGTTCTCGAGATGTCCCATGATGATGAGGCGTAACTGGTAATGGAGACGGTTAACAGTCGCGCGCCCGTTACGGCAGGTCGAAGAGCAGCACTTCGGCTTCCCGCGCGTCCCTCAGCTCGATCCTGGTTTCGCTCTCGATCTTCGCACCATCGCCACCCTTGAGCGCCGCGCCGTTCACCTTGATAGCGCCGCGGGCGACATGCAGGTAGGCGCGCCGTCCCGGCGCGAGCGTGTGCGTAACCGCGTCCTTGCCGTCGAGCAGCGCGGCGTACACGAGCGCGTCCTGATGGATGGTGACAGACCCATCCCGGCCATCGGGCGAGGCGATCAGGCGCAGCTTCCCCTTCTTGTCCGCCGGCCCAAACGGCTTTTCTTCGTAGCTCGGCCGCACGCCGGTGATCTTCGGCTCGATCCAGATCTGCAGCAGGTGCACGCGCTCATCGCGCGACGGATTGAACTCGCTGTGCCGCACGCCAGTGCCCGCGCTCATGCGCTGCACGTTGCCGGGCCGGATGATCGAGCCGTTGCCCATGCTGTCCTTGTGCTCGAGCGCGCCCTCGAGCACGTAGGTGATGATCTCCATGTCGCGGTGCCCGTGCATGCCGAAGCCCTGTCCCGGCTCGACCTTGTCGTCGTTGATGACACGCAGCGCGCCAAATCCCATCTCGCGCGAATCGTAATAATCGGCAAACGAAAAGGTGTGCCAGGTGTCGAGCCAGCCGTGATTGGCGTGGCCGCGCGCTTCCGCCTTTCGAACCGTCAGCATCTGCGTCTCCTTCCGCAATGGTAAACGAACTTGCTGTGTCTTATCGGGATTCTTCGGGCTCGATCTGGAGCGACTGCCGCCGGCCGCGGCGCAGCACGTCGACTGCGACCCATTTGCCGAGCGTTTCCTCTGTCAGCAACCGATGCAGATCGTCGAAACCGGACACCGGCCGGCCGGCAAAGGCGACGATGATGTCGCCCTGCTCGAGCCCTGCGCGGCTCGCGGGACCACCGCGCTCGATCGAGGCAACCTGCACCGCCGCCTCGTGCGCGAGCCCGTAATGCCGCACCATCCGCCGCGGCAGCACGATATTCTGGCCCGCGAGCCCGAGACGCGCACGCCGCACGCGCCCATGCCTCAGGAGCTGGGCGATGGTCACCTTCGCGGTGTCGATGGCCGTCGCAAAACAGATGCCCTGCGCCGGCAGGATTACCGCGGTATTGACGCCAATGACCTCGCCGCTCGACGCGACCAGAGGCCCACCCGAATTGCCGGGATTCAACGCGGCGTCGGTCTGGATCACATCGTCCATCAGCCGCCCGTTCTGGGACCGCAGCGAGCGGCCCAGCGCAGAAACGACGCCCGCCGTGACGGTGCAGTGAAAACCGAACGGATTGCCGATCGCGATGACGAGCTGGCCGACGCGCAGCCCGCGTGAGTCTCCGAGCGCGACGGACGGCACCTTGTGCCCGGCGATCCGCACCACCGCGAGATCGGTGTCGGGATCGTCGCCGATCAGCTGCGCCTGGAATGCCTGCCCGTCGTTGAGCGTGACGCCGATGGCCGCCGCGCCGCTCACGACATGGCTGTTGGTGACGATCAGGCCGTCGGGCGCGAAAATGAAGCCGGAGCCCGTGCCGCCGACGTCGCGCCCGCGCATGCGGCGCTGGACTTCGAGCCGCACCACCGCGGGCCCGACCGTTTCGGCGACGCGCGTGATCGATTGCGAGTACGCGTCGAGCAGCGCCGCGTCGCTCGATGCCCCTGCTTCTGGCAGGGAATTGGTATCGCGCCCGCCCTTGTCCAGCATCCACCCAAGATGGGGGCAACTCGGGGCGGATCAACCTCGCCCCGGGCACACCGGTCAGGCTTTGTCGGCCGGCGTGTGCGACGCGGCGCCGCCGAGCGCTTCGGCCGGGATGGCGCGCCGTGTCCCGGCGATCAGCGTGTAGGCGGCGGGAATGACGTAGAGCGTCAGCAGCGTGCCGAGGAGGAGCCCGCCGACGATCACCCAGCCGATGGGGCGGCGAGCTTCCGCGCCGGGGCCGGTCGCGATCGCGAGCGGCACGGCGCCCAGCACCATCGCGCCGGTTGTCATCAGGATCGGGCGCAGGCGCAGCGCCGCGGCTTCCGCCACCGCGGCGACCTTGTCCTTGCCCCGGTCCATCAGCTGATTGGCGAACTCGACGATCAGGATCCCGTGCTTGGTGATGAGCCCGACCAGCATAATAAGCCCAACCCGGCTGTAGACATTGAGCGTCCCGCCGGTGCCGAGCGTGACGTCGAGCAAGAGCAGCCCCGCCAGCGCGCCGGTCATGGCGAGCGGCACGGTCAGCATGATCACGAACGGTGAGATGAAGCTTTCGAACTGCGCGGCGAGCACGAGGTAGACGAACGCGAGCGCGAGGACGAAGATGAGCAGCAGCTGCTCGCCCGACTCGCGGTATTCGCGCGACTGGCCGTCGAGCGCGGTCTGGGCGCCCGCGCCGAGCTCCTCGCGCGCGAGGCTCTCCAGGAAATCCAGCGCCTCGCCGAGCGTGTAGCCGGGGGCGAGGCTGGCGGTGATGATCGCCGCGCGCTGCCGGTTGAAGTGGTTCAGCTCCTTGGGCGCGACCGTCTCCTTGAGGCTCACCAGGTTGGAGAGTTGCGTCAGCTGGCCGTCGCGCGCGCGCACATAGATCGAGGTGAGGTCGGTCGGCTGCACGCGGTCCTTGTCCTCGAGCCGCACGATCACGTCGTACTGCTTGCCCTCCCGCTTGAAGCGCGTCACCTGCCGCCCGCCGAGCAGCGTCTCGAGCGTGCGCCCGATTGCATCCACTTCCGCACCGACCGCGGCGACCTTTTCCCGGTCCACGTCGACTGCGAGCTGCGGCTTGTTGAGCTTCAGATCGCTGTCGAGGTTGAGGAGCATCGGGTTCTTGCGCGCCTGCGCGATAAACCGGTCCACCATCTTTTCGAGCCCGTCGTACGAGGTGCCCTGGATCACGAACTGCACCGGCTGGCTGCGGAAGTTCTGGCCGAGGGACGGCGGATCGTTGGGAAAAGCGAGAACACCGGGCATCATCCTGAACATCTTCCCGCCCACCTCGCGCGAGATCTCGAACTGGCTGCGGGAACGCTCCTGCCACGGCGTAAGCCGCACGAAGGAGAGCCCGAAATTGACCGGATTGGGCCGTTCGAGCCCCGGCGCCACCACGACGAAGTAGCTCCGGATCTCCGGCACTTCCCGGTAGATCTCTTCCCAGATGCGCGCATAGCCGTCGGTGTACTCAAGGGTCGAGCCCTCGGGCGCCAGCATCACGCCGAGGATGAAGCCGCGATCTTCGTTCGGCGCCAGCTCCCATTTGAGCGCGGCCCCGGTTGCGAACATCGCCGCCAGCACCGCGCCATAGCCCGCCACCATCCACGCGCGGTGGCGCAGCGCCCAGCCGAGGGAGCGGCGGTAGCCGCTGTTTAACGCCGCGAACCAGCGCTCGGTCGCGTTATAGATCGCGCCGTGCCGGGCATGATGCTTGAGCAGCTTCGAGCACATCATGGGCGTGAGCGTGAGCGACACAAAGCCGGACACCAGCACCGCCATGGCCACGGTCAGCGCGAACTCGGTGAAGAGCTTGCCGGTATTGCCGGTGGTGAACACGAGCGGCACGAACACGGCCGCGAGCGTGATCGTCATCGCCACGACGGCAAAGGCAATCTCGCGGCTGCCCCGGAGCGCTGCCGTCAACGGCGACATGCCTTCCTCGATGTGGCGGTGGATGTTCTCCAGCACCACGATCGCGTCATCCACCACGAGCCCGATCGCCAGCACGATGCCGAGCAGCGTCAGGATGTTGATGGTGAATCCGAAGATCCACAGGAAGAAGCACGCGCCGATCAACGACACCGGGATGGTGACGAAGGGAATGAGGGTGGAGCGGAACGAGCGCAGAAAGAGGAAGATCACCAGCGTCACTAGCACCATCGCGTCGAAAATCGCCCGATAGACCGCCTTGATCGAGGCGTTGATGAAAAGCGAGGAGTCGAACGCGACGAATACCTTCAGTCCCTCGGGCAGCGCGGCCTCGATGCCGGGTATCTGCGCCTTCACCGCCTCCGCCACCGCCAGCGTGTTGGCCGTGGATTGCTTCACGATGCCCAGCCCCATCGCCGGATTGCCGTTGACGCGCACGACGTTGCGCTCGTCCTGCGCGCCGAGCTCGGCGCGCCCGATGTCCTTCAGCCGGACGGGGTAGCCGCGCGCCTCGGTGATGATGAGGTCGTTGAACTGCTCCGGCGTCCTCAAGTCGGTCTCGGTCAGGACCGTGAACTCCCGGGCCCGGCTCTCGATGCGCCCCGAGGGCACCTCGATGTTCTGGCGCCGCAACGCGTTCTCGACGTCGAGCGGCGTCAACCCGAATCCGGCGAGCCGGTCGCGGTCCACCCAGATGCGCATCGCGTACTTGCGCGCCCCGCCCATGATGACGCTCGCCACCCCGGGCAGCGCCTTCAGCGAGTCCGCGACGTAGCGGTCGGCATAGTCGGTGATGAAGAGGGCATCGTGGCGGTCGCTGTAGAACGCGAGCCACAGGATCGCCTGCGCGTCGGCCTCGATCTTCGAGACGACCGGCTCGTCCACCTCGTCGGGCAGGAGCCCCCGCACCCGCGCCACGCGGTCGCGCACGTCGTTCGCCGCGGCATCCACGTCGCGCTCGGGAACGAATTCGACCGCAATCTGCGAAACTTCCTCGCGCGACACCGACTTGATGGTGCGTATGCCCTCGATGCCGGAGAGCGAGTCCTCGAGCGGCTGCGTGACCTGGGACTCGATCACCTGCGCGCTCGCGCCGGTATAGACGGTGCGCACCGAGACCACCGGGGTGTCGATCTTCGGGTACTCGCGCACCGACAGGCGCAGGAAGGAGATGACCCCGAGGAGCACGATGACGAGGCTCATCACCGTCGCCAGGACGGGACGGCGGATCGAAAGCTCGGGCAGGAACATCTGAGGGATGAGGGATGACTGACGAAGGAAAATCAGGATCCCTTCGACTCCGCGGGCGAAGGGGAGGCGGTTGGGGGCGGCTTGTCGGGCAGCACGGTCACCGGCACGCCGTCCTGGAGCCTCATCTGGCCGTCGGTCACGACCCGCTCGCCGGGCTTCACGCCTCTCACGATCTCGACCTGCCCGGGGCTGCGGGCGCCGACCGCGACTTCGGTCAGCACCGCCTTCCCATCGATCACGCGGAACACGAAATTGCGTCCGCCGCGCGGCACGATCGACTGCTCCGGCACCAGCGTCGCCTTCTCGGTCGTCCCGAGCTCGAGCGTCACCCGCGCGAACATGCCGGGCCGCAGCCGCGCGCCGCGGTTCTCGACGCGCCCGCGCAACAGCACCGTGCGCGTCTGAACGTCAACTGCGGTCTCGACGGCGTACACCCGCCCGGCGAACGCCTCGCCGGGAAACGCGTCGACCCGCACCGTGACCGGCTGGTCGCGGCGGATTCTGCCGACGTAGAGCTCCGGCACGCGGAAATCGAGCTTCATCACGTCGATCTTGTCGAGCCGCGCGATGTCGTCGCCCGCCCTGAGGTAGGCGCCGGGGCTCACCTGGCGCAGCCCGACGATGCCGGCGAATGGCGCGCGGATATCCGCTTTGGCGAGCCGCGCCTCGTTCTCACGGCGCTGCGCGGTCGCTTTCTTGTGCGCCTCGCGCGCGTCCTCGAGCGCCTGCTGGCTGATGAAGTTCTTCTTGAAGAGCTCGGCCGCGCGCTCGGCGCGCTGCCCGGTCAGGCGCTCGTCTGCCCGGCTCGCGTCGAGCTGAGCGCGGAGTTCTTCCGCGTCGAGCGCCACCAGCCGCGCGCCCACCGCCACCGCCTGCCCTTCCTTGAAATGAATCGCCGCCACGCGACCGGCGACCTCGGGACGGATCATCACGGACTCGTTCGCGAGCAACGTTCCGACCGCTGTGACGTCATCGGTAACCGTTCCGATCCTGACCGGCGCCGCCTTGACCGGCAGCCCCGACGGCTTGGCCTTCGGCGCCTGCGCCATCACCGCCGGCGCAGCCGCGAGGAGCCCCGACAACGCGATAGCGCAAACGCGCTTCAGGATCATTGCTGTTGCTGGGCCTGCTGCTCGGCAATTTCCTTATGGACCTGCGCCATGTCGAGCGCGCGCGCCTGGCGAATGATGCTTTCCAGGCCTTCCGCCGGCAACGCGCCGGCCTGCGCGAAGAGAACGACCTTCTCGCGGAACAACATGACGAAAGGGATCGAGCGGATGCTGAAAGCCGCCGCCAGATCCTGCTCGCTGTCGGCGTTGACCTTGCCGAAAACGATATCCAGGTGCTGCTCGGATGCCGCATCGAACACCGGCGCAAAGCTCTTGCACGGCCCGCACCACGAGGCCCAGAAGTCAACGATCACTAGTTCGTTCGTACTGACGACGTCTTCGAAATTGCTCTTGGTCAGCTCGACGGTAGCCACGAAGCGCTCCAGTCCGAAGGGAGGAGCATCTTAGCATGGCTCCTCGTCCTTCATCCCTTCGCCCTCGTCCCCAAGTGAAATGGCGCGTCAGTGCAGCTTGACGCGCGGCTCCGTGCGCCGCGTGATGAGCTTGGCCAGCGTGTCGAACGCCATCTTGGCGAATCCGTGCAGCGCGTAGACGTGCATGCGGTAGAGCGAGACATACATGAAGCGCGCGAAGAGCCCCTCGATGAAGATCGTGCCGCCGAGCAGCACCCCCATCAGGCTGCCGATCGTGGAGTATTCCCCGAACGAGACCAGCGAGCCGAAGTCGCGGTACTCCCAGGGCTTGAGCGGCCTGCCGGCAAGCCGGCGCGGCAGCATGCGCGCGAGATGCGAGGCTTGCTGGTGCGCTGCCTGCGCGGTCGGCGGCACATCGCGCCGGCGTCCCGGCCACGGGCAGGCCGCGCAATCGCCGATCGCGAAGATATCGGGATCGCGCGTGGTGTCGAGCGTCTGCTTCACCACCAGCTGGTTCATGCGGTTCGACTCGAGGCCGCCGATGTCCTTCAGGAAATCGGGCGCCTTGATGCCGGCGGCCCACACCGTCAGTTCCGCCGGAATCCGTTTTCCGCTCGCGGTCAGAACGCCGTCCGGCCGCACCTCCGTCACGCGCTCGCTGGTGAGCACGCGGACGCTGAGATCGCGCAGCAACCCGGCCGCCGCCTTCGACACACGCTCCGGCACCGCCGGGAGGATGCGCTGCGCCGCCTCTATGATCGTCAACCGCACGTCCTTCTCGGGATCGATCTTGTCCAGCCCGTAGGCGACCAGCTCGCGCGTGGTCTTGTGCAGCTCCGCCGCGAGCTCGACGCCGGTCGCGCCCGCGCCGATGATGGCGACCTTGAGCTGCTCGGGCGCAAGCGGCTCGTGCTGGGCATTGGCCCGGATGCAGGCGTTGACGAGCGACCGGTGGAAGCGTTCCGCCTGCGCCGCCGTGTCGAGGCTGATGGCATGCTCGCGCGCGCCCGGCGTGCCGAAGTCGTTGGAGAGGCTCCCGATCGCCATCACGAGGGTGTCGTAGGGAATCTCACGGCGTGGAATCAACTCGCGTCCGTCCTCGTCGAGCGTGGGCGCGACCCGCACGACCTTGCGCGCGCGGTCGAGGCCGTCCATCTCCCCGAGCTGGAACCGAAAGTGGTGCCAGCGCGCCTGCGCGAGGTAGTCGAGGGCGTGGTGGTCGAGATCCATGCTGCCTGCCGCGAATTCGTGCAGCAGCGGCTTCCACAGATGCGTGCGCGAGCGGTCGATCAGCGTTACGCGCGCGCGGCCCTTGCGCCCGAGCGTGTCACCGAGCCGGGTCGCAAGCTCGATTCCGCCCGCGCCGCCGCCGACGATGACGACGCGATGCAGGTCGGGCGTGCTCACGATTGTTCAGGACATCCGGAGGGAAAACGCGTCCAGTTTATACTACCCATTCACCTCCGGCAGACGCTTCCCGTCCTGGAACTGGCCCCTATGCACAAGATGCGAGATCGACTGGCGCTGCACACGTGGACGCTCGACACGTCGCCGCTTGCAAATGTTCTGCAGGCCGCGAAGCGCGGCGGCTGGAACGCGGTGGAGCTGCGGCGTGTCGATTTCACGCGCTGCTTCGACGCCGGCATGACCAACGGTCAGGTCCTGGATCTGGTACGGGCAAGCGGCCTCACGGTCGCCTGCCTGGGCACCGAGTATGGCCTTATTTTTGCGCAGGGGGCGGAGCTCGAGCGGCTGCTCGCGGTGCTCGACGAAACCTGCGCCAATGCCGCTGCGCTCGGTTGTGAACTGGTGATGATCGCACCGGGGCAGAACCCGCCGGGCACGCTGCGCGAAGGCGCCGCCAATTTCAGGAAAGGCGGCGAGATCGCGAAAGCGCACGGCGTGCGGCTCGCGCTCGAGTTCAATTCGCAGCACCAGGTGATCAACAGCCTGGAAGCCGGCCGCGAAGTCGTCGCGCTCGCCCACCATCCGAGCTGCGGTCTGCTGTTCGACGCCTACCACCTCGAGCGCAGCGGCGCGGGTGGGCGCGGCTTCGCGGATGTCGCGCCCGGGGAGATCTTTGCCTTCCAGTACAGCGACGTTCCGGCTGGTCCACCCGATGCCGCGAAGCGGCCCACCGATCGCCTGCCGCCCGGCCTCGGCAAGGTGCGCTGGCGTGAGGTGTTCGAGCTCCTCATGGAAAAGAACTATCCCGGCTACCTGAGCTACGAAGCGCCGAATCCCGAGTACTGGTCGCGGCCGCCGGAGGAGGTCGCCCGCGAGGCCGCGCTCGCCACGCGGAAGCTGCTTGCCGAAGTCGAAAAGTGACGGAGGATGGCAAGTACCGCGGCCGCTTCGCGCCCTCTCCCACCGGGCCGCTTCATTTCGGCTCGCTCGTCGCGGCGGTCGGCGGCTTTCTCGAGGCAAGAACGCGCGGCGGCGAGTGGCTCGTGCGGATGGAAGACATCGATTCCCCGCGCGTGGCAGCGGGCGCGGCCGACGAAATCCTGCGCACGCTCGCGGCCTTCGGCTTGGAAGGCGACGGGCCGGTTGCGTATCAGAGCACGCGGCACGACGCCTACCACTGCGCCCTGCACCGTTTGCGGGAGACCCGCCGCGTCTATCCCTGCGCATGCAGCCGCCGGGAGATCGCCGACTCCGCCGTCGCCGGCACGGAAGGACCGGTCTATCCGGGAACCTGCCGCAGCGGCATCGCGGGAAACAAGACTGCGCGGGCGCTGCGGCTCGACACGCGGGGCGCGGCTGTCGCATTCGAGGATGCGGTGCAGGGCACGATCGCCTGCGAGCTGGAGAAAGAGTCGGGTGATTTCGTGCTCTATCGCCCGGACGGCACGTACACCTACCAGCTCGCCGTGGCAGTGGACGATGCCGAGCAGGGCATCACCGACGTCGTGCGCGGAGCGGATCTGCTCGCATCCACGCCGCGGCAGATCTACATCCAGCAACTTCTCGGCTTGCCCCGCCCCCGCTACGTCCATCTGCCGGTCGCGGTCAATTCCCAGGGCGAGAAACTCTCCAAGCAGACGCTGGCCCAGCCGGTAAACACGGCGCGGCCGCAGCCTGCCCTCGCTGCTGCGCTGTCGTTTCTCGGACAGCAGCCGCCGCGCGGGCTCGCGCACGCAACGGTGAGGGAACTCTGGAGCTGGGCACTGGAAAACTGGGATCTGGCGCGCGTTCCGCGCACCCGGTCTGCTCCGGCACCGGCGCAGACAGTGGAATGATGGCGGACGCGATCAGCGCCGCTTGGTCGTCGCGGTCCGCGCGATGGCCTCCCGCAATTGGGGCACGGCCTCGCGACCCGCTACGGCCCCGGCCGCGATGTTCGACTCGCGCTGGTCGAAATCGAGCATGCGCGTGCGCACCGTGCGCGGCACGATGACGACGTCGGCCTGCTCGAGCTCGCCCTCGAGCAGCGCATAGCGTCCGCTGCGGTCATATTGCCTCATACCGGGATCCGAGGGGTCGCGCGTCTGGGCGAACCAGGAAACGTCAACCGCGACGACGATGTCCGCGCCCATCGCGCGCGCGAGCTTGACCGGCACCGGGCTCAGGAGCCCGCCGTCCACGTACTCCGCGCCATTGATGACAGGCGGGATGAAGACGTTGGGGACGCTCGCCGAGGCGCGCACGGCAAGGCCGGTATCGCCGCGGTTGAAAACCGTGATGCGCCGGCTCTTCGCCTCGGTGGCAACCACGGCGAAGGGCCTGGCAAGCCGCTCGATCGGCCGCCCGCCGACCAGCCGGTTGACGAAATTCTGCAGCGCCTCCCCTTTGACCCAGCCGTTGCCGAACAGCGCGAAGTCCACGATCTCGCCCTGCTCGAGGCCGAGCGCGATCTCCTCCAGCTCGGCCGCCTTCCAGCCCGCGGCGTAGAGCGCCCCGACCACGGCGCCCGAGCTCGCCCCGGTGACGATATCGGGCGCAATGCCGGCCTGCTCCAGCGCCTTGATGACACCGATGTGGGCGAAGCCGCGCGCGCCGCCACTGCCCAGGGCGAGCGCGACAAGCGGACGCTCCGAGCTCAGCGGCTCGATTGCCGCCTCACGCGGCGCACTGTCGCCGTTGTAGTCTGCCGGAGCGAGGCTGCACGCGGCGACGATGCCCGCACCGGCAAGGAGGAGGAATCTGCGCAGCATGGTCGGGAATTGTAATGGGTATCAGTCAGAAAGCGCGATTCCACCGGAGTTCCCGGATGCCGGTCTCGCAAGCGGCGACGCGCGGGCGCAAGTTGCGTTCTCTGGGCAAACCGGACAGAATGAGGTCCGCAATTCCACATCGCATCGGTTTCACGCCTGCACCATCAGATAGGGAGAAAATTCATGAAGATCCGGGTCTGGCTTACGCTGACCATTGCTTCGACACTGCTCGGCGCTGCGCCGGCCGTTGCGCAGGAATCCGCGAAAAGTTATCCCAGCCGGCCGATACGCCTGATCGTGCCGAATACGGCGGGCAGCGCGGTCGACACCTTGAGCCGCATCGTCGCCAACGAGCTGGGCCACACGATCGGCCAGCAGATCGTCATCGACAACCGCGCTGGCGCGGGCGGCATCATCGGCATGGAAATCGCCAAGGACGCGAATCCCGACGGCTACACGCTGATCAGCGCGACGACGGCGGCGAGCACGATTGCCAGGCTGCTGCAGAAGAAGGCCCGCTTCCATCCCGTCAATGACTACGACTACGTTGCGCAATATGCATTGACGCTCAACGTGCTGGTGGTGAATCCCACGCTCCCGATCAAGTCCACGAAGGAATTGATCGATTACGCCAAGAGCGGAAAGACCCCATTCAACATGGCCTCCGCCGGCGCCGGCTCGCAGAGCCATCTCGCGGGGGCGTACTTCCAGCAGCAGGCCGGCATCAATTCGCTGCACGTCCCGTACAAGGGCGGCGGTCCGTCGAGCGCGTCCGTGGTGGCCAACGAATCCCAGTGGACGCTCATTCCCGCGCCGGCGGCGATGGTCCACGTCAACGCCAAGCGCATGCGCGCCATCGCCCAGACGCTGCCCAAGCCCACCGCGCTGCTGCCCGGCATTCCGCCGATCTCGGACACCATACCGGGCTTCGACTACAGCGGCTGGATGGGTTTCTTCCTGCCGAAGGGCACGCCCAAGGCCGTCAATGACAGGCTGCGCGCCGCAGTGGTGAAAGCCATGGCTACGCCCGCAGTCAGGAAAGGGATGGCGATCCAGGCCACGGAGATCGTCGTTCTGGGGCCGGCGGAGTTCCGGAAAGTGGTGCAGGAATCGATGGTCACAAACGAGAAGCTGGTGAAATCGCTCGGGTTGACGGCCAACTAGGGGCGCGCGACCGGAGATCAGTAACCGCTGATCGGCAACCAAGGGCGGCCAAGGCCGCCCTTGCTTTTTTGTGGAGTGACATTGATCCGTCGAACGGCCGATGATATCTGCCTCGTTACGGGCGGGGGCCGCGACCTGCAAGCACTCAAGCAGGAAGTCCAGCGGCGCGCCGATCACGGCCTGCCGCCGCTCAGCGGCATCGCGCCGGAGGACGCGCGGGCCGCGCTGTCAACGATTCACGGCCTGGAGCGCGAAGAGTGGGCGCGCGCCTGGAGCAGCGCCGCCGATCGCCACTGGGCCGAGGCCCGGACGCTCGAGGCGACGGATCGCGGCGGCGCGAGGGACCGCTACTGGAAGGCTTGGCGCCTCTATCACTTTGCGCGCTGGCCTACGGAAAACACACCGGCGCGACAGCACGCCCGCCGACGCGCGCTGGAAGCGTTCCGCGCCCACGCGCGCCTGCTCGATCCGCCCATCGACACGGTCCGGGTTCCATTCGAGGGCGGAGAAATTGTCGCCTACCTGCGCCTGCCTCCCCTCGCGCGCCCTGCTCCGCTCGTATTCGGCATCGCCGGACTCGATTCCAGGAAGGAAGACGTCGCCGCGCATACGGACAGCTACCTGCGGCGAGGCCTTGGGCTGTTCGCGATCGACCTTCCCGGCACCGGCGAGTCGCCCCACGCGGTGGCGGCGGTCGACAGCGACCGCATTTTCACCGCGGCGCTCGACTATCTGGGCCGGCGTCCCGAGGTGGCTACAGGGCGAATCGTGGTGCAAGGCCGCAGCTGGAGCGGCTATTGGGCCGCCAAGCTCGCGATCACCGAGCGCGAGCGGCTGCGCGGGTCGATCGTGCACGGCGGGCCGATCCACCATTATTTTCAGCCCGACTGGCTGCGCGCTTCGCTCGCCACCGGCGAGTATCTCTACGACTACCTGCACGCGAAGTGCGCGATGCTGGGCGCGCGCAATCTCGAGGACATGCTCGTGCGCGCGCGGCGCTTCTCGCTCATCGATGCCGGCCTGCTCGATCGCTCTTCGGCGCCCGTGCTCGCCGTCAATGGCGCGCGCGACTCGCAGATTCCCATTGCCGATCTGTATGTGTTGCTCGAACACGGCACCGCCAAGGACGCGTGGGTCAACCCGCAGGGCGGCCATATGGGCCGCTCCCCCGACTGGCCAAGCGGAGCGATCGCCGAGAACGTGCTGCTGCCGTGGATGATGCGCAGGCTCGGGTAAGATGAGGCCCGGGTCCGCAGTGCGGACCGGCGCGCGCGGCAACTGCGTGCGTTGTAGAATCGCGGGTCATCCACAGCGACAACGGGATTCCCATGAGCAGCACACCAGTCAAACTCGGGATCGTCGGTCTCGGCCGGTGGGCCAAGGTCCTCGCCCGCGCCGCACAGCAATCCGACGAGCTGAAGATCGTTGCCGCCTACAGCCGCTCGGCGGACAGGCGCGTGGCGTTCGAGATGGAAATGGGCGTGCCGGCGGTCCCCGACATGAAGTCCATGCTTTCCAATCCGGAACTGAAGGGCGTCATCCTCACAGTGCCCAACGAGCAGCATCTGCCGATGGCGGAAATGGTCGCCCGTGCGGGCAAGCACGTCTACACCGAGAAACCGATCGCCCAGACGCTTGAAGACGGCTTGAAGATCGCCGCGCTGGAACAGCAGTACGGCGTCACCGTCACCGTCGGCCACAGCGCGCGGCTGATGGCGGGCATCCGCATCATCAAGGACCGGATCGACGCCGGGGAGCTGGGGCGCGTGGCATTCATGGAAGCCAATTTCTCCAACGAGCGCGCGCTGGAGCTTACGCCGCAGACCTGGCGCTGGTATAAGGACCGCGCCCCCGGCGGGCCGCTCTCCCAGCTCGCGATCCACCAGTTCGACGTGCTGCACCTGCTGGGAGGCGAGATCGCCGAGGTCTCCTCGATGGCGTCCAAGCTCTCACCGGTGGGCGCGGAAGTGGACGACCAGTCGATGACGCTGCTCAGGTTTGCCGACGGCAAGATCGGCTACGTCGGCTCGTGCTGGACGTCCCCCGGCATCTTCGCGGTGCGGGTATTCGGCTCGAAAGGTCTCATGCATTACGAGATCGATTTCGGCACCTGGGATACGCCGCATCTCTTGCACAAGGCATCCACCCTCTACATCCAGCGTGGAAAGGACGGCTGGGCGAAGCGGGAAGCGATCCCCTTGCCCGAAAGCGACATGTTCCGCGCCGAGCTGGAAATGTTCGCCGCGAGCTGCGCGACCGGCAAGCCCGGCGAGCTCACCGCGCATAACGGCAACGTCGCAGTGGCGGTGGTGTACGCGGCGTTGCGATCCATCGATCGCAAGGGGCAGTGCGTGCGCATTGCGGACGTCATGGAAGAGACGCGATCGCGCATCCGCGCCCAAGCGCGCGCGGCCTAGGCCATGCTTCCGACACGCCACCTCATCGATCTCACGCAGCCCGAGATCGCCGCGCAACTGAAGAAGAACCCGCTGGTGATCCTCCCCGCGGGCAGCGTCGAGCAGCATGGCCCGCATCTGCCGGCCGGCACCGACATCCTCGCGGCCAACGTCATTTCCCATGCAGTGGCCGAGCGCATGGACGCACTGGTGCTGCCGGGCGGGCCGCTTGGCGTCACGCCCATGCACATGCCGTTCGAGGCCACCCTCACGCTCACTCCCGATACCTATCAGCGCGTGGTGACGGAAACCTGCGTGTCGGCGGCCAGGCACGGCGCGAAGTATCTCCTGCTGCTCAACTGGCACGAGGGCAACATCCCCTCGCTCGCGATCGCTGCCGAGCACCTGCACCGCGACCACGGCATGACGGTATTGACCGTCCAGGCGTGCTACGTCGCGGCGGAGCTGTTCGGCAAGGACTACGGGGGACTCACGCACGGTGGCGAGATCGAAGCGCTCGCCGTGCTCGCCTGCCGGCCGGACCTCGTCCACCTCGATCGCATCGATTATTCCTCCGACCACTCGCATGGCCGCAAGTGGGACAAGCTGCGGCGCACGCGCGCCTTCCAGCCGGTGCTGCGCGACATCCGCACCATCGCGCCGACCGGCTGGTACGGCACGCCCGAGCACGCGACCGTGGACAAGGCGAAGACGATGCTCGACGGCATCGCCGGTGCGATTGCGAAGGAGGCGGCGGAGATCTTCCGCCTGCTCGACGAGGCGCAGGGCGGCACCGCCGAAATCAAGCACCTGAAGGTGGCTGGCTGATGGCGAAGGTGCTGACGCAGGCGCAGGCGAAGAGCATGGGCCTGCCCGGCCGGAAATCGCTCGAGATCGTGTCCGGCGAGAAAGGCTCGCGCGCCGTGACGCTGCGGCTGGTCGAGATTCCCGTGCCGAAGCCCGGCGACACAGCGCGCCGCCCGCACTACCACCAGGGCTTCGAGGAATGCATCTACGTGATGGCAGGCGAAGGCTGCACCGAGGCCGACAGCGGGAGCTTCCCGCTGAAGGCCGGCGACACGATCCTGATTCCGCCGGGAGAAAAGCACATGACCCGCAATACCGGCCAGGAACCGCTGGTGTTGCTGTGCTTCTTTCCGGTTGGCGACATCACGAAGCGGACCCAGGAACCACCCCCAGCGCTCTGATGCCACACGACGTTCTCTGCCTGCGGCCGCTGGCCGATTTTCAGCGCGCAGGCATCACGCCGCCCGTCACGCTCGCCGTCAACTATCGCGCCGTCGACGACCCGCAACTCGCTGCGCACGTCAGGTCGGTGCGCGCGCTGGTGATTCCGGCTGTCGGCCCGAAGCTGGCCGGCTCACTCTTCGAGGGCGGTGGCGTCAAGCTCGTCCAGGTGACCGGCGCCGGCGTCGACCGGCTCGATGAGGCCGCGATGAAGAAGCTCGGCATCGCGGTCGCGAACGTCCCCGGCGGCAGCAACAGCGCGGTGGCCGAGTACGCCGTGGCAAGCGCTCTTCTCCTGCTGCGCCGCCTCGCCTGGGCGGATGCGGAAATCCGGAACGCAAACTACGTCTCGTTCCGTGGGCGCATGATCACCGACAACCTGCCGGGACTCGAGGGGCTCACCGTGGGCGTCGTGGGCTTCGGCACCGTTGGCGCCGCGGTGGCCGAGGCATTTCACCGCTTTGGCTGCCAGATCGTCTATTACGACCCTGCCCCGCGCGATCCCCAGGCTGCTGCGCGGACTGCCGCGCGCGCAGTGCCGCTCGATGAGCTGCTCCGGACGGCCGACGTCATCACCCTGCACGTTCCGCTCCTGCCGCAGACCCGCAGCATGATCGGCCCGCGGCAGTTCGCGTTGATGAAGCCGGGAGCGGTGCTGATCCAGGCCGCTCGCGGCGGCATCGTGAACGAGGAAGCGCTTGTTGCGCATCTCAGGTCGGGCCGCCTGGGCGGCGCCGCAATCGATGTCTATGCCACGGAGCCGCCCGACCCCGGCAATCCCCTGTTCGCGCTCGAGGGCGAGGCGGCGCGCCGGGTGCTCTTCACACCGCACATCGCGGGCGTCACGCGCCAGTCATCCGCCATGCTGTTCCGCGAAGCGTGGTTCAACGTCGAGCGTGTCCTCGTCAAGGGCGAGGCTGCGCGCAACCGTGTTTACTAGGGCCATGGCGCGCGTTTCCCCTGCAGCGCCGGAACAGTTCGCGCAGGTCGCGGATGTGATGGCGCGCTGGCAGAAGACCAAGGGCTATCCGCCCAACAGCTGGCTCACCATGGCGCGCCGGCCGGAGGTGCTCCGCGCCTACCGTGCGCTCCATACCGCGGTCATGATGGACGAGGGCGAGATTCCCAAGTCGCTCAAGTTCATGGTCGCGCACGTTGTGAGCCGCGCTGCCGGCGACTCCTACTCCGCCGCGCACAACGCGGAGAACGCTGCGCACATCGCCGGCGTTCCGCTCGAGAGAATCGAGGCGCTGCCCCAGTTCGCGACGAGCGCGCTGTTCACGCCCGCCGAGCGCGCCGCGCTTGCTCTCGCACAGGCGGCGGGCGCGTGCCCGAGCGGCGTGTCCGAAACGCACTTCGTGGAGCTGCGCAAGCACTACAGCGAGAATGCCATCATCGAAATCGTGTCGGTGATCGCGCTGCTTGGATGGCTCAACCGCTGGAACGTGACGCTCGCCACTCCCCTCGAGCGGGAGGCGGCGGCGTTCGCGCGCCGGCATCTCGCGCCCTCGGGCTGGGCGCCCGGCGTGCACGACGAAGGAAGATCACGATGAAAAAGGCAGAACTGGGCGTAGCCGTGATCGGTGCCGGCCGCATCGGCACCCTGCGGGCGCGGCTCGCGGCGAAGCATCCCTGCGTCAAGTTCATCGCGGTGTCGGACCTCGATCCCGGGCGCGCGCAGGCGCTCGCGGAGCAGACGGGCGCGGATTTTCACAGCGGCAATAACTTCGAAGTGATCGAGCGGCCGGAAGTCAACGCGGTGTTCGTCTCGACGCCCGAAGGCGAGCACTCGGCGCCGGTGCGCCGCGCGCTCGAGCTGGGCAAGCCGGTGCTGTGCGAGAAGCCGATCGCGCTGACGCTGAAGGACGCCGACGACATGCTCGAGACGCTGCGCCGGACCGGCGGCAAGCTCCGCATCGGCTACAGCCGGCGCTTCAAGGAATGCTTTCTGCGCGCGAAGGAGCAGATGGTCCTCGCGCGCCTCGGCAAGGTCGTCGGCGGTCTCGCCCGCGTCTACAACTCACGCGCCCAGACCTTCGCGATCCTCAAGCGCGACCCGCACGCGACGCCCGTGCTCGACGTGCTGACCTACTACGTCGATCTCATGTGCTGGTTCCTCGAGGGCAACCGGCCGGTGGAGGTCGTCGCGCGCGGCCAGCACGGCATCTTCAAGGAAGCGGGCTACAGCGCGCACGATGCGACGTGGGCGATCGTCACGTTCGCCGACGGCGCGGTGGTGAACTTCGGCATCAGCTATGCGCTGCCGTCGAAATTCCCGACGCAAGGGCAATCCGACCGCGTCGAGCTGCTCGGCGCCGAGGGCACCATGCTGATCGACGACGACCACAAGGACCATCTGCTCTATACGGAGAAGGGCATCCCCCATCCCTACGTGCCGGGTCACAGCCTGGAGCTGGCGTTCCTGGGCAGCAACACCGCGGGCGACTGGGCGCTGGGGGATTTCTGGGGCCCGCTCGGGAATGAGACGCGAGCCTGGCTCGACCATCTCGTCACCGGCGCGCCCACCGCGCACACGACGCCGGAGCAGGCGCGCATCAATCTCGAGACCACCATCGCCATCGAGCGCGCGGTGGCGACCGGTAAGGCAGTGCGGCTGCCCCTTGAAACCTGATCATTGCGCCCTGATGGCCTTGACGATCTTGCTCCACTTGTCGTTCTCGGCTTGCAGGAATACCGCAAACTCCTCAGGCGTCTTGGACGTCGGCTCGAGCGCCTGCTTGCGAAACAGCGCCTGGAAATCCGGCTGCGTGGACATCGCCGCGAGTTCCCCGTGAAGCTTGTCGACGATCGGGCGCGGCGTGCCCGCGGGCGCCACGATCGCGTACCATGAGGGCGCCTCCACGCCTCTCACGCCAAGCTCCACCAGCGTCGGCACCTGCGGCGCAACCGGCGTCCGCTTGGGGCTGGTGACCGCGAGCGCCACCAGGCGCTTCGAGCGCACGTGGGGCATCACGGCCGTCACGCTCGACATGATCACCTGAGTCTCTCCCGTCAGCACCCCGATGACGGAGGGTCCCGAGCCCTTGTAGTGGATGGGAATCAGGCGTGTCCCCGTCGCCGCGTTGAACAGCTCGGGCACGAGGTGTGTCGGCGTCCAGATGTTGCCTGAGGAGTAGTAAAGCTCGCCCGGGTGCGCTTTCGCGAACGCTATCAGCTCCTTGACCGAGCGTACCGGCAGCGACGGATGCACCGCCATCACGTGGTACGAGGAGGCGAGCAAACTCAAGCCGATGAAATCACGCTGCGGGTCGTACTCGGTCTTCTCGACGTGGGGGTACATCGCGAGCTGGCCGACGAAGCCGAGCAGCAGCGTGTAGCCGTCCGGGGCCGCTTTCGCCACGATGGTGGTGCCGATGCTGCCGCCCGCGCCGGGACGGTTGTCCACGATGAACTGCTGGCCGAGCCGGTCCCCGAGCCTCTGCCCCGCGGCCCGCGCGACGAAATCGTTGCCGCCGCCAGGCGAAGTCGGGACGACGATCCGGACGGGCTTGGCGGGATACGCTTGCGCCGTGACCTCTGCGGCCGCCGCCATCAAGCCGAGCAGCACGATGGGGATTACACTCAAGCAGGTTGCGTTTCGCATCGTAGATCCTCCTCCGTTCTTATCGCTTCCACCTTCGACGCCGTTTGCGACGGACGTCGCCCATCCAGGCACGCTCATCCGGGGGGCCAGTCGAGCTTGCGGCCGGCCAGGATGTGCAAGTGTAGATGAAAGACGCTCTGGCCGGCCTTCGCACCGTTGTTGACCACCAGGCGAAACGCGTCGCCGGCGCCGAGCTGCTTCGCGACCTTGCAGGCGGCGAGCAGCAGGTGACCGAGCAGCGCCTGATCGCCGGTGCCGGCGCTCGAGAGCATTCGGATCTGCTTCCTGGGTATCACGAGCACGTGGGTGGGTGCCTGGGGATTGATGTCGCGGATTGCCAGGCAATGCTCGTCCTCGTAGACGATGTCCGCCGGAAGCTCGCGCCGGATGATCTTGCCAAAGATTGTGGTCAACGCTGGGCTCCCGCTGGTCTACGCCAATGATTAGAAAGGAGTTTGTATGCTACGGTCCCCTTGGAATGAAGTCAAAAACGCCTCCCGCCAGGCCCCTATGTTTCAGTTTCTTGACGCAGCGCAAAACTTCTTGCCTAAAACCCACTTGACAGCCCGGTTTCTAAGCATATAATGGCAATTGTGCAGCGCAACATTATTGGCCCGTCGCTGTTTAACGTGATGTTTTGAAAGGAGTAAACCATGTATCAGTCCCCCGAACAACTGGTGGCCATCAACAAGGCCAACCTGGAAGCCGCAATCAAATTCGCAGGCGTAGCCCTCCAAGGCGCGGAGCGCATCCTGGATCTGCAGCTCAAGGCAGCTCGGAGCGCGCTCGCCGACTCCGTCGAGAACGCCAAGACCATCGCCGCGGTGAAGGATCTGCAGCAGCTTGCCGCGCTGAAGGACACCATGGCGCAGCCGACGATCGAGAAGGCGACCGCCTATGCGAAGAGCGTGTATGACGTCGCCACCGCCACCCAAGCCGAGTTCGGCAAGCTCGTCGAAGAGCAGGTCGCCGAGTTCAACAAGCAGGTCGTGGCGGCGCTCGACAAGATGGTGAAGACCGCTCCCGCCGGTTCCGAGGTCGGCATCGCGACGCTCAAGTCGGCGATCGCCGCGGTCAACGCCTCCTACGAGAACCTCTCGAAGGTCGCCAAGCAGTTCACGGAAGTGACGCAGTCGAACATCGAAGCCGTCGCCAAGCAGGCCGCCGAGGGCGTCAAGAAGGCCAAGAAGGCCGCCTGAGCCTCAGCGGGAGATTCCTGCAAGAAAAGCCCCGTTCCCCGGGGCTTTTTTATTTCGCGGCGTCGGCCCACGGGAAGCCGAGCGCGCTCACGCCCTGCTTGAGCGCGGTGATTGCGCCCGCCACCTCCCCCGGCGCGCCGCGCGCCCCGAGCTCGATATGGCGGTCCGGCTCGAGACGCGGCAGGCTGAAGACCTTGATCCGCGGGAAACGCCCCTGGCAGGCGTTCATCAACTCGATCAGCTGGCTTTCTCCGGCCTCGCGCACGATGATCGAGGATTCGGCGATGCTGCCCGGCGCAAACCATTCGCGGTAGTGCGTGTCGAGCACCCACTCCAGCATCGGCCACGCCATCTGCGGAAACCCCGGCACGAAGTGGTGGCGCCTGAAGCTGAAGCCGGGGATGCGGTTGTAGGGATTGGGGATGATCTCGGCGCCCTCCGGAAACTCGCCCATCATCAGCCGCTGCGGGGTGACCGCCCGGGGGTCGTTTGCCCAGCGCGCCCGGATCTCCGCTTCGGCATCGGGATGGAGCTTCAACGCGACGCCCGCCGCGCGCGCCGCGGCCGCCCGCGTATGGTCATCGGGCGTTGCGCCGATGCCGCCAAAGCTGAATACCGCGTCGCCTGAGCCGAAGGTGCGCTTGAACGTCTCCATGATGAGGTCGGGATCATCCCCGAGGTAGCAGCACCAGGCGAGCTGCAATCCGCGCGACCCGAGCGTCGTGATGGTCCTGGCGAGATGACCGTCCTGGCGCTTGCCGGAGAGGATCTCGTCGCCGATGATGATCGCCCCGAACTTCAAGATTCAGTGATGGATGTAGCTTTCCAGCTGCTGGATGGTCTGCTGCTGCTCTGCGATCACTTCCTTCACCAGGTCTCCGATCGAGAGCACGCCGATCAGGCGCTCGCCCTCCGTCACCGGCAGGTGCCGGATGCGCTTCTCGGTCATCAATGCCATGCACTCTTCGACTGTCTGGCGGGGACCGACGGTGATGACCTTGCTGGTCATGATGTCGCGCACCCGAAGCTCGTGGGAGGACTTCCCGTGCAGGATCACCTTGCGCGCGTAATCCCGTTCCGAGATGACGCCGGCGATCTTTCCTGCCTCCGTGACGATCAGCGCCCCCACGCTCTTTTCCGCCATCAGCCGGAGCGCGTCGAGCACGCTCGCTTCGGGGCTTATCGTATAGACTTCCCTGCCCTTCGCATCCAGCAGTTGCTTCAAGGTTTTCATGGGAACCTCCTGCGCCCGGCTCCGCGGTGGGCCCGCGCCCCAGTGTAGCCGATATTACCCTTGATCGGGATCGCCCTCGGCGCGCCGCGCCCGTAGCGTCTGCACGGCCGCGCGCGCGCCCGCGGCAACGGGCTGCCGCACGATGCCCGGCACGATCTCGGGCGCGACCGGCGCGCTGAAGTAGTTGCCCTGCATTTCCTCGCACCCATGCTCGCGCAGGAACTCCCACTGCTCGCGGGTTTCCACCCCCTCGGCGATCACCGTCAGGCCGAGGCTGTGGGCCATCGCAACCACCCCGCGGGTGAGCGCCGTCGCATCGGCGCTCGACGGCAGCTCGCCGATCAGCGACCGGTCGATCTTGACGCTGTCGATCGGCAGCCGCCTGAGGAAGCTCAATGACGAGTAGCCGGTGCCGAAGCCGTCGACCACCACCCGGACGCCCGCCTCCTTCAGCTGTGCAAGCAGGCGCATCGCGCGCTCGGGGTTGCGGATAACCATTTCCTCGGTGATCTCGAGCTCGAGGCGTCCGGGCTCGAGCGCCGCGCGGTGCAGCGCTTCCCGCACCACCTGGATCAGGCTTTCCTGCAGGAACTGCTTCTGCGACACATTGACCGCAACGCGCAGGAGCGGCAACCCCTGCTCGCGCCAGGCGCGCGCCTGGCGGCAGGCCGAGTGCAGCGCCCACTCCCCGATTGCGGCGATCAGCCCCGCGTCTTCCGCCACCGGGATGAACTCGCCCGGCCCGATCATGCCCTGCGTCGGGTGCTGCCAGCGCATGAGGGCCTCCACTCCGCTCACCTGGCCGTCGCGCACGCCCACTCGCGGCTGGTAGAGGAGCGTGAGCTCCCCCAGGTCGATCGCCCGCCGCAGGCCGGACTCGAGCGAGAGGCGCTCGACCAGGTGCACGTTCATCTGCGGCGAGTAGAAGCGGTAGCTGCTCTTGCCCTGCTGCTTCACCAGGTACATCGCCATGTCGGCGTTCTTGATCAGCGTGTCGGCGTCCTTGCCATCGTCGGGATAGATGCTGATGCCGAGGCTCGCCGTCACCCGGCATTCTCGACCCTGCAGGGTGAAGGGACGCTCCACGGTGTCGAGCAGCTTTTTCGCCACTTCGGCGACCTGCCCCGCCTCGCCGAATTCCTCGATCAGCACCACGAACTCGTCGCCGCCCATGCGGCCGATCACGTCGCCTTCGCGCAGAGTCGCGCGCAGCCGGCTCGCTAGCTCGGCGAGCAGCATGTCGCCCACGGTGTGCCCGTGCGTGTCGTTGACGTCCTTGAAGCCGTCGAGGTCGATGAACAGCAGCGCGAGGCTGCGCTCGAACCGGGCCGCCTGGGCGAGCGACTGGTGCAGGCGGTCGTTGAACATGGTCCGGTTGGAGAGCCCGGTCAGGGGATCGTGGCTCGCGAAGAAGCGCAGGTTCTGCTCGGCGGCCTTGCGCGCCATGAATTGCCCGATCTGGCTGCCGATCGTGTGCATCGCTCCCATCAACGCCGCATCGGGCTGCCGCGGCTCGCCCCCGAACAGCTCGATGACGCCGTAGAGCTCCTCGCCGACCAGGATCGGGAATGCGAATACCGCATGGAGCCCCGCCTTGAGCGCCGCCGGCCCCCGCCGCATGTTGATGTCCTGGGCGACATCGGCAATCCATACCGGGGCGTTGGTGGACCAGACCTGGTGGATCGGGCCGGTGCTGGTGCCGGGCGTTTGCATGCGCAGGCGGCTGAACGCCATGAACTCCCGCACTTCGGGGGCATCCACGCACCACGTTTCCATGCAGCGCAGCAGGTTCGCGCTCTTGTCGAGCTCCCAGCGCGCCCCATAGACCCATCCGCCCGCCTCGGCAATGGTGCGTATCAGCCGCGGCAGCGCGTCCTCCACCGTGCGCGATTCCTCGAGGATGCGGGTGACCGAGTGCTCCATCTGCAACCGGCGCTCGGCACGCTTGCGCTCGGTAATATCGGTGGCGAGGCTGATGAAGCCCGAGGGACGGCCCTCGGCATCGTGCATGACCGTCGTCGAGACGCTGACGTTGATGCGCGTGCCGTCCTTGCGCATCCGGACCGTCTCGAACTCGGAGATCGATTCGCCCCGCAGCAGACGCTGGCGCATCGCGACCGCCTCGTCCTCCAGGTCCGGCGGCACGAACGGCACCGGTCCGCCCAGCACCTCCCGCTCCTTCCAGCCGAACATGCGCTCGGCGGCCGCGTTCCACTTGACGATGCGCAGGTTCTGGTCGCGCGCGACGATCGAGACCGGGGAAGCGTCGATCAGGGTCTCCAGCTTCTGCGAGGTCTGCCGCAGCACCTCCTCGGCGCCCTCCTGGGCACTCACGCGCTCGGAGAGCTCGCGGTTGGCCCGCGACAGCTGCTCGACCAGCGCGGAATTCTCGAATTTCACGCGTAGCGACTCGCGCACGATCTGGGAGAGAACCGGGCTCGTTCCCAGCACCACCCCGAGCAGCACGACGAGGAGGACGCCCATGAAGATGTGCAGCGTCGAGCCTTGCGCGAACACCGTGGCAATGAGGAGAATGAAAGCCGGCAGCACGTAGGCAAGAAACGCCTGCCGCACGGGGGCGAGCACCACCATGGCGGCCAGCATCATGCCGCCGATCAGGAAAATGGCGAGGAACTGGTGGGGCAGCGAGGATACCGGGTAGAGGACCGAGCCGGCGACACCCCATAACAAGCCTGCGGCTCCCGCACCGATCGCGAAGCGCCGCGCCCACCGGGGCGCGTCGGCGTCCGGCGGGTTCAATCCGCCGTGCGAGCGGTAGAGCAGGTAGCGCGCGCCGGTCACCAGGAACATCGCGGTGAGCCATGCCCCGAGGAGTGTGCTCGAGACGATCTCCCACAGGGCGAAGACGAGGATACTGGAGTTGATCAGGGTGCCGAGGTACCCCGGCCGCGACAGCCGGTAGAGCTGGCGCACCTGCTCGGCGTAAACCCGGTTGTCCGCTGCCTGATCAACCATAATCCGGCCCGTGCGTTCTCCCGTTGTACTCGCTGCGCTGCAAAAAAGGGCGCGGAGATGATTCTGACATTTCCCCCGCCTTTTGGCGACTGGGCGTCTAGAACCGTTTCGCCCCGGGATTCAGCAGGTTGGGCGGCCGGCCGCCGGTCAATGCCGCGACCAGGTTCCGTGCCGCGGTAATCGCCATCGCGCGGCGCGTAGCCTCGGTCGAGCTGCCGATATGAGGCATCAGCACCACGTTGTCCAGCCGCAGGAACTCCGGGTTGAGCCTGGGCTCGTTCTCGAAGACGTCCAGGCCGGCCGCGCGGATGACACCGCTTCGCAATGCCTCAATGAGGGCCGCATCGTCCACCACGCCGCCGCGCGTCGAGTTGATGAGGATCGCAGTCGGCTTCATGCGCTTCAGCTCCCGCGCGCCGATCAGGTGGTGCGTCTCCCGGGAATAAGGCACTTGCAGCACCACGAAGTCCGATTGCTTCAGCAGCTCGTCCTGGGTCACAAAGGTTGCACGGCAGCGCTGCTCGATGTCGGGCCCGACCCGGTTTCGGTTGTGGTAAAGCACCTTCATCTCGAAGCCGGCCGCGCGGCGCGCGATCGCCTGACCGATGCGACCCATGCCGAGGATGCCAAGTGTGGCGTGATGGACGTCGATACCCAGCCACTGCTTCAGCCGCCAGCCCATCCATTCCCCCACCCGCACCCGGCGCTCGAGCTCGGTCAGGCGCCGCGCTGCGCCGAGGATAAGGGCCCAGGCGAGGTCGGCGGTGGAGTCGTCCAGCACCCCGGGGGTGTTCGTAGCCATCACGCCGCGCGCGGTGCAGGCGGCGAGGTCGATATTGTTGAACCCGACCGCGATGTTCGCCACGACCTTGAGCTTCGGGCAGCGCGCGAGAAGCGCGTCGTCGATGCGGTCGGTGAGCGCGCACATGACGCCCTCCTTGTCCGCGAGCCGGTCCGCGAGCTTTGCGTGGTCGAGTGCGATGTCCGCCTGGTTCGGGTCCACGTCGCAGTGGGCGGAAAGAAACTCGAGGGTTTCGTCGAACACTTCGCGCGTGACGAGTATCTTCGGCTTCATGGGGAAACGCGCCAGCCGCTCCTGTCGCATGGAGTCGTCACGGTCGCCTGCGGCAGCACCCCGCGCAGGCGCTGCGACAGTCCGTCCGCGGAGGCCGGCCGTGCGGAATTGCCGCCGCGGCCTGCGGCCGTCAGTCTTCCTTCTCCTGCAGGGAATCCCACAGATCCCGGGCCATCATCGCGAGTCCCACCAAGATCACGGCGCCGAGCGCGATGTCCTGCATTTTCACCACATAGGGCAAGAGGAACGCAAGCAGAAGCGCCGCCGCGATAACCGCCGCCAGTATTCTGAAAATCATGTCGTATTCCTCCTTGCTCGCTGTTCAGTCCGTCTCCACCGCCTTGGCAAGCCAGCGCGCGGTGCGCAGCAGGCGCGCGTCATCATGACGCGGGCCAACGAGCTGCACGCCGAGCGGCAGCCCGTTCTCGCCCTGCATCAGCGGCAGGTTGATGGCCGGCATCCCCGCGAACGTCCACAGCGTGCAGAACATGGGGTCGCCGGTGGACTGCAGGCCGCGCGGGGCGGTGCCTGCCGCAGACGGCGTCAGGATCGCGTCGTAGCGGTCGAATATCCGGCTGAGCCCCTCGATCACCTGGGGCACGCGCGCGAGCGCTCGCTGGTAGTCAAATGCGCTCAACTGACGGCCGCGCTCGAGCTGCGCCCGCAGCGATTCGCTCAGCTTGTCGCCGCCGTTTTCGTATTCCCCCGCAAGGTTTGCGGCCATCTCCGCCTCCATGACGGTACGGTGCCATAGCAGCGCCTCGCGGGCGCTCTCGGGCAGCGGAAACTCCTCGACGCGATCGCCGAGGTGCGCCGCAAGTTCCTCAAATGCTTCACGGGTCTCCCGCTCGGCGCGATCCCAGAGCGGCGTCTTGACCAGCGCCAGCCGCGGCGGCAGCGGCGGCTCCTCCGCCGCGATTTTCGCGAATGGAATGCGCGCGCGCGGCCGCGTATCGGGATCGTGCTCATCGTGGGCAGCGAGCTCCTCGCAGGCAGCCGCGATGTCCTCGATCGAGCGCGCAAACACGCCGACGTGGTCCAGCGCGCGCGAGAGCTTGAGCGCGCCGTGCCGGGAAATCAGGCCGTGGGTCGGCTTGAAGCCGTAGACGCCGCAATAGGCCGCCGGCCGGATCACCGAGCCGTTGGTCTGCGAGCCAAGCGCGAGCGGTACCATCCCGCATGCGACCGCGGCTGCCGAGCCGCTCGAGGATCCGCCCGGGGTGTGCGCGGTGTTGTGCGGATTGCGCGTCTTGCCCGGCGCATAGGTCGCGAGCTCGGTCGTGACTGTCTTGCCCATGATCACGGCGCCAGCCGCCCGCAGCCGCGTGACGGCCGTCGCATCCGCGGCCGGCGTGCGTCCGGCATGAAGCACCGTTCCATCTTCCGTCGGCATGTCGGCGGTATCGAAGATGTCCTTGATCCCGACGGGCACCCCGTGCAGCGGGCCGGTCGGCGCGCCGCTCTTCCGCAACTCATCCGCGGCGCGCGCCTGCGCGAGCGCGTGCTCCGGATCGAGAAACGCCCATGCCTGCACCTGCGGCTCCAGCTCGCGCACGCGCGCGAGGCACGCGCCAACGAGCGCTTCGGCGCTGATCGAGCCGTCCCGGATCGCCTGCGCCGAGTCGCACGCCGACAACCAGTTGAGCCGCGAGCTGTCCATCGGGTCAGTTGCCGTATATCGCGCGCGGCAGCCAAAGCGACACGCCGGGGAACACGTATACCACCAGCATCGAAACGACCACGATGAACAGGAACGGCAGGCAGCCCCAGAAGATCTGGGTAATCAGCACGTGCGGAGGCGCGATACCCTTCAGGTAGTAGGCCGCCATCGCCATCGGCGGCGACAGGAACGCGGTCTGGAGGTTCAGCGCCACCAGGATCCCGAAGAGCAGCGGATCGACGTGGAAGTGCGACAGCAGCGGCAGGAAGATCGGAACGAAGATGATGATGATCTCGGTCCATTCGAGCGGCCAGCCGAGGAGAAAGATGATGAACTGCGAGATGATGAGGAAAGTGACCGGGTTGAGGTCGAGGTGGAGCACGAACTCCTTGATGATGCCCTCGCCCCCGAGGTAGCTGAACACGCCCGCGAAGGTCGCCGATCCGACAAACAGAAAGCAGACCATCGCCGCGGTGCGCGCGGTGAGGAACACAGATTCCTTCAGCTTTAGCCACCTGAGCGCCCCGTAGGCGGCCGACAGGATTATCGAGCCCAACGCTCCCACCGCTGCCGCTTCGGTCGGGGTCGCCAGGCCGAGCATGATCGCGCCCAGCACGCACAGGATGAGCACCGCGAGCGGCACGAAGGACTTGAGGAGCAGCAGGAGAACCTCCTTGGCGGGGATCCTGAAGTGCTCCTTCGGCAGCGGCGGCGCGAGCTCCGGCCTGAACACGGCAAGCACCGTGACGAAGACGATGTACATCCCGGCAAGCAGGAAACCGGGGAAGAGCGCCGCGGCATAGAGCTGGACGACCGACAGTCCAGCCATCGCGCCGTACACGATAAGCAGGATCGAGGGCGGGATCATGATGCCGAGGCAGCCCCCCGCGCACACGACGCCGGACGCGAGCCGCACGTCGTATCCGGCCTTGAGCATCTGGGGAAAGGCAAGCAGGCCCATCAGCGTCACCACTGCGCCGACGATGCCGGTTGCCGTGGCAAACAACGCACAGGTCACAAGCGTCGCCACCGCGAGCGAGCCGGGTACGCGCCGCAGCGCGACCTGCACGCTGTGGAACAGGTTGTCGAGCAGGTTCGAGCGCTCGACCATGTAGCCCATGAAGAGAAAGAGCGGCACCGCCACCAGCACGTCGTTGTTGAGCACCGTGAAGGTGTTCTGGGTAAGGAGGTAGAAAACGCGGTTGTCGAAGAACGCCTGCCCCGCCTGGAAGTACGCGTAGTAGCCGAACCCAACCCCCAGCGCCATCAGGGTGAAGGCGACCGGGAATCCGATCATGATCGTCGCAACCAGGATCCCGAGCATGATGAGGGCGATGACGGGGTCGCTCATCGCGCACCCCCTCTCGATGCTCCTTCCGCCTTCGCGTGCTCCGAGATCAGCTGCTGCTCCAGCTCCTCGACGTCGTGCAGCCGCGGCGGCCACTTCCGGTCACGGATGCACTGGAGGCAGCGCAGGACCTCGGCCACGCCCTGCAGCGCAAGCAACCCCGCGCCGAATGGGATCAGCATCTTGAGCGGCCAGATCGGCACCCCCGCCGGGCTGTTCACGCTCACCTCGCGAATGCCCATCGAACTGACGCCGTATTCCCAGCCCGAGATGACGAGCGCAAGGATGCCGGGAAAGAAGAACAGGATGTAGAGCACGAGCTCGATACCCGCCTGCACGCGCGGAGGCCACAGGCGGTAGAACATGTCGCAGCGCACGTGGCTGCCGCGCGAGAGCGCGTAGGCGCCGGCCATGAAGAACATCGCCCCGTACATGGTGTAGCTGAAATCGAACGCCCAGCTCGTGGGATCGTTCAGCGCGTAGCGCACGAACACCTCGTACGAAGTGCCCAGCGTGAGGATCAGGATGCACCACGCGAAGGCATGACCGATCGACCGGCTCAGCAGATCCATTCCGTAAATGTAGCGGTTGATCATGCTCTTCTCCCCTTCGGCCTCATTCTAGCCGCACAAAAAAACGGGGCGGCGCTCACCGCGCCGCCCCGATCGTTATCCTCTATACCGCGGCCCGATCAGACGACCTTGGTCTTGTACGCGTGCTCGAAGGCGAGCCGGTAATCGGCATCGTTATACTGCTGGTAGTACACGACGCGCGAATACCACGCCCTCTGCGAGTCGAGGATTTTCTTGATGATCGGGTCCTTGCTCAACTGCGCCGTCATGACGTCCCAGGCCTTGAGCTGCTCGGCCATGATGGCCCGCGGCGTCTTGATCACGTTGACCTTGTGCTTGTTCTTCAGGATCTGCAGGTCGCGCGAGTAGTTCTCCATCGCGAGCCAGAAGTTCGCCGAGTTGGCCGCCTCGACGCCGGTCCTGAGGATCGCCCTGAGATCGGCGGGAAGCGAATCGTAGCGCTTCTTGTTGAAGACGATCTCGAAGCTCTCGGAGGCCTGGTGGAAGCTGCCCATCATGTAGTTCTTGAGCACGTCCTGGGCGCCGAAGCGCATGTCGGAAGTCGGGTTGTTGAACTCGAAGGCGTCGATCACGCCGCGCTCGAGCGCCGGCACGATCTCCCCGCCCGGCAGCTGCGTCACCTTCGCGCCCATCGCCTGGAAGAGATCCGCGGCGAGTCCCACGGTGCGGTACTTCAGGCCCTTCAGCCCCGAGGCATCCTTGACAGGCTTCCGGAACCAGCCGAATGGCTGCGTCGGCATCGGGAACAGGAGGAAGCCTTCGACGTTGAGCTTCAAATGCTTCTGCGTGAGTTCGTCGTAGAGCGCCTTCCCGCCGCCCTCGTAGAACCACGCGATCGTGTGGTGCGCGTCGTTGCCGAACACCGGCCCGGTCCCGAAGAGCGACGCCGCCTTGGTCTTGCCGTACCAGTACACCGGCACGCTGTGGCAGCAATCCAGAACGCCCTTGCTCGTCGCGTCCATGACTTCGAAGGGCTTCACCACCGCGCCGGCGACGAGGTAGTCGATGCGCAGGCGCCCGCCCGCCATGTCGTTCACGCGCTTCACGTACTGCTCGGCCATCTCGTTGAAGATGTCCTTCGCGCCCCAGGCGCCCTGCATCTTCAGGACGACCGGTGCCTGCGCGACCGAGATCATCGGGAACCCGGTGAGGGCAGCACCCGCCGTCGCTGCGGAAGCGCCGGTCAGGAACTTGCGCCGGGATTCACTCGGCTTTTCCATAGACTGGGGTGTTTTCTTTAGAAACTTCTTGAGCATTGTGTTCTCCTTCCTCACTTGATAGCCGGGACTGACTTGTCAGCGAAACTGCGGCGGCAGAGCATCCCGGCAATCGGATAACGGCAGCGGATTTTGGGATGCGGGAAGCCCTACTACGCTGCGGCCATGCTATACCGCGACTTTCCCAAAAGCAAGCCAAGGGAAGATCCCGAAAGGAGACCGAAATCAGGGGGAAAAAACCTGCATCGGCCTGACGGGTTCCGCGTCCTGCCGCTCGCATCACAAGTAGTAGAACAGCAGGTAAGCAAGCAATAGGATCATCACCCACAGCGCCATGCTGCCCGTGGGCCAGGTGCGGGCGAGCGCGCTTTCGGGCCCGTGATGGCGCCTGAGCGCCGTCAGCGAACGGCCCGCGAACAAGCGCGCCATTTCGCCGCCGGCGACCAGCCAGGCGGAAACGATTCCGGCCATGGTGCGCACCAGGTCGCAGCCGAGGCCCCGGTAGATCCAATCGAAATCGAGATTGACGGATCGCATCTCGGGCGGATAGATCCCGGTGCGCATCAGCACGGAAAAGGCGAGCGCGGAGAATACGAGCAATTGCAGCTGGTCGAGGACGTGCGATGCCGTGTAGGGCACATAGGTCACGGGATACGGCAACAATGCATACAGCGCCGCAGGGAAGCTGCCGATACCTACGCACAAGGCGGCCGTCAACGCCATCGCGATCAGCATGTGAGGCGGCGCCTCCCGGCAGCGGATTCCCGAGTCGTGCGCGAAGAACGCGAAGTACGGGATCTTGATGCCCGCGTGATGAAACACCCCCGCGGAGGCAAACAGCAGCACCAGCCACGTGAAGACGTAGCCCTCGCTTGCCGCCGCCGACATGACCATCGATTTGGTGACGAAGCCGCTGAAGAGCGGGAACGCCGAGATCGAAGCGGCACCGACGATGCAGAAGCCGGTCGTCCATGGCATGGATTTGTAAAGCCCTCCCAGATCGGTGCCATTGACCGTGCCGGTGCGCAGCAGCACCGCCCCCATGGACATGAAGAGCAGCATCTTGAACAGGATGTCCGCGAAAGCGTGCGCCACCGCGCCGTTGACCGCCATTTCGGTGCCAAGCCCGATGCCCACCACCATAAATCCCAGCTGGTTGTTGACGCTGTAGGCGAGCACGCGCCGCAGGTCATTCTCGATAACTGCGTAGAAGATCGGGAACGCGGTCATCGCCGCGCCGATCCAGATCAACATCTCGGTCCCGGGAAACCCGCGCGCCAGCGCATAGATGCCGAGCTTGGTGGTGAACGCGGAGAGCACCACCGTTCCGGTTTCGGTCGCCTCCGGATACGCATCCTGCAGCCAGTTGTGCAGCAGTGGAAAGGCACACTTGATGCCGATTGCCGCGAGCATCAGCGCGCCGCCCGCGCTCTCCAGGCCGATGTGACCGAAGGCAAGCGAGCCCCCGGCAGTCACGTGGAGCGCGGCGCCGGCGAGGAGCAGCATGCCCGAGCCGAGCTGGATGACCACGTAGCGCATGCCAGCGCCATACGCCCGCTCGGTGCGGCGCGCCCAGATCAGCAGCACCGAGGAGACCGCGGTGAGCTCCCACCAGACGAACAGTGTCAGGAGATCGCCCGCGAACACCGCTCCCAGGGCGGCCCCGCCGTAGACCAACGCCGCGACGTGCTGGGTCGTATCTTCCACGTGCAGCGCGTAGATTGCCGTGAGAAAAAGCGCGAGAACGAACACGTAGCCGAAAAGGAGGCTCAGGCGGTCGACCCGCATCAGGGTGAGCGTCTGCCCGAGGAGCTCGAACTGCCCGAATTCTCCCTCGGGCAACAGCAGGAGCCAGACGAACGTGGCCGCCGGCAGCGCCAGCAACAGCACCACCCGCAGCCGCCCACGCACAAGCGGCACGAGCGCGGCCCCGAGAACCGGCAGCAGCGCAATCGGGACGTCAGCGCTCATAGTAGTCCTCGGGGCGCTTCACCAGGCGGCGCAGGATTTCCTTGGCCGCCAGCACCAGCGCAACGCAGGCGACGAATCCGAAAACCGCGTAGAACGCGAACCACCCCGCGAACGCAAGTTCCTCGTGGCGGTGCACGAAGAGCTCTGCCAGCACGAGCCCGGCGCCGATCGCCCACAACCCGCGGAAGAGCTTGGTCACATTGCGCGGGTCATCGAGCCAGAAGCGCTTGTCGTTCTGCATGGCAGTTCTCCGTCAGCCCGCGGGAACGGACACGAGCTGGCGCGCGAGCGCAAGTGGCAGGTCGGCGGCAAAGAATAGCCCCAGGGTCGCTCCCGCGGTGATCGTCAGCGCCACCACCATGGGCCACGGCGCCTCGCCGTGGGCGGCATGCGGGCCTTCCGGGCCGCGCCGGAAGAACGCGGCGTGCACGATCGGCAGGAAATAGGCAGCATTGAGCAGGGTGCTCGCGACGAAGACCGCCACCGCAACGTGGTGCCCCGCCTGCAGCGCGCCGGAGATGATGAACCACTTGCTGACGAAGCCGGCCGCTGGCGGCACCCCGATCAGCGAGAGCGCGCCCACGGTGAACGCAGCCATCGTCCACGGCATGCGCCGGCCGATGCCGTCGAGCTCGCTCACCTCGGTCTTGTGCGCCGCGGTGTAGATCGCGCCAGCGCAGAAGAACAGCGTGATCTTCCCGAGCGCATGCGTCGCGATATGGAGCGCGGCACCGATCACCGAGAGCGGCGTCAACAGTGCCGCGGCGAGCACGACGTACGAAAGCTGGCTCACGGTCGAGTACGCGAGCCGGCGCTTGAGATTGTCCGAGCGCAGCGCCACGACCGAGGCCGCGATGATCGTGAAGCCCGAGATGAAGGGCAGCCAGTCCACGCTCTTCAATCCGGCAATCGCGTCCACGCCGAACACGTACACCACCACCTTCAGCACCGCGAACACGCCCGCTTTCACCACCGCAACGGCGTGCAGCAGGGCGGACACCGGGGTCGGCGCAACCATCGCCGCCGGGAGCCACCGGTGCACCGGCATCACCGCCGCTTTGCCGATGCCGAAAACATAAAGCGCGAGCAGCAGCCCGACCGTGGTGTTGGGAGCATGGCCCCCGAGTATGCCGCCGGGGGCGAACTCGATGGTCCCGGCGATCGACCACGTCCACACGATCGCCACCAGCAGGAGCGCAATCGAGCTGCCGATCAGCAGCGCGAGATAGAGCCGCCCGGCACGTATCGCCTCCGGGGTGCCGTGATGGGTCACCAGGGGATAGGTGACGAGCGTCAGCGCCTCGTAGAACAGGAACAGGGTGAACAGGTTGCCGGCGAAGGCGATGCCCATGGTGCTTGCGAGCGCGGCCGCGAAGCACACGTAATAGCGCGTCTGGTGCGCCTCGCGGTTGCCCCGCATGTAGCCGATCGAGTAGAGGGAATTGACGATCCACAGGCCGGAGGCAACGAGCGCAAACAGCATGCCGAGCGGCTCGACCCGGAACGCGAGATCGATGCCCGGCATCACCGTCGCCACGTGCACTCCCGGCCGACCGCCGGCGAGCACCTCGGGTGCGAGCCCGGCAACCAATAGGAACAGCGCCGCCGCCGTCACCAGCGTCACGCCCTCGCGCAGGTCAGGCATGCGGTGCGCCGCCGCGATCAGTGCGGCGCCGGCGAGCGGGACCGCAATCGCGCCAAGGATCAGGCCCTCCGGCGTCATTTCGCACCCAGCAGCAGTTGCTCCGCGGCGGCGGCCGCGCCGCCCAGCGTGAGATCGGTATCGATCCCGAAATAGATGCAGGCGGCGACGAGCGCCCACGCCGGCGCGAGCATGCTCAGGGGCGCCTCGCGCAGCGCGACTACCTTGGCATCCGGCTCGCGGAAATACGCCACCTCCACGAAGCGCCAGACGTAGACTAGCGCCAGCAGCGAGCTTGCCACCACCGCGAACGCAATCCCGAGCGAGCCGCCCTCGAGCGCGGCCTGCACCAGGTACCACTTGCTGACGAAGCCGACCGTTGCCGGCACGCCGATCAGGCTGAGCCCTCCCAGCACGATGCCAAAGGAGGTGAGCGGCATCACGCGCCCGATGCCGCCGAGCGACCCCAGGCGCATCGATCCCGCGCGCAGCGCGACACCGCCGAGCAGCAGAAACAGCGCGCCCTTGGTGAGCGCGTGGTTGAACACGTGGACCAAGCCGGCGGTCAGCCCGGTGGCGGAGGCGAGCGCGACGCCGAGCGTGATGTAGCCGATCTGGGCGACGCTCGAATACGCGAACATGCGCTTGACATCGTCCTGGAAGATCGCGATCGCCGACGCGATGAACATGGCCGCGAGCGAGAGCGCGAGCAGGATCTCCGCCATGGGCAGCGCCTGGAACACCGCGCCCCCGCCAAAAACCGAATAGTAATAGCGCAGCAGCACGTAGACGGAAACCTTGGTCGCGGTAGCGGCGAGAAATGCAGTCACGACCGAAGGCGCGTAGGCGTAGGCGTTGGGCAGCCACAGGTGCAGCGGAAAGAGCGCGAGCTTGAGCGAGACGCCGACCGTGATGAACGCGAGGGCCGCAAGCACCGCGCGCGGCTCGCTGACGCCCGCCAGGCGCCCCGCCATGTCGGCCAGGTTGAGCGTGCCCGTCTCGAGGTACAGCATCCCCACGCCAATGACGTAGAACGTGGCGCCGATCGTGCCCATGATCAGGTACTGGTAGGCCGCCATCAGCGCGCGGCGGTCGCGGCCCAGAGCGATCAGCACGTACGAGGAAAGCGAGGAAATCTCGAGAAATACGAACAGGTTGAAGGCATCTCCGGTCACGGATATGCCGAGCAGCCCCGCGAGGCACAGGGCGTACATCGTGTAGAACAGGTAGCGCCGGCCGGGCTCGATCTCCGCGAGTATGCTGCGCGGGCTGTAGACCGACACCACTGCCGCTACCACTCCCACCAGCAGCGCGAGATAGGCGTTGGCGCGGTCGATCCGGTACTCGATGCCCCACGGCGCGGGCCAGCTCCCGAGGAAGTACGAGACGTGGCCGCCCGCGGCAACCTGGGTGAACAGCGCGCCGGCAATCGTCAGCGCCGCCCACGAAACCGCGATGGCGAGGATCCAGGCGGCGGTGCCGCTGCGCAGGATCACCATCACCGGCGCGGCGATCAGCGGCACGACGACCAGCAGTATCGGCAGGTGGCTGGAAATCACGCGGGGGCGGCGGTCCGGATCAGTCTTTCCGCTCCGCGGCGAGGATCTCGTCCTCCTCGATGCTGCCGTACGCTTCCCGGATGCGCACCACCAGCGCGAGCCCGAGCGCCAGCGTCGCAATTCCGACGACGATGGCGGTGAGAATCAGGACATGGGGGAGCGGATTGGAATAGACCTGGAAGCCGGGCGCAACGATCGGCGCGGTGCCCCCGATCAGCTTGCCCGGCGCGATATACAGCAGGTAGACCGACGTCTGGAAGATGGAAAGCCCGACGAGCTTCTTTACGAGGTTCCCGCGCGCGATCACGATGTAGAGGCCCGTGACCGCGAGGAAGATCGTCGCCCAGTACCCGTAATGGTTGAGAAAGGTCACGAGGGTCACGCGGGAGGCTCCTCCCCGCCCGCGCGCCCTGCGAACAGGTAAAAGATCTTGAGCATGACGCCCGCCACCGTGATCAGCACTCCCAGCTCGACCCAGAAGATGCCCCGATGCTGGCCCGCAACCGGGTCGGCCCCGAGCACGAAGTAGTCGAGGTAGTTGCCGCCGAGGATGATGCCGGCAACGCCGACCAGAGCGTAGAGCAACACTCCTGCGGCGAGCATCGTCTCCACGAGCCACTCGGGAACGACCGCGCGCGCCGCGGGCAGGCCATAAATGATCCCGTAGAAGATAATGCCCGCGGCCGAGATGACGCCCGCCTGGAATCCTCCGCCCGGCCCGAAGTCACCGTGAAACTGGACGTAAAGCGCGAACAACACCATGAAGGCGATCAGGATCTTCGCCACGACGCGCAGGACCAGGTAATCCCTCACCGTGCCTCCTCGTCGCGGCGGCGGCGCAGCCGCCTGAGCAGCGCCACCACGCCCACCCCCGCGGTGAACACCACGGCAGTCTCGCCGAGCGTGTCATAACCGCGGTAGCTCGCCAGCACCGCCGTCACGATGTTGGGCACGCCCGTCTCCTCGGCTCCCTGCTGTAGGTAGCGCGGCACGACGTGAGTGTGTATCGGCGCCTGGGGATCGTAGTAGGCGGGCAGCCCGAGCGTCCCGTATGCGAGCACCAGCCCCGTCGCCACCGCCACCGCGAGCGGAAGATACGGGCGGCGTAGCGGCTTCATTTCCACGCCTTGCGCGAGGTGTAGCGCCCCGAGCAGCAGCACGGTCGAGATGCCCGCCCCCACGGAGGCTTCGGTCATCGCGACATCCGGGGCATCGAGCGCAACCAGCACCATCGCCATCAGAAAGCTGTAGGCGCCGGCTAGAATCACCACCGCGAAGAGATTGCGCTGCACCACGATCACGACCGCGGCGGCGGCCATCATCGTGAGCAGCGCAGCGATCAGGATCGCTTCGATGGCAGTTCCCCTTCCTCGGCCAGGACCGGCTCGAGCCCGCGCGTGAGCGCCGCGCGCGTCAGCGCGTGGGTGGCGGTCGGGCTGGTGAAGAAAATCAGAAGACCGATCATGACGAGCTTGACGCACACCAGGGTAAGCCCCGCCTGCAGCATGAGCCCGATGAGTATCAGCCCCGCGCCCAGCGTGTCGGTGACGCTTGCCGCATGCACGCGGGTGTAGAAGTCGGGCATGCGGATGAGGCCGACGCCCCCGATCACACAAAAGATGCCGCCCGTCGCGAGCAGCAGCCAGCTCGCGATATCCACCGCGAGGCTCACTTCGGTTCCTCCTCGCCGGGCTCGCCGAGGCCCCCATACCGGAAGTACTTGAGCACCGCGACCGTGCCGACCAGGTTGAGAAAGCCGTAGACGATCGCGAGGTCGAGGAACTCGGGCCGCCCCCCGAGAAATCCAATGACCGCGAGCAGCAGGACCGCAACGGTGCCCACCGTATTGACGGCTTGCGCGCGGTCGAACACGGTCGGGCCGAGGGCGGCGCGCGCGAGCGCCAGCGCGAGCGTGACGAGAAGCGCCGCCGCAGCAGCTTCGAACATCACGACCGCCCCTCGAAGCGCGTCACGCGCCGGTCCATCTCGCCCTCGAGCACCCCGGCCGCGCTCTCGCGCGTCAGCGCGTGCACGAGGATCTCGCCTTCCCGCACGTCAACGGAGATCGTCCCGGGCGTGAGGGTGATGGAGTTCGCGTAGGTCACCACGCCGACGGCGGTCTTCTGCGTGGTCTTTGCCCGGACGAGGCGCGGGCTGATGGGGAGCCGCGGATCGACAATGATGCACGCGACGTCCCAGGCGCTCTTGGCGATCTCCTTCACGAGCCACGGCCAGTAGGTGAGCACGCGCCAGCCCATGTCGATGGGATGGCCTTCGCGGTCGATCACCTCCATGCGGCGGCCGAGAGCCACGATGGCGACGGCGGAGAGCGCGCCCATCGTGACCAGAAAAACCGTGAAATAACCGGACAGCAGCAGCCAGAAGACAAACAGGACAACCGCCGAGCTCAACGCGTATGCCGTGTTTTTCATCGCCTCCGACCGTGGAACAGGCAAGTGCTGCGCCGGGCGGATTCTCGTTGTCGCGGCGGCCCCGGCGCTCCCTGCATTCTAATGACGGGGATTTGTCGAAACAAGCGATATCGCGGAGCGGCCTCCGATCACCCGCACCAGATAATCGCCAGATAGACAAGATAGGCCGCAGCGAGCAGCGCGCCTTCCGCGCGGTTCACGATCATCCCGCGCCACATGACGGGCAGGCTCAGCGCGGCGAGCACCACGGCGCCCCAGACCTCCGCGGGCATCACGCCGGCCGCGCTGATCGGAGCGAGCACGCCGGCAAGCCCGAGCACGCCGAGCAGGTTGAAGATGTTGGAGCCCACGATGTTGCCGATAGCGATGTCGGCTTCGCGCTTGAGCGCCGCGACCAGGCACGTGACGAGCTCCGGCATGGTGGTTCCCGCGGCAACCACAGTAATGCCGATCACGCTGTCGCGCACGCCCATCGCACCGGCAACCGCCACCGCCCCTGAGATCAGGCCCTGCGCGCCGAGCGCGAGGGCCGCCAGCCCAAGCACGATCATTCCGAGGTCGCCGGCGAGGCTCGCTCGCGGACCCGGAATCTGCGCTGCGAATTCCTCCCGCACGCGTTCACTGCGCTCGCGGCGCGCCATGACAACCGTGAAGGCGAGGTAGCCGGCGAGCGCCGCTATCAGGACCGCCCCCTTCACGCGGCCCAGATCGCCATCCGCCAGGAAGGCGGCTACCACCAGCGTCGCGAGGATCATGATCGGCACATCGAAGCGGATCAGCTGCAGCTGCGCGTGCAGCGGTCGTACCAGCGCTGTCAGCCCGAGTATCAAGCCGATATTGAGGCTGTTCGCGCCCAGAATATTGCCCAGCGAGATCCCGTCGCGCCCCTCCAGCGCCGCGCTCGTGACGACAAAGAGCTCCGGCGAGCTGGTGCCGCCGGCGACGACCGTGAGACCCACCACGAGCGGGCTCATGCCCCAGCGCCGCGCGAGCGCCGAGGCGCCCTGGATCAGCGCGTGGGCGCCGCCATAGAGCGCGAGCAAGCCGCCCGCGATCATCGCCAGGGCAAGGATCATGTCGGACACGGGCCGATCGCCCGAGCTACTGGCCGCGCAGCCGGCGCGCGGCGCACCGCCGTCATGCGCCGGCGCGGCGCTTGTCCATCAGCTCGAGAAACGGCGCGAGCAGGTCCATCGGCACGGGGAAGACGATCGTCGAGCTCTTGTCGCCGGCGATGGCGCCAAGGGTCTGCAGGTAGCGCAGCTGCATGGCCTGCGGCTGCTGTGCCAGCATCTGCGCCGCCTGCAGCAGCTTCTCGGAAGCCTGCAACTCGCCGTCGGCGTGGATCACCTTGGCGCGCCGCGCGCGCTCGGCTTCCGCCTGCTGCGCGATCGCCCGCACCATGGAGGGATCGAGGTCCACGTGCTTGATCTCGACGTTGGAGACCTTGATGCCCCAGGCGTCGGTCTGGGCGTCCAGGCTCTGCTGGATGTCGAGGTTCAGCTTCTCGCGCTCGGCGAGCATCTCGTCGAGCTCGTGCTTGCCGAGCACCGCGCGCAGTGTGGTCTGCGCGAGCTGGCTCGTCGCCTCGAGGAAGTTCGCCACCTGGATGATCGCCTTCTGTGCGTCGATCACCCGGAAGTAGATCACGGCGTTCACCTTGACCGAGACGTTGTCGCGCGAGATCACGTCTTGGCTCGGCACGTCCATCACGACCGTGCGCAAGTCGACCCGCACCATCTGCTGGATGCCGGGCACGACGACGATGAGTCCCGGCCCCTTCACCCTCCAGAAGCGGCCGAGCAGGAATACGACGCCCCGCTCGTACTCGCGCAGGATCCGCAGCGATGCCGCGATGAGAATGACGATCAGTAGGACAATGCCGCCCGCGCCGATTTGCTCGATGAACATGGCCTGCCTTTCTTACGGAATGAGTGACTCGTTGCCCGTTGCTCGCTACTCGCTTGTCGTTTCGCGTTGTCCGCTACCGGCTGCCGGTTGCCCGTTGCTCGCCCTCCGCAGGCTCGACCTGCAACGTGAGGCCGTCTATGCCGGTCACCCTCACCTTCTGCCCGCGGGCCAGCGGCCGCGCGGTCACGACGCGCCAGTTCTCGCCGTGCACCTGCGCCCAGCCCTCGCGCTCGATATCCGCCAGCGCCGTGCCGCGAGCCCCGACGATTTCCTCGGCTCCGCTCACCACCGGGCGGCGCCGCGCCTTCAACGCGTACCATACGGTGATGAACACGACCGTGGCGCTCGTCGCCGAGAGCATCACGATGAAGGGCAACGGCAGCGTATAGCCGGCCGCGACTTCGGGATCGAACAGGATCACCGAGCCGAATACCAGCGCCACCACGCCGCCGATGCCGAGCGCGCCGAAGCTCGGCAGGAACGCTTCGGCGACGATGAAGGCGAGCCCGAGCAGGATCAACCCCAGCCCCGCGTAATTCACCGGCAGCAGCTGGAAGGCATAGAGCGCGAGCAGCAGGCAGATCGCGCCCGCGACGCCGGGCAGCACGTAGCCGGGATTGGAGAACTCGAAGATGAGGCCGTAGATTCCGATCATCATCAGGATCAATGCGATGCTCGGGTCCGTGATCACCACGAGCAGGCGGCTCCGCCAGTCGGGCTCGAGCGAAGTCACCGCGGCGCCACGGGTCTCCAGCGTTCGCTCCACGCCCTGAACGGTGAGCTTCCTGCCGTGCAGCTGCTTCAGGAGATCGCTCACGTCGGCCGCGACCAGATCGACCACCTTGCGCTTCCTTGCCTCCTCCGCCGGCAGGCTCACCGCCTCGCGCACCGCCTGCTCGGCCCAGTCGGCGTTGCGCCCCCGCAACTGCGCGAGGCTGCGGATGTAAGCCGCTGCATCGTTGATTTGCTTGCGCGTCATGGCGCCCTTCGCGTCGGGCTCGTCGGCGGCGGCGTCCTTGTCCGGCTTCTTCGAGGTTTTCGGCTTGCGCTCTTTATCGGGTTCGCCCTGCGGCGCGCCGCCGATCGCCACCGGCGTCGCGGCGCCCAGATTGGTGGCAGGCGCCATCGCCGCAATGTGGCTCGCGTAGAGAATGAACGTGCCGGCGCTCGCCGCGCGCGCGCCGCTCGGCGCGACAAACGTCGCGACCGGAACCGGCGAGGCGAGGATCTCCTTGATGATCCAGCGCATCGAGGTGTCGAGCCCGCCCGGCGTGTCCATCTGGAGCACGACGACGACCGCGCCGCGGTCGGCGGCCTTGCGCAGGCCCCGCACCACGTAATCGGCGCTCGCCGGGCTGACGGCGCCTTCGAGCTTGAGGAGCACGACCGGAGCGTCTGCCTTCTCCGCCGCGCGCGCGCCGGTGAGCGCCGCGAAGACGATCACGGCGAGAGCGGCGAGCATGCCGCCGGTCAGGTGGAGCGGGCGCATGCTCTTATGATACCCGTCGGGACCGTGCCCGGGCACGAGCGCGACGGCACGGAGTCAGGCGGTCACGCCTTCGCTCGAGGACTTGCGCGCGTCCGGCTCGCGCGCCTTCTCCACCTGGCCGAGATACTCGTGCAGCAGGGATTCGCCGTCGAGCAGGTCCGGTTTCGCATCGTCGTGAAACTCCGGGTGCCACTGCACGCCGAGGACGTAGCTCGGCCCCTTCCAGCGCAGCGCCTCGATCACCTGGTCGGGAACGGACAGCGCTTCGACCGCCAGATCGCGGCCGAGCACCTTCACCGCCTGGTGGTGGATGCTGTTGACGCGCGCCTCGCCGGTGCCGGGATAGACCGCGGCCAGCCCGCTGCCGGGAACGATCGAGATGGCGTGGTGGTGCGCGTCGTAGGCCTCGAGATCGAGATGCGCGCCCTTGCCGCGGTGCTGGGACGAGATGTCCTGGTAGAGCGTGCCGCCGAAAGCCACGTTGATGATCTGCAACCCGCGGCAGATTCCAAGCACGGGCTTTCCGCGGGAGACGAATTCCTGCAGGAGATCGATCTCGTAGAGGTCGCGCGTGCGGTCTCCCGCCCACGCCGGCTTGATCGGCGCCTCGCCGTAAGTATGCGGGCTGACGTCGGCGCCTCCCTGCAGCACGAGGCCGTCGAGCTCCGCGGCATAGTCCGCGACGCGGATGTTGCCGCGCCGCAGCAGGCCATTGCCTGCGATCGCGGGGATCATGAAGACGAGCGCCCCGGCTGTCATCAGCCAGTGCGCGACCGTCTGCTCGAGATACTGCAGCGTCTTGCCCTGGAACCCCAACTCGCGCGGCACACGGTGGAGGATGCGCGCCGAGATCCCGATCTTGAGCGGCCTCCGGCTCACGGTCTGGATGCCTCCTTTGCCCGGGCGGGCTCGGTGGCGCCCATCCACATGTCGCTCTGCACCCGGGCGACGTCGTTGAGCGATCCCCGCTCGCGGAAGATCTCGCGCAAGCGGTTGGCGCCGGAGCGCCCGGCCTCGACATCGGCCGCGAGCTTCGCCAGCGCGAGCCCGTTGCCGAGCGCCGCGGCATGCGGGGCGATGACAGCCAGGGTCTCCAGGATGTCCTCCTTGAGCCTCACGTGGCGTTGCGTGTAGGCATTGACGATCTTGCCATCCAGACCGTAGCGGCAGGCCTGGAAGCGATTGTAGTTGTACAGCGTATAGACGTCGCGCAGCGGCGCAAACGGCCGGTCGGTCAGGATGTAGCGGGCGAGAGACTGCGTATAAGCCGCGAGCGCGGCCGAATGCTCGACGGTGAGCGGCGTATCGAAAACGCGGATCTCGACGGTGCCGTACTCCGGCTTCGGGCGGATGTCCCAGTAGAAGTCCTTCATGCTCTCGACGATGCCGTAGCCGCGCATCTTCTCGAAGTACTCGAGGAACTCCTTCCACGAGTGCACGAACGGGACCTGCCCCGAGAGCGGAAACGCGGTCACCGTATTCAGGCGCGAGGAGGCGTAGGAGGTGTCCTCGCCCTGCTGGTAGGGCGAGGACGCCGAGAGCGCGATGAAGTGCGGCACATAGCGCGACAGGATATGGGTGAGATAGATCGCGACATCTCCGTCGGGGCAGCCCACATGCACGTGCTGCCCGAAGATCGTGAACTGCTTCGCGAGGTAGCCGTAGAGCGCGAGCAGGTGCCGGAAGCGCTCCGTGGGATAGATGCGACGGTCGGCCCACATGTGGAAGGGGTGCGAGCCGCCGCCGGCGATGCGCACGTTCAACCGGCTCGCCGCCTGCACCACGGTGTCGCGGATCGCCTTGAGCTCTGCGAGCAGGGTGTCATGGCCCGCGTGGATCGAGCTGTTCAGCTCCACCATGCTTTCGGTGATCTCCGGCTTGACCGCGCCGGGATGGGGCGTCTTCTCGAGCAGCCCGATCAAGTCCGCGGCGTCGCGCGCGAGATCGTAGTCGCGCGAGTTGAGGATCTGCAGCTCGACCTCGACCCCGACCGTGAGCCCCTTGGAGGGCGTGAAGGCCTGCTCGTTGCCGCTCATGGCACTCATATTACTCACGCTGCGTCCCTCGCCTCGCCGGCGCGCTTGAGCGCGAATTGCACCGCCACCGGGCCGATCAGCTCGAGGATCAACACTGCCGAGAGCACGATCGCGGCGAGCCTGGCGCCGAATTCGGGGTAAAGATCTGTCGTGCCATGCACGATCGCAAGCGCCAGCCCCGACATTGGCATGAGCGCGACTCCGAGCATCAGCGCGGCGCCCGGCCGCACCCCGCTCAGATGGCTCAGGCTCATGACGCCGATCAGCTTGCCGGCGAAGCGCGCCGTCACGTACGCGACCGCGAGCCCGCCGCCCAGCATCAGCTCCACGAGCGGGAGCCTCGCGCCGCTGACGACGAACAGCACCACGTAGAAGATCTGGCCGATGCCGGAGAGGTCCACCGTCATGACGTCGTGGCGCGTATCGAGGTTGCGCGAGAATACCCCCAGGGCGAGCAGCGCGAGCAGCACCGAGAGCTCCAGCATGCGGGCTGCGCCGATGGTGAGCACGATCAACGCGAGCAGCAACGCGAACTGGCGCTCGGCGCGCTGCCCCAGCCAGCGCGAGAGGGCGATGGCCACGACGCTCGCTGCGAAGCCGAGCGCGAGCGAGCCGCCGAGGAGGTACACAGGGTGCAGGGCGACCGTCGTCCAGCCCGCCCGGTATTCGTGGTGGATCCACGACAGCAGCATCGTCGTCAGCACGAACGCGACCACGCTGTTCAGCGCCGTGAGATTCAGCGCGCGCTCGGTCACCTGCCCTTCCGCTTTCAGCTCCTGCGCCACGAGCAGCACCACCGCCGGCGATGTCGAGACCCCGATTGCCGCCGCGACCGCCGCGTAGATCGGCTGGACGCCGAAATAGGCGAGCGTCAGGTAGAGGAAGCCGAACGCGAGCGCGCTTTCGAGGAGCCCCGTCGCGAGCAGCCAGGGATCGTTGCGCAGCCACTTGAAATGGAGCCTGCGCCCGAGTTCGAACAGCACTAGGCCGAGCGCGATCTCGACGAAGATCCACGACTCCCCGACGAGCCCTGGATCGAGCAGGTTGAACCCGCTCGCGCCGAGCAGCAGGCCGATCAGCACGTAGCCGACGATGCGAGGCAGCCTCAGCGCGCGCTTGACGAGCTCGCCGCCGGCCACCCCGGCGAGCAGCAGCAGGCCGAACAGCAGTACCGGATTGGGCGGAAACGGGTATTGCGGCAGGAAGGTGGTCATCGCGCGGAACGCCCCGGGTGTCGCTCCGCTGTCACAGGACCAGCGGCGTGTAGTCCATCATCTCGTCGGCGACGACATGCTCCGGCTGCGGAAACGCCTTGAGATCGCGTGCAATGGCGGCGCGCAGAAACGAGTCCACCCACCAGAATACGTCATTTTCCCGGATCGAGCGACGCATCCTGCGCATGCGCGCCTGGCGCTCGCCCGCATCCATGTGGTAGGCACGGTGGATCGCGTCCGCAACGCCCTCGATGTCGAACGGGTTGACGAGCAGCGCGTTGTTCGCGAGCTGCGCCGCGGCGCCTGCAAATTCCGACAGGATCAGCGCGCAGTCCTCCTCGATGCTGCACGCGCAGTATTCCTTGGCCACGAGGTTCATGCCGTCCTTGAGCGGCGTGATGAGCCCGATGTCCGCCGCCCGGTAGTAGGCGAGGAGGTCGAGCCGCGAGAGGCTGCGGTAGACGTACCATACCGGGACCCACCCGCCCGGGCGCACGAAGGAACCGTTGATCCGGCCGACCAGCCGCTCGATCTCAATCTTCAGCTCCTGGTACTGCTCGATGTCCTCGCGGCTCGGGACCACGACCTGGATCAGGGAGAGGCGCTCGCGCAGGTCCGGGTAGCGCTCGAGCACGTTCTGGAACGCCTGCAAGCGCTGCGGAATGCCCTTGGTGTAATCGAGGCGGTCGATGCCCAAGAGCAGCTTGCGGTTGGGCAGCAGCCGGTGCAATTCCTTGGCGCGGGCGGCGACCTCGCTCGTCGTCGCCTGGCGCAGGAAGGCGTTGAAATCGATGCTGATCGGGAAGTTCCCGATGCGCACCTTGCGCCCGGATACCGTCGCCTGCAGCACCTGGCCGCGGCCTTCGAACTCGACGTCCCGCAGCAGCTCGCGCACGCACTGGATGAAATTGCGCCGGTCGCGCATGGTCTGGAAGCCGACCAGGTCGTAGCGCAGCAGCGACTCGATGATCTCCAGCCGCCATGGGAGCTTCAGGAAGATGTCGGGGGACGGGAAAGGGATGTGCAGGAAGAAGCCGATGCGCGCCGCGCTCTTCAGGCGGCGCAGCTCGGAGGCGACGCCCATGAGATGGTAGTCGTGCACCCACACGAAGTCGCCGGCGCCGCATTCGTCATGCACGACGCGCGCGAACTTGCGGTTGACTTCACGGTAGGTGCGCCAGTACGCGGGATCGAAGTTGCACAGGAGCTGCATGTCGTGGAACAGCGGCCAGATGATCTCGTTCGAGAACCCCTCGTAGAAATTGCGCACCTCTTCCGGGGTGAGCGGCACCTCCTTCAGCGCGAAACCGGCGCCCTTCCCGACCGCCGCCAGCTCCTGGTCGAGCCCCTCGGCTGCATCCGCGATGCCCGGCCAGCCGATCCACATGCCGCCGCGGTGCCGCAACACCGGCAGGAGCGCCGTCACCAGGCCGCCGCCGCTCGGTTCCGCCTTCCAGCTACCGTCCGCCACGCGCCGGAAGGAGAACGGCAAACGGTTCGACACCACGATCAGCCGCTCGCTCTTTCCTTTCACCGGTCCTCCGTCATTCCGAGGCCACGGCCGGGCCTGTCTGCAGGTGCAGCGTGCGCGTCGGGTAGGCAAACTCCACCCCTTCGCGCGCGAAGCGATCGAAGATGGCGAGGTTGATCGCCTGCTGGACGTCCATGTAGAGATTGTAGTCGCGATCGAGCACGTAGTAGACGATTTCGAACACGAGCGCGGAATCGCCGTACTCCTTGAAGTGCGCGCGGTCGAACCGCGTTCGCGGGACGGCCTCCACCGCCTCGCGCAGCCACCGCGGAAGCGCCTGCACCTTCTCCGGGGGCGTCTGGTAGGTCACCCCGAGCGTGAACAGAACACGCCGCTCGTCCATCTGCCGGAAATTGTGAATGCGGCTTTTCATCAGGTCGGCATTCGGAATGACCAGGAGCTCGCCGTCGAGGCTGCGCACGCGCGTCGTCTTGACGCCCACGCGCTCGACCACACCGCGCAGGCCGTCGACCACGATGAAATCGCCGACCACGAACGGCTTGTCGAGCACGATGGAAAGCGACGCGAACAGATCGCCCAGGATGTTCTGCGCGGCCAGCGCCACCGCGACGCCGCCGATGCCCAGGCCCGCCACCAGCGCGGTAACGTCGAAATCAAGCTGATCGAGCGCCGCGAGGAGCACCACCGACCAGAGCGCCACCCGCGCCGCGAACGTGAGCAAGCTCAAGGCGGTGGCGCCTTCCGTCCCGCGCTCACGGCTCGCCTCGATTTTCTGCTCCATCCACAGCGCGATCAGGCGGTTTGCCCACAGCCCCGCCTGCGCCAGGAGCGCCAGCATCGCGGCGACCTCGATTAAGCGCGTCAGCCGCGCCGGCGCATCGAGCACGGAGAATCCGGCGTGGAGCGCGACGGGCGTGAGCAGGATGAGGCTCGTCGCCCGCACGGTCCCGGCGAGGAGATCGCCCCAGAGCGCCCCGGATCGCTTTGCCATGCGGGTGAGCAGACGGCCGCCATAGCGCTTGGCAATGGCCAGCGCGATCCAGACTGCCAGCGCAACGGCGAGCGCGGCCAGGAAGTCCGCCGGCTCGTTCGCCGTCGTCAACTGCGTCCACCACTTCATGGCACACCCCCGCATGCGTCGCGCCAGCGCTTGAGGAAGGCGATCAGCTCGCGCGGCGGGCGGATCCAGACGTCAGCCGCGGTCTCGCGGAATTCCGGACGCACCAGCACCGCGAGCCCGCGCGGCTTCACGGCGACAAAGGCGTCCTCGTCGGTGAAGTCGTCGCCCAGATACGCGACCGCCGCGTCTTCCGGTGTCTCGGCCAGCACCGCGTCGACCGCGTGCCGCTTGTTGCAGCCGCGCGCCCGCAGTTCCACGCCCCCGTCGAATTCCAGCAGCTCGAGCTCGCCGTCGGCGGCAAGCGGCTCCCAGAGCTGCGGCAACGCCTCGCGGATCCGGGCGGCGGCGAGCGCGGAGGTGCCCCGCCAATGCAGCGCGACGCTCGCGGGCTTGGTCTCGACGCGCGCGCCGACATGCGAGAGCTCGCGCGCCCGCCGCTCTCCCTCGTTAAGGCGCCGGCGCACATCCTGATCAAGCTCCGCCCGCGCGCCACGCCCGTCGGGCAGCAGCCGCTCCCAGCCGTGTGTGCCCCACAGCTCCGGGCGGCGCTGAAGATTCAGCAGCGGCACGAGATCGCCGACGGTCCGTCCCGTCACGATGACGATGCGGCTCCTCTCCGCCGCCATGATCTCGTCGAGCACCTCCTCCACACCGGCGTACGGCACCGCCCGCTCCGGGCGCACCTGGAACGGCGCGAGCGTCCCGTCGTAGTCGAGTATCAGCACGCGCACGGGCGCGTGCACGACGCGCGCGAAGAATTCCTCCGGATCGACGCGCGGGTTCAGCGCGCGCATGAGGTCAAGGTCGCGACCGCGCAGCGGACGCGCCGGTTGAATTTCTCCGGGGTTTGCAGCGACACGGCTCCCATCCCCCTCCTCAACTGATTATTCATCATTTCGTGGCGCGACGGGTACGCTCCCTGAGAGCGACCCGGCGTGCGGCGGTCAAGCTACCGCTTTGATTTCGCCTCCTTTTTTGTGCCCGCTTGCTCTGAAAAGTTCCATCAATTATTCGGCTATCAGTGTCGCCACCGGAAAATGCGCGAGGACAGCGGCCACGTCAAGCGTTGTCGCACTCTCGCAGGCATGCTCCTCGCCGGTGAATATGTTGCGGTAGCGCCGTGCCAGCCGCGGCGGCAGGGTCACGAGCGTGTCGCCCCACGCGGGGCGCCCCAGTGGCAGCGCGGACGCAGTCGGCAGCCCCGCGATCAGGCGGGGCACGATCGTAATCGATGCCGCTCCGCCGTTCACTCGCGCGAACGCGCACACGCGCTGCGCCTGGCTGCCTGTCGTCTCGAGCGCCAGGTACTCTCCTGCCGCGAAGAGGGGGCGCCGCGCCGCGCGCGTTCTGAGCCCCTGCCACGTCACATAGAGCTTGACGCGCCCGTCGGCCATGTCATCGAGAAGCGCTCGCGCGCGCTCGAGGCGGCGGGAGGGCTCGCCTTCGAACCCGGCCTTGAGCTCCCCCAGCAGCGCGCGCCGGCGCTCGAAATCCACGGGCCGGCGGTTGTCGGGATCGACGAGATCGAGCGACCAGAACTCGCACCCCTGGTAGAAATCGGGCACGCCAGGAGCGGTCAGCTTGATGGCAAGCTGCGACAGGCTGTTCACCCAGCCGACGCGTGCGACCTCCGCCGTGAAGGTGCTCAACCGCTCGATGAACGGGGCCCCTGTGGGGGCGCGGAGCAATCCCCGCACGAATTCCACCAGGGCGTTTTCGTATTCGGCGTTGCGGTTGATCCAGGACGTATGCTGCTTCGCCTCGCGTGCGGCCTTGAGCATGTAGGCTTCGATCCGCTCGCAGTAGCGCGCGCGCCCCGCCTCGTCCGGCGCCGGCGCGGGCCACGTGCCGACCAGCGTCTGGTAGAGCAGGTACTCGTCGTTGCGCGAGGGCGCCTCGGCGTCGTCGACCTTGCGCTTGCGATTGCGATTGAGCCGGCTCCAGCGCCCCGCCTCCAGTCGCCAGGCCGCCGGCATCTCGGAGAGCACATCGATCCGCGCGCGCACGTCTTCCGCGCGCTTGCTGTCATGCGTAGAGGTCGCGAGGAGCGTGTGCGGCCAGTTCTTCGCGCGGTCCCGGCTGGCGCCATGAAAGGCCGTAATGGTGAAGCCGAAATCATCGGGATCGCCGCCGACCTCGTTGAGCGATGCCAGTCGGTGATAGCGGTAGAACGCCGTGTCCTCCACCCCCTTGGCTGCGACCGGAGCGGTGAACTGCTGAAACTTCATCGCGAACTCGCGCGTGAGCCGGGCGAGCGCGGCATCGGCATCCTCGAGCGGTTGTCCGAGCAGCGCGCGCTGCACGAAATCGAATATCGTCACGTCCGCGGCCTGGCTTCTCTTCTTCGCGCGCGCCACGGCCCACTCGATGTAGCGCCGGTCCTCCGCCCCGGTGCGTTCGTCGATGTAAGTGCGATAAACCGGGAAGCACGCCGCCACTTCGCTCAATGCATCGCGCAGGGCGGTCAGCGTGAAATCGCGCGTGCGGCGGTCGGCCTGGGCGATGCGGGCGAGCCGGTTCGCGAGCACGGCGAGTTCGCTCGCGAGCGCGGTGCGCTGGATCAGGTGCTTCGCCTGGTAGGCAATTTCCTCGAATGCCCGCGTCTCCCCGGTGAACGAATGATAGGTCCGTTCCATCTTGCGTTTCGCGGCGCCGTCCACGAACAGGCCGTTGACGACGTTCGCAAACCGGTAGCCGGTCGTGCCATGGATCGGCCAGCTCTCGGGCACCCGCTCGTGCCCCGCAGTGATCTTTTCGGCGAGAAGATAGAGCGGCCAGCCGCGCGGCTTCTCCGCAAGCGCGACCGTCGGGGCGTAGCGCTCCTGCAGGCGCCGGAAGTAGCGCACCGGATCGTACAGCCCGTCGGGATGGTCGATGCGCACGCCGTCAACCCAGCCGCCGCCCAGCAGCTCGAAAACCAGGCGATGCGTGGCGTCGAATACCGCCTCGTCCTCCATCCGCAGCGCGGCGAGATTGTTGATGTCGAAAAAACGGCGGTAGTTGATCTGGTCGGAGGCGACCCGCCAGTAGGCCAGGCGATAGGCCTGCGCCTCGAGCAGCTCGTGCAGCGCGTCGAAGCTCGCGCGCTGGCCCGGCGTGCCGTTCACGGCGCGCAGCGCAGCCTCCACTCCAGCCGCGAGCGCGGGATGCGCGGACACCAGCGCCGCCAGGCGCTTCTTGTGCACCTCCTTGTCGCGGTTACGCTCCGCGCGCTTCTCCGCGCCGCTCTCGTTGCGTCCCGGGAGATGGCCGAAGGCGCTCGCGAGGCTTTCGAGCTCGTTGCGCGCGGCCGGCGCAAGATCCTGCGGCGGCGCGTGCTTCGACACGCGCTCGAGAATCCGGCCGTAGCCGCCGGGATCGAGCGGGAACCGGTTCTGCTGGTACCAGACGCTGAATGCGCCGCGCTCGGGCTCGAACGCCAGCTTGAGCTCCCCGAGCTCGAGCACGACGCCATAATGGTTGCCGAGCACGGGCACCAGCACTCTGCCCGCGAGCATGGGATCGACCGGCTGCCAGTCGATGTCGAAAAACCCGGCATAGACCGAGGCCGGGCCGTTCTCGAGCACGTCCATCCACCATGCGTTGTCCGCGCCCATGACGCCCATGTGATTGGGCACCATGTCGAGAAGGTGCCCCATAGCGTGGGACGCGAGCGTGCACGCGAAATGCTCGAAGTCGTCGCGGCCGCCGATCTCCGGGTTGAGCGCGTTGTGGTCGATGATGTCGTAGCCGTGCGTGCTGCCGGGGCGCGCGCGCAGGTACGGCGAGCAATAGACGTGGGAGACGCCGAGTTCGGCGAGATAGGGCACGACCGCGGTCGCGTCGCGAAACGTAAACTCGCGGTTGAGCTGCAGGCGGTAGGTCGCGAGCGGGATGACCGCGGCCGGACGCGCCGTGCCCGCGACCGCGCGCGGCTGCGCACCCACGCCGCGCTCCCCCCGCAAGGAATCTGCGAGGCCGGTCACGCGCGCGTCCGCGGACCACTCCTCGAGGTTAAGCGGCAGCTTGCGGCTCCAGTTGGGGTACTCCGTGCTGGTCGCGGGGAGGTTGACCTGCTCGAGCTGGCCGAGCACGTCTTCCATCTGGACCATCATGACCTGCGCTGGGCTGCGCGCGAGATAGACGTGAAGCGCGCGCGCCAGCTCCGGCGTCATCTCCGGCGCCGATACCGGATGGACGGTCATGCCGGCCGGCAGCAGGCCTTCGCGCTCGAGCGCCACCAGCAGGCGGGCGCGGTCCTGCGCGCGCTCCACCACCTGCCGTTCCCGCTGCGCCTCGGAAGGATAGAGGCCGAGCTTCGCCCGCAGGTCGAGGTCGTGCCCGATCCACAGGCTCCTGAGGGTGGGCAGATCATGCGTGCTCACCGCGGCGAGCGCCGGCGCTGGATAGACAGCGGGCGCCTTGAAGCTGCCGTCGCGCTCCTTCTCGAAGAGCAGCAGCCGGTAGGACAGCACTCCGAGCGGCGCGAGCGCCGCGCGCACCGCGTCGGGCACGGTGCCGAGGTCCTCGCCAATCACGAGGCAGCGATTTCTCAAGCTCTCCAGCGCCAGCACCCCGATCAGGTCCTGGAATGGATAGTGGACATAGGTGCCATCGGCCGGCTTGCCCCCCGGAGGGATCCAGAACAACCGCATGAGGCCCATCACGTGGTCGATCCGCAGCGCGCCGGAATGGCGCATGTTGGCGCGCAGCGTCGCGACAAACGGCGCGTAGGCGGATTCAGCGAGTGCCTCCGGAATCGGCGGCGGCAAGCCCCAGTTCTGGCCGTTCAGGTTGAAATCGTCGGGAGGCGAGCCGATGCTCGCGAACTCCGCGTAGACACCCTGCCACGCCCAGGTCTCCGCTCCCGCACGATCCACGGAAATCGCAAGATCCTGGTAGAGACCCACGCCGAGACCAAGCTCCCAGGAGCGCCGGCCGCAGGCGCCGAGCTGCTCGTCGGCAAGCCACTGCAGCCAGGCGTAGAAATCGACGCGCTCCCGGTTTGCCTCCAGGAACGCCCGCACCTGGGGCGAGGCCGGATCGCGGTAGGGCTCGGGCCAAACCGGCCAGCCCCACACGTTCTCATCGCGCGCGTGAAAGTCCTCCTGCAGCGCCTGAAAGAGCGCGAAGCGCGTGAGCGGCTCGCCGCCGGAGCGCTGGTAGGCGAGGAACGCCTCACCCCGAGGCGTGCGCGGCACGATGTGGCGGCTGCGGAAATGGTCAAAAATCGCGCGCAGCGCCCAGAGCTTGGCTTCCGCGACGCCACGGTAGTCGACCAGATCCCGCGCCCGCAGCGCGCGCAGGCGCGACTGGAACTCGGGTGCCGCGACGGCTGCTCGAGTACTTTCGCACTCGGAGAACTCGGGCACCGCTTCGACATCCACGTAAAGCGCATTCAGGTAGACGCGGCTCGACGGGCTGTACGGGCTGATGTGGTCCGGGTTGTGGGGAAAGAGCGCGTGCAGGGGATTCACGCCCACGATGCCGGCGCCCGCGCGCCCCGCGAGCTCGATCGCGCTGCGCAAGTCGGTGAAGTCGCCGATGCCCCAGTTGCGCCCGCTGCGCACGGCATAGAGCTGCAGCACGGGGCCCCAGACGCGCCCCCCGCTCTCCAGGGCGGGCGGCGTGTAGCAGCGCCGCGGCACGATGATCAGGGTGAGAACAGCGACCGTCCCATCGGGCGGCTGCAGCGTGAAGCGGTGATAGCCCAGCGGCAGCCGCTCGCGCCATTCGAACGCCACCTTGAGAAAACGCGTGCCGTCGATCACCCGTTCCGCGAGCCGCGGCAGGTCGGCTGGACGGAATTCTCCAGAGCGCACCTCTCCCGATTCGAGCGCGAAGCTCCAGCGGTGCGCCTGCCCGCGCCGGCGCTCCTCGCAGCATATCTCCCAGCGATAGGGCACAACATCCTCGCGTTGCACCGAAACGGGAGGCAGGCCGCGCCGCCACGGCCGGGCCTCGCGCTCCTCGAGCGCGTTCTCCACGCCGGCGGCGTTCGCGACGATGCCCATCGCCTGCAGGAGCGCGAGGCGCGTCTCGTCCGGGGCGCGGTGCCGGGCCCCCCAGATGTCGGAGTACTCAGGCGCAATCCCCACGAGCGCGCACAGCCGGTCGAGTGCGGACGGGTTCATCTCACGTGTCACCGGTCCCAAGATAGCAGGCTGCGGTGCGCCCAGGCAGCCTCCCCGCCGCAGCCGCGGTTTCCGCCTCGCGGGGTTCGCAATGGAGCAGCGCCCCGTCCGGAGGGCGATCGAACGCGATCTCGCGCGCGCTCAGGTTGAGGCGGAGCTCGAGCCGGCTGCCGTCGCCGAGTCGCCATTCGACTGCAAGCGCTCCGTGAGCGAGCACCCGGAACCGGCCCGCATGGCCCGGCATCCCGCGGAGCCGTGGCGCAAGCTGCACGCGCCTCACGGCGAGCAACCGCCGGTAGAACGCAAGCCAGCGCGCATGCGGCGGCTGTTCAATGCGATTCCAGTCAAGCTTGCTCTGCAGGAACGTTCCAGGCTCGTTCGGATCCGGGACCACCGCGCGCGCTGCGAGATCGGCAAAGCGCGCGAAGCGGGCAAATTCGCGCCGCCGCCCCTCGCGGACGGCGTCCGCCAGCTCCCCGGCAAAGTCGCAGAAGTACAGAAACGGCGTCATGGCGCCGAACTCCTCGCCCATGAAGAGCATCGGCGGCGCGGGGGCGAGCAACCATGCCAAGGTGGCGGCGCGCAGCGCCGTTTCGTCGGCCAGCGCCGCCAGCCGCTCGCCGAGCGCGCGATTGCCGACCTGGTCGTGAGTCTGGAGAAAGGAGATGAATGCGGCAGGCGGGAGGCTCGCGCTCGGCTGCCCGCGCGCCCGGCCCTCGCGGTACGCCGACACCTCGCCCTGATAGGCGTAGCCCTCTGCGAGGCACCGTCCCAGCAGCCGCGTCGGATCCTCGGCGTAATCGACGTAGTAGCCGTCAGACTCGCCGGTAAGCAGGACGTGAAACGCGTGGTGCAGGTCGTCGTTCCACTGCGCGTCGTAGCGGCGCGCGGTCCCGTCCGGCGAACGTTCCAGATAACGCGCCTGGTTCCTGTCGTTTTCCAGCACGAGATGCACGTGACGGTCGCGTCCTGGGCCGCTGCGCACGGCTTCGGCAAGCTCCACCAGTATGTCCGGCTTGGAATCATCGGCAATCGCGTGCACGGCATCGAGACGCAGTCCGTCAAAGTGGAATTCCTCGAGCCAGTAGAGCGCGTTGTGGATGAAGAAATCGCGCACCGGCCGCGCCTCGGGGCCGTCGAAATTGATGGCTGCGCCCCACGGCGTATGGTGCCGCCGGGTGAAGAACTGCGGGGCGTAGGCGTGCAGCATGTTGCCCTGCGGGCCGAAATGGTTGTAGACCACGTCGAGAAATACCATCAGCCCGCGCGCGTGCGCCTGTGCGACAAGGCGCTTCAAGTCCTCGGGCCGGCCATATGCGGCATCGGGCGCGAACGGCAGCACGCCGTCATAGCCCCAGCCGCGCCGGCCGGGAAAATCGGCCACCGGCATCAATTCGATCGCCGTCACGCCGAGCTGTACGAGGTAATCGAGGCGCGCCTCGACGCCCGCGAACGTGCCCTCGGGAGAAAACGTGCCGACGTGCAACTCGTAGAGCACCGCCTCCTCCCAAGGCCGGCCGCGCCAGACGCCATCGTCCCATTCGAACGCGGCGGGATCAACCACCTCGCTCGGGCCGTGAACGTCCGCGGGATTGAAGCGTGACGCAGGATCCGCCACCTCGAGCGCTCCGTTGATCCGGTAACGGTAGCGCGTGCCGGCGGGCGCCGTCTCGATGCGCTCCCACCAGCCGTCGCCCAACCGTGTCATCGATGCGACACGCTCCGGCGCGGCGAGCACAAGGGTGACCTCGTGTGCGGAAGGCGCCCAGAGGCGAAAGCGACAGCGCTTCCCGGCGAGCGGCTCCGCGCCAAACGGCATGCGGTGCAGCCGCTTCACCTTACGCCTTTCGCCCGGTTCATGCTCTTCGCCCACTGGCTAGCCGTGCTCAAGTCGGTCTGGATCATCCCGTGCAGAAGCCGGCCGACGCTGCGTCGAACAGGGTGTCGCGCAGCAATTCCATTCCGCTCCTCCTCCATCACAAATTACCCGCGCCCAGCGCGCGGAGCGAGCGTTCCGCTTCGGGCCCGGGTGCGCGCTGATATAATCGGCCCGGACGGATGGGCCGAAACACGAGAGTTTTCTGCGCCGGATCATATTCGATACTGCGGGAGGTCGCAGGCGCGCGACTTTCCCGTTCGGAAACGCCGCCGCGGTCCCGGTTCCCCGCGCCCAGGACGGCTCCGGGCCCACTGGTACCGCGGAATCAATGCTGGTAAGCTAGTCGCCGCCATGGAGCCGGGGCCGTGATTACGCCTTTTCTCGACCGGCCGCGCATCGCGTATTTTTCGATGGAGATGGCGCTCGCTCCCGAGATTCCCACCTACAGCGGCGGCCTCGGCATCCTCGCCGGCGACACGCTGCGCTCCGCCGCCGACCTGCGCATTCCCCTCATCGGCGTGACGCTCGCGAGCCACAAGGGCTATTTCCGGCAGGAAATCGACGCCGCGGGCCGCCAGGTCGAGCATGCGGACGAGTGGGACCCGGCCACGCGCTGCAAGCCGCTGCAGGCCAAGGTGGCGGTGGAAATCGAAGGCCGTGAGGTCTGGATCCGCAGCTGGCTCTATACGCTCGAGAGCCATTTCGAGCGCCGCGTGCCGGTGATCCTGCTCGACACCGAACTTCCCGAGAACCGGGAGGAAGACCGGGAGATCACGAACTTTCTCTACGGCGGCGAGCACCGCTACCGCCTGAAGCAGGAAATCGTGCTGGGCGTGGGCGGCGTGCGCATGCTGCAGGCACTCAACGTCCGTGTCCGCAGCTATCACATGAACGAGGGGCACTCGGCGCTGCTCGCCGTCGAGCTGCTGCGCGGATTCCACGCCTCGGCGCGGCGGCGGGCGGACGAGCCGAGCTACGACGTGAGGGGGGTGCGGGCGCTGTGCAACTTCACCACGCACACGCCCGTGGAAGCCGGTCACGATCAGTTCGACTGGAAACTGGTGACCGAGCTGCTGGGCGACGTCATCGACCTCGAGGAGCTCAAGCGGCTCGCCGGTCCGGACCGGCTCAACATGACGCGGCTCGCGCTCAACCTGAGCGAGTACGTCAACGGCGTCGCACGCCGGCACGCACAGGTCTCCCGGCAGATGTTTCCGGGCCACGAAGTGCGCGCGGTCACCAACGGGGTGCATCCCAGCACCTGGACCTCGCCCGGCTACGCCGCGCTCTACGACCGCTACCTGCCCGGCTGGCGGCACGAGCCGCAGCTGCTCGCGCGCGCGGACCAGATTTCCGACGCCGAGCTGTGGGTGGCGCACGGCGCCGCCAAGACCTGCCTGATTGCGCGCGTGCAGAAATCCTGCGGGGTCGCCCTCGATTCGGAATTGCCGATCATCGGGTTCGCCCGCCGCATGACCGCCTACAAGCGGCCGGAGCTGCTGTTCTCGGACATCGAGCGCCTGCGGGCGATCGCCCGCCGCCAGCCGTTCCAGCTGGTGCTCGCCGGCAAGGCGCACCCGCGCGACGAGCCGGGCAAGCAGGCCATCGAGGACATCCACCGCCACATTCGCGCCCTCGCGGGCACCGTGCGCGCGGCGTTCGTGCCGGACTATGACATGTCGGTGGCGCTCGATCTGGTGGCGGGGTCGGACGTGTGGCTCAACACGCCGCTCCGGCCGTACGAGGCGTCGGGCACGAGCGGCATGAAGGCGAGCTTCAATGGCGTGCCGCAGCTCTCGGTGCTCGACGGCTGGTGGGTCGAAGGGTGCCTCGAGGGCGTCACCGGCTGGGCCATCGGCAACGAGCACGAGAGCCAGAATGGAGACGACGCGCGGCTGTTCTACGACAAGCTCGAGAACGTCGTGCTGCCGCTATGGAACGGCGACCGCGCGCGATGGATCGCGGTGATGAAGGGCACGATCACCAAGAACGCGTCCTACTTCAACAGCCACCGGATGCTGCGGCGCTACGCGATCGAAGCCTACCTGCGTTAGCGGGATTCCCGCTCGCTGCTTCCTACCGCTCGACATTCTGCTGCTGCAGCAGCACGAGCGAGCGCCCCTTGAGCGGGTAGGCGCTGCCGCCGTCATGCGCGGCCCCGCGCGCGAGCCCGTCCTCGACCGTCGTATCCATCACGGCGAGCCAGCGCACGCCCGCGGCGTGGTTCGGAAGCGTGAAGGCGATCTTCTCGTGATGCGCGTTGAACAGCACGAGGAACACCGCATCGGTGATCGGGCGGCCGCGCCGGTCGACTTCGGTGAGGCCTTCCCCGCTCAGCAGCACCCCCAGCGAGCGCGCGTGGTGGTGGTGCCACTCCTCGTCGCTCATCTCGCTCCCGTCGGGTTTCAGCCACATGATGTCCTTCACGCCCGAGCCGCGGATCGGCCGGCCCGCGAAAAAGTGGCGCCGCCGGAACACCGGATGCTCGAGCCGGAACCGGATCATGCGCCGCGTGAATTCGAGGAGCCGGCGCTTGTCCTCGGTCAGGTTCCAGTCCACCCACGAGATCTCGTTGTCCTGGCAGTAGGCGTTGTTGTTGCCGCGCTGCGTGCGCCCGATTTCGTCGCCCGCGGTAAGCATCGGCACTCCCTGCGAGAGAAGCAGGGTGGCGAGGAGGTCGCGCTTGCGCTGGGCGCGCAGGGCGTTCACGCCCGCGTCCTCCGTTTCGCCTTCGACCCCGGTGTTCCACGAAAGATTGTTGTTGTGCCCGTCGCGGTTGCCTTCGAGGTTCGCCTCGTTGTGCTTCGCCTCGTAGGTGACGAGGTCGTGCAGGGTGAAGCCGTCGTGCGCGGTGGTGAAGTTGATGCTCGCGTGCGGCCGGCGCCCGCTCTGCTCGTAGAGATCGCTCGAGCCGGTGAGCCGGCGCGCGAACTCGCCGATGACGCCGCCGTCGCCCTTCCAGTACGCGCGCATGGCGTCGCGGTACTTGTCGTTCCACTCGGTCCAGCCGCCGGGAAAATTGCCGACCTGGTAGCCGCCCTCGCCCAGGTCCCACGGCTCGGCGATCAGCTTCACCTGCGCGAGCACCGGGTCCTGGCGCACGATGTCAAAGAACGCGCCCAGGCGGTCGACCTCGTGCAGCTCGCGCGCGAGCGTGGAGGCAAGATCGAACCGGAACCCGTCGACGTGCATCTCGGTTACCCAGTAGCGCAGCGAATCCATGATGAGCTGCAGCACCCGCGGATGCACCAGGTTGAGGGTATTGCCGCAGCCCGTGTAGTCGACGTAATAGCGGGCCTCGCCCGGCTTCAGCCGGTAGTAGGACGCGTTGTCGATGCCGCGAAAGCACAGCGTCGGCCCCAGGTGGTCGCCCTCGCCGGTATGGTTGTAGACGACGTCGAGCACGACCTCGATGCCCGCGGCGTGCAGCGCCTTGACCATGGACTTGAACTCCGCCACCGGCCGCTCGCCTGCGTAGCGGTTGTCCGGCGCGAAGTAGCCGATCGAGTTGTAGCCCCAGTAGTTGCGCAGCCCCTTCTGCACGAGCTGCCGGTCGTCGACGAACGCGTGCACGGGCATCAGCTCCACCGTCGTGACGCCGAGCCGCCTGAGGTACTCGATCACCGGCACCGACGCCAGTCCCGAGTAGGTTCCGCGCATCTGCGGCGCTATCTCCGGGTGCTGCATGGTGAAGCCCTTCACGTGCAGCTCGTAGATCACGGTGTCGTGCCAGGGGATTTCGGGCCGCCGGTCGTCGCCCCAGGTAAACGCCGGATCGACGACCCGGCACTTGGGCATTCCCGGGGCGGAGTCGCGGCGGTCGAACGAGAGGTCGGTGCGCGCATGCCCGACGCGGTAGCCGAAATTGGCGTCGCTCCAGGTGATGGACCCGGTCAGCGCCTTGGCGTAGGGGTCGAGCAGCAGCTTGTGGGAATTGAAGCGATGCCCGTCTTCCGGCCGGTACGGCCCGTAGACGCGATAGCCGTAGAGCATCCCCGGCCTCGCCTCTGGCAGGTAGCAGTGCCAGACCTGGTCGGTACGCTCCGGGAATGCGATGCGCTGGATCTCGCGCCGGCCGCGGTCGTCGAATATGCAGATCTCGGCCTTCTCCGCGTGCTCGGAGAACAGCGCGAAGTTGACGCCGCCGCCGTCCCATGTCGCGCCGCGCGGATAAGGCCGGCCGGGCCAGATGGCGGTGACCGGCCGACTCATCGAGGCGCGGCCCCGGCGCGCGGGCGGCGCGCGCCCGGCTGCTCACTGCTCGGCACCGCCGCCCCCGCTTACTTGCCGCCCGAATTGCGGCGGGGCCACCAGCGCTCGAGTAGTCCCGCGGCCCAGTCGCGCCCCCCGATCCCGAACGCGAGCGCGAGCGCGAGCACGATGCCGCCGAGGATGATGAGGAAGCTCTGCCGGATGATCTCGCCGCCGACGCTCACCTGATCGAGCGCGATCAGCACCACGAACACGATGATCGCGTACTGCGCGAGCTTGCCCAGGAGATCGGCGTCTTGGATGCCGACGTTCCGGCAGTAGGTGACCACGGTGCCCCCGACGAAGGCGGCAAAGTAGGCGCCGAAGGCGAGGATCACGAGGGCGACGAGCACCTTGGGCACGAACCGCACGACCTGCCCGAGGAGGTCCGTGACGTAGGTGAGCCCGAGGCTGTTGAAGGCGATGACGAGGGCCGCGAAGATCACGAGCCAGTACACCAGAATCCCGAAAATATCGGTCGTGTCGCGCTCGATGCCGCCCTGCGCGAGAAACCCGTCCATGCCCGCGCGCTCGGTCAATACGTTGAAGTTGATCGCGCGCAGCCCCCTCACGATGGCGAACCTGACCACCTTCGCCGCCAGCCAGCCGGCAATCAGCACCGCCACCGCGACCGCAAGCCGGGGAAGAAACACGCCGACCTGGGACAGAAACGCACGCATCGGCTCGAGATACACGTCCACACTTTCCATATCAGCCTCCTCTTGCAGGGTTCACTTCGCTCCCGTTTATGCCGCCGGTGCCGGCCGCGTCAGCTCGTGGATCCCCAGCAGCGGTACGTGGACCCAGCCCGGGCGATTGTTGATTTCGTAGCGCAGCTCGTAGAACGCCTTCTCGAGCTCGAAGAGCTCGAGCAGCGGGCGCACTTCGGGAAACGAGCTGTAGATTCCGGTGATACGCGTTGCCTCCTCATAGCCTTCGAGGAAGGTGCGGCGCGCGGCATCGCGCCATTCCAGGGCGAGCGCGGCGAGCCGGTCGTGGTCCTGGGGGGCGGGTGTCACGGCGCGGAGCGCCGTCCAGCGCGCGTAATCGAACGAGCGCAGCATGCCGGCGACATCGCGCAGGGGCGAGTGCTTCGCCCGGCGCTCGGCGAGCGGGCGCGCCGGCTCGCCCTCGAAATCGATGATCCGGAAGTCGTTCTTGGCCAGCAGCACCTGGCCCAGGTGGTAGTCGCCGTGGCAACGGATCCTCAGCGCCGGGCCCGCGCTCGGCGCGTACGATTCGATGCGCGATATGAGCTGCTTGCGCTGCGCCAGCAGCTCCGTGGCGGCCTCCCGCGCGGGCAGCACGAGCTGGTTCAGGTTTTTTTCGAGGAGCTGGAGCGTTGCCGTCGCCTCCTCCTGCACCCGCCGCTTCCATCCCGCGATGTCCACTGCGGTGACCGCCTCCGGATCGAATGCCGGGTCGCCGGATGCCCGCGCGAAGGCCGCGTGCAGCTCGCCCGTGCGCGTTCCCAGCACGCGGGTGAGCGCAAGATAGGCGCCGTGCGCGTCCTGTGCCGGGGCCTCGACGGCCGTGCGCGGCTGGTCGAAGAAGCGTCCGAGATACTCGAGCGTGTAGGTCCAGCCGTCGCCCTGGTTGGAGACGTAGGCCTCGAGCAGCCCGAGCGTCATGGTCGTTCCGTCCCGCGCTACATACTCGATCGCGCCCGCGACCGGCACGCAGTTCGCGAAGCGCGCCTGCTCGGTCAGATAGCGCCCGACCTCGTACTCGGGGTTCATCCCCGGCCGGACGCAGCGGTAGCCCTTGAGAAACAGCCGCTCGCCGAGGGTCACCACCGTGTTGCTGCTCTGCGCCTGCGGCCGCCCGACCGGCAGGCTCATGAAATCCTCCCCCGCCAGCGCCGCGAAAGCGCTGGTCGGCGTGAAGCGGAGCTTCCCCTGCGCGGTGGCAATCTCGCGGCCCGCGCCGATCGCCTCGACGACGGCGCGGCAGAATTCCTCGTCGGCGAGCGCGTCGGCGATGACGCCGACGCGTGCCTGCTGGCGCGCCTTGGCAACCACGGCGGGGCCGAGCGCGCGCACGCGCTCCTCCTCGCGGTCCTCCCACGCAAGCGAAAGCGGAACGAAGTAGATCGCGCCCTCGATATCGAGCAGCGCCAGCATGCAGCTCGCGCGGCCCGCCTCCCACAGCGCCCAGTCCGCGAGCCTCGCGCGCTTCACCGGCTCGCCTTTCGCGGCGTACCAGCGCTGCGTCTCGACGTAGCGCGCCAGCACCTCGGTCTCGAAGTGCTCGCAGGTCTTCACCGCCATGCCGATGCGCCACGGCACCACGCGATCGCGGAAGAAGCTCGACCAGGCGTCGAACAGCACCACCGTCGGCCGTTCCTCGGATGGCACCACCTGCGCGTGCCAGTCCGGCGCCGCGACGTCGGTGGCCAGCCGGAACCAGTAGAAGCCGCAGGACGGCAGCGTCAGCAGGTAAAAGCGGTCGCCGATCGGCGGAAACGGCGTGCGGCCGAGAAGCTCCACCGGAATCCGCCCGCTGAAGCGCTTGAGATCGAGCTCGACCGGCTGCGCGGAGCGCCCCAGGTTCGCGACGCACAGGATCGCTTCCTCGCCGTACTCGCGCACGTAGGCAAGCACCTTGCGGTTGCCGGGCTTGAGAAAGGTCAGCTTGCCGCGGCCGAAGGCGTGGCTCGTCTTGCGCACCGCGAGCAGCCGCCGCATCCAGTTGAGCAGCGAATTGGGCTCGCGCGACTGCGCCTCGACGTTGACCGCCTCGTAGCCGTAGATCGCGTCCATGATCGGCGGCAGGTAGAGCCGCTGGGGATCGGCGCGCGAGAACCCGGCGTTGCGGTCCGGGCTCCACTGCATCGGCGTCCGCACGCCGTTGCGGTCGCCCAGGTAGATATTGTCGCCCATGCCGATCTCGTCGCCGTAGTAGATGATCGGCGAGCCGGGCATCGAGAGCAGCAGGCTGTTCATGAGCTTGATGCGGTCGAGATCGTTCTCGAACAGGGGCGCGAGCCGCCGGCGGATGCCGAGGTTGATCCGCGCCCGCGGGTCGGCGGCATACATGCGGTACATATAGTCGCGCTCCTTGCTCGTCACCATCTCGAGGGTCAGCTCGTCGTGGTTCCGGAGGAAGATCGCCCATTGGCAGCTCTCCGGGATCTCCGGGGTCTGCTGCATGATCTCGACCACCGGGTGGCGGTCCTCCTGGGCGATCGCCATGTACATCCGGGGCATCAGCGGAAAGTGATAGGCCATGTGGCACTCGTCGCCCTCGCCGAAGTACTCGCGCACGTCCTCGGGCCACTGGTTGGCCTCGGCAAGCAGCAGCCTTCCGGCATAGCAGGCGTCGAGCTCGGCCCGGATCTTCTTGATCACCGCGTGCGTCTCGGGCAGGTTCTCGTTGTTCGTGCCCTCGCGCTCCACCAGGTAGGGAATCGCGTCCAGGCGGAACCCGTCGACGCCGAGCCTGCACCAGTGTTCCATGGCCTTCAGCACCGCCTCGAGCACCTTGGGGTTGTCGAAATTGAGGTCCGGCTGGTGGCTGAAGAAGCGATGCCAGAAGTACTGCTTGGCCAGCGCATCCCAGGTCCAGTTCGAGGTCTCGGTGTCGGTGAAGATGATGCGCGTGCCCCGGTACTGACTCTCGTCGTCGCTCCAGACGTAGAAGGCGCGCTCGGGCGAGCCCTTGGGCGCGCGGCGCGCCGCCTGGAACCACGGGTGGGCATCCGAGGTGTGATTGACGATCAGCTCCGTGATGACACGCAGGCCGCGCTTGTGCGCCTCCTCCACGAAGCGGCGGAAGTCCTCCGTCGTGCCGTAGTGCGGATGCACGTCGTGGTAGTCGGAGACGTCGTAGCCGTCGTCCTTCAACGGCGAGGGATAGAAGGGCAGCAGCCAGATCGTGTTGACCCCGAGCTGCTCGATGTAATCGAGCTTCTCGGTCAGGCCGCGGAAGTCACCGAGGCCGTCCCCGTTCGAGTCGAAGAACGCCTTGACGTGCAGCTGGTAGATGACCGCGTCCTTGTACCAGAGCGGATCGTCCACCGCGCCGGTCGCGGCGGCGGGCGGACTCTGGGTTGCGGGGACGTCCATCACGGCACTCGCGCGGTCACATGAAGTAGTCGAAGTCCTGCTCGCGATGCACGCGCCGGCGCGCGCGGAACACATGCGCCGGCACCCGGGCGGGATCGAGCTGCACGAAGTTCCGCGGCCCGGTCCAGAGGAAGTGCGCGCCGGTCAGGAGATCGTGCATCTGGTACTGCGCGCCGGCTTCGATGCCGAGCGCGCCGAGGTCGAGGTCCACCCAGCCCGAGTGCGTGTGGTGCGGATCGAGGTTCACGACGCACACGATCGCGTTCGCGAGGTCCTCCGTGGTCTTGGCATAGGCGATCAACTGCTCGTTGTCCGTGTCGAAGAACCTCAACCGCCAGTCGGCGTGCAGCGCCGGATTCTCGCGCCGGATGCGGTTCACCCGCGCGATGAAGGGCCGCAGGCTGTCGGCGCGGTCGAGATCCCAGTGGCGCAACTGATATTTCTCCGAGTCGCGGTACTCCTCGCTCCCGGGCTCGCGGGCGACATGCTCCATCAGCTCGAAGGCCGGGCCGTAGATACCGTAGCTCGCCGCCAGCGTCGCCGCAAGCACGAGGCGCGTCATGAATGCCGCCCGGCCGCCGTACTGCAGCGCCTCGGTGAGGATGTCGGGCGTGTTGGGCCAGACGTTGGGCCGGTAATACTCGCGTCCCGGGCCGTGCGCGAGCTCCGTGAAATACTCGGTCAGCTCGCGCTTGGTATTGCGCCACGCGAAATAGGTGTAGGACTGGTTGAAGCCGATCTTGGCGAGCCGGTGCATCACCTTCGGGCGGGTGAAGGCCTCGGAGAGCAGGATCACGTCGGGATGGTTGCGGCGGATCTCCGCGACCGCCCACTCCCAGAATGCGAATGCCTTGGTGTGGGGATTGTCCACGCGAAAGATGCGCACGCCTTCGTCGATCCAGAAATCGAACACGCTTTTCAGCTCCGCCCACAGCGCCCGCCAGTCTTCCGAGTCGAAGTTGAACGGATAGATGTCCTCGTATTTCTTGGGGGGGTTCTCCGCATACTGGACGCTCCCGTCCGGGCGCCAGCGGAACCACTGGGGGTGGCTCTTCACATAGGGGTGGTCCGGCGCGCACTGGTAGGCGATGTCGAGCGCGATCTCGATGCCGCGGCGCTGCGCGGCCGCGACCAGGCTGCGAAAGTCCTCGCGAGTGCCGAGCTGGGGATGGATGGCCTTGTGCCCGCCCTCGGCCGCGCCGATCGCCCACGGGCTGCCGACGTCGTCGGGCGCCGCGGTGAGCGCGTTGTTCTTGCCCTTTCTCTTCTCGCGCCCGATTGGGTGGACCGGCGGCAAGTAGAGCACGTCGAAGCCGAGCTCGGCGACGTAGGCGAGGCGCTTCTCCACGTCCTTGAACGTGCCGAGGCGGCCCGGGACATCGGATGCGGAGCGCGGAAAAAGCTCGTACCAGGACGAGAAACGCGCGCGCCCGCGATCCACGACCAGCGGCAATTCCACCGGCCACTGGACCGCCAGCGCCCGGTCCGGATAGCGCATGGCGATCTCCGCCAGCGCGCTGTCGAGACCGGCTGCCCGTATCGCCTCCACCCCGTGCGCGGCGCGCAGGCGGGCGGCCCACTCCTTCAGGCGCGTCGCGTCCTCGTCGCGCGCGCGGGTTGCGGCCTCCTCGATCAGATGAGCACCCACCTGGGCCGCGATCCGAAGGTCATCCGCGTCCTCCCGGCGCGAGAATTCGTCGCGCCAGGAGTGGAAGTGATCGACCCACGCGGTGACCGTGTAGCGATAGCGGCCAATGCGCTCGACGGAAAAGCCCGCGCGCCAGACGTCGTTGCCGAGCGGGGCCATCTCGACCTCGCTCCACTCCGGGTTGTCCTCGGCGCGCCACCGCAGCATGACCCGCAGCAGGTCATGGCCGTCGGCAAAGCAATGCGCCTCGACCTCGACGCGCTCGCCCGCGACGCGCTTGATTGCGTAGCGCCCGCCATCGATCGCCGGCTGCACCGCGTCGATGACCGCCCGCGCTCGTCCATCCGGCGTCACGGCGGGCAGGCTTCCCTCAGCCATCGGCCTCGCTCCTGAAGAAGAGCGTCGACAGAGGCGGCAGCGTCACGGTCAGCGAGTACGGCCGGCCGTGCGCAGCCACCGGCGCGGCCTCAACGCCTCCGAAGTTACCCCAGCCGGCGCCGCCGTAGTGCTTCGCATCGCTGTTGAGCAGCTCCGTCCAGCGGCCGGCGCGCGGAACGCCGATCACGTAGTTCGCGCGCGGCATGGGGGTGAAATTGCACGCGACCAGCACGAGCGGGCCGCGGCCGCGCGGCTTGCGCAGGAACGTGAGCACGCTGTTTACGGCGTCGCTCGCGTCGATCCACTCGAATCCCTCGTGCGTGAAGTCGGCCTGCCACAGCGCGGGCTCCGCGCGATAGCAGCGGTTGAGATCGCCGACCCAGCCCTGCACGCCGCCGTGCTCGGGCAGTTCGGTGACCCACCATTCGAGCTCGCCCTCGTGCGTCCATTCGCGGCGCTGGCCGAACTCGCCGCCCATGAAGAGCAGCTTCTTGCCCGGGTGTCCCCACATGTAGCCGTAAAGCGCGCGCAGCCCGGCGAACTGATGCCAGGTGTCGCCCGGCATCTTCCCGGCGAGCGAGCCCTTGCCGTGGACCACCTCATCATGCGAGAGCGGGAGCACGAAATTCTCGTTGAACGCGTAGATCAGGGAAAACGTCAGGCGCCCATGATGGTACCTGCGGTGGATGGGATCCTCGCGCAGATAGGCGAGCGTATCGTGCATCCACCCCATGTTCCACTTCATTCCGAAGCCGAGGCCGCCCAGATAGGTCGGGCGCGACACCATCGGCCATGCCGTGGACTCCTCGGCCACCGTGAACGCATCGGGGTGATCGCGGTAGACCGCTTCGTTCAGCGTCCGCAGGAACTGGATCGCCTCGAGATTCTCCCTGCCGCCGTAGCGGTTCGGAATCCACTCGCCTTCCTTGCGGGCATAGTCGAGGTAGAGCATGGATGCCACGGCGTCCACGCGCAGCCCGTCGATGTGGTAGCGATCGAGCCAGAACAGCGCCGAGGACGTGAGTATTGCGCGCACCTCGTGCCGGCCGTAGTTGAAGATGCTCGAGTTCCACTCCGGGTGGTAGCCCTGCCTCGGATCGGCGTGCTCGAACAGATGCGTGCCGTCGAAGCGCGCGAGGCCGTGCGGATCGTCGGGAAAATGCGAGGGCACCCAGTCGAGGATCACGCCGATGCCGCGCTGGTGCAGGAAGTCCACCAGGTACATCAGGTCCTGCGGCGTGCCGTAGCGCGCCGTCGGCGCGAAGTAGCCGGTGGTCTGGTAGCCCCAGGAGCCGTAGAACGGGTGCTCGGTCACCGGCATCAGCTCGACATGCGTGAAGCCGGTCTTCGCGACGTAGTCCGCGAGCTCGTGCGCGAGCTCGCGGTAGCCGAGGAAGCGGCCGTTCTTCCTTTTCCACGATCCCGCGTGCACTTCATAAATCGCCACCGGCGCATCGAGCGCGTTCTTCTTGCCGCGCGCGGCCATCCACTCCGCGTCGCCCCACTCGTAGTCAAGAAACCAGGTGCGGGAAGCAGTCGACGGCGGGCACTCCGTGCAGAACGCAAACGGATCCGCCTTCTCGACTGCCCCGCCTGCATCCGGCGTGATTCGGAATTTGTAGCAGGCGCCCGCCCCGACGCCCGCGGCGAATCCTTCCCAGATGCCGGAGCCGTCGCGTCGGGGCGCCAGCGGGTGCGCGGCGGCATCCCAGCCGTTGAAGTCGCCGATCACGGAGACCGCGCGTGCGCTCGGCGCCCACACCGCGAAGTGGAAGCCGGAGTCGCCGCCCGCAACCGCGCGCTGCGCGCCGAGCTTCTCGTAGAGCCGGGCGTGCGTGCCCTCCTTGAAGAGATAGATGTCGTGCGCGGAGAGCGGCGTCACCGCCTTGCGCGGCGTGCGGCTGCGCGCGCCGCTACGGCCTGTTGCCGGCGCGGGGTTTGTGGTGTGGCGTGCGGGCATCGCCCTCGGCCTGCGATGCAGCAGGAATGGTGTTCTCTCTCTTGTAATTGATCTGTCTCGCAATGCCGCGAAAAGTTCCCCGCTCGTGCTGCGTTGCAGCGCCGCCGGGGCGCATTGCGCGTCATTATGACATCGGCGTTTGTGCCGCCACAAATCGCACGCAGCGTGCGCCGATGCGCGCCGCCCGGGAGCGAAACGGCGTCAGCCGGCGCCCGCGACCACGATGACATGCACGCGATAGGGGCCGTGCGCCCCGAGCGTCACCGTCTGCTCGATGTCGGCGCTGCGCGAAGGGCCGGAGATGAAATTCACTGCGCGCGGCAGGCGGCCCAATTCGCTCCGCACGAGCTGCCACGCCTCCTCCATGCCGCGCACGATGCGCGAGGCACTCACCACGGCGACGTGCGTCTCGGGCAGCAGGCTCACCGTTGCCGGCGTGTCGCGGCCCGAAACCGTCATCAGCGTGCCGGTTTCGGCGACGGCGCAGAACGCGCCGGAAATGCCGACGAGGTCGGTGTCGCACGCCGCGCGCGCTTCCACCCGCATCCCCGCGCCGCTCCAGTCGAGCGCCATGAGCTCCTGCCAGCATACGGCAGCGCGCGGCAGTCCGGACGCCTCGAGATAGCGGGCCACGGCTGCGGGAACGGCCGCGAGCGTTTCTACCCCATCCACCGTGCTCGACAGGCCGAGGGCGCGCTCGCGAAAGCGCGCGAGGGGTTCCCATTCCATGCGCGGCCGCACGCTGGCGGGACGCGCCTGGATGTGCGCCCGCACGGCCGCGCGCTCGGCCTCGGTCGCCAGCGGGCTTTTCCCTTGCCGCGCCCGGATCCGCGCCAGGATGCTTTCGCGCGAGCTCATCCCTCAGCCCTCATCCCCCATCCCTCATCCCTGCGCTAGCCAAGGGTCGGCATGTTGAGCCCCGGCGCCGGCGTATCCTGGTGCGGCCAGCGCGTCGTGACGGCCTTGGTGCGGGTGTAGAACTTGACGCCCTCCATGCCGTGCACGTGCAGGTCGCCGAAAAGCGAATTCTTCCATCCGCCGAAGGAATAGAAAGCGACCGGCACCGGGATCGGCACGTTCACGCCGACCATGCCGACCTGGATCTCGTTCTCGAAGCGCCGCGCGGCGCCGCCCGATTCGGTGAAGATCGCCGTGCCGTTGGCGTAGGGGTTGCGGTTGACGAGCGCGATCGCATCCTCCAGCGTCCGCGCGCGCAGCACGACCAGCACCGGCCCGAAGATCTCGTCCTGGTAGATACTCATTTCCGGCGTGACGTTGTCGAAGAGCGTCGTGCCGAGAAAGTGTCCATTCTCGAATCCACGGACCTTGAGACCGCGCCCATCGACGACGAGCGTCGCCCCTTGCTTCACGCCCTGGCCGATATAGCCGGCGACCTTGTCACGGTGCTGCGCGGTCACCAGCGGGCCCATGTCCACGCCCTCCTTCTCCCCTGGCCCGACAACGATCGCTTCCGCCTTCTTCTTGAGCAGCTTCACCAGCGGATCGGCGGCGGCGCCGACCGCAACCACTGCGGAAATCGCCATGCAGCGCTCACCCGCCGACCCATAGGCGGCGCCGATCAAGGCGTCGGCCGCGAACTCGAGGTCGGCATCCGGCAGCACGACCGCGTGGTTCTTGGCTCCGCCCAACGCCTGCACTCTCTTGTGGTTCTTCGCACACGTCTCGTAGATGTGCTTCGCGATCGGCGTCGACCCGACGAAGGACACCGCGTGGATGCCCGGGTGGTCGAGGATCGCGTCCACCGCTTCACGGTCGCCGTGCACGACGTTCAGCACTCCGTCGGGCAAGCCGGCATCCTTGAAGAGCTCCGCCATGCGCAGCGAGGCCGAGGGCACTTTCTCCGACGGCTTGAGAATGAAGGCATTGCCGCACGCGATCGCCACCGGAAACATCCAGAGCGGCACCATGACGGGAAAGTTGAAGGGCGTGATGCCGGCGCACACGCCCACCGGCTGGCGCACCGTGTGGCAGTCCACCCCCGAGCCGACATTTTCCGAGTGCTCGCCCTTGAGCAGATGCGGGATGCCGCAGGCGAACTCGACCACCTCGATCCCGCGCTGGACGGAACCCATGGCGTCGGGAAGGGTCTTGCCGTGCTCTTCCGTGACGAGACCCGCCAGCTCCTTCTGGTTCGCCTGCAGCAGCTGCAGGAACTTCTGCATCACGCGCGCGCGCCGGAGCGGCGGCGTGTCGCCCCAGCCCGGCGCAGCAGCGGCCGCGGCCTTCACCGCGCTGTCGATATCGGCCGCCTGGCAGAACGGCACCTTGCGGATGACGGCGCCGGTCGCGGGATTGGTCACCGGGCCGAAGCGGCTGCTCGCGGAGGGATGATGCCTGCCGAAGATCCACAGCGGCACGCTCGTCACGTTCTTCAGCTCCGCGGGTTTTTTCATGGCATGTCCTCGGTGGGACTACCCCCACCCCGGTTGCGCCGCATCCGGTACAGCTCGCGGAAGGTGCGGCCCGCCGGCGCCGGCAAATCGCGCCCGCCGGTCCAGCCGCCGGCGAGAGGAAGATGACGGATCCGCTTGCCCCGCCCCCCGAGAACAGACAGGATGCGCGCGCCAAGCGCCGACATCATCGCATAGATCGCCGGGCGCCGCGCCGCCCAGCTCCACAGCGCGAGTCCGAATCGCTCCGGCCACGGCTTGAGCCCCCGCTCGAACTGCCGCTCGCGCAGCTTCCGCATGAGATCGGGCAGCGGGATTCTGACCGGGCACACCACCCCGCATTGATTGCACAGCGTCGCGGCGTTGGGCAGATCGAGCGCGTTCTCCAGCCCGACGTAGCTCGGCGTCAGCACCGAGCCCATCGGGCCGGGATAGACCCACCCGTAGGCGTGCCCGCCCACGCTCTGGTACACCGGGCAGTGATTCATGCACGCGCCGCAGCGGATGCAGCGCAGCATGGGCTGCAGGTCGCTTCCGAGCAGATCGGCCCGCCCGCCATCGAGCAGGATGACGTGGAAATGCTCCGGCCCGTCGCGTTCGCCCTCCCCCTTCACGCCGGTGGTGATCGAGATGTAATTGGAGATGGTCTGTCCCGTTCCGTGCGCCGGCAGAAGACGCATCAACGTCGCCACGTCCTCCAGCGTCGGCACCACCTTCTCGATGCCGGTGATCGCGACGTGCACCCGTGGGAGCGTCGTCACCATGCGGCCGTTGCCCTCGTTGGTGACGATCAACGTCGAGCCGGTCTCGGCGACGACGAAATTCGCGCCCGAGATGCCCATGTCCGCGGTGACGAAATGCTGGCGCAGCATTTCCCGCGCTTCCCGCGTCAACGCCGCGATGTCGGTCTTGCGCGGCGTGCCGTGCTTTGCCTCGAACAGATCCGATACCTCGTCACGCGTCTTGTGCACCACCGGGGCGACGATGTGCGATGGCGGCTCCCCGGCGAGCTGCAGGATGTATTCGCCCAGGTCGGTCTCGACGACCTCGATGCCGGCGGCCGCAAGCGCGTCGTTCAATGCGCACTCCTCGGTCACCATGGACTTCGACTTGACCGCCTTCTTCACGCCGTGCCGGCGCGCGATTTCGCACACGATGGCGTTCACATCCGTGCGGCTTCCCGCCCAGTGCACGACGGCCCCGCGCGCGATCGCGTTGCGCTCGAATTCCCGCAGGTAGAGATCGAGGTCGGCGAGCGCGCGATCGCGGATGGCGGCGGCTGCCGTGCGGATCTCCTCGTAATTGCCGAGCTCGGCGACGCGGTCCGCGCGACCGCGCACGAAATTGCCCTGCAGCCGGTTCAGCGCGGACTGGAGGTTGGCGTCCGCGAGCTTGGCGCTCGCCGCCGCCTTGAAGTGCATGGACGTGATCTGCATCAGTTCATGCGGTAGCGGCGGACCGCTTCCTGATTCCAAGCGAGACCGTTGCCGGGCCGGCTGCCGAGTATCGCGGCGCCGTCGACGACCCGCAGCGGCTCCTCGACTATGGCGTTGGCCCAATCGACGTACTCCAGCCAGTGCGCCGTCGGCGTCGCCGCAAGGAGATGCGCGCTCACCTCCGGGTAGAGATGCGAGGACATCTGCATCCCCCTGGCCGCGGCAAGCCCGGCCGCGCGCCGCCAGCCGGTGACGCCGCCGATGCGCTCGAGATCCGGCATCACGTAGTCGCAGGCCTGCGCGGCGAGCGCCCGTTCCAGGTCGCTCGGGAGCGAGAAGTTCTCTCCGATCTGGACCGGCGTCGCCAGCGCGCGCGCGACCTCCGCGCATCCCGAGAGATCGTCGTGCCGGACGGGCTCCTCGATCCAGTAGATGCCCTCACCCTCCAGCGCGCGGCCGCGCCGGATCGCCTCCTCGACGGTGAGCGCCTGGTTGTAATCCACCATCAGCGCGATGTGGGCGGGGATGCGGGAGCGCACCGCGCGCGCCGCCGCGATATCGTCCTCGAGCGTTGGATAGCCCAGGCGGAGCTTGATCGCGCGGAAGCCGCCGGCAAGCAGCTTCTCCGCCTCGTCCGCCACGGCGCCGGGATCCTCCTTCAGGCCCAGGCCGCAGCTGTTGTACGCAGGCACCGCGCGGGGCGCTCCCCCGAGAAGCGAAGCGAGCGGCTTGCCGGCCGCCCGGGCGAGCGCATCCCATGCCGCGACGTCGAACATCGCCAGTGCCATGCGGACGACGCCCTGGACGCCGATCAGCACGAAGCGCTTCGCGAGCTTCGCCCACAGCGCTTCCGGATCGACCCGCGCGCCCTTCACGGTGCGCAGCACTTCCCCGAGCATCACCACGATCGCCGCGGCGGCAGCAGGCACGTAGCAGAACTGGTAAGCGCGGCCGGTCACGCCCTCTTCGGTCTCGAGGTCCACGAGCAGCAGCGGCGCCTCGCGCAGCGCCTGCTGGCTGGTGCCAAGCACGTAGGTCATCGGCACCATCACCGCCTCGGTGCGGAGGCTCCTCACGGTAAGCTGGGACGGGGTGATCACGCCTTTCTGCCCCGCGCGTGCAGGGTCAGGATGTCCCGCACCACGCGGTGGATGGGTGTCGGCACGCCAGCCGCCGCGCCGAGATCGACCACCGAGCCCGACAGCCACTCCACTTCCAGCGGATTTCCGCGCTCGAGATCGAGCTGCAGCGAAGCAGTCATCGTCGCCGGCAGCGTGTCGCTGAACGCCAACCGCTCCTCGGCGATGTCCTCCGGCAGGCGCACGCCGTGCGCCCGTCCCACCGCGGCCGCTTCCCGCATCGCGTCGAGATAGAGCTGGCGGGTCAGCGGGTGCGCGAGGATCGGCCCGAGGGGCAGACGGATGCTCGCCGTGACCGCGGCCATGCCGACCAGGAACACGAATTTCTCCCAGATCGAGCGGCGGACGTCGTCGGAGATCCTGGCGTCGATGCTGGTCTTCTTCAGCCATTCGAGCAGCGCTTCGGCGCGCGTCGAGCGCCGGCCGTCGTATTCACCAAACACCACCCGTTGCATCGTGCCGGTGTGCTGGATCACGCCGGGGCGGGAAATCGCGGTGCCCATGTACGCAACGCCGCCCATCAGCGCGTTCTCGCCGACGATGGGTCGCAGCACCTCGTCCTTGCGCACGCCGTTCTGCAGCGACAGAAAGCCGGTATCCGGCCCCAGCAGCGGCAGGATCGAGCGCGCCGCGGCCTCGGTGTCCCAGAGCTTGACGGCAAAGATGACGAGATCAAACGGGCCCTTGAGGGAGCCGGGGTCATCGGTCACCCGCACCTTGGGCAGATGCACGTTGCCGACCGGGCTTTCGAGCGTGAGCCCATGCTCACGCATTGCCGCAAGATGCGCGCCGCGCGCGATGAAGGACACGTCGCAGCCTGCCTGCGCAAGGCGCGCGCCGATCAATCCCCCGACGCCGCCCGAACCCATGAATACGATTCTCATGAATCGTCACTCGTGTCAGTCGCCTGGCACGGGGCGCGCCTCGGCTCCCGCCGCGCCGGCGAGGACCTCGGCGATGTGGAGCACCCGGGTCTTCATGTCCCCGCCCCGCCGCAGCCGGCCCTCGATGTTGAGCATGCAGCCCAGGTCCCCCAGCACCACGGCATCTGCGCCGCTGGCGGCGATGTTGGCGCACTTGCGCCCGGCGATGTGGGCGGAGATCTCGCCGAACTTCAAAGCGAAGGTGCCGCCGAAGCCGCAGCAGGTCTCGGCCTCCCCCATCTCCTTCAGCGTGACTCCCGGCAATTTCGCGAGCAGCGCCCGCGGCTGGGACTTGATGCCGAGCTCGCGCAGCCCCGCGCACGAGTCGTGGTAGGTCACGGTCCCGGAGAACGCGGCGGGAATGGCCTCGAGCTTCGCGACATTGACCAGGAAATCCGTAAGCTCGTAGGTCCGGTCGCACAGCTTGCGAACGCGCTCGAGCTCGAGGGGGGAGTCCCGGAACAGGTCCGGGTAATGCATGCGGATCATTCCGCCACAGGAGCCAGAGGGGACGACGACATGATCTACGCCTTCGAACTCGTCGAGCACCTTGGCCGCGAGCGCCCGCGCGGAGGCGCGGTCCCCGGCGTTGTACCCCGGCTGGCCGCAGCAGGTCTGCGTGCGCGGGACCACCACCTCGCATGCCGCGGCCTCCAGCAGCCGGATCGCGGCAAACCCGATACGCGGCCGCATCAGGTCCACGAGGCAGGTGACGAAAAGGCCGACGCGCATGGTTCGGAAAAACGTGACTGGTGAGTGGTGACCGGACCGCCGCGCTCTTGCGTCGGCGCCCGACCGCGGGCGGGGGTAATTATCGCAGAAAAAGCGCCGTCGACCGGCGCGCCGCGCGGCGCAGCGGGGAATCGACGGCATCCGCCGCCATGCTACGATGCGGGGGCGCTGCGCCACATGCCAGAAGATCACGATGGCACGGTCCCGGGAAGCTTCTCCGCCCAATATCGTTCTGATCCTGGCCGACAACCTCGGCTGGGGCGAGCTCGGCTGCTACGGCGGCGGAGAATTGCGCGGCGCGCCGACGCCGCGCATCGACCGCCTCGCGTCCGAGGGGCTGCGGCTGCTCAATTTCAACGTCGAGAGCGATTGCGTGCCGACGCGCTCCGCGCTGATGACGGGCCGGCACCCGATCCGCACCGGCGCTCTCCAGGCCGTGCCCGCCGGGCTGCCGCAGGGCATCGTTCCGTGGGAAGTCACGCTGGCGCAACTGCTGTCGGCGCGCGGCTATGCGGCCGCGATCCACGGCAAATGGCATCTCGGCGACCGCGCGGGGCGCTATCCGACCGACCGTGGCTTTGACGAGTGGTACGGCATCCCGCGCACCACCAACGAGAGCATGTTCACGAGCTCGCCCGGCTACGATCCGCGGGCGACGCCTCTGCCCTACGTCATGGAGTCGGCGAAAAAGCGCCGGCCGCGCAACGTCGCCGTCTACGACCTCGCGATGCGCCGGCGCATCGACTCCGAGCTCGTCACGCACGCGCTTGCATTCATGAAGCGCCAGGCGAAGGCAAAGCGGCCGTTTTTCGCGTACGTGCCGATTACGCAGCTTCACTATCCCACGCTCCCCCACCCGGACTTCGCCGGAAAGACCGGATGCGGGGACTTTGCCGATTCCGTGGCCGAGATGGACCACCGGGTCGGGCAGATCGTGGATGGCGTCGACGCATTGAAGATCGCCGCCAATACGCTTCTCATCTTCGCGAGCGACAATGGGCCGGAATTCCGCCGCCCGTGGCGGGGCACCGCGGGACCGTGGACGGGTACCTATCACACGGCCATGGAAGGCGGAATGCGCGCGCCGTTCATCGCCCGCTGGCCGGGGCGGATATCGCCGGGCCGGGTCAGCAACGAGATCGTCCACGTGACCGACCTCTATACCACTCTCGGGCACGTCGCCGGCGCGCAGGTGCCCACCGACCGGCCGGTGGACGGCGTCGACCAGCTCGATTTCTTCCTCGGAACACGGAAAAAATCGGGCCGCGAAGGATTCGTCTATTTCATCAAGCAGGAGTTGCGCGCCGTCAAGTGGCGCAACTGGAAAATGCATCTGGTCTGGGAGGCCGAGCCCAACGCCGGCCCGAACCACCTCGAGTCACCCCTCGTCTTCAACCTGGTGCAGGACCCCAAGGAGGAAACTGACGTTCACACCGCCTCGAGCTGGGTGCGCACGCCGATGCGCCGCCTGATCCACGAATTCCAGCAAAGCCTCAAGGCACACCCGCCGATACCACCCGGCGCCCCCGACGACTACGCTCCGCGCCAGGCGCGAAAAAGAACGGGAGCTTGAGGACGTTGCCGCGTGGCGGCGTCAGCTGCGCCACGGGCGCAGAAACGCCATGCGGTCCATCGAATGCACCGTCAGCTGCCGCACGGTCTTCTTGTGCAGCACGTGCAGGACGACGGGAGCGCCTGCATCGCCGGCCGCCCATAGCCTCTGATAGAACTCGCTCTGGCGTCCCACCGCCTGTCCGCCGACCCCGAGGATGACGTCCCCGCGCGCGAGGCCCGCCTGCTCCGCCGGGGATTGCGGCAGCACCCGCGTCACCACCACGTGTCCCTGGATCTCCTCGGAATACACGCCGAGCCAGGGTCGTGGCGGTTCGCGCCGCCGGCCGGTGGTGAGCAGGTCCTCGAGCAGCGGCTTGAGGAGATCGATCGGGACGAACATGTTGCCCGGGAACGCCGCTCCGATTTCGAGCGCGTCGCTGACCCACAGCGAACCCACCCCCACCAGCTTGCCCTCAGCGTCGAGAAGGGCCGCTCCGCTGTGCTCGAAACGCGGTGGCGCGGTGAAAATCCCGCCGTCGATCATGTACTCCCACCAGCCAGTGAAGCGGCGCCGCGCCACGACGCAGGCGCGCGAGGCGCCCCCGGCAGCGCCGTGCGCCGCGACCAGGACCGTAGCAAGCTCCCTGACGTCCGCCGAGCTGCCCACCTCCAGGGGCCGGCAGTCGATGCCCGCACGCAGCACGCCAAAGCCCGTGGCGTGGTCGTAGCCGACGACGCTCGCGGGAAATACGCGCCCGTCCCCGGCCACCACCAATACGGAGCCCGCCTCGAGGATCAGGTAGCCGATGGTGAGGATGAGGCCCTTTTCACCGAACACGACGCCGGTGCCCTCGCGCTCGGTCCCGAGGTTGTCGGCCGTGCGCGCGTCTGGCACCGCCTTGATGGAGAGCTTTACTACGCCTTCGAGCGGGACGCTATCGGCGCGCAGCTCGGGCACGGCGACATGCGCGGCGCGCCAGGCGGAAAGGGCGGCGGTAAAGAACGAGACGGTCAATGTCGGGGCGCGCGTTGAACGGCAGCATCCTGTCCATTCGAACGCGCGCAGTTAAGCCGGCGCTTTGCGCCCGGACTTAACAGATGGTATCGGTGCGCCCGCCGACCGGCAACGGGCGGGATGGAGAGTGCCTAGGCGGACGCCGCGTAGCGGACGCCGATGATCTCGATCTCGGCCTCGCCGGCAGGAGTGGCCAGCGTCACGACGTCGCCGCTGCGCCGCTTGAGCAGGACCCGCGCGATGGGCGAAAGCCAGCTCACCTGGCCGCGCTTCACATCCACCTCATCCACGCCCACGATGGTGACCGTGCGCTCCTCGCGCCCGCCGCGCACGTAGGCGTAGGTAACTGTGGCACCAAAGAATATCTGGTCGGAGTCGCCCCGCCGCGCCGGATCGACGACTTCGGCACTGTCGAGGCGCTTGTTGAGATAGTGGATCCGCCGGTCGATCTCCCGCAGCCGCCGCTTGCCGTAGAGATAATCGCCGTTCTCGGAGCGATCGCCGTTGGAGGCCGCCCACTGGATGGTCTTGACCAGCTCGGGGCGCTCGGCGTCGAGCAGCTTCGTGAGCTCGGTCTTCAAGCGCGCATAACCCTGCGACGTCATATAGTTCTTGACTTCCGGCGCCGCCGCCACGGCAGCTGCCGTGGCGCGTCCATTGCCGTTGCGGCCGTGAGCGCTGCCGTTACGCCCATTGCCGTTGCGCCCGCTGACGTGGCGCCCGTTGCCATTGCGATTACGCGAGGGAGTCGCTGTCTTGCTCATGGGAATGTGAGTGCGATGCGTTTCGAGCGGAGGAGCCTCATAGTATAGCAAAAACAACGTATTACCGCGATACCTGTTGGGACTCCCCCTAGCGCCGTCCGGAAACGCTACTTTTCATTGTCGCTGCCGATTTCATATTGTAAAATCGGCCGCCTGATTCGATTTAACTCCCTGCCGTGGCTCGACAAAAAGAAGAGAAATCCTCGATCCAGGTCATCGACCGCATGATGGGCCTGCTCCGGGCCCTATCCACCCATACCGCGCCGGTCAACCTCAAGCAGCTCGCTACCGAAACCCGCCTCCACCCCTCCACCGCGCACCGCATTCTGTCCGTGCTGGTGGCCAACCGCCTGGTCGACCGGATCGAGCCCGGCACCTATCGCCTCGGCATCCGGCTGCTCGAGCTGGGCAACCTCGTGAAATCGCGCTTGAGCGTGCGCCAAGAGGCTCTGCCCCACATGCAGGACCTCCACCAGGAACTGGGCGAGACCATCAACCTGTCCGTCCGCCACGATGACGAAGTGGTCTATATCGAGCGCACCTCCGGCAGCAACGCAATGATGCGCGTCATTCAAATCATCGGCGCCCGCGCGCCGCTGCATATCACCGCGGTGGGAAAGATCTTTCTTGCCGAGGATGGCCCCGAGAAATGCACCGAGTACGCGCGGCGCACCGGCCTGCCCCGATACACCGACAATACCCTGACCGACATCGATGCCCTGTCGAAAGAGCTCGAGAAGGTCCGCCGCCTCGGCTACGCGTTCGACAACGAAGAAGCCGAGAAAGGCGTGTCCTGCATTGGCTCCGGTATCTACAACGACGACGGTAAGCTCGTCGCCGGCCTTTCCGTCTCCGCGCCCTCCGACCGGCTCAATAAGGCATGGGCCGCCCAGGTGCGCCTGGCCGCCGAGAAGATTTCGGGCGCCATCGGCCACACCAGCCGGTGATCGGGATCACCGAAGGAAAAAGGCAGAAGGATGAAGGATGACCTGATAGCCGGTAACCTTCCGCCTTCTGACTTCTGGCTTCTGCATTAGGCGGCCGCCGGTGCTGGACCAGCCCTTCGTCATTCTCGACCTCGAGACTACCGGGGCGAATCCGGTATACGACCGCGTGACGGAGGTTGGCTTGATCGAGGTCGAGCGCGGTCGCAGCGTCGCTGAGTGGTCCACGCTGGTGAATCCCGGCACGAGAATACCGCCGGCCATCCAGTCGCTTACCGGGATCACGGATGAAATGGTCGCCCTCGCGCCCACGTTCGCCGAGATCGCGCCGCCCCTGCTGGCACGGCTGGACGGAAAGCTGCTGGTCGCACACAACGTCCGCTTTGATTATGGCTTTCTCCGGAACGAGTTCCGCCGCGCGGGGCTGCGCTACTCGAGCCGCGTCTTGTGCACGGTCAAGCTGTCACGCCGGCTCTTCCCGCGGGAGGCGCGTCACAATCTCGATGCGCTCATGGATCGTCACGGCCTGTCCTGCGACGCGCGCCACCGCGCGCTCGGCGATGCGCGCGCCGTATGCCTGCTTCTGAAGAAGTGGCGCGGCGAGGTTGCCCCTGGAGCCGTTGCCGCCGCGGTGGATGCCCTTGTCCGGGCACCCGCCGTTCCGGCGGGACTTGCGGAGGGCGCCCTCGACGATATCCCGGAAGCGCCCGGCGTCTATCTCTTCTATGGCGAGAACGGTGCCGCGCTCTACGTGGGCAAGAGCATCAACCTGCGGCTGCGGATACTGGCGCATTTCGCGGGCGATCATCGCGATGCGCGGGACATGAAGATCGCGCAGCAGGTGAAGCGGGTCGACTGGATCGAGACCGCCGGCGAGCTCGGCGCGCTGATCGAGGAATCGCGCCTCGTCAAGCGCCTTGCGCCGGTCTATAACCGCCGGCTGCGCCGCGCCGCGGAACTCTGCGCCTGGCACTGGCGCGCCGAGGCGCTGCTCGACCCGCCGCGGCTGGTGAGCGCGCACGATCTCGCGCAGGTGCGATTCGACCACCTTCACGGATTGTTTCGATCGCGGTCCGCGGCGCTCGAGGCGCTGCGCGACATCGCGACCGCGCACCAGCTCTGCCCGATCGTCCTGGGTCTGGAGAAGGGCAAAGGCCCCTGCTTTGCCCACCAGTTGAAGCGCTGCCGCGGTGCGTGCGTGGGCAAGGAGTCGCGCGCTCAACACGGGCTGCGGCTCGCCGTTGCGCTCGCACAGCTTCGCATGCGACCGTGGCCGTTCAAGGGGCGGATCGGGGTGCGCGAGCGCGGCGCGACGCAGGGAGAGATCATCGTGCTTGACCGCTGGTGCTATCTGGGCACGGTGCGTTCCGAGGCCGAGCTGGGTGAGCTGGAAGGGCTCCGTCTGCCGGCAGCATTCGATCTCGATACCTACAAGATACTGACGCGCTACTTCGCCCGTCCCCGCGGCGACTACACCCTGATCGAGCTTGCCGCCTGAACTTGAGATAGGCTCGTGGCACCCCATCCCGAAACGCAAGCCCGGATCGACCTCGCGGCGGCGCTGCGCTGGGCGAATCGGCTCGGCTTTGGCGAAGGCATCTGCAATCACTTCAGCGTGGAGATTCCCGGGCGCAGTGGCCATTTCCTGATCAATCCGCAGGGCCTGCACTGGTCGGAAGTGACGCCTGCGGACCTGGTAGAGGTGGACGCGGCAGGCCGCAAGGTGAGTGGCCGGCACGGCGTCGAGCCCACGGCGTTCTTCATCCATGGCGCCATGCACCGCTCGAAGCCCTCGGCCCGGTGCGTGATGCACACCCACATGCCGTTCGCGACGACGCTCACCGTGGTGCAGGGCGGGCGGCTCGAGTGGGCGAGCCAGAACGCGCTCAAGTTCCACGGGCGCGTCGCGTACGACGACCAGTACAACGGGCTGGCGCTCGACGAGGCGGAGGGCGAGCGCATGTGCGCCCAGGCGAAGGACGCCGACGTGCTGTTTCTCGGGAACCACGGCGTGATGGTGTGCGGGCCCTCGGTCGCGGCTGCGTTCGATGACCTCTACTATCTCGAGCGCGCATGCATGCTGCAGGTGCTGGCGATGGGCACCGGCAAGCCGCTGCGCATCGTGTCCGAGCGCGTCGCCCTGTTGACGGCGAAGCAGATGATGGAGGATGCCCAGCAGGCCGAGCTGCATTTTGAGGCATTGAAGCGCATGCTCGATCGCGAGGAGCCGGGTTGGTCGCGCCTCGAGTGAGGCGTGCGCGCCGGGTAACGAGTGACGAAAGACCCAGCGCCCGGGGCCGCCTCCAGGGTGCCCATCGACGTCCACGATGCTAGCGGCAAGGTGGTGACGCTGTGCGACGGCCGGCGCCTCGGCTACTCCGAGTTCGGGGCGCCCGGCGGCCGACCCATGCTGTACTGCCACGGGTTTCCCGCCTCACGGCTTGACGGCCGCATCGCCCATGAGGCGGCGCTGCGGCTCAATGTGCGGCTGATCGCGCCCGACCGTCCGGGCTTCGGCCTCTCCGATTTCCAGGCAGGACGCCGCGTCACCGATTGGCCGCGCGACCTGCTCGAACTGGCCGATTCCCTTAAGCTCGTGCAGTTCCCCTTGCTGGGAATCTCAGGGGGTGCGCCGTACGCCGTTGCATGCGCCGGCGCGATTCCCGGCCGCCTCACGACGTTTGGCATCGTTTGCGGCCTCGGCCAGGCCGATCGGGCCGAATACACCGCGGGAATGAATCCGTTTGCGCGCGCCTCGTTTGCGCTCGCCCGCAGCGCACCGTTCCTGTCCCGGCTGTCCAACCGCGCTCTGGCTCCGGTGTTGCGGAGAAGCCCCCGCCTGCTGCTCAGCCTGCTTGCTTCCCACCTGCCGCCATCCGACCAGGAAGTGCTCGCCGATCCCGAAGTGTTTGGCGCGTTCGCGAATTCGTATCGCGAAGCGTTCCGCCAGGGCGGACGCGGCGCGGCGCTGGACATGACGCTGCTCGCCCGCCCCTGGGAAACCATCGTGGATTCGATACGCGTGCCTTGCCATCTGTGGCACGGGGAACAGGACACCACGGTTCCGGTGGCAATGGGAAAGCGCCTGGCCGCGGCGATCCCGGGATGCCGCGCCCGCTTCTACCCGGGCGAAGGGCACTTCTCGCTGCCGGTGCGGCGGATGAACGAAATTCTATCCGCCCTCTTGGGCCCGGCGTGACCGACGGCGCGTGCCGCGAAAAATCGTGGGTCGGATCACGACCCACCATTCAGGATGCTTGCCGGGGCTGGACGCGCGGACGCCGGTCCGCAGCCGTCAATGGACGACGAGGGGCTGGTTCAGGAGAACGTCGAAATTGCTGAGAAACTCGTCCACGCGCTCGATGGAAGCGTCCTCGTCAACGGCCGCCTGCAGCGAGCTGACAAAACGGTCTGCCACATCGCCCTGGAAGAACGTGCCGCGGGCGCTGCGCTTGTCCACCAGCTCGTAGCCGTGCTGCGCGGGGTATTCCACCACGTAGTAGCTTTCGCTGCTGTAGATGATGTTCATCGCCGTTTCGCCTCATGCCCGAAAACAACGCCGTCCCGGGCTCCCGGGTTAACAGTGTCAGCAAGACCCGTTCCAGGGCGCAGTGATCGTTCTCACGTCTGGAAATTTGGGGGCGCAGACGGTCGAAATCAAGCAATAGACGGCTCCACACGCGGCGCGTGCCCGCGACGGGTGATCGGCGACAGGACCAATTCCACATCCGCGTCGGGGTATTGGTCAATCGCTCCCCGCGCTGCCGTACCCGCTACTCGTCACTCTCAGCCGCCTCTCGTCACTTCCGAGCCCGGGACTGGCGCACCTGGCTCAACGCAATGCCAGCCAGGATGAGGACGAGGCCCGAATAGGCGTTCGCGCCCGGTTCCTCGCCCAGCAGCGCCACCCCGATCGCCAGGGCGACGACCGGGATGCAGTAGTTGATCAGCGACATGAAGGTGGGCCCCGCGGAGGCGATGAGCTTCAAGTGCACGAGGGTCGCGATGGCGGTCGGGCCGATGCCGATCCAGAGGAGAATCAGCACCGCTGACGCCTCCGGGTCCAGCCGCCACGGCTGATCCACCACCAGCGCGACCGGAACACTGACCGCGGCGGCGATGGCGATGATCGCGGCGGAGGCAACCATCACGTCGCCCTTGAGCGTCACGCGGATGAGCACGCCATTCGTCGCATAGCACAGCGCGCCGGCCAGCACCGACAACTGGGCAAGGATCTCGACCAGCGAGCCGCCCAGGCCGGCGAGCGCCGCCGGCCCCATCAGCACGACGATGCCCACGAATCCGAGCAGGAAGCCCGCGACGCGGTTGCGCGTCATCGCCTCGCCGGCAACGAAGAAATGCGCGAGCAGCACGGTCGTCAACGGCATGATCGCCATCAGAATGCCGGCGAGCGCGCTGTCGATGGTCTTCTGGCCCCAGGTAATGAACCAGAACGGCATGCAGTTGCCCACGACCGCCAGGACCACGTACGGCAGCCACGCGCGGCCGATCGTCGGGAAGGTGTAGCCCAGGGCGCGGACGATGGCGACGAGGATCACGGCGCCGATGACGAGCCGCGCGGCAACGAGCGTCGCGGGCGGCACTTGCGCCACGCCGAGCTTGACGAACATGAAGTTGGAGCCCCACAGCGCGACCAGCGCCGCGAGCAGAGCCCAGTCCTTCAGAGCGCGGGCCGCCGCTGCGGAAGAAGAATCGGGAGTCAAAGGGCTCGCTCGGCGCAAACGACGCGCAAGCATACACGACGTGCGCCGGCCCGCCCACAGCTCGCGACGGGTACTGATCCGCGATCTGCTATCCGCGAGCGACGCGCCGCGGCTCAGGCGACCCGCAACATGGCCATCATCCCACCCGCCTGGTGCGACAGGATGTGGCAGTGGAACATCCAATCGCCGGGATTGTCGGCAACAAATGCAATGTCCACCCGCTCGCGCGGCGCGAGCAGCGCGGTGTCGCGCCATTCGCGGTGGCGCGTCGCCACGCCGTTACGGGCGACGACCCGGAATGCGTGGCCGTGAAGATGGATCGGGTGCGGCCATGCCGTGTCGTTCTTCAGGGACAGGACGTAGTGGCCATCGCGCTTGAGCGTGAGCACCGGCTCGTGAGCGTGCTCTTTCACCGCGACACCGTTGATGGTCCAGGCCAGATGGTGGCTCCGCACCAGCACCGCCAGCGGCACGCGCTCTCCCGCGAAATGCGCCTCGCGCAATGCGCCCATGGCGCCGCCCTCGAACAGCATTTCGTGCCGCTCGGCCCGTGCCACATCAGGCTCGGCCAGCGGATTGGGGCCGAGCGCGATCGGGCTCACAGACGGCTCCGCGCGCAGCGGCGGCTCCGCGCTGTAGTCGATCGCCATCAGGCGCGACTCGCTGCGCGGGTTGACCTCGTCCATCACCAGATGGCGCGAGCCCGGCGGTTGCAGGCAGTCGAGCACCAGGTCCGCCCGCATTCCCGGTGCAATCTCGATCAGTCCCCGCTCGGGCACGTGCGGCGCGACCGGCTGGCCGTCGAGCGCGATCACGCGCGGCTGGTGGCTGTTGAAACGCAGCAGAAAGATGCGCGCGACCGCAGTGTTGACGAGGCGCAGCCGGATCCGCTCGCCGCTGCGCACCGCAAACGCGCCGTCCTTCAGCGTGAACCGCCCGTTGACGGTGACGGTGTTGCCGATGCGCCCGGCATGCGTGAGATCGAACAGGCTGTCGAAGTCCTCGCGCTGGGTTGCGTCGGGGTTCAACCGGAAATCCGACAGCACCCAGGTCACGTCCCGGTCCACGCGAATGGGATCGCGCTCTTCCACGATGAGCACGCCGTAGAGCCCGCGCGCGACCTGCTCGTAGCCCGCGAGATGGGGGTGGTACCAATAGGTGCCAGCGTCCGGCAGCGCGAACTCGTAGACAAACTCGGCGCCCGGCGCGATCGGCGGCTGCGTGACATGCGGCACCCCGTCCATCCGGTTCGGCACCCGCAGCCCGTGCCAGTGCACCGTGGTCGGCTGCGGCAGGCGGTTCGCGACCACGATGCGCGCCGCGTCGCCCTGTCGAAAGCGCAACTCCGGCCCCGGCACCGTCCCGTTGTAGCACCACACTTCCGTCTGCGGGTACTCCGCCGGAACGAGCTGCTGGCGCGTGACGCTCGCGGTCAGGGTGATCGCCGCCGCGCGCGCCGGCTCGCACCACGGCGCGGCCGCGAGGGCGGCGAGGGTCTTCAACGCACCGCGGCGGGTGACTCTCATCGGATGGGTCTCAGGATCATCATCGGGTGCCGGAACGAAAGACAGGTCCGGTACACAAGAAGTTGCACGTCCCGCCGCCCGGGCGGGCGCGTTCTTGCGCCCTGACGGCCTACAACGCGAAGTCGAGGGCGCTGAAGTCGGCCACCTTCTCCGCCTCCGCGAGCTGCGAGAACAGCCGCTCCGCCTTCGCGCGGTCGCGGTGCGCCGTCAACTTCAGGAATTTCTCGAGGAGCTCCGCGCGCGTGAGGGGCATCGTGGGCGTGCCCTTGAAATCGTATCCCTCGGCGGTCAAATCCGTGCCGTTCTTTAGCTTCAGCGTCAACCGGCACGCCGACGACGAATAGCCGGACGCCGACTTCAGCAGCTCGACTCGCGCGCCCTTGGCGAGCGCGCGGATCTTCGGGTCGCTCAAGGTCGCCTCGGAAAACGTCCGGGGATCGAGCGGATCGCGGTGCAGCGCAATCGCGACACAGAATGGCACGCTGTACTGCATCATCGTCATGTCCCGCGGCTCGTTGATGGCGTGCTGATGCACGACCTTTTCGCCGGCCGAGACGGCGATCCCGGCCACATCGTCCCCCGAGAGCTTGTGCTTCTCCTTCAGGTCGAGGGCAAGCGTCACCGGCACCTGCGCCGTGGAATGACAGGCGTAGCGCTTGATCTTGGTCTTCATCACGTGCCACACCTTGCCCAGGTCCCGGGTGAGCCGCTCCGGCTGCGCATCCCGGCAGAACACCTTGAGCACGCCGTATTTCCCCTCCAGCACGCCGGCCGGGCCGGTATAGCCGTCGCGCGCGAGCACGGCAGCCATGAAGCCGCCTTCGGCGGCGCGCCCCAGGTGGAGGCGCTTCACCATGCCGCCGGTGCTGGAGAACTCCATCAGGCCGGAGCTCAACGACCCGGCGATGCCAAACGCGTTGGCCATTTTCCCCGCGTCGAGATCGAAGAGCCTCCCGATCACTGCCGCGGTGCCGAACACGCCCACGACGCCGGGCGAATGGAAGCCGACCTTCTCGATCGAGTGGTTCGCCGCGTGCCCGATCCGGTAGAGCACCTCGAAACCGGCGACATAAGCGCTGAGCAGGGCCCGGCCGCTCAGCTTCCGCCCCTGTGCGGGAGCCAGGCCCGGCACCGCCAGCGCCGCGCTCGGGTGGATGCCGACGCTCGGCTCGACCAGGGCATCGAGCTCGAAGGCATGGGCGGCGGCGCCGTTGCACAGGCAGGCGAAGGGCGCGCGCACCTTGACCGGCGTGCCGAAGACGCTGCATGCGCCCGGCGCGCTGTTGCGCCTGGCATACTCGATGACGGTCTGGGTCCACGGCAGCTGCGAGCCGTAGACGCAGGCGCCGACCGTGTCGATCACGCAGTCCTTCGCGCGCTCGATCACCTCCGGCGGAATGCGGTCCCAGGTCAGGCCGACCGCGAATTCGGCCAGCGTCTGCGATGCGTTTGTCATGATTTTCGTCTCCTGTTGCGGTCGGGGCTGCCGCGCCTTTGGTAAAATGGCGCAGCGATGGCATTGACTCCCCTCACCGCATTATCTCCTCTCGACGGCCGGTATCACAACAGAGTCGCCGCACTGCGCGACACCTTCAGCGAGCTCGCATTGATCCGGCTGCGGGTGCGGGTCGAGATCGAGTGGCTGAAGACGCTCGCCGCCGAGCCCTCGATCCGGGAAGTGCCGCCGTTCTCGCCCCCCACCCTCGCCCAGCTCGACGAGGCGGCCGCCCGCTTCACGGAGGCCGACGGCGAGAAGGTGAAGGCAATCGAAGCCCGGATCAACCATGACGTGAAGGCGGTCGAATACTTCCTGCGCGAGAAGCTCGGTGCCAACCGGGAAGTCACGAAGGTCGCGGAGTTCTTCCACTTCGCGTGCACGTCCGAGGACATCAACAACCTCGCCCATGCACTGATGCTCAAGCGCGCCCGCGACCAGATCCTGCTGCCCGTGCTCGACAAGGTCATCGAAAAGCTCGCCAAGCTCGCGTCCGACCTCGCGGACTGCGCGATGCTCGCGCGCACCCATGGCCAGCCGGCGAGCCCGACGACCATGGGCAAGGAGCTCGTCAACGTCGCCCACCGCCTGCTGCGAGCACGCGAGCACATCGCGGGCGTCAGGCTCACCGCAAAATTCAACGGCGCGGTCGGAAACTACAACGCGCATGTCGCCGCCTATCCCGGCGTGGACTGGGAGCGAATCGCGCGTGGCATGGTCGAGCGCCTGGGACTGGAGTTCAACGCCTACACCACCCAGATCGAGCCCCACGATTCGATCGCCGAGCTGTTCGACGCCTTCGCCCGCGCCAACACCATCCTCGTCGATCTCGACCGCGACCTGTGGGGCTACATTGCCCTCGGCTACTTCCGGCAGAAGGCGAAGCCGGACGAGGTGGGCTCCTCCACCATGCCGCACAAGGTCAATCCGATCGACTTCGAGAACTCCGAGGGCAATCTTGGCGTCGCCAACGCGCTGTTGCGGCATCTCGCCGAGAAGCTGCCGGTGTCGCGCTGGCAGCGCGATCTCACCGACTCCACCGTGCTGCGCAACATGGGCGTCGCCCTCGGTCACGCGCTGCTCGGCTACGACTCGTGCTTGAAGGGACTCGACAAGATCGACGCCGACCGCGCGCGCATGGCCGCGGATCTCGACGGGAGCTGGGAGGTGCTGGCCGAGCCGATCCAGACCGTGATGCGGCGCTACGGAATCGCCGACGCCTACGAGAAGCTGAAGGAGCTGACGCGCGGCCGGGACGGCATCACGCGCGAGGCGCTGCACGCCCTCATCCGGAGCCTCGCGATCCCGGACGCGGAGAAGCAGCGGCTGCTCGCCCTGACGCCCGCGACCTATATCGGCAAGGCCGCCGAGCTGGCAAAGCGCATTTGAGTTACCGTTGCCCGTTTCTCGTTCCTCGTTTCTCGTCCGCAGAATCTGAACCGGCCAGGCACTAGAACCTATCTCAATAACCCGGTCGTTCGCCCTTCGCCTCCGATTGTTCATCCTGTGCGTAGTGCGCAGGCCGCGGGGCGGGTCCCGTCAGAGCGGTCGTGATCTTCTCCGGATTTCCCAGCCCACCTGGTCAATTGATCAGGACAACTCCCTTGGACACCCAGTACCAGTACCGGAAATCCGGAACCAGATCCCAACCGCTCTGCCACCCGGCCCGCGGGTGTGCTGAGCTGCGCGGGTGGCAGAAGGGTCGAGGTTTGATCCGAGGCTTCCGGTACCGGTAATGACTCCAGAGAACGCGATGGCCAAGTCAATTGCCCGGATGCGCGGGAAGCCTCGGAGCGGGCCCCGACCGTTCTGACAGGACCCGCGCGGTGCCGTATATCCCGGATGCACGCTCATACTGCTCCGTGGAAATTTTTTGAGATGGGTTCTAGCAACGAGAAGCGGGAAACGAGTCACGCATTCTGCTTCTTGACGTTGCCGAGCTCGGCCCAGATGCGCAGCTCCTCGGGCATGGGCGGCGGCGCCTCGGTGATGCCCAGCGCCGCCGCCACGTCCGGCGGGTTGACCCGCCGGCCCTTTTCCAGAAACAGGCCCTTGACGAAGGCGTGCGCGCACAGCGCTCCGCCCGACTCGAAGCGCTGCTCCATATAGGCGTACTTCTCGTCCCAGGTGACGAGTCGGGTGACGATCTCGAACTTCTGGAACGGCGATAGCGGGCGGATGAAGTTGATCTCGGCCGCCCCGAGCGCTGCGCCCCACCGCCTGCGGAGAATCAGCCCCAGGAGGCCGATCTGGGCGACGAAGTGCAGCCGACCCAGGTCCATGAACGCGAGGTAGCGCCCGTTGTTCATGTGGAGATTGATGTCGCAATCGGTGGGCAGCACGCGGAATCCGACGCGCGACTCCTCGAGCGGCGCCGTGCGCGGCAGCCCGATCATGCGCAACAGCAGGACCAGCAGCCGGAAATAGAGGTTCACGGTCGCGGGTCAGGGAGGGGGCGCCTTCGGCCGCATGTGCGACGCGCGGTGGCGCAGGTACTCAACGATCCCGGGCGTGATCGAGAGCAGGATGATGATGGCGATCACCAGCGTCAGATTCTGCTTCACGACCGGCACGTTGCCGAAGTAGTAGCCGGCGTAGGAGAGCGAGCCGACCCAGGCGATGCTGCCCGAGAAGCTGTAGAAGAGGAAGCGCGGATAGTGCATGTGCCCGAGCCCCGCCACGAACGGAGCGAAGGTGCGGATGATCGGCACGAAGCGAGCGAAGAAGATGGTCTTGGCCCCGTAGCGGGCGTAGAAGCGGTGCGTGCGCGCGAGATGCTCCGGGTTGAGGATGCGCGAGCCAGCGCGCGTGAACACGCGTGGACCGACATAGCGCCCGATCCAGTAGTTGGTGTTGTCCCCCAGGAACGAGGCCGCGGCAAGCACCGCGAACAGCTTGTGGATGTACATGTCACCCGCCGCCGCGAGCGTTCCGGCCACGAACAGCAGCGAATCTCCCGGCAGGAACGGCGTCACCACCAGCCCGGTCTCGCAGAACACAATGACGAAGAGGATCGCGTAGATCCACGGGCCGTAATTCGCAACCAGCCACTGCAGGTGGCGGTCGAGGTGGAGAACGATGTCGACGAAACCGGCGAGGAGCTCCACGGGCCGGCAGCCTAGACCACCGCGCCGGATTCGCCGGGCTTCTTCTGCACCTCGGGCCGGGCGAGGTCCTCGCGCGAGACGCCGAGCCACATCACGATCGGGCTCGCCACCAGCACGGAGGAGTAGATGCCGAAGAGAATGCCGATGGTCAGCGCGAGCGAGAAGTAGAACAGCGTCTCGCCGCCGAAGACCAGCATCGAGCACACCATGAGCTGGGTCGAGCCGTGGGTGATGATGGTGCGGGACATGGTCGCCGTGATCGCGTGATCAATGATCTGCGGCACCGACATGCTGCGAAACTTCCGGTTGCGGAAAACCTCGCGCACCCGGTCGAACACCACCACCGACTCGTTCACCGAGTAGCCGAGGATCGCCAGCACCGCTGCCAGCACCGGCAGCGAGAACTCCCACTGGAAGATCGAGAAGAAGCCGACGATGATCACGGTGTCGTGGAGATTCGCGATGATCGTCGCGACGCCGAATTTCCACTCGAATCGGAATGCGAGATAGGCGACGATCCCCAGCGACACGAACAGCAGAGCCAGAGCGCCGTTCTCGAGCAGCTCGCGCCCCACCTGCGGCCCGACGAACTCGACGCGGCGCATCTCGACGCGCGCGTCGTCCTTTTTCAGCTCCTGCATGACCTGCTCCGAGAGCTTGGCGCTGCTTACCCCCGGCTTGAGCGGCAGCCGGATCAGCACGTCGCGCGAGGTTCCGAAATTCTGCACCGAGGCTTCGGTGAAGCCGAGCCGCGCGACGGACTCGCGGATCTTGCCCAGGTCGGCCGCCTGCGGGTAGGCCACTTCCATCACGGTGCCGCCGGTGAAATCCACGCCGAGGTTGAGCCCCCGGGTGGCGAGCGAGCCCACCGCGATCAGGAACGTGACAAGCGAGATCACGTTGAAGACCAGCGCGTGGCGCATGAACGGTATGTCGCGCGTGATCCTGAACCATTCCATGGCTACGCTCCCGCTCCTTCCGCCTTGCGCATTGCGCCTTCCGCCTTCATGCCTTAGTCGCCGACTGCGGGCGCCAGACCTGGCCGATCGAGACCTTTTCGAGCCGCCGGCGGCTGCCGTAATAGAGATTGACCATCGACCGCGAGACCATCACCGCGCTGAACTGGGAGGTGAGTATCCCCAGGCACAGCACCACAGCGAAACCCTTCACCGGCCCGGAGCCGAGCAGGAACAGGAAGAGCCCGGCGATCAACGTGGTGAGATTCGAGTCGAGGATCGTTCCCCACGCCCGGTCGTAGCCGGCGTGGATCGCCGCCTGCGGCGAGTTGCCGTTGCGCAGCTCCTCGCGGATGCGCTCGTTGATGAGCACGTTGGCGTCGATCGCCATGCCGATGGTCAGCGCAATGCCCGCCATGCCGGGCAGCGTCAGCGTCGCCTGCAGCATGGACAGCAGCGCGACCAGGAAGAGCACGTTGGCGGCCAGCGCGACGATCGAGAACACGCCGAACAACGCGTAGTAGGCGATCATGTACACGGCGATAGCGGCGAAACCGTACCACGTGGACTGGAAGCCGATGCGGATGTTCTCGGCCCCGAGCGACGGGCCGACCGTGCGCTCCTCGATGATCTCCATCGGCGCGGCGAGCGCGCCGGCGCGCAGCAGGAGCGCCACGTCGTGCGCCTCCTGCGTCGTCATGCGCCCGCTGATCTGGACGCGGCCGCCCGGGATCTCGCTGCGGATCACGGGGGCCGTGACCACCTCTCCCTTGCCCCTCTCGAAGAGCAGGATGGCCATGCGCTTGCCCACGTTCTCGCGCGTGACCTGCTGGAAGATGCGCGCGCCGGTCCCGTCGAGATTGATGTGCACCGCCGGCTCGCCGGTCTGGTTGTCGAAGCCGGGCTGCGCGTCATTGATGCGATCGCCCGTCAGCACCACCTGCTTGCGCACCAGGATCGGAAAGCCGCCCCGCTCGATGTAGAACTCGTCTCCGAAGGGAACCTGCCCCGCCTGCGCCGCCTGTATCGCCGCCGGGTTGCCGGTGGCCTCGTCGTCGACCATCCTCACTTCCAGGGTCGCCGTGCGCCCGAGGATGTCCTTCGCCTTGGCGGTGTCCTGCACACCCGGCAGCTGCACGACCACGCGGTCCGCGCCCTGCTGCTGGATGATCGGCTCCGCGACGCCGAGCTCGTTGACGCGATTCCGCAGCGTCGTGATGTTCTGCTGCAGCGAATAGTCCTGCGTCCGCTTCTGCGCCTCGGGCTTCAGCGTGGCAACGATGCGATATTCGCGCCCGTCTTCGACCGTCCTGAGGTCGAGGTCCGGCAGGGTCCGCGTGATCTCGGCCAGGCCTTTTTCGCGCGCCGACTGGTCGCGAAATCGCACCGTGACCGATTGTCCTTCGCGCGTCACGCCCGAGTACGAGATGCGCTTTTCCCGCAGGTTGCTGCGGACGTCGTTCAACATCGCCTCCATCCGCTTGGCGACCGCCGCCTTCATGTCCACCTGCAGGAGGAAGTGCACCCCACCGCGCAGATCGAGGCCCAGGTACATCGGCAGCGCGCCGATCGACGCCAGCCAGCGCGGGCTGTTGGAGAGGAGATTCAGCGCGACCACGTAATCGTCGCCAAGCTGGGCCTGCAACAGATCCTTGGCCTTCAGCTGGGTATCGGTGTCGGCGAAGCGCGCCTTGACGCTCGCCGCGTCCAGGAACACCCCGGCAGGCGCGATGCCGCCCTTCTTGAGGATGTCCTCGACGCGGCCCATCAGGGCGCTGTCGGACTTGAGGGTTGCCCGCTGCGGCTGGATCTGCACCGCCGGGACCTCGCCGTAGAAGTTGGGCACCGTGTAGAGGAAGCCCACCACCAGCGCGGCGCCAATGAGGAGGTATTGCCAAAGGGAGTAGCGATTCATGGTGCGGCGTGAGTGGTGAGCGCTGAGCGGCGAGTCGACAAGACCCCTATCCTACGAGCCCGATTCATCGACTCACTGCTCACCGCTCACTAGATGCTCTTGATGGTCCCCTTCGGGAGCACCAGCTGCACCGCCGGCCGCTGGATCTGGACCTCGACGTTCTCGGCGATCTCGAGCGTCACATAGCCGTCGCTGATCTTGCTGATGCGGCCGAGCATGCCGCCCGCGGCAACCACTTCGTCACCCTTCTGCAGGGCCTCGATCATCGTCTTGTGCTCCTTCGCGCGCTTCATCTGCGGACGGATCATCAGGAAGTAGAGCACCGCGAACATCAGCACGATCAGGATCAGGCTCTCGAAGCCGCCGCCTGCCGCGGGGGCGCCGGTGCCCTGGGCCCAGGCTGGATTGATCAACATTACCGTCTCCGTGATCCGGTCGGGCGCGGACGCACCCGGAAAAATGGCGAATTCTACACCGATTTCCCCTGCGCTTGCTCGGTTTCCGCCGCGAAATCGGCGAGCGTGCCGCGCTCGATCGCGGCGCGCAGGCTGCGCATCAGCTCCTGGTAATAGAAGAGATTGTGCAGCGTGTTGAGCCGCGCCCCCAGCATCTCGTCCACGCGCTGCAGGTGGTGCAGGTACGACCGCGTGAAGTGACGGCACGTGTAGCACGCGCACGCCTCGTCGGGCGGACGCAGGTCGTCACGATAGCGCGCATTCCTCAGCTTCACCACGCCGCGACGCGTGTAGAGCCAGCCGTTGCGCGCGTTGCGCGTGGGCAGGACGCAATCGAAGAGATCGACGCCCGCCATGACTGCCGTCACGATGTCCTGCGGCGTGCCGACGCCCATGAGATAGCGCGGCCGGTCTGCGGGCAGCTGCGGCGCCGTGTGCTTGAGCACCCGCAGCATGTCGCGCTTCGGCTCCCCCACCGACAATCCCCCAATGGCATAACCGTCAAAGCCGATCGCTTTCAAGCCGGCGAGCGACTCGTCGCGGAGCGCTTCGTGCACGCCGCCCTGAACGATGCCGAAAAGCGCGCTGGGATTGCCCTCGTGAGCACGCCGCGATCGGGCCGCCCAGCGCAGGGACAGCCGCATCGAATCGCGCGCCGGCCCGTGGTCCGCCGGAAACGGCGTGCAATCATCGAACACCATGACGATGTCGGCGGCGAGCGCGCGCTGGATCCGCATCGACACTTCGGGCGTGAGGAAGCACGGGGTGCCGTCGACCGGCGAGCGGAATCTGACGCCCTCCTCCGTGATGCTCCTCAGCGCGCCGAGGCTGTAGACCTGGTAGCCGCCGGAGTCCGTGAGTATCGGGCCCTCCCACCCCATGAAGCGGTGCAGCCCGCCGTGCGCCTCGATCACCTGGGTTCCCGGCCGCAGCCACAGGTGGAACGTGTTGCCCAGGACGATCTGCGCCCCGATATCCCTCAACTCCTGCGGGCTCAGCGTCTTGACCGCGCCGTAGGTTCCGACGGGCATGAACGCCGGCGTGTCCACCGCGCCGTGCGCCAGCTCGAGCACGCCGCGCCGCGCCGCGCCGTCAGTCGCCAGCAACCGGAATCGCATCCGCGCTGCCCATCACTCGTCACTCCGTTCGACTTCGCTCACGACCGGCATCACACGTCACTGCCTTTCAAGGAGCATCGCGTCGCCGTAACTGTAGAACCGGTAGCGGCTCTCGATCGCGTGGCGGTAGGCGCGGCGGACATTATCCATGCCGCCGAATGCCGACACCAGCATCAGAAGCGTCGAGCGTGGCAGATGAAAGTTGGTGAGCAGGCGCTCGACCACGCGAAAGCGATAGCCGGGAAGGATGAACAGCCGCGTCTCGCCGCGGCCGCTCGTCAGCGCGCCGCCGGCCGCCGCGGTCTCGAGCGCGCGCAGGGTGGTCGTACCCACGGCGAGCACGCGCCCGCCCCTGCCGCGCGCGCGCGCCACGGCATCCACCGTCGCCTGCGGCACGCCGTACCACTCGGCATGCATCTCGTGGAGCGCGAGGTCCTGGGCGCGGACCGGCTGGAAAGTCCCGGCCCCCACATGAAGGGTGAGAAAAGCGACGGTGACGCCCCGGTCCCGCAGCGCCTGCAGCAGCGCCGCGTCGAAATGCAGCCCGGCAGTGGGCGCCGCGACCGCACCGGGCTCGCTTGCATACACCGTCTGATAGCGTTCCGCGTCCCTCTCTCCTGCCGCGCGGGTGATGTACATCGGCAGCGGCACCGCGCCATGGCGGTCGAGCACTGCCAGCACGTCGTCGCAATCCTCGAAGCGCAGCCGGAAGAACTCGCGCTCGCGACCCAGCACGGTGGCGTCGACCGCGCCGGCAAGCACCAGCGTCGCTCCCACCCGCGTCGGATGATTCGCCCCGATCTGCGCCAGGACCTCGCCGTCCCCCAGGATGCGCTCGACCATCACCTCGACCCGCCCGCCGGTCTTCTTGCGGCCGGCGAGCCGCGCCTTGATGACGCGCGTGTCGTTCAGCACGACGACATCTTCGGGCGCCACGAGCTCCACGATGTCGCGGAAGCTCCGGTCGGCGAGCGCGCCCGTGCGGCCATCGAGGTGCAGGAGCCGGCTTGCGCCGCGCTTCTCCGGCGGAAATTGTGCGATCAGCTCCTGCGGCAGCTCGTAATCGAAATCGTCCAGGCGCATGCCCGGATTATATGAAGCGCGAACTGGGCGGGGTGGTGCCGGGAGAGAGAATCGAACTCTCATGGTGTCGCCACCGCGGGATTTTGAGTCCCGTGCGTCTACCAATTCCGCCATCCCGGCCCGCGTCAGCTGCATGCGGATGGCCAAGCCACCATCCCCATCTCGCAACTCCCCGCGCGCTTCGGGAGCAGGCAGGGGGTGAGGGCTGAGCGGGGCAAATTATCCCTTGCGGCGCGGCGCAGCGGCAAGCAGCGCTCGTCACGCGGAGTTGGACCGGCTCACCTCGATCCGGTTGCGTCCCGCCTTCTTCGCCTCGTACAGCGCCTCGTCGGCAGCCCGCAGCAGCGCTTCCGCGTCGCGTGCGTGCGCAGGATAGATCGCGACGCCGAAAGAAGCCGTCACGGCATCGAGCGGCTGGCCGTCGTGCTCGAGCCGGAGAGCCGCGATTCCGCGGCGCAATCTTTCCGCCCGTTCCACCGCGACCTCGAGCGTGGCATCGGGAAGGACGACGGCGAGCTCTTCCCCCCCGTAGCGGCAGCCGATGTCGGACCCGCGCACATGCTCGCGGATGACGTCGGCAACGCGCTTGAGCACGAAATCCCCGGCTTCGTGGCCCCAGGCATCGTTGAAGCGCTTGAAATAGTCGATGTCCGCCAGTATGGCGGCGACGGGCGTGCGGTTGCGGCGCGCTTTCAGCAGCTCCCGTCCCAGCAGCTCCCACAGGTAGCGCCGGTTGTGCAGCCCGGTAAGCGGATCGGTGATCGCCAGCTCCCGGGTTTCGCGCAAGGCCCTCTGCAATTCTGCGTCGCGGTCCTGTAGCGCCTGTGCCATCTGGTCGAAGGCCTCTCCCAGGCGCGATACTTCCTCGCGCCCGCCTGGGAGCCGGGTGCGGGCGGTCAGATCGCCCGACTGGACGCGGCGCGCCACGTCGAGCAGCTTGCGCAGATTGCGCAGCACCATGATCTCCGCGCCATACCATCCGCCAAGCAGGAGCAGCATTGTTACCGCCACCAGGCTGCCGAGGGTCTTGATGAACGTCGCGCGCGCCTCCGCGTAGATCACGCCTTGAGGGACACCGGCCACGACGCGCAGCAACGGAGCGCCGTCGGGGATCTCGGCCACGCCCTGGAACACGTAGACGCGCGGCGCGCCGCCCGCGTCGGTCGTCTCGAGCACGCCGCTACCCGCGGTGGACATTGCGTGGCTCAGGCGTGGCTCGGAGAGCTTGTCTCCCGCGCGCGCGCCCTGAGGCGGGAGCTGCGCCAGGACGATGCCGTCGCGATCGAGCAGCGTCACCACGGCGCCGGGCGGCCTGGGCAGCGCGCTGACAAGCTCGCCGAGCAGCCTGACATCGAGCCGCGCGAACTGCACGGCGACGACTTCGCCGTCTGCATCGTGCACCGGCAGGCCGAGATCGATGCCGTCCCTGCCCGCGGCACGGCCTGCCCGATAGCCCCCGACCGAAAATCTGCCGCTGTCCACTGCCTCCCGGAAATAGGGGCGGTCTCTCACGTTGACGCCGTCGTCCCACGCCCGAGCATTGCATTGGAGGTCACCGCTCGCGCGGTACAGCCCCAGGGACTGGTAGAGACCCCCGGCAGCCCGCATCAACTCACGGAAGTGCTCGTGGCACGCCTGCCGGTCGCGCAACAGCGCCGGCACCGCGCCAGCGGACGCGGTCAGCAGGTGGCGCGCATGCTCCAGGGTCTGCTCTTTGCGCGCGGCCACAAGCCTCGCGTAACGCCGCAGCTCCTCGCGCGCATGGCTTTCGGCCAGGTAGCGCTGCTCGAGCGCCCCGTAGACCATCAGCGCCAGTGCGGGCACCGCCGAGAGCACCACCACAACGGCGACCCGCCCGCGAGTACTCAGATTCTTCATAAGACGGGGTCAGGCTCGATTTTCTGCGTAGGCCGCCCCGAGGTTCCAGTCAGAAAATCGAACCTGACCCCATTACAGCGTCACCTCGACGCTGTCGATCAGCCGCGTCCGTCCCAGCCGCGCGGCCGCCACCACGACCAGGGCCCGATCGCGCTCCGTGGGCTGGCGCAGGTCGGCCTGGCGGCGCACGGCGACGTAATCGGGCTGCCAGCCGTGGCGCGACAGCTCCGCCATCGCCTGCTGGTCGATGCGCTGGAAACCGCGCGCGCCTACCTCGAGCTCCGCCCGGGCCTGCTTCAGCACGCGGTAGAGCCGCGGCGCTTCCCGGCGCTCTTCCGCCGACAGATAGGCGTTGCGCGAGGACAGCGCGAGCCCGTCCGGCGCGCGCACCGTCTCGGCGGGAATGATCTCGATCGGGAGCGCGAACTGCCGCACCATGTCGCGCAGCACCAGGTACTGCTGATAGTCCTTCTTGCCGAAGATCGCGGAATGGGGCATGACCAGATTGAAGAGCTTGAGCACGACGGTCGCGACGCCGCGGAAATGCCCCGGCCGGTGCGCGCCTTCCAGGATGTACTGCAGGTCCGAGGGCTCGACCACGAAGGTCTGGGGCTCGGGATAGATTTCCTGCTCGTCGGGCGCGAACACCACGTCGACGCCGGCCGCCTCGAGGCGGGCGCAATCGGCTTCGAAGGTGCGCGGATAACGGTCGAAGTCCTCGCGCGGGCCGAACTGCAGCCGGTTCACGAAGATGCTGACCACGGTGCAGGCGGCGCGCGGCTTGGCAATGTCGATCAGCTGAATGTGGCCGTCGTGGAGGTTGCCCATGGTCGGCACGAACACGTTGTTCGGCTCGCGCTGCAGGCGCGCCCGCAGATCGACGGCGGAGTGGATGACGTCCACTAGAACGAATGCTCGGGGCCGGGAAAGGTCCGCGCCTTCACTTCCTTGACGTAGAGCTCGACCGCGCCCTGGATCGAGCCGGTGGTGCGCATGAAGTTCTTGACGAACTTTGCCTTGCGGCCGGGATAGACATCGAGCATGTCGTGCAGCACCAGCACCTGCCCCGAGCAGTCGACGCCCGCGCCGATGCCGATGGTCGGGATCTTGAGCGCTTCCGTGACCGCGCCGGCGAGCGCCGCGGGAATCGCCTCGAGCACGATCATGCCGGCGCCGGCCTGCTCGAGCAGCTTCGCCTCCTTGAGCAGCTGCTGCCCCGCATCCTCGCCGCGCCCCTGCACCCGGTAGCCGCCGAGCGCATGCACCGATTGCGGGGTCAATCCCAGATGCCCGCACACCGGCACGCCGCGATCGGTGAGGAACTCGATGGTATCCAGCATCGGCCGGCCGCCCTCGATCTTCACCGTGTGCGCGCCTGCGGCCATGAGCTCCGCGGCGTTGCGAAAGGCGTCCTGGGGCGAAACCTGGAACGTGGCGAACGGCATGTCGCCGACGATGAACGCGCGCTTCGAGCCGCGTGCGACGCACTGGGTGTGGTAGACCATGTCGCGCAGCGTCACGGGGAGCGTCGACTCGTGGCCCTGCAGCACGTTCCCGAGCGAGTCGCCGACGAGCAGCGAGTCGACGCCCGCCGCCTCGAGCACGGCGGCGAAGCTCGCGTCGTAGCACGTGAGCATCGCGATCCGGCTGCCTTCCTGCGCCATCTTCTGCAACGTCGCAAGCGTGATCCGCATAAGATCCGTTCCTTGCCGAGTGCCGCTTTTCAGTTACCCATGCTGAAGAATTCGCGCGGGCCGCGCATCGCGATCACGCGCCGCAACAATAAATCAAAATCGCCGGGCTGATCAACAAAATTCAGGTTCTCCGAGTTCACGGTCAGCACCGGCGCGGCGTCATAGTGGTGGAAAAAACGGGCATAGCTCTCCGCCAGCAGCACCAGGTAGTCATCCGGAATATTGCGCTCGTAGGCGACGTTGCGCCGCCGCACGCGCTCGACCAGGGTCGCCGGCGACGCCTGCAGGTAGATTACCAGGTCGGGGGTCGGCGCCTGCGGCCTCAGCTGCGCCCACACCCGCTGGTAGAGCGCGAACTCGTCATCGTTCAGGGTCACCCGGGCAAACAGCGCGTCCTTGTCGATCATGAAATCGGCCACGATGTGCCCCGCGAAGAGATCGGGCTGGGACAGCGCGCGCGCCTGCGTCGCGCGCTGGAACAGGAAATAGAGCTGCGTCGGTAGCGCATAGCGCGCGCGGTCCTGGTAGAAGCCGGGAAGAAACGGGTTGGCGTCCGGCTCCTCGAGCACAGCCGTGCCGCCCGTGCGCTCGCCGATCACGCGCGCGAGGCTCGTCTTGCCGGCACCGATCGGGCCCTCGACGACGATGTAGCGGTACTTATCGGGCAGCCGCGCGCTCATGCTTCGGCAAGCTTGATCATGCCTGAGGTGTCAGCGTTGCGCACGAGCTCGGCGATCCGGCCGCGCCCCGGAACCACTGCCTCCGGCGCGATCTCGGCAAGCGGCACCAGCACGAAGGCGCGCCCGAGCATGCGCGGGTGCGGAATGGTAAGCCCGGGCTCGTGCACGATTCGCCCGCCGTAGAGCAGGAGATCGAGGTCGAGCGTGCGCGGCCCGGCGGGCCGGTCGCGCACGCGCCCCTGGGCCCGCTCGATCTCGAGCAGCGAGTCGAGCAGCTCGCGCGGCGCAAGGCCCGTCTCGATTTCCGCCACGGCGTTGACGAAATCCGGCTGGTCGGGGTCGCCCACGGGGGGATTGCGGTAGAGCGAGGACCGGCGCACGACCTGCGTCCCGGGCAGGGCGGCGAGCGCCTGCAGCGCGCGGCGGATGCGCGCCGGCGGGTCGTCGAGGTTACTGCCCAGTCCAACGAAAGCGGTGACTCGTGACTCGTGACTCGTGACTGGCCTTGGATCCCTTCTTGTTTGCTTTTTCGGGGTCATCCTTCTGCCTTCATCCTTGGGTGCCCTGGGCGCCCGTCGTTGTCGGCCCCATCATCCCTCCGCCCTCATCCCTCATCCCTCCCCTGCGGCGGCGGCGGCGCCGGCGGCGGCGCGGCTCGCCCTCGGTCACCAGCATCTGGGCGCGTTCCGCTTCTCCCGCGCGCTGGTAGCGCTCCCACCACTCGCCGAGCGTGTGGTCGAGCTCGCCGCTCGCGCAGCGCAGCCGCAGGAAATCGTAGCCGGCGCGGAACCGCGGGTGCTCGAGCAGGCGATACGGGCGCTTGCCGGCCCGCTGCGAAAAGCGCGGCTGCATCGCCCAGATTTCCCGCATGTCCGCGCCGTAGCGATGCGGAATGGGAAGCGTCCCGGCCTGCGCCCGCAGGACGTGATCCATCGCCCCGTGCAGCGCCGGGATCGTCGGCCCCCCCTGTTCCTCGAGTCTCTTCCACTCGGCATGAACCTCGGGCCATAACAGCGCCCCGAACAGGAAACCCGGTGATACCGGCTTTTCGGCCCGCACGCGCTCGTCAGTGTTCGTGAGCGCGGCGACGACGAATCGGCCCCCTGCCGCCCGGCCCATGGCGGCATCGAGCAGCGGCAGCACGCCATGGTGCAGCCCCTCCTTGCGCAGCTGCGCGACGCCCTCGGCGGCATGACCCGAGAGCAGCAGCTTGAGCAATTCATCGAGGAGGCGCGACAGCGGCACGTGCGCGAGGAGTCCCGCGAGCCGGCGTATCGGCCGGCGCGTCGCGGCGTCGATCTCGAGACCGCGGCTCGAGGCGAGGCGCACTGCGCGCACCATCCGAATGGGGTCCTCGCGGTAGCGCTTCTCCGGGTCGCCGATCATGCGCAGCCGCCGCTTCACGAGGTCGGGCACGCCGCCGTGATAGTCCCAGATCTCCTGGGAGGTGGGGTCGTAGAACAGCGCGTTGATCGTGAAGTCGCGGCGCGTGGCGTCCTGCTCCTGCGTGCCGAACACGTTGTCGCGCAGGAGCCGCCCGTGCTCGTCGGACACGCGTTCTCCCGCTTCCTCGATCGGGTTCGAGCCGCGGAAGGTGGAAACCTCGACGATCTCGGGCCCGCACAAGACATGCACCAGGCGGAAACGCCGCCCGATCACCCGCGAGCGGCGGAAGAGCGCGCGCACTTCCTCGGGCGTCGCGTTCGTCGCGATGTCGAAGTCCTTCGGCCGGCGTCCGAGCAGGAGATCGCGCACCGCGCCGCCCACGATGAAGGCCGCGAAATCGTGGCGCTGCAGCGTCTGGATCGTGCGCAGCGCGCACGGGCTGATGGCATCGCGGGGCACGCCGTGCGCGCCATGCGGAATGATCTTCGGCTGCGCCGGCCGGAACAGCTCGCCGGAGAAGACCTTGTCCAGGAACCGCTTGATCACCGGGCGCCCAGTATCACTCGTCAGCGAGGCTGAGGATCGTCCAGCCGCCCGACTCCGCGCGCGCGCGCAGCGCATCGTCCGGGTCGACCGCGACCGGATGGCTGACGCGCTCGAGCAGCGGCAGGTCGTTGTGCGAGTCGCTGTAGAACCAAGACTCGGCGTACGCAGCAAGCGAGCTGCCGCGCTCCCCGAGCCAGGCCTCGAGCCGCGCGACCTTGCCTTCGCGGAAGCATGGGATGCCGCTGACCGCCCCCGTGAACTCGCCATCCCGCTGCTCGGGCTCGGTCGCGATCAGCTCTGCAATGCCGAATTCGCGCGCGATCGGGGCGGTCACGAAGCTGTTGGTGGCGGTGATCACAACGCGCAGGTCGCCGCGGTGGCGCTCGACCAGCGCCCGCGCCCTGTCGCGGATCAGCGGGCGTATCTTGCGCTCCATGAATTCGCGGTGCCAGGCCGCGAGCTGCGCCCGCGGATGGCGCGACAGCGGCTTCAGCTGGAAATCGAGAAACGCGTGGATATCGAGCGTCCCGGCTTTATAGTCATCGTAGAAGCGCTGGTTGCGCGCCTCGTACACTTCGCGGTCGAGCACGTGCTGCTCGATCAGGAACTGAGCCCATTCGAAGTCGCTGTCACCCGCGAGCAGCGTATTGTCCAGATCGAAGAGAACCAGCCGCCCGCTCAATCGCCCGCCCCCGCATCCCGGCGCCTCGGTCCCGCCTCCTGCCGGCTGGCCGCATGCAGCAGCTCCCGCGCAAGCGGCACGGTGACCGGGCGCCGGGTCTCGAGCGAGTAGCGATCGAGCGCGTCGAGCGTCGCGAGCAGCGTGGGCAGGTCACGCCGCGCCCGCGTCAGCAGAAAATCCGACACTTCGGGCGCCAGCTGGAAGCCGCGGCTTGCCGCACGCTCGGCAAGCGCCTGCGCCTTGTTCTCGTCGGTCAGCGCGTGCACCTGGTAGACGAGGCCCCAGGCGAGCCGGGTCGCGAGATCGCCGCGCAGCGCGAGCTGCGCCGGGGGAGCCGCCGCGCTGGCGAGCAGCGCCCCCCCGCGCTCGCGGAGCGCGTTGTAGAGGTCGAATACGGCCACCTCTCCGTTGCCGTCAAGCCGGTCCACGTCGTCGAGCGCGACGCAATCCAGGCTCTCGAGGCCGGCGGCAAGCTGCATGCTTTCACTGCAGGGAATGTACACGGCCCGCGCCCCGGCCCCATTGAGCGCCGCCACGGTCGCCTTGAGCAGGTGGCTGCGACCGCTCCCGGGCCGGCCCCAGAGGTAGAAGCAATGCTCGCGCGCGGTGCGCGCCGCGAGCCGCCTGAGGTTCTGGAGCAGCTCGGCGTTCACGCCGGTGATGAAGTTGTCCAGCGTCGGATGCGGCGCGCTGGCGAGATCGAGCGTGAGTTGTTTCATTACGGTACAATTCGAGGCGCATATCTTAGCCCAAAAAACCGGCTGCTCCCGAAATCGGTTGACACTCGAGATCGCCGTTTGAACAAGCCCGCCGTGCCTCTCACCTACCGCGACGCCGGCGTGGATATCGACGCCGGGGATCGCCTGGTCGACAACATCCAGCGGTTCGCGAAGAAGACGCTGCGCAAGGGCGTGCTCGCCGGCATCGGCGGCTTCGGCGCGCTCTTCGAGATCGCCCGGAGCCGATACCGCGAGCCGGTGCTCGTTGCCAGCACCGACGGCGTCGGCACGAAGCTCAAGCTCGCATTCGAGCTGAAGCGCCATGCCACGATCGGCATCGATCTCGTGGCGATGAGCGTGAACGATATCCTCACCCAGGGGGCCGAGCCGCTGTTCTTCCTCGACTACTACGCCTGCGGCAGGCTCGACGTCGCGACCGCGACCGAGGTCGTCAAGGGCATCGCCGCGGGCTGCGAGCAGGCGGGATGCGCGTTGATCGGCGGCGAGACCGCGGAGATGCCGGGCATGTACGCAGCCGGCGAATACGATCTTGCGGGATTCGCGGTCGGCGTCGTCGAGAAGCGCCGCATCATCGACGGCTCGCGCATCGCCAGGGGCGACGTGGTGCTGGGGCTTGCCTCGAGCGGCGCGCACTCCAACGGCTACTCGCTGATCCGCAAGATCATCGCGGTCAAGAACGTCGACCTGGCGGCGCGATTCCACGGCCGGCCCCTGGGGGAGGTCCTGCTCGAGCCCACCCGGATTTACGTCAAGCCGGTCCTGAAGCTGGCGCGAAGCGTCACCATCAAGGGCCTCGCCCACGTGACGGGAGGCGGCCTCATCGAAAACGTGCCGCGCATCCTGCCCGCCGGGCTCGCTGCGCGTATCGAGCGCGCGGCGTGGCGCCTGCCGCCGCTGTTCCAGTGGCTGCAGGAGCAGGGCGGCATCGCCGACGAGGAGCTTCATCGGGTATTCAACTGCGGCATCGGTCTCGTCGCCGTCGTCGCTTCGGCAGACGCGGCGCGCGCCGTGAGGATCCTCAGCGCAGCAGGCGAGACCGTCTGGCGCCTGGGCCGCGTCGAGCGCCGTGCGCGGAACGGCGCGCAGCTCGTCATCGTCTAAGGGATCGTGGCTGAGAAGAACCTGGTCATCCTGGTTTCCGGGCGCGGCAGCAATATGGAAGCCGTGCTCGAGGCGCGGTTGCCGGCGCGCGTCGCTGCGGTCCTCAGCAACAACCCGCTGGCGCGCGGTCTCGAGATTGCCCGCAGCCGCGGCATCCCGACGGCTGTGGTCGATCACCGGGCGTTCGCCGACCGCGCGGGTTTCGAGGCGGCGCTCGCCGTGGAGGTCGATCGCCAGCAACCCGACCTCATCGTGCTGGCGGGCTTCACGCGCATCCTGACGCCTTCCTTCGTCGGGCGATACGAAGGTGGGATCATGAACATTCATCCTTCCCTGCTGCCCGCGTTTCCCGGGCTGGACACTCACCGCCGGGCGCTCGAAGCGGGAGTGCGCATTCATGGATGTACGGTGCATTTCGTCACGCCCGCGCTCGACAGCGGCCCGATCATCGTGCAGGCCGCGGTCGCCGTGGAGGCCGGCGACACCGAGGAGCAGCTCGCCGCGCGCGTTCTCGCGCAGGAGCATCGCATCTATCCGCAGGCGATACGCTGGTTCTGCGAGGGGCGGTTGAGGATTGGGCGGGACAGCACGGTCACGGTGGACGCCGCGCGCGCGACCGCGGGCGCCTTGACCTCGCCGCCGCTCGAAGCGCGATGAGGCGGTCGGGGTCATGATGCGAAGGCTGATCCTGTTGACGGCGCTGCTCGCGCTGGCCGGCGCCAGTGCGGCAGCGCAGCCCGGCGCCCCGCAAACGGTCACCGCGAGCTACGAAGTCTTGATGAACGGCGGACGCGTTGCGACCATGAACGAGACTTTCGAAGCGAAAAACGGGGAGTACCGGATCGTGAGCGAGAGCCACGCCGTCGGCTTGCTGAGACTGTTCGCGGGGGAGTCATTACGGGTGACGAGCCGCGGCCGGCTGACCGGCGCCGGGCTGGCCCCGGTGTTTTTCGAGGGCAAACGCGGTGACGACGACCCGCGGCAGGTGCGCGCCGAGTTCGACTGGGAACAAAAGCGGATCACGGTCACGCGCAAAGGCAGGACCCAGATCCTGCCGCTACCGCCCCGAACGCAGGACCAGCTTTCGATCATGTACCAATTCATGTTTCTCGCGCCCGACCGGCCGCAGGTGCTGCAGCTCACGAGGACCACCGGCCGCAAGATCGAGCAGCACCGCTACACCGTGCGCACCGGGGTGGAGATCGAGACTCCGCTCGGGCGCGTGGTGACCGTGCATCTCGTCAGGCAGCAGCCGCCGGACGAGGACGGCGTCGAGCTCTGGCTCGCGCCACGCTACCGCTACCTCCCCGTCAAGCTGCTGATCCTGGACGACAGGGGCGCGCGCTACGAGCAGGTCATGACCAGCCTCGACATCAAGCCGTGAGGACGATCGCGCGTCATCCCTCGCCCGCCATCCCCCCTCCTTCCGCCCTGATCCCCCGCATCAATGGCCATCACCCGCGCCCAGCTCGAGGCCGCTGTCGAGGCGCTCGCGCTGGCCCTCAAGTTCGACCGCCCCGCGGACACGGTGCTGCACGAGTTCTTCCGCGACCGCCGCGCGCTCGGCAGCCGCGACCGGGCGTTTGTCGCCGATGCGGTCTACGGCGTCTTGCGGCGCCGGCGCACGGTGGATCACCTCGCCCCGGGAGGCGCGCCGCGGCGCATGCTGCTTGCACATCTCGCGCGCCTGGGGGGCATCAGCATCCGGGAACTTGCGCCCCTCCTGACGCAGGACGAGCAGACCTGGCTCTCCCGGGTCAAGGCGCAACCGCTGGACGACCTGCCGCTCGCGCTGCGCGCCGAGCTGCCCGATTGGATCATCGAGCGGCTGCGCTTGCAGTTCGCGGAGACCGAAGTCGCTGCGCTCGCCAGAGGGCTCGCCGAGCCCGCGCCGCTTGACCTCCGCGTCAACACGCTGCTCGCCGAGCGCGAGGCCGTTCAGCAGGCGCTCGCGGTCGACGCCATCGTAGCCGAGCCGACACCCTACTCGCCGGTCGGATTGCGCGTGAAGGGCAGGCCTGCAATCAATCGCCATCCCCTGTTCCTGACCGGCGCCATCGAGGTGCAGGACGAGGGCAGCCAGCTGCTCGGGTTCCTCCTGGCGCCCAGGCGGCATGATCTCGTCGTGGACTTCTGCGCCGGGGCTGGCGGCAAGAGCTTGATGCTCGGCGCGCTGATGCGCTCCCACGGCCGCATCTACGCCTTCGACGTTTCGGCGGCACGCCTGAGCCGCCTGAAGCCCAGGCTGAAGCGCTCGGGGCTCTCGAACATCTACCCCCAGGTGATCCGCAATGAAAACGACATCCGGGTGAAGCGCCTGGCCGGAAAAATCGACCGGGTGCTGGTCGACGCGCCCTGCAGCGGGCTCGGGACGTTGCGCCGCAACCCGGACCTCAGGTGGCGCCAGTCGCCGCAATCGGTGGCGGAGCTCGCGCTCAAACAGGCGGCGATCCTGCGCGCGGCGGCGAATCTCGTGAAGCCGGGCGGGCGGCTCCTCTACGCGACCTGCAGCCTGCTTCCCGAGGAGAACGAGGACATTGTGACCGCGTTCCTCGAGGAGCGCGGAGATTTCCAGTCGATCAATTGCCAGGATGTCCTTGCGCAGCAGGGCATCGCCCTTGATGCCGGCGAGTCGTTCCGACTGCTACCCCACGTGCACGGGACGGATGGGTTTTTCGCTGCTGCACTGCAGCGTAAGACCGGAACCAAAGGTGCGCAAGCCGGTCCTAAGGGGGGCTAGGAAGCCGGCCGGGTTCGAAATAATCGTACTGAATCAGGATACTGCCTCACAGGCTTCCCAGGCGGGCGTTCTTTTTTGCTTTGCCGGACACCTGAACTTCTGTAGACTGCCGGCGAGCACGATAACAACGCGGTTATTCCGCGAAGAGGAAAAGCATGTTTTCAGGGGTTTTTGATCTGCCGTGGTGGGGATACGTCATCTATACGCTCGCGGTCACTCACGTCACGATCGCGGCCGTCACCATTTATCTGCACCGCTGCCAGGCGCATCGGGGCCTGGATCTGCACCCCGCCATCAGCCATTTCTTCCGCTTCTGGCTATGGCTCACCACCGGCATGGTCACCAAGGCGTGGGCCGCCATTCACCGCAAGCATCACGCGAAAGTCGAGACCGTGGAGGATCCCCACAGCCCCCAGATCTACGGCATCAACAAGGTGATGTGGGAGGGCGCCGAACTCTACCGCAAGGAGGCGCGCAACCAGGAGACGCTGGAACGCTACGGCCTCGGCACGCCCGATGACTGGATCGAGCGCAATCTCTACAGCCGGCACGACCGCTTGGGCATCACGCTCCTTTTCATCGCCAATTTTGCGCTGTTCGGCTTCATCGGTATCACCATCTGGGCGGTGCAGATGCTGTGGATACCGTTCTTCGCGGCCGGCGTCATCAACGGCATCGGCCACTACTGGGGCTACCGCACGTTCCAGCCGGAGGACGCCAGCACCAATATCGTCCCGTGGGGGATCCTCATCGGCGGCGAGGAGCTTCACAACAACCACCATGCCTACCCCACCTCCGCGCGTTTCTCGATCCGTTGGTATGAGTTCGATCTCGGCTGGCAGTACATCCGGGCGTTGGCGCGGCTGAATCTGGCCCAGGTCAAGAAGGTTGCGCCGCAGCTCAAGCTCGATGCCGCCAAGACGCGCTGCGACCTCGCGACGGTGCAGGCGGTCATCACCCATCGCTACGAAGTGCTCGCGAAGTACGCGAAATCATTGCGCCGGACCTGCGCCGAGGAGATCCGCGAACTCAAGTCGCGCGCGGTGCGCGTGGACGTTGCCGCGATCAAGCGCATGCTCCACCGCGACTCGAAGGCGTTGCCGGCAAACGAGCGCGCCAAGGTAAACGATGCGCTCAGCAAGAGCGCGGTGCTCGCCACCATCTACGGCATGCGGGAAGAGCTCGCCGCCCTGTGGCAGCGCTCGAACGCCTCCAAGGAGCAGCTGGTGCGCCAGCTCGAGGACTGGTGCGTGCGCGCCGAGGCAAGCGGCATCATCCCGCTGCAGGAGTTCAGCCGGAGGCTGCGCAGCTACGCCTGAGGGGCAGGAGCCAGGATCGAGGAATCAGGAGTCAGCCACACCGTACGTAAGAAAGCCCGCCGACCGGCGGGCTTTCTGTTTTTCGGGAATCGATCCTGCCGTTGAGCGGCGCGTCCGCGTCCGCTCCAACGGCCTTCGCCGGCGCTCGCGTTACTTGATCTTGGTCTCTTTGTAGATGACGTGCTTGCGCGCCACCGGATCGTACTTCTTGATCTCGATCTTGTCCGGCGTGGTGCGCTTGTTCTTGGTCGTCGTGTAGAAATGGCCGGTGCCGGCAGTAGACTCGAGCTTGATCTTCTCGCGCATGGCTGGCTCCTCAGATTTCCTCGCCGCGCGCGCGGATCTCCGCGAGCACGGCCTCGATGCCCTTGCGGTCGATGGTGCGCAGTCCGGCCCGGGATACCCGCAGGCTCACCCACCGGTTCTCGGCCTCGACCCAGAAGCGGCGATATTGCAGGTTCGGCAGGAACCGCCGCCGCGTCTTGTTGTTGGCGTGCGATACGTTGTGCCCCAGGACAGGCTTCCTGCCGGTGACCTGGCAAATGCGTGACATGGAAGAACTCCGGAAATCTCGAAAGGCGCGGATTCTACAGGCTTTTCAGCGCCCGCTCAAGGTTCGGGGATTAGCGCACGACCAGGACGGGGACCCTGGAGTGCAGCAACACCTTTGCGGTTTCGCTGCCGAGCAGCAGGCTCGACAGGCCGCGGCGCCCATGCGACGCCATCATGATGAGGTCGCACTTGCGGTTGTCGGCGCTTGTGATGATCTCCTCGTAGGGGTAGTCCCCGACGACCACGACGCCGTCGCAATTGACGCTCTTTTCCTTGGCGCGCGCGGTGACCGAGGAGATGAGCTTCTGCGCAAGCTTCCTGGCTTCCTCCTCGTGCTCTTTCTCGATCTTCGCGTGAACCGACTTGGGCGTGGTCCCCGCGATGAGGTGCAGGTAGAAGCGGGGCACGACGTGGATCGCGGTAACCTTCGCCCCGGTCGATTTCGCAAACGCAAAGCATTCCTTCTCGGCCTTGCGCGACAGAGGTGAGCCATCAATGGGCAGCATGATGTGCTTGTAGTGCATGGCGAACCCTTCCCGTGACGTGGATCCCGGGCCTGACACCCACCCCGGGGAAAAGCAATATTAAACCTATTCGGGCGGCGCTTATAGCAGGCCGCGTTCGGCAAAGGACATAGCGGTCCCGGCGCCAACGATGAAATGATCGAGCACCTTGACGTCGACCAGCGCAAGCGCCTGCCGGAGCGCGGCAGTAAGCGCCTCGTCGGAGCGGCTCGGCTCCGCAATGCCCGAGGGATGGTTGTGCGCGAAGATCAGCGCCGCCGCGTTGTGGTGCAGCGCGCGCTTGACCACCTCGCGCGGGTAGACGCTGGTCTGGGTCAGCGTGCCGCGCGAGAGCTCCTCCACCGCCAGCACCCGGTTCTGCGCGTCGAGGAACACGCCGAGAAAGATCTCGTGCGGCCGGTCCTGGAGCTTCAGGCGCAGGTAGTCACGCACTGCCTGCGGAGAGCCCAGCGCGGAGCCCCGGTCGAGCTTCTCGCGCAGCGCGCGCCGCGCCATCTCCAGCACCGCCTGCAGCTGCACGCATTTCGCCGCGCCGAGGCCGGACACCGCGGACACCGCATCGGCGCCTGCTGCGAACAGTCCCGAGAGCGAGCCGAACCGGGTGATCGCCTCGCGTGCAACGTCCACTGCCGTCCTGCCCTTGACGCCGGTGCGCAGAAAAATCGCCACCAGCTCCGCGTCGGACAGCGATTCGGCGCCCCGCTTCAGCAGCTTCTCGCGCGGCCGCTCATCCGGCGGCCAGTCGGTGATTGCCATCGCGGTGTCGCTCGTGATTCGTTTCCCGCTCCTCGTGACGGCTTAACGGTGTAGCAGCTTCCGCGGTTTACCGGTCGGTGCGGCTTTCCGAGTTCACGATTTACGCTTCGCGGCATTTGCGGTTACACTCCTGCCCAACGCATGAGGTAGTGGCCCTAGTTGGCTGAAATCTCGAAAAAATCGGTCGTTCTCGGCGTAACCGGCGGGGTCGCCGCCTACAAGGCCGCCGAACTCGCGCGCGAGCTCGCGCGCAACGGCATCGACGTGCAGGTGGTGATGACAAAGGCCGCCGGCGGGCTGGTCGCGCCCGCCACGTTCCAGGCGCTCTCCGGCAAGCCCGTGTACACCGACCTGTGGGACCCGCGCATTGCAGACAACATGGCGCACATCGAGCTCTCGCGGGGCAAGGACGCCATCGTGGTAGCGCCCGCCACGGCCGATTTCATCGCCAAGCTCGCGCAGGGCCTGGCGGACGATCTGCTCTCGACGCTGTGCCTGGCGCGCGAATGCCCGCTGATCGTGGCGCCGGCGATGAACCGCCAGATGTGGGACAACCCCGCGACGCGCCGCAACATCGAGCGTCTGCTGCGCGACGGCGTGGCGATACTCGGCCCCGGGAGCGGCGACCAGGCGTGCGGCGAAGTCGGCATGGGCCGCATGCTCGAAACCGCCGAGATCGCCGAGGCAGTGACCGCGTTTCTCGCGCCGAAGACGCTGCGCGGGGCACGCGTGCTGATCACTGCCGGCCCGACGTTCGAGACGATCGATGCGGTGCGCGGCCTCACCAATCGCAGCTCCGGCAAGATGGGCTACGCCGTGGCCCGCGCCGCGCTCGAAGCCGGCGCCCGGGTGACGCTGATCTCGGGGCCCACGAGCCTTGCCACGCCCGCCGGCGCGCAGCGCGTGGACGTCGTGTCCGCCCGCGACATGTTCGCGGCGGTGAAGAAGCGGGTGGCCGATGCCGATATCTTCATCAGCGTCGCCGCGGTCTCCGACTATCACGTCGCGAGCCCGCGTCGGCAGAAGATCAAGAGAACTGCCCGCAGGCTTCAAATCGATCTCCTGCCCAACCCGGACATCCTGGCGTGGGTCGCCGGCCGGCCGCGGCCGCCGTTCTGCGTCGGCTTCGCGGCGGAAACGGAGCACCTGCGCCGGCACGCCGAGGCCAAGCGCCGCGCCAAGAAAGTGCCGTTGATTGCGGCCAATCTCGCGCAGCGGGCGATCGGCGCGGACGACAACGAGCTCACCTTGTTCGATGACGCGGGCGCGCACGAGCTTCCGCGGGCGCCCAAGATCGTCGTCGCGCGCCAGCTCATTGCGCATGTTGCCAGGCTCTACAGGAAGGCGGAGAACAAGCGCTGAGCGGCAAACGGACGAGACCCGCCTTGCCCTTGCTGCCCGCTGCGCGCCGCCTACCTGTCACCGGATATGATTACCAACTCGAAAACCTCGGCGCTCGTGCTGTTTGCGCATGGCGCGCGCGACGCGCAATGGAGCGAGCCGTTCCGCGCGGTCCGGCAGGTGGTGGCAGCGCGGCGGCCCGATCTGACCGTGGAGCTCGCTTTCTTCGAGCACATGCAGCCGGCGCTCGGGGACTGCGTGGCGCGGCTGGTGAAGGCTGGACACACCCGGATCACCGTCGCGCCCCTGTTCCTCGCCCAGGGCGGGCAGCTCAAGAAGGACCTGCCCCGGCTGCTGAAGGACCTGAGCACCCGCCACGCGGCGGCGGAGATAACGGTGCTGCCGCCAATCGGCGAAGTGACCGAGCTGCTGGACGCGATCTCGACGTGGCTGGTGGACAGCGCGCCGAAATGAAACGATGAGCCGTCCGGCCGCCAGCAGCGTTTCTCACCCCTTGCGGACATGGACCGTGGGGGTTCTGGCCGTCGCGGCTCTCGCGTTCCCCGCGGCCGGCGCGCAGCTGCCGGAGATGCCGCTGGCGGTCGACGGTCACAAGCTCGTGGTGGAGGTCGCGGCCACCGAGGAAGCGCGCGCCCAGGGTCTCATGCACCGCAGGATCCTGCCCGAAAGCCGCGGCATGCTGTTCGTGTTTCGCGAGCCCGCGCAGCACGCCATGTGGATGATGAACACCTACGTCCCGCTGTCCGTGGCGTTCCTCGACGAGCGCGGCCGGATCATCAATATCGCCGACATGCAGCCGCATACGCGCGACACGCATGCCGCGGCAAAGCCGGCCAAGTTTGCGCTGGAAGTCAACCGGGGATGGTTTGCGAAGCGCAGCATCAAGCCGGGCGCCCGGATCGAAGGGCTGGAGCGCGCGCCGCCCGCGCGATGAGGCATTACAGGTGACGAGTGACGGGGCGCCCCGACGAAAAACGCCCGGGAAAGCCCGGGCGTTTTCGCTGGAGCGGCCGCCGGATCAGCCGAAGAAAATGCCCTGGTGGCCCGCCGCCGCCATGAAGAACAGCATCGGGATCGAGAGCAGGGTGTTGGTGCGCGAAGCGAGGAACGCAACGCGGCGCGCCCGCGCCTTCTCCTGATCGGTCGCCTGCACCATCCCGAGGATCTTCTTCTGGTTGGGCCAGATCAGCACCCATACGTTGAAGATCATGATGGTGCCAAGCCACGCTCCCACGCCGATCGCGTAGAAGGCGTGGTTCAGGAAGAAGAACGCGTTGAAGAAATTCTTGCCGAGCAGCATCGCACCCGCAAGCCACGTCACCACCGCCGCCCAACGGAACCAGAAAAGCGCCCGTGGCGCGACGTGCTTGGTGATGCCCGCCCCCGTGCCATCCTTGCCGGCGTCGGCGAGAGCCGGCACCTGCACGAAATTGAAGTAATAAAGAAGCCCGATCCACATCACGCCCGCGGCAATGTGGAGCCAGCGCCCGATGCCTAGCTGTATGAAGTCCATCGTCATCATGGCGGGCCCCTTACTGCAATGCGTGCTTCACGATGTTGTACAGGATGATCGTGAGAACCACGCCCCAGATCACCGTCCAGCCGATCGAGTCCAGAAAATATTTCATATTGATTCCCTCCTCCTGGAAGCGCGTGACGAGAATTTCCCCGCAGAATATTCTAGTACAGTTGGGCGCCTGCGGCAATTCCGAAAACAATTCAAGGAGCTGCAACCGGACGCCGCCATGCGCCATAGGGCTCGAATCTGCGGCCATCCTGCAAATAATGCGAATTGATGGAGCGGAAGCCGGCAATGCGTTGCGCTCGCGCAACAAGTCCCAACCGGCAGCTGGGAACATTGGCTACAATACGTAGCATATCGGGCTCAGCTGGAAGCGTTTTCCGAAAAGCTCGAATACGCCGAATTCGGGTTGCCCAATGTTGCGTCGATTCGGTCTCACGCTTACGGCCATCGCATTGACCGCGGCGGCAATGCCGCTTCCCTGCGCGGCGCAGGCCCGCCTCACTCCCCAAACCTCCGGTGTCGGACTTAGACAGCAGGCCGCTCCGGGTCCAGAATCATCGACTCGCGACGACCTGACCTCGCTCCGGTCATTGCGCCAGCCGTCCGGATTCTCCCTGTTTGGCGGCACGCGCGAACTGACTCGCAGCGGACTCGCTCCGGCGGAATCGTACGGCGGTGTGGCCTATGCGTTTCCGCGCGGATGGGGATCGTCGCTTGAGGCGGGCTACGTGCCGGAATCGGTGCTGGCGCCGCGCCAGTACGCTCTGGGAGGCGAAGTCCGCACCGCGTTGACCGACTCCAAGTCGCTCAGCGTCGGCATCAAGTACCGCGTATACGATGTGGATGTGGGCACGCCGGTCGATACCGCGCCTGCGAACGGTTACGGGCTGGCGCCACCCACGGGGCCGGGAACCGTCTATGCACCCGGCTATCAGTTGCGGCTTGGCTACCGCCACAGCGCGGCGAGCTCCTTCGGCCTCGCATTGGGCCGGGACATGGAGACGGTCGCCTCCGCGCTGGACCCCACGGTCCCCTACCCCCGCCAGCTTTCTTTCACCGGCCTGCACTGGCTGACGCCGAGCTGGGCGGTGAGTTACGACGTGCTCTCCGGCGATCTCGCGAGCCCGAGTCCGCTGCGGCTCCAGGGTCTCGGCTTGCGCTTCGGGGTTCGCTACCAGTTCTAGCAGGCGTCGCCGCACCCGCGGTGCCCGCAGTGTAGAATCCGTTTCCGCTGGTCCGACCCCGGAAACCGGAACTCAAATTCCAGAGATGACGATGGCGGTAATGACGACACGCGTACGGCGAGACATGCCGAACGCGCATGCGCGCTCGCGGCCTGCGCTGGCGCTGGCGGCATTCGTCGTCACACTGGCCGGATGCACCCAGACCTACCCCACCCAGCAGGAGCACCAGATCGCGCTGCGGCCGGGTGAGCTCGAGGCATCCGGCATCGCATTCCTCACGCCCTCGACCGTCACCGGCCAGGAGCAGGAAAAGCAGGCGGTCGCGTTCATTTTCGCGGACGTCGTCAAGCGTGAGCGGCCAAAGCTGCGGGTCGTGACGCTCGCCGAAACGCTGGGAGCCATCAACAAGGCCGGGATCGCCGACGACTACAAGCGGATGTATGACGACTACCGCGACACGGGCCTGCTCTCCCGCGAGGTCCTGCGGCGAGTGGGCACGGCGACCGGGACCCGATATCTCGCGCAACTCAAGCTGCAGGGCTTCGGACAGGGATCGAAAGAGCGCTTCGGGGTTTTCGGCATCCGCATTCTGGAGACGCAGTACGCCCATGTCCGCCTGTTCTTCCAGATCTGGGATAGCACCGACGGGACGGTCGCGTGGGAAGGCATGCAGGAGATGCGCGTCTCCCATGAGACGCTGACCGAGGAGCCGGTGATGCAGCGCACGGTGCTCGAGCGCACCGCCGCCGATCTTATCAAGAAGGTCCCGTAGCCCCCGCTGCTACTGCTGCCTGCCGGACTTGTCGGTCAGGGGCACGAAGCGCACCGCCAGGATATTGCGGCGCGTGATTCGCCCGTCCGCCCGCTTCTCGATGAGGAGCAGCGATTGCCCCGCGGCCTGGCCGCCGACGGGGACGACCAGCCGGCCGCCGGGCTTCAGCTGGTCGGTCAGCGGCTGCGGCACTTCGCGCGGCGCGGCTGTCACCATGATCGCATCGAACGGCGCGTGCTCGGCCCAGCCCTTGTAGCCATCCCCGGTTTTCGTCACGACGTTGCGATAGCCCAGCCGCTTCAGCCGCTCGGCGGCTTCACGCGCGAGCGGCTCGACAATCTCAATCGTATAGACCATGCCGGCGAGCTCGGCGAGCAGCGCCGCCTGGTAGCCCGAGCCGGTGCCGATCTCCAGCACGCGGTCGCCGGGCTTGACCTCCATGAGGTCGGTCATCAGCGCGACGATGAAGGGCTGCGAGATCGTCTGGCCCATGCCGATCGGCAGCGGGCGATTGGCGTAGGCATGGTGCCGGTCGCGCGGGGGGACGAACTCGTGGCGCGGCACTTTCGCCATTGCCGCCATCACGCGCTCGGAGAGGCTCGCGCGCCCGGTTTCCAGGCGCGTCTCGCGCGTGAGCGCGGCAATCTCCTCCACCATGCGCTTGCGCTGGGGCTCGAATCCGTCCTGTCCCTGCGCCGCGGCCGCCGGTGCGGCGGAGGTCGCGGCGCCGATCAGCGCGAGCAGGACGTTGCGCAGCGATCGCATAAGAAAAAGAGGCATACCGGCTTCCCAGTATGCCCCGCGGTTTCCCGCCTCTGCAACGAGGCGTCGCGCGATCAGCCCTTGAGGCAGGTGCCCATGAACTTCTTGCGCGCGTCACCCTCGAGCTTCTTGGCGCCGGCCTGCTTGTTGCAGTCCGCCATCCGCTGCTGCTGCTTCTTCTGGGCCGCGGTCGGTCCCTTGCCCGGCGCGTCGCCGCTGAGACACGCGCTCATGAATTTCTTGCGCGCGTCGCCTTCGAGCTTCTTGGCGCCGGCCTGCTTGTTGCAGTCCGCCATCCGCTGCTGCTGCTTCTTCTGCGCCGCCGTAGGCTCCTTCTTGGCCTTGTCCTGCGCCAGCGCGAGTGGTGATGCCGCCAGCATAAGCGCGCATAGTGCCGCCGTCAGAAATTTCATCTTTTCTCCCTCCAATCAACGAGTTGAGCTCAATCCTCGCTGCCCCGCGCGAGACCCGGTGTCGAGATCCTCGACCTTCCCTAAACGGCCACGACGCTATTCCGGTTGACGCCAGGCCCCAGGCGGTGTCGCACCCGCGGGACGGGTGGCGAGGCCGAACGCTTCCGCCAGCAGCTCATAGGACTTCAAGCGGGTGTCATAACTGCCCGTAATCGTGATCACCATCAGCTCGTCAGCCTGGAACTGCGCCTGCAATTCGAGCAGCCGGTCGCGTACCGCTGCGGGCTCGCCCAGCACGACCCGGCGGCGGTGATGCGCGATACGGCGCCGGTCGGCCTCGCTATAGGGATGATTCCTGGCCTCATCTTCGTTCGGCACCGGGGCGTTCACCCCACGATCCATATTGAGCCGGCGCAGATCAATGCTCGCCGCGAGCTGCTCGGCCTCCGCTGACGTCTCCGCGCAAATCACGAATACGCAGAGCAGCGTGTGCGGCGCCGGTTCGCGCGGCGACGGCTCATAGCGGCGCTTGTAAGCGCGCATGACCGCATCGCCCCCCTCCGCACTGATGAAATGTGCAAAGGCGAAACGCAGCCCCAGCCGGGCCGCGAGCGCGCCGCTATAGTCGGATGAGCCCAGCAGCCACACCTCGGGAGCCGTCCGCCCGGCCGGCATGACTTTCACCGGGGCGAACGGATGGTCGGGCGGCAGCGCATCGTCGAGATAGGCGACGAGATACTGCACCTGCTCCGGGAAGTGCTCCGCGCCCGGATAGCGGCCCTCGCCCATGGCGAGGGCGGTGACCTGATCGCCGCCGGGGGCGCGCCCGATCCCGAGGTCGATGCGCCCGGGAGAGAGGGCCTCCAGCATCCGGAACTGCTCCGCCACCTTGAGCGGGCTGTAGTAGGGCAGCAGCACGCCGCCGGTCCCCACCCGGATCCGGGAGGTTTCGGCTACGACGCGTGCGACCAGTATCTCTGGACAGGGGTCGGCGAGCGCGCTAATTGAGTGGTGTTCGGCGAGCCAATAGCGGTAATAGCCGAGTTGCTCCGCCGCCTTCACCAGACGAATCGTCTCGTGGACGGCCTGCGCCGGCGTGTGACCGCTGATGATGGGCGACTGGTCGAGAACGCTGAGGTGCATGGGATGTCCAAGTTATTGATCTATCTCAAGGTTCGCACGGGATTTCGAAGTAGTGTAACGCGAGCGGGCTAGCATCGAGCCCGGGCGCTGAATCGGGACATCATGAGATCGAGCCAGGCCACAAGCACCCGCAGCCCGCTCTCGGCATTCGAGCGGCTGCGCCACTGGTGGAAGCGGCTTGCCGCCGTGGTGCTGCCGGGGGCCGGCGCAGACGAAACGGGGCGCCTGGGCGCGCGCATCCTCGACGAGATCCAGCCGCTGCTCGAGCAGAGCCGGACCTTGCGCGGCGGCGAAGCCGAAGCGCGCAAGCGCGCCGAGCGCATCGCGATGATCTACCGCGGCGCGGGCCCCGCGCAGCGCGTGGAGATCCTCGATCTCATCACGCACGAGTTCGCGCCCCAGCGCGAGGCGCTCGAAACAGCGATCGCGGCAATGCAGGCCGCGGCAGATGATGCCGAGCTCTCGCGCGCCGAGGCAAGGCTGCGGGTCGCGCTGAACGCTCCCCGCGCGAAATTTTTTGCCCAGTTCAACCTGCTGCCCGAGGGCGTGAAGTTCCTGGTGGACCTGCGCGCCGATCTCCTCGCGGCGCTCCCGAAGGCGCCGGCGCTCGAAGTGCTGAAGGTCGAGCTCGACGGCCTGCTCGAGAGCTGGTTCGACCCGGGCTTTCTCGAGTTGAGGCGCATTACCTGGAACTCGCCGGCGCTCGTGCTGGAGAAGCTGATTGCCTACGAGGCGGTCCATCCGATCCAGTCGTGGAACGACCTGAGGAACCGGCTCGACACCGACCGCCGCTGCTATGCCTTCTTTCACCCGCGGATGCCCAACGAGCCGCTGATCTTCGTCGAGATTGCGCTCGCCCGGGGGCTCCCCGCCAGCGTGCAGCTCCTGCTCGACCAAGGTGCGCCCGTGCAGGATCCGCACACCGCCGATACCGCCGTCTTCTACTCGATCTCGAACACGCAGACGGGACTGCGGGGCGTGAGCCTGGGCAATCTGCTGCTGAAGCGCGTGATCGAGGATCTGCGGCACGACCTGCCGCGGCTCAACGTTTTCGCGACACTCTCGCCGCTGCCCGGCTTCCGCAAGTGGCTCGAGGGTGCGCTCGCCGAGAAGCGCGCCCTGTTGCCGGAAGGGCAAGCCGCGAAATTCGCCGATGCGATCGGGCACCCGGAGCCGGCGGGCGCGCTGCGCGACGCGCTGGCGCGTCCGGAATGGCCGTCCGACGCGCGGCTTGGCGAGGCGCTGCGGGAGCCCATGGAGAGGCTCGCCGCACGTTACCTGCTGCAGGAAAAGTCGAACGGGCACCCCCTCGATCCGGTTGCGCACTTCCACTTGAGCAACGGCGCGCAGGTCAACCGGCTTTACTGGCTCGCTGACACGTCCAGCCACGGAATGGAGCAGTCCCTCGGCATGATGGTGAGCTACCGCTACGAGCCCTCGGAGGTGGAGAAGAACCACGAGCGCTTCGTGCGCGACGGCCACATCGCCGCGGCGCGGCGGGTTCAGCGGCTCCTCGACTGACGGCGAGACCTGTCACCTCCCCGCAGCGTGATCCGGTCCTCTCGCGTTGGTCGCGCGCCTATCCCGGCCGCGGTCTCAGGCCTTAAGGAACTCGTTGAGCACCGCGCACCACGCCGCGGCGAGATTGCCGCGGTGGTAGCCCCCGCCGCCGAAGCCCATGATGCGTCCCCCCGCCAGCTCGTTTGCGAGCGCGCACAGGCGCCGCGCCGCGTGCGCGTGCGCCGCCGGCGTGTATTGCAGCATCGCCAGCGGATCGCCGGCCAGGCTGTCGGCGCCGCACTGGAACAGGATGAACTCGGGCTTCCCCCCGCGCACGTGCGCCTCGACCGCCTCCCACACCTTGAGGAATTCCCGGTCGCCCATGCCGGGCAGCAGCGGCACGTTGAGCTTGGTGCCCTTCGCCGCGCCCTTGCCGGTCTCGTGCGCGTGGCCCGTCCCCGGGTAGAGCGTGCGCCCGTCCTGGTGGACGTCGGCGTAAATGAGGTCCGGATCCTCCTCATACGGGTAGTAGAGCCCGTCGCCGTGATGGACGTCGATGTCCACGTAGGCGATGCGCTTGACCCCGAATTGGCTTCGCAGCGTGTCAATGACGATGCCGGCATCATTGAACACGCAGAATCCGGCAGCGCTCCCGCGGCGCGCATGGTGCAGCCCGCCGATCGGCTGGAAGGTGCGCACCGCGCCCCCGCTCATGATGGTGTCGAGCCCATGCAGCGCCGAGCCTGCCACCGTCGCCGCCGCCTCGAATACGCCCGGATACGCCGGGGTGTCCCCGTAGTCGATCACGCCGTCGCCCTCCTCGGACCGCTCCTCCACCCATGACACGTACTCGGGGGTGTGGAAGCGGTGCAGCTCCTCCCGCGCCGCCATCCGCGGATCGGTGATCGCCGCGCGCTTGTCGAGCCCCTGCTTCACCGCCTCCTTCCAGAACGCCTCCTGGCGGTCGGGGCCGAACGGGTGCCCGTGGGGAAAGCCGTATTTCCCGAGCGATTCGCCGACGTAGAGCCGGACCTCGTTCTTCATCGTTCCTCGTTCCTCGCTACTCGCTGCTCGTCATCGAACAGCGACAGTTGTCCGGAGCGCTGCGGCCGCCGGAATCGAGTCGTATCGAGATCGCGGTTACGTGCGCGCGCATTGAACCCCAACCGCTCGCACGCCTTCTTGAAGCGCTGCGCGAGCAGCGCCGCCAGCTCGCCCGTGCCGCGCATGCGGCTGCCGAAGTCGGGGTCGTTGTCCCGTCCGCCGCGCATCGCCTGCACACGGCTCATCACGTGCTTCGCCTTCAGGGGATAATGCCGCTCGAGCCAGTCCTTGAAGAGATCCTTCACTTCCCAGGGCAGCCGCATGAGCACGTAGCCCGCCTGGCGTGCCCCGTGCTGCCACGCCGCCTCCAGCACCGGCTCGATCTGGTGATCGGTGAGGAACGGAATCACCGGCGCGCACAGCACCCCGACCGGCACGCCGGCTTCGCTCAGCTTCCGCATCGCCTGGAGCCTCCTTGCGGGTGCCGAGCAGCGCGGCTCGAGGCGGCGCGCGAGATCGTGGTCGAGGTTGTTCACCGAGATGAAGACGTTGGCGAGATTCTTCTTCGCCATCGGCGCCAGGATATCGAGATCGCGCTCGACCATGGCGTTCTTGGTGACGATGCCGAGCGGCTGGTTGAACTCGGCGCACACTTCCAGGATGCCGCGCGTGATGCGGTAGTCCCGCTCGATCGGCTGGTAGGGATCGGTATTCGCGCCGATGGAGATCACCTGGCACCGGTAGCCCGGGCGCGACAGCTCCTCGCGCAGCTTCTCCGCCGCGTTCACTTTGGCAAAGAGCCGCGTCTCGAAATCAATGCCAGGCGAGAGGTTGCGGTACGCATGCGTGGGGCGGGCGTAGCAGTACACACATCCATGCTCGCATCCCTGGTAGGGGTTGATGGACTGCGTGAAGGGAACATCGGGCGAGTCGTTGCGCGCGATGATGCTCGCAACGCGCTCCCCGGTGACGTGCGTCTTGAGCGGCGGCAGCTCCTCGTCTGGAGGCGTGTTCCAGCCGTCATCGAACGCTTCGCGCACGACGCTCTCGAACCGGCCCTCCGGATTGATGCCGGCTCCGCGCCCCTTTCCCGGGCCGGCGTGCTTGCCGCTGACGGTCTTCAATGGCACGGAACTACTCCGACATCAGCATCTTGCGCGCCGCCGCGAGCTCCCGGCGCTTCTCCTTGTCCACCTTCGGATATTGGAGGTCGAGGGAAGCGAGCGCCTCGATGATCGCGGCGGCGACCACGATGCGAGTGAACCACTTGTTGTTCGCCGGCACCACGTACCAGGGCGCGTACTCGGTCGCCGTCTCGCGGATCAGCTCCTCGTACGCTTCCATGTAGTCCTTCCAGTAGCCCCGCTCGCGCGCGTCGGCAGTGGAGAACTTCCAGTTCTTGTCCGGATCCTCGAGCCGCTCGAGGAATCGGCGCTTCTGCTCGCCGCGCCCGACATTCAGGAAGAACTTGCGGATGATGGTCCCGTTGCGGCTGAGGTAGCGCTCGAAATCGCGGATGTCCTCGTAGCGCTCGCTCCAGATGCGCTTGCCCACCAGCTCTTCCGGCAGCTTCTGCTTTTCCAGTAACCCGCGGTGCACGCGCACCACCAGCACTTCCTCGTAGTAGGAGCGGTTGAAGATGCCGATGCGCCCGCGCTCAGGCAGGTGCTTCATGCAGCGCCACAGGTAGTCGTGATCGAGCTCTTCCGACGAAGGTGCCTTGAACGATGCAACCTGGACGCCCTGCGGGTTGACGCCCGACATGACGTGCTTGATGGCGCCATCCTTCCCGGCGGCGTCCATCGCCTGGAAGATGATGAGGACCGACCACCGGTCCTGGGCATAGAGCATGTCCTGGAGCGCCGCGAGCTGCTCGACGCCCATCTTGAGCGCCTCCTTGGCGCGCGGCTTGTCTTCCCTGCCGAGCTTGCCGGTGTCGCCGGGGTCGTAGTCCTTCAGCCGGAAGCCCTTGCCCGAAGTGACGCAGTAGGCGTTATCGATGCGGTGGGCAAACTTGATGATCCGCTTCAGGCTGAGGGGCATCCACTTTCTCCCTGGTGTCGCTCACGAATTGCCCGCGAGGGCGGTGCGCAGGTCGGCTGCCCGCCGGGCATCGAGCCGCTGGTCGCTCTCGGCAAGCGCCACCGCGAGCAGCCCGAGGCCGCGATAAAGCTCGCCCATACCGCGGTCCCACTCGCGCACCCGCGCGAGCTGGCGCCTGACCGTCGCCACGTCGCCGCGCGAGATCGGGCCCGTCAGCGCCCGCGCCGGTCCGTGCTCAAAGATTGCGTCGACCGTCTCGCGCACGAGGGGCTCCAGCGCAGCGAGGGAAGCGGCGCGCGGGATTCCCGCCTTCTCGTGCGCGCGCATCGCCGCCTCGATCAACGCCGCGAGATAGTTGCACGCGAATATGCCGCCCGCATGATAGATCGGTTTCATTCCGGAGACGATGTCAAACACCTTCGCGCCGATGCGCTCGAACGCAGGCCGGAGCACGGCGAGCGCCCCGGCGTCGCCCTCGGCGCTGCAATAGGTGCCGGGAAAGCTCTCCACCGCCTGCGTGGCGTCGCTGAAGGTCTTGATCGGGTGCACGCTGGCGATCAGCGCGCCCTGCTTCTTCACCGCACCGAGATCGGTCGAGGGCGTCGCCCCGCTGACATGGAACACGATGTCGTCGGGAGTGACCTTGCCGGAAGCAGCCAGCGCCACGCAGCTCGGCACGATCGCGTCATCGCGCGTGGCAATCATCCAGACATCGGCGCCGCGCATCTCGTCGAGGGCGCCCGTCGCGCGCCCCGCCCCGATGAACGTCACGGCCTCCGCGGCGCTTTCGCGCGAGCGCGTCAGCACGTCCTGGATCGCGAACACTCCGGCCCGCGCCCACATCTGCCCGCAGGCCCGGCCGACCCGGCCGGAGCCGATGATGTTGAGCGTCTTCATTTGCGCAGCGAGCGGGACCTGAATGTCATTCCCGCGCAGGCGGGAATGCTGACCGCATCACGTCCGGCTGAGGAACTGCTGCACCAGCCTCCGCCACTCCTTGTCGAGCCCGCTGCGCGGCCGCACCGCACCCGCCCGGTAGTACCAGTAGTCCGCGTTCACGATATCGCCCTGCTTGCGGTGAATGAAGGCGTGCACGCGCGCGGCGGCCCTGCCGTCCTGCGCGGCCACGATGTCATGGGCGCGGTTCCAGTTGCCGCGGGCCGCGTGCCACAGCGCGCGCAGCGCCGGGGGCAGTCCGCGCGGGGGGCGCGCGGCCGTCAGCGATTGCCGGAAATCCCTGGAGTCCATGCCGGTTCCATTGTAGTCCTTCCGCGGGGGAAATTCGCCCGCTTGCGCGCGAGCGCCCCCTGGGTTGTCAGCGCACCGCGACCGGCATCCGTTATAGTGCACTGGCGCCCTCAATCGCTCACGCGCTGCAAAGCCATGCCGATATCCCGCCGCGAATTCATCGGTTACGCTGCCGGACTCGCTGGCGCGGCGCTGCCGTTCTCCCGGTTGCTGGCGCAGCCGCGCTTCGAGAAATACCCCTACACCCTTGGCGTCGCGTCAGGTTACCCGGATGAAGGGGGCTTCGTGCTGTGGACGCGGCTCGCCCCGGAGCCGCTCGCAGGCGGCGGCATGCCCCCGGCCGCCGTCGAGGTCGCGTGGGAAGTCGCGGCTGAGGAGTCCTTTCGCAGCATCGTGCGCCGCGGCACCGAGATCGCCTCGCCCGACTGGGCGCACTCGGTGCGCGCCGAGGTCACCGGGCTCGACGCGGGGCGCTGGTATTTCTACCGCTTCCACGCCGGCGGTGCGACGAGTCCCGTCGGCAGGACGCGCACGGCGCCGCAGCCCGGGCCGGTGGAGCGCATGCGCCTTGCCTTCGCAGCCTGCCAGCAGTACGAGCAAGGGTGGTACGCCGCCTATCGCCACATGGCCGAGGAGGATCTCGACCTCGTCATCCATCTGGGCGACTACATCTACGAGTCCTCGTGGGGCCGGGTTCACGTGCGCAAGCACGGCACCGAGGAGCCGTGGACGCTCGCCGAATACCGCAACCGCTACGCGCTCTACAAGAGCGACCCCGATCTCCAGGCGGCGCACGCTGCCTACCCGTGGCTCGTCACGTGGGACGATCACGAGGTTCAGAACGACTACGCGAACGACCGGTCGCAATATCTCGATGACCCGAAGGTTTTTCTCGAGCGCCGCGCCGCTGCCTACCGCGCCCATTTCGAGCACATGCCGCTGCCCGCGCGCATGCGGCCGCGCGGGCCGGGCATGCGCATCTACACCCAAGCGCAATTCGGTGGGCTCGCCGCGTTCCATGTCCTGGATAACCGCCAATATCGCTCGCACCAGGTGTGCCCGCGTCCCGGACGCGGCGGCAGTAATGTCGTGTCAGTCGCAGACTGCCCGGAGTTCTCCGATCCGGCGCTGACGCTGCTCGGGCCGGCGCAGGAACAGTGGTTGAGCGAAGGGCTCGCTGCCTCGCGCGCGCGCTGGAACGTGATCGCGCAGCAGACACTGATGACGCAAGTGGACCGCACGCCTGGAGAGGGGCAGTCGTTCTGGACCGACGGCTGGGACGGCTATCCCGCGGCGCGCGCCCGGCTGCTGCGCAGTGTCGCGGGAAGCGGCGCGGCCAACCCGGTCGTCATCGGGGGCGACGTGCACACGTTCATCGCGGCCGACCTGAAGGCCGACTTCAACGATCCGGCCGCTGCCGTCGCGGCGACCGAGTTCGGCTCGAGCTCGATCACGTCGCAGGGCCCCTCGTTCAAGCAGACGCAGGCGTGGCTCGACGAGAACCCGCACCTGCGCTTTGCCAGCGGCACGCGCCGCGGCTACGGCGTGCTCGAGCTGGGTGCGAAGCGCTGCGTGGCCCGCTTCCGGACGGTAGCCGATGTCACGGATCCCCGGACGCCGGTGCGCACGCTTGCCAGCTTCACCGTCGAGGACGGCCGGCCCGGCGCCCAGCGCGGCGCTTGAACGCAGATCGCTTTCGAACGGCATTGCGTCGAGCCGTTCAACGCGGTGTGGGCGTTGCTCGGAGCCGGCCGGATGCGCTCGAGCGGCGGCCCTGCGCGCGTGGGGCGCGGCGGAAATCCGGTCCGGCGACGTGCCGCAGCCCAACCAGGGCCGGGGTCACGATCTGGGCATCCGCATGCTCCGAATAGACGGCGTAAGCGGGGTACGCGAATTCAGCGGCGCCGGGAACAAGGCGAAGCTGTCCGCTCTCCAGGTAGGGCCGCACGACGTTCATGCGGAAGTAGCCGGAGCCGCCGGCCTCGAGTATGTATTGCAGTCCGAGCGGCCCGAGCCCGACGAAGGTCCCGGCGTTGGACAAATCAGGAAACGCCAGGTTGTGCCGCGCCGCGAAGTCGGCACCCCAATCAACGAAAACATAGTCCGTCGCCCGCTGCGCCTGGCCGCGGCGTGAGGTCGTGACGAGAACGAGCTTTTCCTCGATCAGCAACTCGATCTTCAAGCCGGGCCTCTGGTGCGGAGCGTAGACAACCGCGATGTCGAGGATCCCCTCCGCAACCTGGTTGATCAGGCTCTCGGGCAATCCCACCTCGGCGCGCAGCGCGAGCTGCGGCGATGCCTGCCGCATCCAGAGCAGCCAGTCGAGCAGCAGGGGGTTCCACAGGCTCAGCTCGCCGCCCACGGTCACGACCGCCCGCCGGCCGGGCGGAACCGCAACCTGATGGCGGGCCCGCTCCCAGACTTGCACGAGCGTCTGCGCGTAGCGCTGGAACTGCTCCCCGGCCGACGTGAGCGACGCGCCGGCGCGGTTGCGGACGAAGAGCTTTCGCCCGAGCAGCACCTCCAGCGTGCGCACGCGCGCGCTGATCGCGGTCTGCGTGACATGCAGGCGTTCCGCGGCGCGCAGGAAGCTGCCGGTCGCGGCGATTTCTAGAAACGTGCGTGCGAGGGTAATGTCCACGGTCACTTCCCCCGGAATTTCGAGCAATGGGCCTTTATTATCAACTAATTTGCTTTGTAGTAGCAATAAGATTCGCTTTACTTATCCGTGAGCCAGGCCGATCATGACGGGCACATCGAGCACCGCTCACGAAGCACCACATGCCATTCCAGCTCCCGGGTTTGCCTTACGCCGACGACGCGAACCCATCGCGCCGGGCGCCATGCCGGGTAGCTACCATGGAGCAGCCCAGTACGCATCGGCCAACCAGCCACAGGGTCGCGAGGCGTGTCCGGGCGCGCGGCGCGCGCTGCACGGTGTCCTTGAAGCGCGCGTACGAGCCGGCCTCGCCCAGCGACGGAATACGCGTCCTCGTCGATCGCCTCTGGCCGCGCGGCCTGAGCAAGAATGAGCTGGCGGTGGACTTCTGGCTCAGGGACGCCGCGCCGAGCGATGCGTTGCGCCGCTGGTACGGACACAAACCCGGCCGCTGGGAGTCGTTCGCGGCGAAGTATCGCGACGAGCTTGCGCAGCGCGCGGATCTCCTGCGCCTGCTCGATGAGCTGCGGCGCCGTGGCCGCGTGACACTGCTCTATGGCGCGCGCAATACGGCTCGCAATAACGCAGTCGTGCTGCGCGAGGTACTTGAGGAGCGGCGCTGCGCCGGGACGAAATCGCGGGCAAACGGGAAACACCATGTATCGGCCCGCCCATCGGCGGGGGGCCGTCCTGACTGAACGTCTCGGCAGGGGCCGCCGCGCCACCACCAAACCGACAAAGGAGAAAGTCGTGAAATCAACAGCATTCACAGGCGCTGCGCTCAGGGGTTTGACTCCGGCAGGCGCCCTGGTTCGTTTCGCAATGGCGGCCTCGATCGTGGCGGCATTCCTGTTTGCGGCCGTCCCGGCGCGCGCACAAGACGCGCAGCGTGTCGTGGCACGAGCACCCGCGCAGGCCAAGATCGCCGAAGCCGGTGCCGCACAACGCGACCTGTGGGTGGGCCACATCTTCTGGGTGCGGAACGTTGTCACGGACATCCTTGCCGGCAATAAGACCGCCGCAGCGGCGGCGGAGAAAGAGGTAGTTGCCAATGCCAGGGCGATTGCCGCTTCGATCGAGCCGTTCTATGGCAAGGCGGCCTCCGAGAGACTGTTCGCGCTACTGGCCGGGCATTATGGCGCGGTCAAGCAGCACCTGGACGCGACCGTGGCGGGCAGCCAGGCCAGGCAGGACGCGGCGATCAAGAGCCTGACTGCCAATGCAACCGAGATCGCAAGGTTCCTGAGCGGAGCCAATCCGAATTTGCCGTTTGACACGCTGAACGGATTGCTGCTTGCGCACGGCGGCCATCACGTCCAGCAGAACCAGCAGCTCAAGAGCAGGCAGTACGCGCAGGAAGCGCAGACCTGGGAAGCGATGAAAAAGCACATGTACGCCATCGCCGACGCGCTCGCCGGAGCGATTGCCAAGCAGTTTCCAGCGAAGTTCATCTGACGGGGGACGGTTATGGCACGCATCGTGAAACGCACCTACTCCGAGCCCTACAAGCTGGTCATCGGGGGCGAGGACAAGTATCTCTGCCGTTGCGGGCTCTCGAAGAACCAGCCGTACTGCGACGGCTCGCACAAGCTCGCCAGGAGCGAGGAAGCCGGCAAGCTCTACTGGTACGACGATGCCGGGAAGCGCCATGAGCTCGCCGACGCTTTCGCGGGAATTCGAACGTTCTGAGCAGAGTTGGAGCTCGACATGGCGAACCACGACGCGCGATTGGTGCGACGGGAGACCGTGGCGGACGGCACGATGGCGTTCTACATCTCGAAGCCTCCGGGTTTTCGGCACCGGGCCGGCCAGTCGCTGCTGATGACGCTCGTCGACCCGCCGGAAACTGACGGCGAGGGCAACGGCCGCACGTTCACCATAGCGAGCGCGCCCCACGAGCCCGAGTTGATGATCGCCACGCGCATGCGCGATACGGCGTTCAAGCGCGTTCTGAAGGCGGCTCCGACCGGATTACCGGTCAGGATCGATGGCCCGAACGGCGAGATGGTGCTGCATGATGACGCCGCGCGGCCAGCGGTGTTTCTCGCCGGCGGCATCGGCATCACGCCGTTCCTGGCAATGGCCCGGGATGCGGCCAGCAGGCGTCTGCCGCATCGACTCATGCTCTTTTACTCGAATCGCCGGCCGGAGGATGCGGCATTTCTCGCGGAGCTGCAGGAGATGGAGCAGCTGAACCGCAACTACCGCCTGTTCGCGACGATGGCGGAAGCGGAGAAGTCGGCCCAGCGCTGGTCGGGCGAGACGGGATTCATCCGCCGCGACATGCTGGAACGGCACCTGCCCGACTTGAAGAGCCCGATCTACTACTTCGCGGGCCCGCCCCAGATGACGATGGCGATGCAGCGGATGCTGGAGGAAATCGGCATCCACGAGCAGGCCATGCACTATGAGGAGTTCTACGGGTACTGACTGGTTCCAAATCATGCAGAGCTGGAGCGAGATCAAGGCATGGCGCAAAGCGCGGCGGGCGGAGCTTGTTGCCGCACGAACCGCCGTCGCGCCCGGGCAACTCAAGGCCTGGAACGGGCGGATCACCGCGCTGCTCGACACGGGATTTGGCGTGCCGGCGGGGGCTGTAGTGGGATTCTGCTGGCCGTACAGGAGCGAATTCGACGCCCGCTTCGCGGTCCGGCGCTGGCGGGAGCGGGGCGCGGTTGCGGCCTTGCCGGAAGTGGTTGAGAAGGCGCGTCCGCTGCGATTCCGGAGGTGGTGGCCCGGGGCGCCGATGAAGCCGGGCGCCTATGGCATCCCGGTGCCCGACGGCACCGAAGTCCTGCTGCCCGACATCGCCATCGTCCCGATGAACGGGTTCGACCACCGAGGCTATCGTCTGGGGTACGGCGGAGGCTACTTCGACCGCACGCTCGCCGCACTCGAGCAGCGCGTGCTCTCGGTCGGCGTGGCCTTCGAGCCCTTGCGTCTGTCCACCATATACCCCCAGCCGCACGACATCCCGATGGATTTCGTCGTGACCGAAGCGGGCATCTACCGGGCGGGCGGCAGGATGCTCGCGCTGCTCGATGCGGCGGAGTCGGCTTCCGTAGCGAAATCAGTGATGGATTTTCGCAACCTGCCGCGCCGGCTCTGCCCGCCTCCGGACGAACTCGCGGCGACACCTGCAGCCAATGGCTACGCCTCGCCACCCTGCTACGCGGGCGAGCTCGGCCAGGAATAGCCCGTGACTTCGCCGCGCCTGTCCGAGGAAGAGCTCCTGGAGCTGCTCAACACGCTCCTCGAAGCGGAGCGTGCCGGCGCCAGGGTGCTGGCGGCCTTCCTGAACGATTACGAGCGCGACACGCCGGCGTGGAAACAGCTCGCCGCCGTGCAGCGTGACGAGGCTGGAAATTGCGCGATCCTGACCGACCTGATTCGGAGGGTGAATGGCAGGCCGAGCGCGGCAACCGGCGAGTTCCTGGACAAGGCGCTAGCCGTGGAAGGCAGGTCGGCGAGGCTGCAGTTCCTCAATCGCGGACAACGATGGGTTGCCCGCCGGATCGGCGACGCGCTGCCGCGAGTGGGACCTGATTGGGTGCGCGACGCCCTTTTCGCGATGCGGCAATCTCATTTGCTGAATATCGAGACGTGCGAGGCTCTGTGTCTTCCGCCTCCGGCTTGATCTAGCGCAAATTGGCCCGTTCGCGGCCGGATTACATTGCGTCAATCGCAGGTGCGGGGTGCTCGCGGCATCCAAAGCACCGCTCCAGCTTTCCACCAGGAGGAAGCGGTTGTTCCAGATTCGACTGCACGGGCGCGGCGGCCAGGGCGTGGTGACCGGCGCCGAGATGCTGTCCATCGCCGCGTTCGTGGAGGGGCGGCACGCGCAGGCCTTCCCCAGCTTCGGCTCGGAGCGCATGGGCGCGCCGGTCGCATCGTTCGTCCGGTTCTCCGACGACCCGGTCCGGGTGCGCGAACCGGTGGTGAGTCCCGACGCGGTCATCGTCCAGGACGTCACCCTGCTCCGCCAGGTCGACGTGCTCGGCGGCCTCCGACCGGACGGGTACGTCGTGGTCAACACCGTCCGCACCGCCGACGACCT
>DATBKZ010000033.1:0-23255 GCA_036555615.1 Burkholderiales bacterium | reverse complement strand
TGCAGCGCCAGCTGGGGATGCGCGACCGGGCTCACGGCTGCCCCCCGGCGGGAGGGACCGGCACGACCCTGACGCGCGATGCCGGCGGGACGCGCATGCCGAGCGTCCGGGTCGCGAGCCTCTCAACGCGCGCGTGCGTCGACCAGGTGCTCGCTTCGAGCTGCAGCTGTCCCCACTCGATCTCGAGCTGCTTGGCCAGGTCCTGCTCCTTCTGCAGCTCGACGTAGAGCTTGCGCGCCTGGTGCTGGGAGGTGACGAGCGCCAGCGCGCAGGCGGTCAGGGCGGCGAGCAGTACCAGGTTGAGCCTCAGCATCAATCTTGGCCCGCGACCGGCAGCTTTTCCGCAATGCGCATCACGGCACTGCGTGCCCGGGAGTTCGCCGCGACCTCGGCGGCCGACGGGCGCAGAGGCCGGTCGATGAGCTTGAGCGGCGGTCGCGGCAGCTCGTCGGCGCGCAGCGGCAGACGCGGCGGCAGGCGATCGCGGGCGTTATCGCGCAGGAAGCGCTTGACGATGCGGTCCTCCAGCGAGTGAAAGCTGATCACGACCAGACGCCCGCCGGGCCTCAGGAGTTCCACGCATTGCGGCAGCGCTAGCGACAACTCTTCAAGCTCCTGATTGAGGTGAATCCGTAGAGCTTGAAACGTGCGCGTCGCCGGATCCTGTTGTGGCTCCCGCGTGGGAACGGCCTTTGCCACGAGCGCGGCAAGTTGTCGTGTGGTGCCAACAGGTCCCCGCGCTCGAGCCGCAACAATCGCTGCTGCAATCGGTTTAGCAAACCGTTCTTCGCCATAGTTTCTTATGACCTCCCGGATCTCCCGCTCCGGCGCGCGCGCGAGCCACTCGGCGGCGGTGATGCCCGCTCCGGGGTCCATGCGCATGTCGAGCGGTGCGTCAAAGCGAAAGCTGAAGCCGCGCGCGGGGTCGTCGAGCTGCGGCGAGGACATGCCGAGGTCGAGCAGGACGCCGTCCGCCGCGGCGACGCCCGCCTGCGCCGCCAGCCGCGCGAGCTGGCTGAAGCGCCCGTGCAGGATGCGAAATCGCCGGTCATCAATTTCTCCTCCCGCGGCCACCGCCTGCGGGTCGCGATCGAGAGCGAGCAGCCGCCCCGCGCCTCCCAGCCGCGCCAGGATGAGCAGGCTGTGCCCGCCGCGCCCAAATGTGCAGTCGACGTAACACCCGTCGCTGCGCACCTTCAAACCCTCTACTGCCTGCTCCAACAGGACCGCGGTATGTGAGCCCCCGCTCACAAGGAGAAGCCCTCCAGCTCAGGGGGCAGCCCGCCCGCGCCGGGCGCCCCGCCCTTCTCCATCAATTCGTCCCAGTGGTCCTTGTTCCAGAGCTCGAACTTGTGCCCCTGCCCGACGAGCACCACGGCTTTCTCGAGCTGCGCGTAGCGGCGCAGCGCCGGCGGCACGAGGATGCGTCCGGTGGCGTCCATCACGACGTCTTCGGCGTAGCCGACCAGACGCCGCTGCAACTCGCGTATCTGCGCGTTGAAGCTCGAGAGCGACATCAGCTTCTTCTCGATGGGCTCCCAGTCGGGAAGGGGGTAAATGAGCAGGCAGCGGTCGGAGTCCGCGGTGAGCACGACGTGCCCGCTTGCGCGCGTGATCAGGGCGTCGCGAAACCGGGAGGGCACAGCCAGCCTCCCCTTGCTGTCGAGATTCAGTTGCGCGACGCCACGAAACACCGATCCCCCTTGGCTCGCGGGAAAGCGCCGCCCTTCTTTTCAGGAAGCGGCGCCTTATCCCACTTTTCTCCACTTCCTCCCACTATATTGGAAAATTCGGGGAACGGTCAAGGATGATCAAGCGTTTTCTGTTTTTAGGACAATGACTTATGAGGAGAAACTGAGACCGGTTTTCAACTGTAACCGGCCGCTAATAACCGCAGAAAAACAGCGTGATAATGGAGGTACTGAAGGTAATACGTTAGGTTTTGCACCGCCAGGATCGGATTCGGGACTGTGAACTAATACCCTGTTGCACCAGGGCAACAGTGCTTGAAGCGAATCAGAGGGGAGAAGGGAAGCCGGCCGATAAGCCGGGTTCTGTGAGAGCCTTGCGGCCCACGACAGCCATTCCTCTAGGCCGCGGATCGCTCCGCTGGCTCAAGCCACCTACCCGCAAGCTCGGCGGGTCACGTCGTCGCTTGCCTATTTGGTGTTGCTCCGGGTGGAGGTTGCCTCGCCGTCCGCCTTACAGCGGACGCGGTGCGCTCTTACCGCACCGTTTCACCCTCACCTGATCCCGCGCCCTGGGAAGGATGCGTTCTCGCACCCACCCATTTTTTCGAGACTTTGCCGCCTCGCGGCGTCAAAGTCCGGGGCTCGGGCCATCGGCGGTCTAGTCTCTGTGGCCCTGTTCCTCGCCTCGCGGCGGGCGGTGATTAGCCGCCACCCTACCCTATGGAGCCCGGACTTTCCTCTCCGCACGGTACGAACCATCGTAGAGGCTCGCTTCACCCGCGCGCAGCGGCTGTCTGGCCGGCTTCCCGATGGCTATTTTACTCCTTCTCGAGGGCGCGTACCGCCGCCATCACCCGCAGCAGATGATCGTCCCGCACGCCGAGGTCGGCGAGGTGCTTGATCGTGCGGGCGAGGTATTCGACGTTCGGTCCCCGGTCCCCGCAGCAATTGGCGATCAACTCGGCGATGCGCTCCGTGGGAAGCGTTCCCGCGTATCCGGGATGCACCGGGTTCGCGACAAAGGCGAGGACCCGTGCCGTCCTTCCAGGCATCCGGGCGCGCAACAGCCGTGGATGGTAGACGCCCCTGCGCATTTCGCGCTCCCACAGTTCTGCGAGCGACGGGGCAACGTGAGCGGCGGCGATCCGGTATGCCACGCCGCGGCATGCACCCCCGCGATCGAGTCCCAGCACGAGGCCAGGCTGCTGCGGCGAGCCGCGCCACCGGCTCGAGTAGATGCATAGCTCGCGGTGATAGCCGTAGATCAGCGCGGGCGAGCTCGCCAGGTGCGGGAATCCCGGATCCCACATCAGCGATCCGTATCCGAACACCCACAGGTCCCCCCTCGGCAGATCCAGCTCGGAGGGTCGGGGATAGGGAAGAACCGTGTCGGTCGCCGGGCCGCTCATCTTGCGTTTAACGCCGCGAACGCTCCGCGGATTACACGAGCTTCCATCGCACTTGCTCCCCGGCGCGCAACGGCACCAGCCGGTCGGCACCGAACGGGAGGTCGGCCGGGACCGGCCACGGTTCCTCCGCGAGCGTGATGGACTCCTCGTTCACCGGGAATCCGTAGAACTGCGCGCCGTGCCGGCTCGCGAATCCCTCCAGCCGGTCGAGCGCTCCGGCCGCGGCGAATGCCTCGGCGTAAAGCTCGATGCCGGCGTGCGCCGTGTAAATTCCGGCGCAACCGCAGCTGCTCTCCTTCGTGTGACGTGCGTGCGGCGCGCTGTCGGTGCCGAGGAAGAATCTGGGATCTCCGCCCGTCGCGCTGCGCACCAGCGCCTGGCGGTGCGCTTCGCGCTTGAGCACCGGCAGGCAGAAATGGTGCGGTCTGACGCCCCCGGCGAACAGCGCATTGCGGCTGAGAAGAAGGTGATGAGCAGTAATGGTTGCGGCCACGCGCCGGGGCGCCACTGCCAGGAACTCCACCGCTTCGCGCGTCGTCACGTGCTCCAGCACGACCTTGAGGCCGGGATGACGCGCGATGAGGGGCGAGAGCACACGCTCGACGAACACCCGCTCCCGGTCGAACACGTCCACGTCCGGATCGGTCACCTCGCCGTGCACCAGCAGCGGCAGTCCGTGCTTCTCCATTGCCTCCAGCGCGCGGGCGCACCTGGCAATATCGGTCACGCCAGCATCCGAATGGGTGGTCGCGCCCGCCGGATAGTACTTGACGGCATGCACCATCCCGCTCGCGCGCGCGGCCGCGATCTCGCGCGCCGGCGTCTCGTCTGTGAGATAGAGCGTCATCAGCGGCTCGAAGCGAGCGCCTGCCGGCCGCACGGCGAGAATGCGATCGCGGTACGCAGCCGCAGCCGCCACGGTCGTCACCGGCGGCTTGAGGTTGGGCATGACGATCGCCCGCGCAAAGCGGCGCGCCGTGTCGGGCAGCACGGCGCGCAGCTGCGCGCCGTCACGCAAATGCAGGTGCCAGTCGTCAGGACGGGTGATCGTTATTTTTCTCATCTGCACCGGCATGGTAACGGGAACGGCATGAATCGTGAATCATCGATCGAAGCCCGCCGCGAGATCCACGTCGCATCACGATTCGCCTCTCACGCGCCACGCTCCTTGCGCATGGCAAGCGCCGCGCGGTAGAGGTTGTTCCTTCTTCCGCCCGTGATCCTGGCGGCGAGATCCACTGCTTGTCTGAGCGGCAACTCGCCGAGCAGCACGGCAAGCGTTTGCTCTCCGGCATCCTGCGCCGCCGCCGTTTCCGCGGCGCCTTCCACGATGAGCACGAACTCGCCCTTGCGCCGGTGGGCATCGGCATCGAGCCACGGCACGGCCTCGGCCAGCGTGCACACGTGCACCGATTCGAACCGCTTTGTCAGTTCGCGCGCGATTGCGATGCGCCGCCCCCCTCCCAGCACCTCACGCAGGTCCGTTGCGCATTCCTCCACTCGGTGAGGCGCCTCGTAGAAAACGAGGGTATAGGGCAGTTCCGCCAGCGCGGACAGCACTCGCCGGCGGGCTGCGGCGCGCGCCGGCAGGAAGCCGTAAAACAGATGGTGGGGTGCGCCGAAACCGCAAACCGACAGGGCGGCAATCGCCGCGTTGGCGCCGGGAACCGGCACCACCCGGAAGCCCGCCGCACGCGCAGCTGCAATCAGCACTGCACCGGGATCGGAGATTGCCGGCGTGCCGGCATCACTGGTCAGGGCCACCGACCGCCCATCGCGCAGGAGCGCAAGGATGCGGTGAACGGCCTGCTTCTCGTTGTGCTCATGAACCGGGATCAGCCGCTTGTCGATCCCGTAGCGGGCAAGCAGCCGCCGCGTGATGCGCGTGTCCTCCGCCGCCACCGCATCGACGCCGCGCAGCGTCTCCAGCGCCCGCAGGCTGAGGTCGGCGAGGTTCCCAATCGGGGTGGCCACTACATATAATGTCGCACTCCGTATACCGCTCGTTTCCCCATGCGCTGCGGCGTGCTCCATCTCTGGCTCGTTGTGCCCCTGACAGCGGCCGTACTATACGGTGGCGCCCCGGCATTGGCCAGCGAACCCGCAGGAAGCGCCCCCCTTGCGCCGATGGAGCTCCCGCAATCGACTCCGCTGCCGGAGCCCGCGCCGGAAATACTTTCGCCGTCCGCGCTGCCACGACCGCTCACCGCGCCGGCGGTTCCGCTGGTCGTCCCGTCGCAGCCCCCCGCCCAGCCGGCCGTCGGCCCGGTGCCTGCGCCGATTCCGCCGCATGCGGCAGGCCCGCATCTCGCGCTCATGCTACCCCTCACCTCGAAGGCATTCGGCATGCACGCCTTGGCGGTGAAGGACGGCTTTCTCGCCGCGGCGCAGGCGCAGGGCGGCACCGCGCTGCCGGTCAACATCTATGCCGTGGGCGACGACCCGCAGCAGACCGTGCAAACGTACATCAAGGCGCTCGGCGCGGGGGCCCGCGTCGTTGTCGGCCCGCTCACCCGCAGCGGTGTCACAGCGCTCGCGGAGAGCGCGACCGTGTTGGTGCCCACGCTTGCGCTAAACGTTCCGGAAGGCCAGATCCCCGCCGTCCCCGAGTTCTACATGCTGAGCCTGCATGCCGAGAGCGAGGCGCGCCAGGTCGCCCAGCTTGCCTGGCAGAACGGGCACCGCAGCGCGTTGACCGTCATCGGTGAAACACCGCTGCTCCGGCGCATACATTTCGCATTCGTCGAGGAGTTCACGCGCCTCGGGGGCACGACTCTCGCGCCGCTGCCGTTCACCACGGATCCCGAAGGCCTCGCTCGCATCAAGAAGGCGGCCGAGGCGGCGATCGATACCGAGACCGGCGACATGGTCTTCATCGCGCTGGACCTTCCGCGCGCGCGGCTCACGCGTCCCTATCTCAGCACGCTGCCGATCTTCGCGACTTCGCAGGTCCACCCCGGGGTGGCGGGGCCGCTGGTCGCGTTCGACCTCGCCGACGTGCAGTTTCTCGACATGCCATGGCTGCTGCAGCCCGAGAAGCCGCTGGTCATGCTCTATCCGCGGCCCCAATACGACGAGTCCGTCGAGCTGAGCCGGTTCTACGCCCTGGGCATCGACGCCTTCCGCATCGCGATGGTCCTGCTCGGAGGCAGGCCCAATTCCGCGTTCGATGGCGTCACCGGTAAGCTCACGCTGGGGACGGACTCGCAGTTCGTTCGCGTTTTGACTGCAGCCCAGTTCAATGAAGGCAGGCTGATCGTGCGCGAGCAGCGATGAGCGGCCGCGGCGAGCCCGCCGAGAACCTTGCGGCCGCCTTTCTTCAGCGCCAGGGACTCACGATTCTCGAGCGCAACTACCGCTGCCGTTTCGGCGAGATCGACCTGGTGGCCCGTAGCGGCGCGCTGCTGGTTTTCGTCGAGGTGCGTGCGCGCAAGTCGGCGGCATTCGGCGGCGCTGCGGGCAGCATCACGGCGGCCAAGCGCCAGCGCCTTGTCGCTACCGCCCGACACTATCTTGCGGCGCGCCGGGTGGACAGCGCCTGTCGCTTCGACGTCGTGCTGGTGCACGGGCCCGAGCAGCGGCTGGAGTGGGTGACCGACGCGTTTGGTGAATGACCGGGGCGGTCGGTAGAATAGCGGCCAGGCATGCAACGACGGCGCACTGTGGATCTCATCACCCGCATCAGCGAGAACTTTTCCGAGTCCGCGCACCTCAAACTGCAGTCCATGGACGCCCTCGCACGCCCGATCGCGGCCGCCGCCGAGCGCATGGTGCAGTGCCTGAGAAATGACGGCAAGATCATGAGTTGCGGGAACGGCGGCTCTGCGGCCGACTCACAGCATTTCGCGGCGGAGCTCGTCAACCGCTTCGAGATGGAGCGCCCCGCGCTCGCCGGGATCGCCCTCACCACCGACACCTCGACGCTCACTTCGATCGCCAACGATTACCACTACGACCAGGTGTTCTCCAAGCAGGTGCGCGCGCTCGGCCGCGCCGGGGATCTCCTGCTTGCGATTTCGACCAGCGGCAACTCGCGCAACGTGGTGGAGGCGATTCAGGCCGCGCACGAATGCGAGGTGGGCGTGATCGCGCTGACGGGCCGCAACGGGGGCAGGATGGCGGAGGTGCTGCAGCCGACCGACATACACATATGTGTTCCTGCGCAGAGCACGGCGCGAATCCAGGAAGTCCATCTGCTGACGCTGCACTGCTTGTGCGACGCGATCGATTGTCTGCTGCTGGGAGTCGAATGATGCGTACCGCGACCATTGCGCTGCTCTTGGCATTGCCGCTCATCCAGGGGTGCGGCGCGCTCATTGCTGGCGGCGCGGCTGCAACGGGGGTTGTGCTGTCTCAGGACCGCCGCACGATCGGAACGCTCACCGAGGACGAGGGCATCGAGATCAAGTCCGCCAATCGTATCGGCGAGCGCTTCAAGGACGGCATGCACGTCAACGTGACAAGCTACAACCGCATGGTGCTGCTCACCGGGGAGGTGCCCGATGCCGCGACTCGGACGGAAGTGGAGCGCATCGCCTGGTCGGTGCAGAACGTGCGCGGCGTGCACAACGAGCTCGCCGTCGCCGGGGTGAGCTCCTACACGGTGCGCAGCAACGACGCTCTCATCACCTCGACGGTCAAGGGGCGGCTTCTCGACAGCCAGAAGCTGAACCCGATACACGTCAAGGTGGTCACCGAGAACAGCATCGTATATCTCCTGGGGCTGTTGACGAAGCAGGAAGCCGACGTTGCCACCGAGATCGCACGTACCACCAGCGGCGTGCAGAAGGTGGTCAGGGTATTCGAGTTCATCAACTGACCCCGTGACCGGTGACCAGTGACCGGTGACAACACCTGCGTTTGAAGCGAAGATCTGCTCTCCGCACGACCTGGCGGTGCGGCTGAAATCGGTCGCGCGGCCGCTGGTGTTCACCAACGGCGTGTTCGATCTCCTGCACCGCGGGCACGTCACCTACCTCGCGCAGGCGCGCGCCCTGGGGGCGAGCCTGCTGGTCGCCGTCAACTCCGATGCGTCGGCCAGGCGGCTTGATAAGGGCGCAGACCGCCCGATCAACACGCTGGAAGACCGTGTCGCCCTGGTCGCCGCGCTCGAGTCCGTGACCCTGACCACGTGGTTCGATGAGGACACGCCGCTCGCGCTCATCCTCGGCGTAAAGCCCGAGGTGCTGGTCAAAGGCGGGGACTGGAAACCCGGGGCCATCGTCGGCGCGAGAGAAGTGATGAGCTGGGGCGGCACCGTCCACTCCATACCGTTTGCGCACGAGCGCTCGACCACGGCCCTCATCGAGCGCATCCGCACCACAAGAGGCGCGTGACTCGTGAGCGGTGAAGTCAGCCCGAAACGGGCGGGCAGTCTACTGCCTTGATCTCGCTCCCCGGAAATTCCTCCTGGAGCGCCGTCAACTCGCCAACGAGCGCCGCGCTCGGCTCGCGCACGTAGAACACCACCTGCTTGAGGAAATTGTCGCGCCGCCCCACGATCGCGGAGCGCACGCCGCGCTGCCTGAGCCCGGCGAGAAAGGCCTGGGCGGCCTCGTCAGTGCGGAAAATGCCGAGCGAGATGGCATTGCGCCACTGGCCGGTTTCCTGCACGACGAAGAACTCCGTCACGCCGAGCTCCCCCAGCTCGCGGATCTTGCGATCCACCTCGGCCTTGTTCTTGAGCGGCGGCATGTACACCCAGTAGCCGCCCGCATCGACCACCGCGCGCACGACACTTTCTGGCGCAAGCTGCAGCCGCGCGAGCGCGACCTCCGCGCGCGCCACGGCGGGCCCGGCAAAGCTGCCCCACTCCAGGCACGCCACCGGCGCGGCGGTAGCGGTCCTGGGCGACTCCGGCTTCGTGGCCTTGGCCGGTGCCTGCGGCTTCCCGGCGGGGACCCGCTCCGCCGCCTTGAGCAGCTTGATGCTCTCGGCCGCGACCTGCAGCTGCGGAATCCGGCTCTCGGCGCCGCCGCCCTCGAGCGCAACGCGGCCGTAGGCAAAGAACGCCAGGTTGACGAGCACCAGCAGGAGGAAGAACGCCCTCATTTCCGAACCATGCGTGACACGCGACGCGTGACGGGTGGCGGCTCGAGGGCGATGCGTATCAGGCCCTCGAGCACGAGATTATCCACCACCTCGACCGCGCCGTTAAGCTGCGGCGCGATGACCGGCGCGGCCCCGCCCGAGAGCACCGTCAGCGGCGCGGCCTCGCCTGCCTGCCGCATGAAGCGCACCATGCGCTCCACGGCCCCGGCGAGCGCGTTGATCGCCCCGCTTTCGATTGCATCCGTCGTGCGCGACGGGAAGAAGGCGAAGCGCCCCGGTCGCGGCCGCAGCGCCGCGGTGTTGCGGGCGAGCGCGTCGCGCATCAAGTCCACGCCCGCCACGATCATGCCACCCAGAAACACGCCGCCGCCATCGAGCGCATCCACGGTCACGGTGGTGCCCGCGTTGACCACTACGCAGGGGCCGCGATGGATACCCCACGCGCCGATCAGCGCCGCCCAGCGGTCCGCCCCGAGCTGGCGCGGGTTGGCATAACTGTTTTTCACGCCGCACTGCTCGGCCGCGCTCGCGACAAAGCGGACAGGGCGCGCGCAGCGGCGCGCGGCAGTGGCGAGGGCATGCGCCGCGCGTGTGCCGGCGACATTGGCCGCGATCACGGTGTCCGGAGGCTCGAGCTTGGACCACGCGCGGCTCAACCGGGCCGCCTGGCCGGTCGCAATCCAGCCCTGCGTCAGCCAGGAACCGTCCTGGTGCACGCCCCACTTGATGCGGCTGTTGCCGGCGTCGATTGCCAGAATGCGCACGATCCGTTCCTCGTTCCTCGTTTCTCGTTTCTCGTCACCCGTCACGGTCGCTGCGGGCGCAGGCTGATTTCGCCGCTGTGGAAGCGCTGGATACCCGATGGGGTCTCCAGAAGGAGCGCGCCGTTATCGGCCACGCCGCGGGCCCGCCCACTGCGGCGCTTGCCATCGGCCAGCGTGAGCGTGACGCGCCGGTCCTGTTGCGCGTGATGGCGCTGCCACTCGTCGCGCACCGCCGCGAATCCACCCCGGCCGAACGCCTCCAGCACGCGATCAAGCTCGATCAGCACGCCGGCAAGCAGGCGGTTGCGGTCGGGCGCGGCCCCGCACGCAGTCTCGAGATCGGCTGCCGGCTGCCCGATGCGCGCGCGCGTCGCCTCCGACAGGCGCACGTTGAGGCCGACGCCAATCACCACCGCAGTCGGGCCCAGCGCGTCGCCCTGCAGCTCGGTGAGGACGCCCGCAAGCTTTCCCCTGCGCCACAGGACATCGTTCGGCCACTTCAGGGCAACGCTTTCTGCTCCGGCAGCGCCGAGCGCGCGGGCGAGCGCGACGCCGACGGCGAGCGTGAGGCCCGAGAGCGCGCCCGCCCCGCGGCCGGATCGCCACAGCAGCGAGAACGTCAGCGCCTCGCCCACGCCCGCGTGCCACGCGCGCCCGAGCCGGCCGCGCCCCCCCGACTGCCATTCCGCGGCAATCACCGTGCGGTCCGGCGCGCCATCCGCCGCGCGTTGGAGAGCTACGGTGTTGGTCGAATCGACGGTGTCAAGGACCTCGATCGTGAAGCGCCCGCCATGCCCCGCGAGATGGCGCTCGATCGCGGCGCGATCGAGCAGCGTGACCGGATACGCCAGCCGGTAGCCGCGCCCGTGCACCTTGTAGATCTCGATGCCGGTTGCTTCCAGCTCGCGGACCGCGTTCCACACGCTCGCCCGCGAACTCTCGAGGGTGCGTGCCAGCACCTCGCCGGAGTGGAATCCGCCGTCGGCCAGTCGCGCCAGGACACCTGCGGCGAGAGGTTTCATGGGATGCGCATAGCATAGCCGAACGCCCGGGGACGTGAACCGACCGTGGGCGGGGCGATGCGTGCCCACGACGCCGGTCTGCGCGGGCCGCGTTGCCGCGCCGCGGGTTGTGAGCCCGCCGTCAGCCGCCTGCTCTCAACGATCCCACGAATCCGATCAGAACCAGAGCCAGCAGTATCAGGCCGATGACGATGAGCGCGATGCCCAGCACCCGCGAGCCCTGCGTCATGGGGCGGGACGGGGCGTCGACGAGATACCGGGAGAGCTCGCCCGAGGCGGCGAGCCGCCCGTATTCGAGGGGGTGCTCGCGCCGGAATTCATCCAACGGCACCGTGCCCGTGAACATCACGATGTCCGGAGGCGGCAGCTTGTCAGGCCGGAAGTGGTTGTTGAAGAAATGCACCGTGAACAGGAATACCGCGGCGAGGATCGCTTCCTCCCCGTGCACGAGCGTCGCGACGTTGAACACCCATCCCGGCAGCACCGACGCAACGGTTTCCTTGAACGTGAGCACCATGCCGCTGCCACCGATGATGGCCATGCCCCAGAACACCGCCCAGTAGTCGAATTTCTCCCAGTAGGTCCAGCGGTCGAACGCCGGGCGTGGCCCGCGACCGAAGAACCACTTGAACATGCCGACGGCGTCCCTGAGATCCTTCCACGCCGGCACCAGCGAGGTCGGCCCGAACCAGTCGGAAAGCTTCCAGCGGGGCACCACCCGCACCAGCATGTAGACGAGGTGAATGAAGAAGATCCCCAGCATGATGGCCGCGCTCGCCCGGTGCACGATGGCGGCCGCGCGCGGCCCGCCGAGCACGCCCATGACGACCTTCGCCCAGCCGGTTTCCGCGTAGAGCACCGCCATGCCGGTCGCGACCAGCGCCATCACGCTCACGGCAAATACCAGGTGGGCAAGGCGCCACACCGGGCCGAAGCGGTTGAAGTGCTTGCCCTTGAGCTGCGGCAGGTCGCCCGTCGCCACGTGGGGCGTGTGCTTGCCCTCCTTGCGGTCCCGGTATTCGCGGTAGAACCAGAGCGCGGAGTGCGTCCAGAAGAACGCGAACACGCCCAGCAGCAGCGCGATCATGAACTTCGACGTGATCCACATGTAGGGATAACGCGCGTAATCGTGGGTATTTGCGTGCGGCTGGAACGTGACGAAGCCCGCCGTCGCGCCGGCATGGCATTTCTGGCAGGTCTGAAGGCGGTTCCCCGGATGCACGGTCGCTCGCGGATGGCTCACGCGCTGGATGTCGTGATTGCCGTGGCAGTCGAAGCAGCTCGCGGTGTAGGTGTATCCCAGCGTGGTGACCTGGCCGTGATACGTGTTCGAGTACGACCTGAGGCTCTCCGCGTGGCAATTGCCGCAGTTCTTCGTGATGACCAGCCGGATCGCGTCGAGCTTCGGCCGGTCCACGTCATGCGTGGTGTGGCAGTCCGAGCAGACCGGGGCCGCCGGGCTGCCGGCCCCGATGACGAGCCGGCCATGGACTGAGTCCACGTACTCCACGCGTTGCGCGCTGTGGCATTTTCCGCAGACGTTGGGAATATTCAGGTGCCAGTCCGCGCGCGCCGCGCTGCCCGGCGGATATACGTAGTGTGCGTCGTGGCAGTTGTAGCACGTCGCGTTCGTGCGCGACTGGTCGTCCCGGTTGGGCCGCGCGTGGATGGATTTCATGTAGTGCTCGATCTGGTCCACCACCACGCCCAGCCGCGCAAACTCCTGGGTCTTTCCTTCCTTCTTTGCAGCCGCCCACAGGTCCTCGTGGCACGTCACGCAGCTCACCTTCAGCACGCTCTTCTGGTGCGGGATCGCAATGTCCTTGTGGCACTCCACGCACATGCGTTTGCCGTGAACGCTTTGCTCGAAACGGTCCTTGACCACGTGCAGCGCGCGCGTTTTCCCGTCCGGGCCCGGCGCCGAGAATCCCTCGTTGCCGTGGCAGGAGAGGCAGACCTCGTTGGGATACTTTTCGGCGGGCTGCGCGGTCCCGGCCGCCGGGACGCCGGCAAGGCAGATGATTGCCGCAACGAGCAGCCCATGCCGTCCGGGGCTGCTGCAATGGGTCATGAAAAGCTCTGCAAGGCGCGTGAGGAGCTTATCGTTCATATTCGGCCCGCCCTCTTCTGAAGAAACCGACCAGCGGCATCACACAATAGCCGGGCAATCGTTGTCAAGCCGGGTTGACGCCGGCGCTCGCCCCGCGGCGGCGCCCGGAGCTATGACGGCTGCAGGTTTTCCGGCTTAACGCTTCTCCCGCGGCCGGGTGGCGTAGTAGGAAGCGATGTCGTCGATAAGCGCGTTGCTGTAGAGGATGCTCATTCTGTGCATCGTTGTGCTCTCGCGTTTATCGTCGCGATACGCCCTGAGCGCCATCACCAGGTAATCCTTGTCCTGGCCGCGCAGGATCGGGGTCACCATCTGCGGAGTGTCTTCGGCATCGTGGCAGCGATCGCATTTCGCAGCGAGCTCCGCGGCGGAGCTCGGAATGCTGTCCGCGGGTTGGGATTGCTGAACTGAGTAGAACGCGCTGATGTTCTCGATATCGTTGTCGGTCAGGCCGGCGACGAAGCGCTGCATGCCCCAGTGGCGACGCGACGTGCGGTAGGCCCGGATCGATTTCACCAGGTACTGCGGATCCTGAGCGGCGAGGCTTGGGGTGGCGGCGTCGCGGCTCACCCCATTCGGGCCGTGGCAGCCGCCGCACATCGCAGTCTGCGGCTCCCCTGCCTTCGGGTCCCCGCGCGGCGGTGCCGGCCGCTGCGCGGGCGTTCGCGACGCAAAATACAATGCGAGGCTTTCCAGGTCACGCCGGCTCACGTCGCGCAGTATCTTTTCCATCGCTGCCGTCCTGCGCTCGCCACGGTGGTATTCCTGAACAGCGGTGATCAGATAGTGGGGCTGCTGGCCGGCCAGGCTCGGTACGCCGGGGGTCCGGCTGTTGCCTTCCTCGCCGTGACACTTCACGCATGCCGCCGCGAGTGCCTTGCCTCGTTCCGTGAGAGAGGCCTGCTGGGCGCTTTCCGAAGCCGCGGCGACCGGGGGCTGGCTTGCGTAGTAGGCAATCACGTTTCTCAGCTCCGTCTCGGTCAACCGCTTCACCAGGTCCCTCAGCGCGGCGTGCGTCCGCCTCACCTCGAGATATTCGGTCAGCGCCAGGTACAGATAGCGCTCCCGTTGCGCTGCGAGATGGGGAATGCCCGGGGCGACGCCCCGTCCATCCAGTCCGTGGCACGCCTTGCAGTCCCGCTCCGCCACCGCCTTGCCCGCCGCTGCATCGCCAGAAGGTCTCGCGGCCGCGGGCTTGGCAGCCGGCTTCTCCCGCTCGCCGCAGCCTGTCAGCAGCAGCGGCAGCATCATGCCCAGTAGCAGTGCTCTTTTCATGGAAGATCCGATCTGTGATCGATTGGCAATGCCTCGGGTCAGGAGGCGTGCTTCCCTGTCAGCCGATGCCGGGAGCGCTGCCCGACCGCTCGGCGACTGCGGCAGGGGTCCGCGAGAACCACATCTGGTACATGGACACCACCCACATGAACGCGAAGCACAGGCCCAGCACCGCCCCGGCAGCCATCACGACCCAGGCGAATGGATGAAAAAGCTTGGTGAAGTACCACGAGCTGACGTCCAGCGCGATGGCAAAAAAGGGCAACGCGATGACGGTGCATTTCAGCCACACCGGCCGCACGTACGCGTGACTGAAGACGAAGCCCATGATGAAGAAGATGAAGGTGAGCCCGAAGAGGTGGATGTGGGACACCCGCACGAGCGTGAAAATATCGGTGCCGGTATCGCGCTCGGTCGTCTTCTTGAGATTGTCGTAGCCGTTGAGGTTCACCAGGTGCGGATTGCTGCCGTCATGGCAGGCGATGCAGCGCTTGTCGATCGCCGGCCGGATCTGCTTCTCGTAGCGGGCGCGATCAGCTCCTTCCTGCACCCAGGAGACGAACACGGTCATCTCATCGGGCGGCAACATCGTGGACATGGGCCCGCGCAGCGCCGATTCGAGCCGCGAATGCTTGCCCGTGCCGGTGTAGGCAATGACCAGATCGTCGTACGTCAACGTCATCGGATTCCCGTCGCGCCCCGAATAGGTGTGAAACAGGTAGATCAGGGCGAACAGGTATCCCAGTCCCAGGATGACGAGGGCCGCCGTAAACAGCACCCGGATGCTCCGCGGCAGCTCCGAGAAATGATGATAAAGCCGGTGCAGTGGCATCTCACTCATCGAGGGATCCTCGGGGTTTCTGGACCGGAGCGCTCGCTCGCGCCCGACGCCGGTTCCCGGATGCTCCTGCTGCGGAGCGGAAGCCGGTGCCGCGCGCTCGGGCGCGACGCGCGATCACTTCTTCTTCAGTGAGGCGTAATAGGCGGCCAGATTCGCAAAGTCCTGGTCGCTCAGCGGCGCCGCGAAGTTCTTCATGACCGGATTCGCGCGCTTGCCCGACTTGTAGTCCTTCATCGCCTGGACGAACTTGCCCTCCGGCAAGCCGGCGAGCGGCGGGTTCGGCTTGACCCCCTCGCCACTCGCACCGTGGCAGCCCGCGCATGCGGCCGCCTTCGCCTTCCCGGCCGCGGGATCGCCACCGGCGTGCGCGATGCCGAACATCGAAAGCAGCGCAAGGGTCCCTGCGGTCAACAACGTGACTTTCATGATCGAACTCCTTTCTGGTGGTTGCGTGAAATGCACGTCCTACTTGGACGGCAGAATGACATACACGACTCCCCGCGCCTTCTGGCGCGCATAATGAGCGGCGAGGTTCTCGACGTCCGCCTCGGTCAGCATCTCGGACATCGCGGCCATCGCCGGGCTCTTGCGCGCGCCCTTGCGGTAGGCATGCAATACCTTTTCCAGATAGTCGAGGCGCTGCGCGGCGAGCGCCGGCAGACGGGGGTCCGTGCTGTTGCCGTTCGCGCCGTGACAGCGGTCGCAGCGCTCCGCCAGCTCGGCGGTCGTGAGCGGCTTGCGCACCTTCGGCGGTCGGGGCTGCTGCGCCGCGTAGAACGCCGCCAGGTCCCTGACGGCGCGCTCGTCGAGCCCCGCTGCCGGTCCTTTCATCGCGTCGTCTTTGCGCGAGCCATCGGCGTAGGCCCGGATCGCAATCGCGAAGTACTGCGCATCCTGGCCCGCGAGGCTCGGGGTGCCGGGACTCCCGCTGACGCCGAGGTCGCCGTGGCACGCGGCACAGGCTGCCGCAGCGGCCTTTCCGGCGGCCGCGTTCCCGCCTGCAGGAGTCTGTGCCCGCGCGGGCTTCTGCAAGGCATAGTAGAGCGCGATGTGATCGAGGTCCGCGTCACCGAGAGCCCCCAGCAGCGATTTCATCAGGTCGTGCTTGCGCTGGCCGCTCTTGTAGGCTTTCATGGCCGCAACGAGGTATTTCGTGTCGAGCCCGACCAGGCTCGGCATGCCGGGGATCCTGCTCACCCCGCCCTCGCCGTGACACCCCGCGCATCCTGCCGCCGCGGCCCGACCGGCAGCAAGCGGATCGGCCTTGGCGCCGCCTTTCTTCGCGCCCGGTGCCACCGGCTGCGGGGGTTCAAGGCTCGCGTAGTACGCGGATACGTTGATCAGCGCGTCCTCGCTCAGGAACCTGACGGCGCTTCGCATGGACTTTTCGGTGCGCGCTCCCGAGTGGTAGGCCCGCAATTCGAGGTGCAGGTACACCGGCCGCTGGCCCGCCAGATGAGGCACGTCTTTGATCGTGCTGATGCCATTCACGCCGTGGCACTGCGCGCAGGAGGCTTGCGCGACGCGCTTGCCTTCGGCGATCTCCAGAACACCGGCGTAGGCAGCCCGCAAATCCTCGCCGCCGCCCGGTTTCACCCTCGCAGGCTGAGCCGCCGCGTCAGGCACGATGGGCAGCATCCACACGCCCGCAACCAGCATGACCAGCGCAAGAGCAACAACTCGCGTGCTTTGTTCCATCACTCCCCGCTCGAATACCGTGAAGTGGCTCGCGTCAGCGGGGCCTCGTTCCAGGTCTTCGGGTTCGTCTAAAGGCTCCCCGGCCAGAGTCCCGATCCCGATGGCTGCGTCCTAATGCTTATGCTCGAACTTGACCTCGACGGGACGCGACATTCCCGGGCGCGTGATCTTGACCGTGATCGTGTACGGGTTCGCGCTCGGCATCCGGAAATAGTTGCCGTAGCTCATCACGTTGTTGAGCGTCACGAGCTCAAGCTTCTTGGTGTCTCCGCCCGCGACGGGTTCTCTCGCACTCGCTTCCACCCGCGCATCGGTGATCGCCGCCCGGGTCTTGGCGTCGAACAGCGACACGTTTACGTGATAGTAGGCCCTGCCGCTCGGAATGCCCCCGTGCATCGAGCTTTCCTTGCTGCCTCTCGGATATTGCTCGCGCATCGATACCGCCGAGACCACGCCGAAGTAGATCTCGATTCCGCCCGCCGTCCGGAAATTCGGACCGGACGGCGCCGGCAGGGCAGCCGCGGGCTTGCCGGCGGCGGCGCCACCCGGATTGAACATGTAGACGATGGCGCCCCGCAGCTCCGAATCGGTGAGATCGGCGAGGCCGCCGCGCGCGGGCATCGGGCCGTGACCATTGATCGCGGAACGCACCAGGAAATCGACACCGTGCTTCAGCCGCGGCGTCCAGGCTTTCTGGTCGCCGATCCGCGGGGCGCCGCCGACCCCGGTCTGGTGGCACTTTGCGCACTGGGCTTTGACGATCTGCTCGCCCCTGCGCTCGACGGCGGGCGTCAGCCCGCTGACGGGCTCGGCCCAGCTGCCGCCCGACTGATTCACCATGTAAGTGATCGCGCGCTCGATCTCGATATCGCTCAGGTCCGGGGCCCCGCCGTGTGCTGGCATCTTGCGCACACCCTTGAGGGCGCTGTCCGTGAGACTGGAGAGCCCGCGCGCAGCGAGCCTGGACCACGCCTTCCTGTCACCGATCCGCGGCGCACCCTTTGCCCCGGTCTGGTGACAAGATGCACACACGGCAGTGACGACTTCCTTGCCGGTGCGATCTCGCGACTGTGCGCCCGACGTCGGCAGCGCGACGAAGAAAGCGAGGCACCCGAGTGCTGCGGCTATACGCAGTTTCGGCATCCTTGAGAAATGATCCGCGGGGGCGAGGCTGACCATGGAGGGCGTATTCAGGAAAACCAAGCCGTATTCTAATACGGGAGTACGTGATCGCGGCCCGGGTCCAGATCGTCGCGACAAAAAAAGCTGGCCGCGGCCAGCTTTTTCCCCGCGACGCGGCGGCATGCCGAATCTATTTCGTCGCCAGCATGTGCTGCACCGCCGCCTTGATCTCCGCGTCCGACGCCGCCGCTTTCGGATGGCCCTTGCCGTCCTTCAGCTTGGCGGCGAGGCTAGCCGCCGCGTCCTTGTTGCCCTTGTGCTTGGCGGCGATGTCCTTGAACGATGGGCCGACCTTCTTCTTGTCCACGTCGTGGCAGTTCAAACATCCCTTGGCCTTTACAACGTCTGCCCCCGACTGAGCAAATACGAAACCCGCCGCCAGAATGCCGCTGGCTGCCACAACCAGAATGATTCCCTTCACGACGTCTCCTTTCTTGGACTGACCGATTGCTGCACCTAACGCGGCATCATACACCGCCGTTGACAAGGAACGCCGATCCCCGCGGCGCCCGGTGAAACCAGAGAGCCTACATATTGAACAGCCACTCGGCCCCCCTGGATGATTTCCCCTTAGGTTCCGCCCTCGGAGACCGATTTTGTGGAAGATAAGCGCCGACCCACGCGATGTCTTTGATTTAGATCAAGGCTCGCCCGGTGGGGTCATGCAGGGTCAGATCCCGCTCACCGCCGCCTTACCGGCCGCTTGGTCGTGATGCTCTGCAACAGGAAACTTGATCTGTATCAAGTCGTGAACGCAACCAGGGAAAATAATCAATCACGTGGCTACCAACCAGGACCTGGATTCGGACATGAACGACGCTGCTCGACGCCTGCAAAACCTGCTGCGCGAATTGCCATTGTTCGCGGGACTGGGCGCGGCGGCGGTTGAGCGCCTGGCAGCGGGAGGGGTCCAGGTTGATACACCCAGCAAGACGGTGATCTTCGAGCGCGACGACGCCTGCCGGGGCCTCTACGCCGTGGTCTCGGGGCAGGTAAAGCTGGCGCTGCAGGGCGCGCAGGGTGGCGAGCGCGTGGTCGAACTGGTGGGTCCCGGGGGAGTATTCGGGGAGATGGCGATTCTGAATGGTCGCCACCTGCTGACCGCGGAAACGCTCGTCGACTCCCGCCTGCTGCACTTCGCGAAGGCGACCGTGGCGGCGGAACTGGAATGCACGCCGGAGTTCACGCGCGCCATCGTGGCAATCCTGAGCCGGCGGTTCCAGCACCTCCTCGGCGCGCTGGAGGACTGCACGCTGCGCTCCGGCGTCGAGCGTGTGACCAGCTACTTGCTGAACCGGCTCCCGTCCAGTCCCATCAACGGCCATGCGGTGGTCACGCTGCCGGCAAAGAAAGGCGTGATTGCCTCCCAGCTCAACCTCACGCACGAGCATTTCTCGCGGCTGCTGCACGAGATCGAGGCGGCCGGCCTGATCCAGGTGAACGGCCGGGACATCCTGATCCCGGATATCGGCAGGCTGCGCGCCTACCCGGCCTAGCCCGGCACCGTCGCTGCACGGCTGCAACGCGGAGCACCGGGAGCGCTCCGTTAGAATAGCGCCCATGCCGACTCCAGCGAAATCGAAGAGCCCGGCGGCGCAGGCCTCGCCGCCGTCGAACTTCATCCGCGCGGCGATCGAAGCCGATCTCGGAAGCCGGAAGTACGCGGCGCGCGGGTGGGGCGGCAAGCCCGGACCCGCCAGCACCCACGAGGGCACGGGCCCCGACACCGCGAGAATCCGCACGCGCTTTCCCCCCGAGCCGAATGGGTACCTCCACTTCGGTCACGCGAAATCGATCTGCCTGAACTTCGGGCTCGCGCTCGAGTACGGCGGCGCCTGCCACCTGCGCTTCGACGACACCAACCCGGAGAAGGAGGAGCAGGAGTACGTGGACGCGATCCTCGCCGCGGTGAAGTGGCTCGGCTTCGACTGGGGTCCGCACCTTTATTACGCGTCCGACTATTTCGGATTCATGTACGAAGCGGCGGAATACCTGGTGCGCGCCGGGCATGCGTACGTGGACGAGCAGTCGGCAGAGGAGATCCGCTCGCGGCGCGGAACGCTGACCGAGCGCGGGACCGACAGCCCGTGGCGCGACCGCCCGGCGGAGGAGTCGCTCGCGCGCCTGCGCGAGATGCGCGCGGGCCGCCACGCGGACGGCGCGATGGTGCTGCGCGCGAGAATCGACATGGCCTCCCCCAACATCAACCTGCGCGACCCGGTGCTCTACCGCATCCGCAAGGCCGCGCACCACCGCACCGGTGATGCGTGGTGCATCTATCCGATGTACACCTACGCGCACCCGATCGAGGACGCGCTCGAGCGCATCACGCATTCGCTGTGCACGCTGGAATTCGAGGACCAGCGCCCGTTCTACGACTGGCTGCTCGAGCGTCTTGCGGAAGGGCGGCTTCTCGCGCGCCCGCTCCCGCAGCAGATCGAGTTTGCGCGGCTGAACCTCACCTACGTCGTGCTCTCCAAGCGCCGGCTGATCCAGCTCGTCGAGGGCAAACACGTCGCAGGTTGGGACGATCCGCGCATGCCCACCCTTGCCGGCGCCCGCCGGCGCGGCTACACGCCGGCGGGCTTTCGGCGCTTCGCCGAGCGCATTGGCGTTGCCAAAGCCGACTCATGGATCGAATATTCCGTGCTCGAGGACTGCATGCGCGAGCACTTGAACGAGGTCGCGCCGCGCCGCGTTGCCGTGCTCGACCCCGTCAGGCTCGTCGTCGACAACTACCCGGCGGGGCGAGCCGAGGACTGCCATCCGCCCAATCACCCGCAGCGGCCCGAGCTCGGCGCCCGCGCCGTCCCGTTCTCGCGGGAGCTCTGGATCGAGCGCGAGGATGTGACGGATGCGCCGCCCAAGGGTTATTTCCGGCTCTTCCCCGGCAATGAAGTACGGCTGCGCTATGCGTTCATCGTGAAATGCGTCAGCGTGGAGAAAGACGCGGCGGGCAACATCACGACCGTGCACTGCACCTACGATCCCGGGACGAAATCCGGCACGCCGGGCGCCGAGAAGCGCAAGGTGAAGGGCAACATCCACTGGCTCTCGGCGCAGCACGCCTTCCGCGCCGAAGTGCGGCTCTACGACCGGCTGTTTCGTGTCGAGCAGCCCGGCACGGAGCGCGACTTTCTCGAGGACATCAATCCGGATTCGGTGCGGAGGGTCACGGCCTGGCTCGAGCCGGGACTCAAGGAGGCGCGGCCCGAGGACCGCTTCCAGTTCGAGCGGCATGGCTACTTCGTCGCCGACTTGGGGGATTCGAAGCCCGGTGCCCCGGTGTTCAGCCGCGCGGTAACCCTGCGGGATTCGTGGGCGCGGGGGAGCAAGTGACCGAATGCTTTTCCCTGAGCAGGTAATGGCCGTACCATAAGGGCAACCAGAGGGAATCGCGAATGACGGAATCCAGAACATATGTCATCGCCGCGATCGCGCTCATCGTGGCGGTGGCGCTCGGCTACTGGGCCTACGGTGCCAAGAAGAAGAGCGACGTGGGCAGGACGGCGATGGCGCTGGCGCAGGAGACGGCCCGCCACCTGCAGGAAGCGCTTGCCGTGGACCCGGCCCGGCCGTCGCGGGAAACCATGCAAGCGAGCGCGGACCAGGCCGCCGCCGCGAGCCGCAATCTCGAGGCCCTGAAGCGCCTCGACGCGCCGGGGAACCGGCCGCTGGTGGACGCGCTGGATGATTTCCTCCTCACGAGCCGGGAGATCCTCACGCGGCACGCCGCATCGCTCCGGTTCCGCAGGCAGCTCTCCTCCAGCGCCCAGGCCTTGCGCGACCACATGCGCAGGGACAACCGCACCGGGACCTGGGTCAAGGAAGCAGTGCAGCACAAGGAGGAAGTCGAGAAGGATTACCGCGGCTATCAGAACGCGGCCGAGGCGCTCGACAAGCTGCTCGCGACGTTCCCGGCATCCGTGGCCAAGGTCGCCACGCTCTCGCGAGCGGCGCCGCTCGTCGACGCGAAGCTGGTCGAGGACGCACGCGCGCGCTCGAGCGCCGCGCTCAAGCAGGCAACCGAGGAAGTCGAGACCATCCGGCAGTTCGCCCTCCCCCGCTGACGCCGGCGACTCGCGTCATCCGTCACCCCTCACTCGTCATCGGGGAGCGCAGCCCACATGCACAAGGCGACCGCCAACATCGTCCTGCCGACCACGATCATCGGCTCGCTGCCGCGCCCCTCGTGGTACACGATGAACCTCGGGAATCAGTCGTTCCTCGAAGCGATGATGAACTCGCGCTTCCGCGAGCAGTACACCGACGCGCTCTCCGTCTACCTGCGCGACCAGGAGACCGCGGGCCTGGACATTTGCACCGACGGCGACTGCCGCTTCGACGAGGAGGTCGGCGGCCAGAGCTGGACCTCCTACCCGCCGAAGCACATGTCGGGATTCGACAGCAACGCCACACCGCTGCCGGGCAGTGGGGGCGGCACCGCGTTTCCGCGCGGGCACATCCTCCATGACTACGTGGAAGCGAAGATCTTCCCCTCCATCGTCGGGCCGGTGGGTCGCGGCAAGCTGCAATATGTCGAGTTGTGGAAGGCGGCGCAGCGCTTGACGAGGACGCCTGTCAAGTTCGGCACCATCACGCCGGAGCTCCTCGCGTTCGCGGTCGGCGACAAGTACTACAAGAGCGTCCCCGACCGCATCATGGCGCTCTCCGACGCCTTCAACGCGGAATTGCATGCGCTGGCGGATGCCGGCTGCCCGGTGATCCAGTTGGAAGAGCCCCAGATCCATCTCGTCGCGGCGCGGGGGCTCCTGGACGACGTCATCAATCCCGAGTTCATGCTCAAGGTCTTCAACAACACGGTGAAGGGCCTGCGCGCGAAGACCGAGGTCTGGTGCCACTCGTGCTGGGGCAATCCCTCGCAGCAGAAGATGTTTCCCAAGGCGCAGAGCTACGCGCCGGCGCTCGAGGTGATGAGCCGGTTGGATGCCGACGTGATCACGTTCGAGACCTGCAGCTCCGGCGGCATGGATCTCGCGGCCATCGGCAAGCACATCCGGAATCAGAAGATCGGCATCGGGGTCATCGACCATCACACGCTGCAGGTCGAGCGGCCCGAGGAAGTGGCCGCCCTGATCCGGAAGGCGCTCGAGCACATTCCCGCCGAGCGGCTCGTCATCTGCTCCGACTGCGGCATGGGGCGCGAGGGCATGAGCCGCCGCCACGCCCGCTACAAGATGGTGTCGCTCGT
>DATBKZ010000032.1:0-7987 GCA_036555615.1 Burkholderiales bacterium | reverse complement strand
GGTGGCGGTTGGGATCTGGTTCCGGATTTCCGGTACTGGTACTGGCTCTATTAGGGAGTTGTCCTGATCAATTGACCAGGTGGGCGGGAAATCCGGAGAAGATCGCGACCGCTCTGACGGGACCCGCCCCGCGGCCTGCGCACTACGCACAGGATGAAAAGTCGGAGGTGAACGGCCGCATTTTTGAGATAGGTTCTTGTGACTGGGTGAATTTCCGGTGCTTTCGATCATTATTCCCTGCCTCAATGAGGCGGACGGCATCAGCGGCACGCTCGCCGCGCTGGCGCCGCTGCGGGCACGCGGCGCTGAGGTCATCGTCGTAGATGGCGGCAGCAGTGACAGCACTGTGGAGCGCGCCGTGCCGCATGCGGACCGCGTGTTGAGCGCGCCGCGCGGTCGCGCCGCGCAGATGAATGCCGGGGCGGCCCGCGCCCGTAACGAGATTCTCCTGTTTCTGCACGCCGATACCCGGTTGCCGGAGTCAGCCGACGCGCTCATCGTGGAAGGCCTCAAGCGATCGCGCCGCGGCTGGGGCCGCTTCGATGTCGCCATCTCCGGCCGCAACCCGCTGCTGCGGGTGGTGGCGTGGCTGATGAACGTCCGCTCGCGACTGACGGGAATCGCCACCGGCGACCAGGCGATCTTCGTCACCCGCTCGCTGTTCACGGCCGCGGGCAGCTATCCGGAGATCGCGCTGATGGAGGACATCGCGCTCAGCAGGCAACTGAAGCGCTTCGGACCGCCCCTGTGCCTCAGGCACCGACTGATCGCCTCCGGGCGCCGCTGGGAGAAGCACGGCGTCCTGCGCACCATTCTTCTCATGTGGCGCCTGCGATTCGCCTATTGGCTCGGCGCCGATCCGGCGAAGCTCGCGGTGCGTTATGACCGCGGCTGACGGCGACACGACGGTCATCGTTTTCGCCCGGGCGCCACGCCCCGGCACGGTGAAAACCCGCCTCGTCCCCCCGCTCGCGCCGGAGGAAGCCGCCGCGCTCCACGCCCGGCTCGTCAAGCAAACGCTCGCGACCGTCCGCGCCGCGTCGTTCCGCCGGATCGAGCTTCATGGCGCCCCGGACATCGACGACCCCTTTTTCCGGTTCTGCGCGGGCCATTTTGCCGCAGCGCTTGTCGCGCAGTCCGGCGCGGACCTTGGCGCACGCATGCTGGCGGCGTTCCAGCCAGCGCTTGCCGCCTGCCCGCGCGTCCTGCTTCTCGGATCGGACTGCCCCGCCCTCACGGCGCGCCACCTGCGGCAGGCCGATCGCGAGCTGCGCGAGGGATCCGACGCCGTGTTCATTCCCTGCGAGGACGGCGGCTATGGCCTGATCGGATTGCGGCGCGTCGATCCGCGGCTCTTCGACGGCGTCGCCTGGGGCGGCGCATCCGTCATGGAGGAGACCCGGTCCCGGCTGCGGCAGCTCGGGTGGAGCTGGCGCGAGCTCGAGACGCTGTGGGACGTCGACCGCCCGGAAGATTACGTGCGCCTCGTCGCCTCCGGCCTGCTCGAAAGCGGCAAGCGGCCCCTCGCTACCGGGGGCGCATGAAAAGCACCGCGGCTTGATACCGCTTTCCCTCACGCCGCGTCATGGCCCGGGCCACAACGAGCGCGCGGTTTCAACCACCAGGCGCAGCTTGGCGAACTGCTCGTCGGCGGTCATGACCGTGTTGCCGACGTTGCCGGAGAAACCGCATTGCGGGCTGAGACAGAGGCGGTCCAGCGCAACGTAAGCCGACGCCTCCTTGACGCGCTTGCGCAGCAGCTCCTTGTCCTCGAGTGCGGGCGACTTCGTCGTGACGAGCCCGAGCACGACGGTCTTGTCGTCGGGCATGAGCCTCAGCGCATCCAGGGGCCCGGCGCGCGGGCTGTCGAATTCCAGAAAGTAGAACTTCGCCTTCAGCCGCCGGAACAGCTGGTTCGCCATGAACTCGTAGCCGGTGTCCGCCTGCCAGAAGCCGCGGCGGTTGCCACGGCAGACATGGATGCCGATGGTCATGCCCGCTGGCGCGCAGGAAATAACCGCGTTGATCACGTCAACATAGGTCTCCACGAGCTTGCGCCAATCGTCGCCTCGGCGTTCGATGATGGCCCGAATTTCCGGATCGCCGAACTTCACCAGGGAGGTCTCATCGATCTGCAGGTACGTGCATCCGGCCCTGCGCAAGGCCGCCAGCTCGTTGCGATACACATCGATCACGTCGCTCCAGAACTGATCGAGCGACGTATAGGCCTCGCGCAGGATCGCGTCGTTCCCGCCCAGGAAATGCAGGATAATCGGCGAGGGAACGGTCATCTTCGGCGTGCGCGTGGTAATCGACTTGAGAAACGCCAGATGCTCCGCGAAGATGGGGCCGGTCCATCGGACGGGCTTGTGGATGACGAGCTTTTCGATCGGGATCGTCTCACCCCGTTCATTGCGATGAACGAAGTCGCCCTGCTCCGCGGTCAGGCCACCGGGCCCCACGGCCTTCCGGAAGAAATCGACGATATAGCTCTGGCGGCGGAACTCACCGTCGCTGATCGAGTTGAGCCCGATCGATTCCTGCAACGCCACGACTTCCCGGATCGCGTCGTTCTCGATCCGCCTGAGCTCGGCGCTCTCGATCAGGCGCCGGCGATGCTTCTGGCGCGCCTCGATCAGGTGCGCCGGCCGCAGGAGGCTGCCGACCTGGTCGGCGCGGAAGGGAGGAGCATGAGGCGCGGTGGTCATGGCAGAACGGAGCCGGGTCGCAGAAGCCCTTCCCGATTATGGCCGCACGCCGGGACTGCGCAAAATCGAAGCCGGCGCAGGCGCTGCGCCGCGAGTTCTTGTCAGCGTTGGGCGACGTCCCGCCTGCCGAGGTCGCCCATATCAATCTACTGCGGGTTGTCGCACTCGCCCACTTTCTTGCCGGAAATCGCCACCGTCATGGTGCCCTCGGCGAATGCGTACTTGACGGTGCCGCTGTAGGCGTCCGCTCCCTGCCGGGTGATCTCCCCCTTGCCCGTCATCGACATCTGCCCGGTGCAGACCGAGGTCCACGTGACCTTCTCGCCCGTGACGGCGAAGTCCGAAGTGGTGCAGTTCTGGTCCTGGCCCGACGCCACCGGGGGCCGGCTCCAGGTCTTCGCCGCGCAGACCCTCTGCGTCTGCGGCGGCATCGGCATCGACATGCCGCCCACGTTCATGGAGGATTGGGAGGTCGATTCCCACATATCGCCTCTAGCTGCCTGCGCCTGCGCCGCCGCAGGCAGTAACAGGCACGCCAGACCCAAACCACTGGCCGCAATCCGCATTGCACATCTTGAGGACATGACGGTCTCCCTGTTGGTGAGTATATTGAAAACACGTTTCGGCATGATACCCGGTGCCGGCCCTGAGAGCGCCATTCTTGGAGGCAGGCGAGTTGATTCGGCGCCCGTGTTGCCGGAGCAGATTCGATAGCGCGCGACAAGCGGCAGATGAACCCCCTCCTCGCTGACATTGTGCTGATCGTCCACTTCGCGTTCGTGGCATTCGTGGTCGGCGGCCTCGCGCTCGTCTGGATCGGCGCTGGCCTGGGGAGGACATGGGTGCGCAATTTCTGGTTCCGCGCCGCGCACCTCGCCGCGATCGTGTTGGTCGCCGGTGAAGCCCTGCTGGGAATCTGGTGCCCGCTGACGGTGTGGGAGGACGCGCTGCGTGGCGTGCACGCCGAGAAAAGTTTCATCGCGCGCTGGATCCATCGCGTGATGTTCTATGATTTCCCGGCGTGGACGTTCACCGTCGCCTACGTGCTGTTCGCCCTCGTCGTCGCGGCGACGTGGTGGTGGATACGCCCGAAAAAAAGGGGCGCATGAGGCGCCCCTTCGATTGCGGCGGATTATCCCGCGATCAACCGAGCGCGTCGGCCCAGATGTTCCGCGCCCAGCCCCAGGCGTAGGCGCCCTCGATCTCGCTCGCCGCCTTGGAGATGCCGCCTGCGCCTTTCACCGTCAGCAGCGTCTTCTTCCCCTTGTCGTACTGGTGAATCGAGGTGACGTGCATGGCGGAGCGGCCGTCGACGAAGCTGTAGCAGGTGTTCATGACCGCCGGTTCCTGGTGTACCGGCTCGCCCTTCAGCAGCGCAATGATGGCCGCCGCGCAGATCTTGCCATGCTGGTTGGCCATGCTGGCCGACTTGGGCATTGCGGGCGCGGACAGCGTCGCATCGCCGAGGACGTGCACGCCTTTCACCGCGACCGATTCCATGGTGAGCCAGTCGACGCCGCACCAGCGCTGGTTGGCGGTGATGAGTCCCGCCTGGCGCGCGATGCTGCCGGCACCATGCGGCGGCACGACGTTCAGCACGTCGCCCTTGACGCTGTCGAACGTGAGCTTCACCGTCATGCCCCTGACATCGACATCGGCGAGCTCGCTGTTGGGGCGGTACTCGATCATGCCCTTGTACATCCCGTTCCACGCCGCGAGGAAAAGCCCCTTCTTCGACACGATGTCGGGATTGGAATCGAGCAGGAGGATCTTCGACCGCGGCTTGGCCTTCTTGAGGTAATCCGCGACCTGGCACACGCGCTCGTACGGCCCGGGCGGGCAGCGGTACGGCATCATCGGGACCTGAAACACGAACACCCCGCCGTCGCGCATCGCCTCGAGCTGCTTCCTCAGCGCGACCGTCTGCGGCCCCGCCTTCCACGCGTGCGGCACCCGGTTCTGCGCATCCGCGCTCTTCAGGCCTGGAATCGAGTCGTACATGAAGTCGATTCCGGGCGATACGATCAACCGGTCGTAAGCCAGCGTCTTGCCGCTCGCGAGCCGCACCTGGCGCGCGCCCGCGTCCACCGCCACGGCTTCGTCGCGCACGATGTTCACGCCGCGGCTTCTGAGGCCGTCGTAGCCCATCGTGATGGTGCCGATCTGCGTGTTGCCGCCCAGCACCAGGTTGCTGATCGGGCAGGAGACGAACACATCGCTGCGCTCGACCATCGTGACGTCGATGTCCGGCGCCCACAGCTTGAGGTAGCGGGCGGCCGTCGCGCCGCCGTAGCCGCCGCCGATCACCACCACGCGCCCGGCGGATGGCCCGCCCATCCCCGCGCACCCCGCCACCGCGGCGGCCCCGGTCGAGGCCGCCATCCATTTCATGAACTCACGCCTGGAAAACGTCATGGGCCCCTCCCTAGAAATTGACCCGCGCCGAGGGCGCGGCAGAAGCCGGGCCCGGCTTGGCGCCGGCAAAATAGCCCGCAATCGCCTCGAGCTGCTGGTCGGAGTAGCCCTTGGCCTGCTGGTGCATAAGTGTTGCTGGCCGCTTATCGGACTTGAAAGCCTTCATGATCTCAAGCAGCTCGGCCTTGCTCTTCCCGGCCAGAGCGGGCGGCACGCCGCCGACGCTGCGCCCGTCGGTGCCGTGGCAGGTGAAACAGGCGGAAGCGAGATTGCGTGCGTAAACGGATTCCTGCGCCGCAGCCCCGCCGGCAAAGCCCACGGCAAGCAGCGCGAACGCGCAACGGGCGTGGAAAAGTGTGGGTTTCATGGAGTCCCTCCTGATCGACGAACCAGGCAAGGCGGCGGGTGCCGCCTCCGTGACCGGATTGTTATCGGGTCACTAGTTTGTGACGATGCCTCGCTCGCGTCAAGCGCCGAGCAGAGGCGCAGCGCGCGGATATGATCCAGATCAAGAAAACCAAAACGCCCCGGTCCTTTCGGTCACCGGGGCGCGCTGCCAGCCGGGGGCGCCGGGTCAGGCGACGCTGGCGGGCTCCTCGGCGAAAGCGAGCTTGATCTTCTCGTCGGGGCCGATGTCTACGGTGACCCTGCCGCCATGGGCGAGCCGTCCGAACAGCAGCTCGTCGGCGAGGGCCGAGCGGATGGTGTCCTGGATCAGGCGCGCCATCGGGCGCGCGCCCATCTGCGGGTCGAAACCCTTGGTGGCCAGGTATTCCCGCAGCGCCTCGGTGAACGTGGGATCGACCTTCTTCTCCGCCAGCTGCTCCTCGAGCTGCATCAGGAACTTGTCCACCACCCGCAGGATGATGTTCCGGTCGAGCGCGTTGAACGAGATGATGGCATCCAGGCGGTTCCTGAATTCCGGGGTGAACATGCGCCGGATCTCGGCCATCTCGTCGCCCGCCTGCTGGGTCGGCGTGAAGCCCATCCCGGATTTCGACAGCTCCTGCGCCCCGGCGTTGGTGGTCATGACGATGACGACGTGGCGGAAGTCGGCCTTGCGTCCGTTGTTGTCGGTCAACGTGCCGTGGTCCATCACCTGCAGCAGGATGTTGAAGATGTCCGGGTGCGCCTTCTCGATCTCGTCGAGCAGCAGCACGGCATACGGATGCTTGGTGATCGCCTCGGTGAGGAGACCTCCCTGATCGAATCCGATGTACCCCGGCGGCGCGCCGATCAGGCGCGACACCGCGTGCCGCTCCATGTACTCCGACATGTCGAAGCGCACCAGCTCCACGCCCATGATGTAGGCGAGCTGGCGCGCGACCTCGGTCTTGCCCACTCCCGTCGGCCCCGAGAACAGGAAATTGCCGATCGGCTTCTGCGGGTTGCCCAGGCCGCTGCGCGCCATTCTGATCGCCGCCGTCAGCGCGTCGATCGCCCGGTCCTGACCGAACACCACGGCCTTGAGATCGCGGTCGAGGTTCTTCAGCGCGCTGCGGTCGTCCACCGACACCGCCTGCACCGGCACGCGCGTGATCTTTGCGATGATGTCCTCGATCTCGTGCTTGCCGATGACGCGCTTCTGCTTGGCCTTGGGCAGGATCTTCTGCGCCGCGCCCGCCTCGTCGATCACGTCGATCGCCTTGTCCGGCAGGTGGCGGTCGTTGATGTAGCGCGCGGAAAGCTCGGCCGCGGCGGTCAACGCCGAGGGCATGTATTTCACGCCGTGATGGGCCTCGAAGCGCGATTTCAGACCTTTCAGGATCGCGATCGTCTCGGCGACCGAAGGCTCGACCACGTCGATCTTCTGGAAGCGGCGCGAGAGCGCGTGGTCCTTCTCGAACACGCCCCGGTACTCCTGGTAGGTGGTCGCGCCGATGCATTTCAGCTGGCCGGCCTGCAACGCAGGCTTGAGCAGGTTGGAGGCGTCGAGCGTCCCGCCCGAGGCGGCCCCCGCGCCGATCAGCGTGTGGATCTCGTCGATGAACAGGATCGCGTTGGGGTTGTCCACCAGCTGCTTCAGCACCGCCTTCAGGCGCTGCTCGAAATCGCCCCGGTACTTGGTGCCGGCAAGCAGCGCGCCCATGTCGAGCGCATAGACGTGGCAGCGCTTGAGCACCTCGGGCACGTCGCCCTCGACGATGCGCCGCGCCAGCCCCTCCGCGATCGCGGTCTTGCCCACGCCCGCCTCGCCCACCAGCAGGGGATTGTTCTTGCGCCGGCGGCACAGCGTCTGGATCACGCGCTCGATCTCCCGCTCGCGCCCGATCAGCGGGTCGATCTTGCCCGAGATCGCCATCGAGTTGAGGTTGAGCGTGTAATTCTCGAGCGCGCCGCCCGGCGAGGCTTCCTGCTCGGTTTCGGTCTCGTGATCGCCCTTCGACTGGGCGGCCTGCGGCACCTTGGTGATGCCGTGGGAGATGAAATTCACGACGTCGAGCCGGGTCACGCCCTTCTGGTGCAGGAAGTAGACCGCGTGCGAATCCTTCTCGCCGAAAATCGCCACCAGCACGTTGGCGCCAGTCACCTCCTTCTTGCCGGAGGACTGCACGTGCAGGATCGCGCGCTGGATCACGCGCTGGAAGCCGAGCGTCGGCTGCGTGTCCGCCTCCTCGCCCGAGAGGATCGGGGTGTGCTCGGTGACGAACTCGGCCAGCTGCTTTCTCAGGTCCTCGATATCCGCCGCGCAGGCGCGCAACACCTCGGAGGCCGAGGGGTTGTCGAGGAGCGCCAGCAGCAGGTGCTCCACGGTGATGAACTCGTGGCGCTTCTGCCGGGCCTCCATGAAGGCCATGTGCAGGCTGACTTCCAGTTCCTGGGCGATCATGTCACATCTCTTCCATTACACACTGTAACGGATG
>DATBKZ010000031.1:0-47400 GCA_036555615.1 Burkholderiales bacterium | reverse complement strand
CGGGGGGCATCGACGTGGCCGCGCTCGCGCGCTTGAAGGAGCAGGGCCGCGGCGTGCGCGATTATCCGCAGGGCGAGAAGCTCGATCGCGACGCCGTGATCGGGGTGGATTGCGACATCTGGATTCCAGCGGCGCGCCCCGACGTCGTGCGCGAGGACAACGTCGCCCGGTTGCGGGCGCGCATGGTGCTCGAGGGCGCCAACATCCCGTTGACGGAGGGCGCCGAGGCAATGCTCGCTGCGCGCGGGGTGACAGTCGTGCCCGATTTCGTGGCCAACGCGGGTGGGGTGATCTGCGCGGCCATGGAATATGCCGGCGCGACGCAGGCCTCTGCATTTGCCGCCATCGCGGAGCGCATCCGCGCCAATACCGAAGCGGTCCTCAGCGCGGCCAAGGCACGCGCCATCAGGCCCCGGGAAGCTGCCCTGGAACTTGCCGGGCGCCGCGTCCGCGACGCGATGAGCTACCGGCGCTTCTCAATCCTGTAGCCGGCCGCGCGTTTCGTCTCGCGTCAGCTCGCGACGAGGATCGCGAACAGGATCAGCAGGAACACCGCCGCCTGAAACACGACGCGCCACACCATCCACTGGGGGCTCGACTGATGGGCGACCTCGCCGTTATGGGCCATCGACACGATCCCGGATGCGAACGCCGCCACCACCGCCATCGCCGTCAGCAGTACGAACACCGTCAGCGCACTCATGGCCTCTCCTTCTACTATCTGGAAAAGGGCCGGGAGCGGGTCTGGGATAACCGCCTGTTCTCCCGAAGGCATTGCCTTATTCGCCCTCTTCGGAAAAAGCCTACTCTCCCGGGGAAGGCGGAGATTTGATCCAAAGCAAAATCCGTGTCGATCCTTGCGTGCTCAGCCACCGCGGGAGACCGCCGCGAGGTCTTCGGCCTTGCCTGCGGAGTTGATCTGGATCAAGCGCCGGCTTCCCGGCATACCTATGATGTGTTCGTGGAAACTACGACAGCTGAGCGGCCCCGGCACGGGGAAAGGACGGATGCCATGACGATAGGCGAGATATGCACCCGGGTAACGGTCTTCACGAGGCGCGACACGACGGTGGCGGACGCGGCGAAGCTCATGCGCCAGCACCACGTCGGCTCCCTCGTCGTCGTCGAGGACGTGAACGGTGGCAAGCGCGTGCCGGTCGGCATCGTCACCGACCGCGACGCCGTCGTGGAGGTGATGGCCACCGGCCTCGATCCGAACACGATCACGGTGGGCGACATCATGGTGCAGGACCTCGTCACCGCGCGCGAGAGCGAGGGGGTGCTCGAGACGATGCAGATCATGCGCTACAAGGGCGTGCGGCGGCTGCCGATCGTCGGCAAGTCCGGCGAGCTGATCGGCATCGTATCGATCGACGACCTGCTCGAAGTCCTGGCCGAGGAATTGAGCGAGCTTGCCAAGGTCGTCGCGCGCGAGCAGGCGCGCGAGACCACCACCCGCAGGTAGCGCCCCGTGGAGAACATCTGCGTCGTGGTCGCCGACGCGCGGCGGGCGCGGTTTTTCGTGTTGCGGGAAAGCGCTGCGCCGCGCGCGCCGGTGCGGCTCGCCGAGCGCGGCGTCCTGAGCAACATGAGCCTGAGGGCGCGGGGGCGCAGCGTGACGGGGCGGGTGCGAACCGAGACCAACACCAACCGCGAGGCCGGGCCGATGCATCCCATGGGCGCGCAGCGCGAGCGCCATCGCATCGAGCTGGAGCGGCGCTTCTCGGGGAAGGTCGCGGGCAAGTCCGCCACCCTCGTGAAGAACTGGCTGACGGGGACGGTGGTCCTGATCGCCGATCCGCGCATGCTGGGCTTTCTGCGCGAGGCGGTGCGCGGCGCGCTGAAGCCGGGGATACGGGTCAAGGAGCTCGCGAAGGACTACGCGCGCCTGACGGCATCCCGGCTGCGGGACCGTCTCACCGGTGACGGCATCGTTCCGGGGCGCGGGAGTGCCGCGACATGACCGCCAAGCAGATCCTCTTTCACAAGGAGGCGCACGACCGGATCCTCGCCGGGATGGCCAAGCTCGCCAATGCCGTCCGCGTCACCCTCGGCCCCAAGGCGCGCACCGTGGTGCTCGAGAAGAGCTACGGCGCGCCCTCGATCATCAATTCCGGCGTCGTGGTGGCGAAGGAAATCGAGCTCGAGGACCCGTTCGAGAACATGGGCGCGCAGATGGTGCGGGAGGTCGCGACCAAGACCTCCGACGTGGCGGGAGACGGTACGACGACGGCGACGCTGCTCGCTCACGGCATCGTCACGGAAGGCATGAAGTACGTCACCGCCGGCATGAACCCCATGGACCTGAAACGCGGGATCGACCTGGCGGTGGACGCGCTGGTCGCGGAGCTCAAGCGTCAGGCGAAGCCGTGCACGACGCGCACCGAGATCTCGCAGGTCGCGGCCATTTCGGCGAACAACGACCGCGGCATCGGGGAGATCGTCGCGAACGCGATGGAGAAGGTCGGCAAGGAAGGCGTCATCACGGTCGAGGACGGCTCGGGCCTGCAGAGCGAGCTGGAGGTGGTCGAAGGCATGCAGTTCGACCGCGGCTTCCTGTCGCCCTATTTCATCAACACTCCCGAGAAGCAGCGTGTCGTGCTCGAGGACGCGCTCGTCCTGATCTGCGACCGCAAGATCTCCTCGATCCGCGACGTGCTGCCGCTGCTGGAGCAGGTCGCGCAGGCGGGCAAGCCGCTCCTCGTCATCGCCGAGGAAGTGGAGGGCGAGGCGCTCGCGACCTTCGTGGTGAACGCGCTGCGCGGGGTGATCAAGAGCTGCGCCGTGAAGGCACCCGGGTTTGGCGACCGCCGCAAGGCGATGCTGGAAGACATTGCGGTCCTCACCGGCGGACAGGTCATCTCCGAGGAGGCCGGCCTCACGCTTGAGAAGGCCGCCCTCGCGGACCTCGGGCGCGCGAAGCGGGTGGAAATCGACAAGGACAACACCACCGTCATCGGCGGCGCCGGCGATCCGCAGAAGATCAAGGCGCGCGTGACCGACATCCGCCAGCAAATCAAGGATTCGACCAGCGACTACGACAAGGAGAAGCTCCAGGAGCGCGCGGCCAAGCTTGCCGGGGGCGTCGCGGTCGTCAAGGTCGGCGCGGCGACGGAAACGGAGATGAAGGAAAGAAAGACGCGGACGGAGGACGCGCTCCACGCGACCCACGCCGCAGTCGAGGAAGGCGTTTTGCCTGGCGGGGGAATCGCACTGATGCGCGCCCGCGCGCGGGTGCAGCCGGGGCTGCACGGCGCGAACGCGGACCAGGACGCCGGGGTGCGCATTGTGATGCGCGCGCTCGAGGAGCCGCTGCGGCAGATCGTTGCCAACGCCGGCGAGGAGCCCTCGGTCGTGCTCTCCAAGATTCTCGAGGGCGAGGGCAACTACGGCTACAACGCGCTGACCGGCGAGTACGGGGATCTCGTGCAGATGGGGATACTCGACCCCTGCAAGGTCACGCGCTCGGCGCTGCAGAACGCCGCCTCGATCGCGGGGCTGATCCTGACGACCGATTGCATGATCGCGCGCGTGCCCGAGGTGCCCCGCGCGCCCGCAGCGATGGAGTGAGCCGGGGGCGCGCCGCCGCCATGGCTGTGATCGACGCCGGTCCCGGGGAATTCAGAGCGTCGGCTGCGCGCGATGCCGCGCCCCCGCGCACGGCGCCAGAGATCCCTGCTCCGCCTCCCGAACTGGAACCGCAGGCGCCGGTCGAGATGCCACCGCCGGTTCCCGATGTGCAACCCCAGGCGGTCCCCGAGTTGCCGCCGCTCCCGCCGGAACTGCCGCCGCCACCACCGCCCGAAATCCCGTATTGACGTGCTGGGGCGCGACTGCACCGCCTTTCTCCAGTGGGCGCTGCCGCGCCTGGAGCGCAGGTGGCCCGGCTACCGCAGGGTCCGGCGCCTGGTGTGCAAGCGGCTGGCGCAGCGGCTGAAAGCGCTCGGGCTCGCGGATCTCGACGGCTACCGGCGCCACCTGGCCACTCGCCCGGAGGAATGGCGCGAGCTCGATGCGCTGTGCGGGATACCGGTATCCCGCTTCTACCGCGATCGCGGCGTCTACGATGCCCTTGCGCGCAGCGTCCTGCCCGAGCTGGTGGCAGCGGCGGCGCCGCGCTCCGCGCTCGCGGCGTGGAGCGCAGGCTGCGCGTCCGGAGAAGAGCCCTACACGCTGGCGCTGATCTGGGCGGTACGCCTGCAGCCGCGGTTTCCCGCCGCGGCGCTGCGCATCGTCGCGACCGATAGCGACGCGCGCGTGCTGGCGCGCGCCCGCTTGGGCCGCTATGCCTCGAGCAGCCTCAAGGAGCTTCCGGGGGATCTCCGGATGCAGGGATTCGAAGAGCAGGACGGAACGTGGCGCATCCGTGAGCCGTTTCGCGCGGTGGGCTTCGTGCAACAGGACCTGCGCGAGGCGATGCCCGAGGGGCCGTTCGACCTCATCCTGTGCCGCAATGTCATTCTCACCTACTACTCCGCCCCTTTGCGGGATGCCCTCCTCGAGAGGATCGTGGATCGCCTGCGGCTGGGCGGGGCGCTCGTGATCGGTACCCATGAATCCGTACCCCCCGGCATGCGGGAACTCGAGGTATGGCCGGGGACGCGATCGATCTACCGCAGGCGCCCGGTGGAGCGCTCCGCGTAGTCGGCGCGCGTCGTGCCGGCCGCCGCGTCTCGGACGGTGCTTGATTTGGATCAAGTGCGGGCTGCGGGGCGACTGGTATCGTTTGAATCATGAAGCAGATCGTTCCCGAGACGCCGCCCGATTTCGACGAGAAGCGCGTGATCGAGCGGCCGGACGGTTTTTTCTGGCGGGACGCGGAGACCGGCGAGCTGTACGGGCCGTTCGCGACGCTGCTCGAGGCCGTCAACGACATGGAATACAGCGCGGAGGCGCAGCCGGAGCCGGGCGAGACCGTGGCCGAAGCCGAGGATGAAATCGGCATCGCCCAGTGGATCGACCCGGAAACCGGCGAGCCTGCCGAAGAGCAGGTGCCGCGCATCGAGGACCACTAGGAAGTGCGGTAGTCGAGCGGCCAGTGGCGCTGCAAGTAATCGAGCACGGCGGCGTCGAACCCGTGCGAGTAGCTGGTCCACACCGCCTGGTGCTTGTCAAGCTTGTTCAGCTGCTTCGAGCGCACGTTGACGTGGGCGAGCGGAAGGTTGTACTGCGCGTAGTCCCTGCGCTCGGCTTCGGCTGCCGCGTCGTCCTCGAAGAACAGCCACTCGGCGACAAACATGCCCTGAACGCGGTCGAGCTCGTGCGCCGCATCGTCGGCGACGGGCTCGGGCTTGTCGAGCACGGGCTCGCGCGCCGAGTAGAGGCGCTTCCATCCGCCGTAGAGATCCATGCCCGCCGTCGCGAGAAAGCGCGTCTGGCGGGTGGTGAAGAACTCCTCGAGCTTGAAGTAGGCGCTATGCCATTCGGCGTCGCGCGCCCCGATCCACCAGCCGTAGACATCGGGGCCGCGCTCGAAGTAGACGAGCGCGCACATCAGCCCGACGCCGTAAGGCGCGTAGGCGATGAACTGCTGCGGCGTGGTGACGCGGGCCTTCAGGCGGCGGGCGCGTGGCAAGCGCAACTCCTTTACTTTATGCTAGCGCCACGATAAACCCGTGCGCGCCACTCTGGTTGATCCAGGTCAATCCGCGATGAATCTCCTCGCCTCGCCGCTGACGACCGATCTCTATCAGCTCACCATGCTGAATGCGTACTACGCGCACGGCATGGGCGAGGCGGCGGTGTTCGAGCTGTTCGTGCGCAAGCTGCCGGAAGACCGGAACTTCATGATGGCGGCGGGGCTGGAGCAGGCGCTGGAGTTCCTCGAGCATCTGCGCTTCACGCCGGAGGAGCTGGAGTGGGTCGAGGCGAGCGGCAAGTTTTCCCGCGGCTTCGCCGCGCATCTCGAGCGGCTGCGCTTCACGGGCGACGTGCATGCGCAGCCGGAGGGCACGATATTCTTTCCCGACGAGCCCGTGCTGCGCGTGACGGCGCCGCTGCCGGAGGCCCAGCTCGTCGAAACGCGGCTCATCAACCTGGTGCACTTCGAAGTGCTGGTCGCGACCAAGGCTGCGCGCAGCGTCATCGCGGCGCCGGGCAAGCTCCTGGTGGATTTCGGGCTGCGGCGGGCGCACGGCGCGGAAGCCGGGCTCCTCGCCGCGCGCGCAGCCTACATCGCTGGCTACTCGGGGACGGCAACCGTCGCCGCGGGGCAGCAGCTGGGCATCCCGGTCTTCGGCACGATGGCGCATTCCTTCGTCGAGGCGCACGACGACGAAACGGCGGCGTTCCAGCGCTTCGCCGAGTCCGCGCCGCGGAACGCGGTGCTGCTGATCGATACCTATGACACCGAGGCGGCGGCGCACAAGGTGGTCGCACTCGCACCGCGCCTCGCGCAGCGCGGCATCCGCGTGAAGGGCGTGCGCCTCGACAGCGGCGATCTCGCGGCGCTCTCGCGCAGCGTGCGGCGCATACTCGACGAAGGGGGGCTCGCCGAGGCGACCATCTTCGCGAGCGGGAACATCGACGAGCACCGGATTCGCGATCTCCTCGCGGCCGGGGCGCCGATCGACGGCTTCGGCGTGGGCACGAGCCTCGTCACTTCCTCCGACGCCCCCTACCTCGACGCGGTCTACAAGCTCCAGGAATACGCCGGAAGAGCGCGCCGCAAGCGCTCCACCGGCAAGGCCACCTGGCCGGGCCGCAAGCAGGTCTACCGGCATTGCGACCGCGCCGGCCGCTTCGAGCACGACGTGGTGACCGTCGAAGGCGACGAGCGCCCGGGCGATCCGCTGCTCGTGCCCGTCATGCGCAACGGCAGGCGGCTCCACGCGCCAGAGAGCCTGGCAACGATTCGGGAGCGGGCCGCGGCGCAGCTCGCGAAACTCCCGGCGCGGCTGCGCGCGCTGGAATCCGCGGCCAGGCCGTATCGCGTCGAGATCGCGCCGGCGCTGCGCAAACTGGCAGCGCAGGTGGACCGCGCGACGGAGGAGACCCCCGCACTCCTGCGGTAGCTCTACCGGCGGGGCGGCCGCTCCGCCGCGCCGCTGCGGCAGGTGGGCGGCCGGGGCCCCTTGACGTAGATCAATACAGACCTCAATCCCGGGGCCAATAATGGTCTGACTTCTCCTGGGAAGGAGGGCAGCCATGAGCACGCTTTGGATGGTGGTCATCGCGGTCGCGACCGCATACCTGGCTTACAACCTGTATGCCAGAAGGATTGATCGATACGTCATCCAGTCCGACCCGAAGCGGGCGACGCCCGCGCGGATGTACATGGACGGGGTGGATTTCATGCCGACGAGCCGCAACGTGCTCTTCGGCTATCACTTCAAGGCGATCGCGGCCGCCGGGCCGATCGTGGGTCCGATCACGGCCGCCAATATCTGGGGATGGTCGCCCTCGCTCGCGTGGCTGATCCTGGGGGTCAGCTTCATCGGCTGGGTGAGCGACTACTCGGCCATCATGGTCGCGGTGAGGAACGACGGCAACAGCCTGTCGGCTATCGCCTACCGCCTGATCGCCCCGCGCACGCGCACCATTCTCTTCGTGTTCATCTTCTTCTACCTGATGCTGCTCGCCGGCGCGTTCATCGGCATCCTCGCGGCCATACTGTCGGCGCGCCCGGACGTCCCGTTCGGCATCGTGATGCTGGCGCTGATGGGACTGCTGGCCGGCCAGATGATGTACCGCTGGAAGATGGGCATCATGGGCGTGACGGTGCTGGTCGTCGCGATCACGCTCGCCGCCATGGTGGCCGGGCCGTGGGGCCAGCATCGCGACGAGAAAGGTGCGCTGGTGCAGGGCCCGGTTGCGGCCACGGTGGTCGAACTGAACAAGTCGGTCGACCGCGTCAACGAGAGCAAGCCGCTCTTCCGCGTCGTGGATCCAACCGCCGCCGACCCGCGCATCCCCGCCCCCGGCAAGGACGGCAAGCGCCCGACGACGTCCTCCTACGATGCGTCCACGGGCGAGCTGCTGACGCTGCCCAACTATCTCCTGTGGATGGTGTTCCTGTTCGCGTTCAGCTACCTCGGGGCGAACCTTCCGATCTGGCGCTTCGCGCAGCCGGTGAACTACATCGGCTTCTGGATCACCTCAATCACGATCCTGCTCTCCGCGGTGGGGATGGTCGTGGCGCCGCTCCTCGGGACGAAGGACGCCTCGGGCGCCCTGATCGGGGCCTTCGCGCTGCCGGCGCTGAAGGACCTGGGCTTCACGCTGGTCGAGGGCGTGGCCTGGCAGCCGTTGTGGCCCATGCTCTTCGTGACGATCGCGTGCGGGGCGATCTCCGGCTGGCACGCGCTGGTCGGCTCGATCGGCACCGCGCGGCAGCTCGAGTACGACACCGATGGGCTGCCGGTCGGCGCAGGGGCGATGCTGTATGGCGAGTTCTCCCTGGCAATGCTCTCCCTCACCGCCGTTTCGATCGCGGGCGCAGGCGGCGGCGGCGGCCGGTTCGCGGCGGGTGTTGGCAAGCTCGTCTACGCCGGGACCTTCGGGCTTATACCTGAGGTGTTCGGCACGGCACTCGGCTTCGCCACATTCGTAATCATCGTGCTGACCGTCACGCAGCTCGTGTTCCGCGTGATGCGCGTGACGCTCACCGAATGGGTGGGCGACGCCGTTCCGCCCATGCGGAACATGCACGTCACGACCGTGATCTCGATGGGCTTGACCGCTGCCCTGGTGCTGACCGGCACCTGGGTCTACCTGTGGCAGATGTTCGGCGCATCGAACCAGCTCATGGCGGCCTTGAGCCTGCTCGTCGTGTCGGTATGGCTCAAGTCGGAGAAGCGCAACCCGGCCTACGCGCTGCTGCCGATGTTCTTCATGTATGTCACGACGCTTGCGGCGACCGCGGTGACGGCGCGCAACCTCTACGTGACGATCGCCGCGAACCCGAAGATGAGCGCGCTGCCCGTGGGCGGGGCGTGGGCGATGATCGCGGTCTCGGCGCTGCTGTTCGTGGCGGCCGTGCTGATCGGCTGGGACGGCTACAAGGCCTACCAGCGCTACCGCGCCGGGCATGCGGCGCCGAGCGCCGGCGGTGGCACGGGTGCGATGCAGCCCGGGGCCCGCGCGTAGTGCGGGCGGGGGCTCAGGCGATCGCGCGTTCCGCGAGGGCCCGCACGGCCTCGAAGAAATCGCGCGCCGGGCGCTGGGTATCGGGAAGGGGAACGTGAAGCTGGAAGTTCGGTTCTACGCGCCGCACCGACAGCCTCATGGCGTCGAGCCGGGCATGGCGGGCCGCGGCGATGAGCGCTTCGGCGCGCGCCAGGGCTTCCGCGTCCGAGTGGTGCACCGTCAGGCTGCCCGCGGCCGGGCGCTGCGCCCATTCACGGGGCACGCGCGGGAGCGCCTCGCGACCGGACCAGCTTGCGGCGTCGAGCGCTTCGAGCTCCGCCTTCGGCGCGCCTCGCAGCGCGCCGCGGACGATCAGCGTGTCGCGGCGGCCAAGTATCCTTCCCCACGGCAAGTCGCGCGGCCGGAGGAAAACGACCACCGTTACGGACGCGAACGGCGCCTTGGCCTCGCGCATCGCCATCTCGACCACGGTCGACCCCAGCCAGCGCACAGTGGTCCGCTCGCCCAGCACCGGGAGCCCTCCTTGCATCCAGCGCATGAGCGCGCGCCCTTTGCGTACGTTGGCTATCGTGCCGGCGGCGAACCAGGCCACGACCACGACAGCAGCCACACCGACGAGCTCCGTCATGGACGCCAAAGATAGCATGGCCGCCGCCGGCGCCTGGAAGCGCGCACTCGGCGAGTTTTTCTACGGCATGACGAGCTACGAGTTCGTGCTGCACGCGCTGGAGATGCGCGGCTCGATGTACAAGCTGTTGCTCGTCGCCGTGTTCGGGGACATGGTCGGGGTCCCGATACTCCCGTCCTACTACGCGCTGCGCCTGTTGCCGTCGGTCGCGCCGGAGCTCGGCGCGTGGAAGCGCAGCCTCCTGCGCGAGCGCGAGCTCGGCAGCGACCACGAGCATCACCTGCACGGAATGTGAGAAGGAGCAATCCATGACCGAAGAGGAAAAGCTGTCCGCGGCGAAGCGCATCTGGCACAACATCCAGGATACGGTCTACGGCATGGCCGCGCACGACATGAGCCGCGCCGCCCTGCGCACGCGCGCCTCCATGGAGCACCTCTTTATCCTCATCACCATGGGCGATCTCCTCGGCATCCCGATCCTGCCGCCGTATTACAGCCTGCGGCTGATGCCCTACGTCGTGCCGCAGATCGCCACCTGGAAGCGGCGCATGCTGCGGGAGAAGGACGCCGCCGACCAGATGTTCTAGGGAGCATTCCGGCCATGGGACTCAAGGACGTATTCCTGCAGCACCCCGAGCGCCGCTACATCATGTTCGGCGGCAAGGGCGGGCTCGGCAAGACGACGTTCTCCGCCGCGGCCGCGTACTGGCTCGCGAGCCGGGGCAAGAAGGTGCTGGTGTTCTCGGTGGATCCGCAGGCCTCGCTCACCGATATCTTCAAGAAAGACATCTTCGGCAAGGGCCCGGTGCCGATCATGGACAACCTGTGGGCGCAGGAGGTCGACGCCGACGGCCACATCCGCGCCTACCAGCAGGAGATCCGCCAGAAGATCCTCGACCGCTACGGGCTGCCCGCCGTGCCCGAGGAGATCGAGAACTACATCCAGGCGGCGAGCGCCGAGCCGGCGATGGAGGAGAGCGCCATCTTCGACGCCGTGGTGGACGTCGTGATGAAGGGCGACTACGACTACTACATCTACGATCTCGTGCCGCTCGGCCACGCGCTCTACTACCTGTCCATGGCCAAGGTCTACGACGAGTGGATCAACAAGATCACGAAGCTGCGCGAGGAGATGCGCGAGTACGAGGAGATGGTGAGCCGGCTCCGGCGCGAGAAGGTGAGCGAGCAGGACGAGATTTTGAACGAGCTCCTCTACATCAAGAACCGCATCAATACCTCGGCCGGCATCCTCACCGACAAGACCAAGACGGGATTCTTCTTCGTGGTGACGCCGGAGGCCATGATCATCGAGGACACGAAGAAAGCGGCGGGCATGTTCGCGCAGTTCGACGTGCCGGTCGCCGGCTACGTCGTGAACCGCGTGATCCCGCACGAGCTGCTGAAGCAGAACATCCCCGAGTACCTGCGCCGCCGCATCGCCATGCAGGACGAGCACATGAAGGGCCTGCGGGCGGCCTTCGACGATCAGGTGATGGCGCTGGTGCCGGAGATGGAGCGCGACGTGACCGGGCTGCCGATGATCGAGAAGCTCGCCAACATCATGTTCGCCTAGCGGGGGAGTTGCCATGACGCAGATCACGATGCCGATGGGCCGCTACCTGCGCGAGCATCCCGCGCAGAAGTACCTGTTCTTCGGCGGCAAGGGCGGCGTGGGCAAGACCGTCTTCGCCGCAGCGGCCGCGATGGGACTTGCGCGGCAGGGGCGCCGGACGCTGCTCGCGTCCACCAACCCGGTGCACAGCCTGACGAGCCTGCTCGGCCAGGACGTACTCGGCAAGCACGTGCCGGTCACGGGCGTGCCCAGCCTGTGGGCCTACGAGATCGAAACGCGGGAGACCATCGAGCGCAGCAAGGTGCAGATTCGCGAGAAGATCCGGTGGTTTCTCAAGTTCGCCGATATCACCGCCAAGGCCGACGACTTCGTCGAGTCGGCGACGATGAACCCGGCGTTCGAGGAGTCGGCGATGTTCGAGAACATGATCGATCTCATGTTCAAGAACGAGTACGACGCTTACGTGTTCGACACCGCGCCCACCGCCAACGCGCGGCGGCTCCTGGGCATGTCCAAGGTATACGCGCTCTGGGTCAACAAGATGCTGAAGAGCCGCGAGGAGGCGCGCACGCTGCGCGAGATGCTCTCCTTCACCAAGAAGAAGGAGGAGGACCCGCTGATGGACTACCTCGTCTCCTTCCGCGACCGGATGGAGCACGCGCGCGTGCTGCTCACCGATCCGAAGCTCACGGCCTTCTACTTCGTGACGCTGCCAGAGGCGCTGCCGATTGCCGTGGTCACTCGCTTCATCCAGTGGTTCAAGGACTTCGGGATCCCCGTCGGGGGCGTCCTCGTCAACATGGTGATCGATCCGGCGGCGGCCGGCCCGGGCGCTGCCGAGTTCGTGAAGAACCGGGTGGCGATGCAGCAGGAGCACATGAAGACGATCTGGCGCGAGTTCGACGGCGCCGTGCGCGCCATCGTGCCGCTGTTCGAGACCGAGGTGCGCGGCGTGCCGATGCTGCAGCGCCTGTGCGACGCGATATTCGCGGCCGACGGCGCCGGGCCTGCGCCCGCGGCCGGCACCGGCCTGCGGCAGGAAGCAGGGCAGTCGGCGTGAGGCCGGCGGTTATCCGCAAGAGCGCGGGCGACCTGCGCGTCCCGCCCAATGCGCCGCTCACCTGGGACGAGGCGCGCCGCGCGCTCTCCGGGCTGCCGGGGGGCGGCCTCAACATCGCCCACGAGGCCGTCGACCGCCATGCCGCCGGCAGCCGCGCGGAGCGCGTGGCGCTGCGCTGGCTCGGAACGCACGGGGCGCGGCGCGAGATCACCTACCGCGAGCTCGCCGCGCTTTCCAGCCGGTTTGCCAACATCTATCGCGCGCTGGGCGTCGCGAAGGGCGACGCGGTGTTCGTGCTGTGCGGGCGCATCCCCGAGCTCTACGCCGCGGTGCTGGGCGGCTTGAAGTGCGGCGCGGCGGTGTCGCCGCTCTTCGCCGCCTTCGGCCCCGAGCCGCTCAAGACACGTATCAACCTCGGCCGCGGCAAGGTGCTCGTTACCACCGAGGCGCTCTACGAGCGCAAGGTAAAGAGTGTCGCGGGCGAGATGCCCACGCTCCGCCACGTGCTGAAGGTGGACTCGGTCGAGGCGCGCCGCCTGCTCGAGGCGGCCTCCGACCGCTTCGACGTCGAGCGGACCAGGCCCGACGACGTCTCGTTCCTGCACTTCACGAGCGGCACCACGGGCATGCCCAAGGGGGCGCTACACGTCCACGGCGCCGTCGTGATGCACTACGCGACCGGCAAGGTGGCGCTCGACCTGCACGACGAGGACGTCTTCTGGTGCACAGCCGACCCCGGGTGGGTGACGGGCACCTCCTACGGCATCGTCGCCCCGCTCGTGGACGGCGTGACGAGCGTGGTGGATGAGGCCGAGTTCGACGCCGAGCGCTGGTACCGCATCCTGGAGGCCGAGGGGGTCTCGGTGTGGTACACCGCGCCTACCGCCATCCGCATGCTGATGAAGGGCGGGGCCGCGCTCGCGAAGCAGCGCGCCTACCCCCGGCTGCGCTTCATCGCGAGCGTCGGGGAGCCGCTCAACCCCGAAGCGGTGTGGTGGGGCACGGAGGCCTTCGGCATGCCGATCCACGACAACTGGTGGCAGACCGAAACCGGCGGCATCATGATCGCCAACACGGTAACGATGGACGTGAAGCCCGGCTCGATGGGCAAGCCGCTTCCCGGCGTCGAGGCGGCGCTCGCGCAGCGGGACGCAAGCGGCTTCCGCCTCGTCGAGCAAACCGACAAGGACGCGGAGCTCGTGCTGCGCGCCGGCTGGCCCTCCATGTTTCGCGGCTACCTGAACGAGGAGGCGCGCTACCGCAAGTGCTTCGCGGACGGCTGGTACTTCACCGGCGACCTGGCGAAGCGCGACGCCGACGGCTACTACTGGTTCGTGGGCCGAGCCGACGACGTCATCAAATCGGCGGGCCATCTCATCGGGCCCTTCGAGGTCGAGAGCGCGCTGATGGAGCATCCCGCGGTGGCGGAGGCGGGCGTCATCGGCAAGCCCGACCCGATGCTGGGCGAGATGGTCAAGGCCTTCGTCATGCTCAAGGCCGGCTACCAGGAGAGCGAGGCGCTGCGCGGGCAGATTCTCGGCCACGCGCGCAAGCGCCTCGGCGCGGCGGTGGCGCCAAAGGAGATCGCCTTCGCTGCGACGCTCCCGCGCACGCGCAGCGGCAAGATCATGCGGCGGCTGCTCAAGGCGCGCGAGCTCGGGCTGCCCGAAGGGGACACGTCCACGCTGGAGGGCTCGGTATGAGCACAGCCATCCACCCCCACGACGCGGGGAAAAGCGGGCCCGGCGAGAGAGGGATTCCGCCGCCGCCGAGCGGGCCGGTGCCGTTCCCGCGCGAGCTCTCCATCAGGCTGCTCACCAACATGGTGCGCATCCGGCGGCTCGAGGAGAAGTCCGCCGAGCTCTACGGCGCGGGCAAGATCCGCGGCTTCCTGCACCTCTACATCGGCGAGGAGGCGGTGGCGACGGGCTCGCTGCCGGCGCTCGCGCCCGAGGACAACGTGGTCGCCACCTACCGCGAGCACGCCCAGGCGCTGCTGCGTGGCGTGTCGATGAACGCGATCATGGCCGAGATGTACGGCAAGCGCGAGGGCTGCTCGCGCGGGCGCGGCGGCTCGATGCATCTCTTCGACGCGAAGGCGCGCTTCTACGGGGGCAACGCGATCGTCGGCGGCGGGCTGCCGCTCGCTGCCGGGCTCGCCCTCGCGGCCAGCATGAAAAAGGAAAGCCGCGTGACGGCCTGCTACTTCGGCGAGGGCGCGGTGGCCGAGGGCGCGTTCCACGAATCGATGAATCTCGCGCAGCTCTGGCGCCTGCCGGTGGCCTTTTTCCTCGAGAACAACCTCTACGCGATGGGCACCGCGGTCGAGCGGTCCGAGTCGCAGACCGACTTCTGCGTCAAGGCGGCGGCGTTCGGCATGCCGACGATCCGGGCCGACGGCATGGATGTCGTCGCGGTGCACGAGGCGGCGAAGCAGGCCTGCGCGCACGTGCGGGGAGGCAGGGGGCCGGTCTTCGTCGAGTTCCGCACCTACCGCTTCCGCGCCCACTCGATGTTCGACGCCGAGCTCTACCGCGACAAGGCCGAGGTCGAGCTGTGGAAGACGCGCGGCCCCATCCACACCTTCAGCGCGCGGCTGAAGGCGCAGGGCGACCTCACCGAGGAGCAGTTCCTCGAGATCGACCGCGCGGCAATGGCGGAAGTCCAGCGCGCCGTCGATTTCGCCGAGGCGGGGACGTGGGAGCCGGTGGAGGACCTGCTGAAGGACGTCTACGCGCCATGACGATGACCTACCGCGAAGCCCTGCGCCAGGGGCTCTACGATGCGCTCGACCGCGACGAGCGGGTTTTCCTCATGGGCGAGGACGTCGGGAAATATGGTGGCACCTATGCGGTGAGCAAGGGCATGCTCGACAAGTACGGGCCGGAGCGCGTGCGCGACGCTCCGCTCTCCGAGCTCGCGTTCGTCGGCGCCGGCATCGGCGCCGCAATGGGGGGCATGCGGCCTATCGTCGAGGTGATGACGGTCAACTTCAGCATGCTCGCGCTCGACCAGATCGTGAACACCGCCGCGATGCTGCGCCACATGTCCGGCGGGCAGTTCTCGGCCCCGGTGGTGGTCCGCATGTCGACCGGCGCGGGCCGCCAGCTCGCCGCGCAGCACTCGAACACCCTGGAGGCATGGTATGCGCATGTGCCCGGACTCAAGGTGGTGGCGCCGGCAACCATCGACGACGCGCACGGCATGCTGCTGGCGGCGCTCGAGGACCCCAATCCCGTGATCGTCTTCGAGTATCCGGCGCTCTTCGAGCTCAAGGGAGAACTTTCGAGCAGTGACGTAGACATCTCCTCCTCGGCGGTGCGCAGGCGCGGCGGCAAGGTGACGCTCGTCACCTACGGCGCCTGCCTGCACAAGACCCTGAAAGCGGCCGAGGAAGTCGACGGCGAGGTGATCGATCTGCGCGTGCTGCGGCCGCTCGACATGGCCCCGGTGCTCGAGTCCGTCAAGAAGACCCGTCGCGCGGTGGTGATCGATGAGGGATGGCGCAGCGGCAGCCTCGCCGCCGAGGTGATGGCGCGCATCGCGGAGGAGGCATTCTACGATCTCGACGCTGCGCCCGCGCGCGTATGCCGCGAGGAAGTGCCGATCCCGTATCCGCGCCATCTCGAGGAGGCGGCGTTGCCGCAGCCGGAGAAGATCGTCGCCGCCGCCAGGGGCCTGTTCGGGTAGGCGAAGATGTTCGAGTTCAAGCTACCTTCCCTCGGCGCCGACATGGACGAGGGCAAGCTCATTGAATGGAAGGTGAAGCCCGGCGACGCGGTGAAGCGCGGCCAGGTGATCGCGGTCGTCGACACGTCGAAGGCGGCGGTCGACGTCGAGATCTGGGAGGACGGGGTGGTGAGCGAGCTCATCACGCAGCCGGGCGAGACGATTCCGGTCGGCACGGTGATGGCGCGGCTGAATGGCGCTGCGCCGGCACCGGCCGCGCCGCCACGGCCCGCAGCGCCGCCGGTTCCCGGGCGGCTGCGTGTTTCTCCCGCGGCGCGCAAGGTCGCGCTCGCGAAGGGGGTGGCCCTCGAGAAGGTCTTGGGCACCGGGCCGCAGGGCGCGATCACGGTCGAGGACGTCGAGAAAGCGGCGCTCGTGAAGCGGGAGCCGAAAGCGGAAGAACGCCGGATCGAGCCCGCCGCGCCCGACAGGGCTCTCGAGATGCGCAAGGCCATCGCCGCGGCGATGACCCGCTCCAAGCGCGAGATTCCGCACTACTACCTGTCGCAGACCGTCCCGATGCAGCGGGCTGCGGAGTGGCTCGCCGCGGAAAACGCGAAGCGACCCGTCACGAAGCGCCTGCTCATGGCGGTGCTGCAGTTGAAGGCCGTGGCCGTCGCGCTCGCGGGCTTCCCGGACCTGAATGGCTTTTACCGCGACGGCGCCTACCACCCCGTTGCGGCGGTGCACGCCGGCGTGGCGATCTCGCTGCGCCAGGGCGGGCTGGTGGCGCCCGCGATCCATGACGTGGCGCAGCTGCCGCTGGACGACCTCATGACGGCGCTCACCGACCTCGTGCGCCGCGCGCGCGCCGGCTCGCTGCGCTCCTCGGAGATGTCCGACCCGACCATCACCGTCAGCAATATCGGCGAAGGCGGCGTCGAATCCGTATTCCCGATCATCTATCCTCCCCAGGTCGCGATCGTCGGCTTCGGCACGCTCGCGCCGCGGCCCTGGGTGGCGCCTGACGGCGGGATGCATGTGGCGCCCACGGTGGTCGCGAGCCTGGGCGCGGACCACCGCGTGAGCGACGGGCACCGCGGCGCGCTGTTCCTGGCCGAGCTCGCGCGCAGATTGCAGGAACCGGAGAAACTCCGATGAACGCAACGTCCCCCGACCACTTCCGCGCCGTGTTCTTCGAGGTCCTCGGCGCCATCGCGCCGGAGACCGACCCGGCGACCATCGACCCCGCCAGGCCGCTGCGCGAGCAGGTCGACCTGGACTCGATGGACTGGCTGAACGTGATCATCCGGCTGCACGAGCGGCTCGGCGTGGACATCCCGGAGCAGGACTACGGCGAGCTCGCCACGTTGAACGGCGTCGTCGCGTATCTCGCCCGCCGCGCTGCGCCCGGCGCGGCGGACGTCCGCTGACGCTTCTCGACATCATGCGGCTTCGCGCCGCTTTCATTTCAGCGCCGGGACGGGATCCCGGTATCTTCCGCGCGGCGAACGTGGTTCCGGCGTTGTGCCGGTGACTCAGGCGGGCTCCACGGCCCGGAATCTTGCGCCGACGAAGGTTGCGAGGACCACGAGCGTCGTCGAGATCGCGATCATGATGATGCCGAGGGCCGAGAGCTTGCCCCACAGGCCGTCGTCGGCGAACTTCAGGATCTGAATGGCGAGCACTTCCGTCCCGGGCCGCGAGAGCACGACCGAAAGGGTCAGCTCCCGGATGAACATCGCGGCCATCAGGATCCAGGCCGAGACGATGCCGGGCACGAGCAGCGGCACGATGATGCGGCGCATGGTGGTCAAGTGGCTCGCTCCGCAGACCAGAGACGATTCCTCGAGGTGGCTGTGCACCTGGACGAATGCGCTCGCCATCGGCCGCACGCCGTAGGGGAGGTAGGTGGCGATGTAGCCGATGAGCAGCGCCCAGATCGTCGCATAGAGCGGCGTCTGCACGAAGAACCACATGAAGCCCACGCCGATCACGATGCCCGGGAAGGAGAACGACAGGAAGCTCAACGACTCGAGGATGCCGGAAGCCCGGGACTTCACCTTGACGATGGCGTAGCCCACGAATAGGGAGAGCAGCACGCCGAGGGTCGCGCCCGCGACCGCGAGAAACAGGCTGTTCCGCAGCGCGAGGAGCGAGAGCGGATCCTGCAGCACGTCGGTCCAGTGCTTGAGGCCCATGAGCGAGAACGCGCGCGCGCTCGGCGCCATGGTGTAGGGCACGAACGACGTGTAGAGCAGGATCGCCACCGGCAGCACGATCATGACGAACGACAGCAGGGCCACGACGGTGAACAGCGGAATGCGCGCCCGGCCCAGCTCGATGAGAGTCGGGCGGTAGCCGCGCCCGGCGATCGTCACGAATTTCTCGCTTTCCGCGGTCAGCGCCCGGTAGACGTAGATCAGCGTGACCGACGTCGCGAGCACGCTCATGCCCACGGCCGCGGCCTTGCCGTAGTCCGTGGCGAAGCCGAGCGCGATCATCTCGTAGAGGTGGGTCGCCAGGACGTTCACCCGCCCCGGCATGCCGAGCACGGAGGGCACCGCGAAGGAGGCGAGGCTGCGGACCACGCCCAGGACGAACGCGGCCAGGATCGCCGGGCGCAGTATCGGCAGCGTGATGCGCAGGAGCGTCCGCCACGGGCTCGCCCCGAACACCCGCGACGACTCCTCGAGCGCCACGTCGAAAGAAGCCATCGCCGGCGCAATGATGAGGTAGGCGATCGGCAGGTCGAGCAGCGCCTCGACCAGGATCATGCCTCCGAGTGAATAGATGTTGAACGGCGCGGCCTCGAGCGCCAGGAGATTCCTCAGCACGGTGTTGAGGATGCCGTTGGACGGGTTGAGCAGCAGCGCCCAGCTCACCGAGAACAGCAGGTGCGGGATCATCATCGGGATGATCGAGAGCACCGCGAACAGGAACTTGAAGGGGATGTCGGTGCGGGTGTTGAGGTAGGCGAGAAAGAGCGCGAGCACCGTAGCCAGCACCGAAGAGCCGAGCACGAAGATGACCGTGTTCACGAGCACGGTGAGCAGCGCGGGATCGGTGTACGCCGCGATGTACTTGTCGAGCGTGAACGCCCCGAATGCGGTGAGCCCCTCGGAGAAGCTGCCGAGGGCGAGCATGGCGACCGGGCAGACGGTCAGGAGGCCGACGAGGAGGACGAGGAGATAGGTGAGGCGCGTGCGCGCGGTAAGCATGGCCGCCTCGCCCTACGTGGCGACCAGCAGGCAGTGCTCCGGCTCGAGCCGGAAGTGGACCGGGTCGCCCACCTTGAGCTGCGCATCCGGGTCGATGCGCGCGAGCAGCAGCTCGGCTCCGGCCCGGATCTCGGATTCGTACGACTCCCCCACGAAGACCTGGGAGTCGATGCGGCCGTTGACCACGTTCGCGCCGCCCGCTGCGCCCCGCGCGACATGGATGAACTCCGGCCGGATGCACAACGTGACGTCGGCGCCCACGGGGAGATCGCGCCGCGCGCACGCAATGGCACCGAGCCCGGAATCGACGACCGTGCGCTCCGCTTCCTGGGCGCGGACGCGCGCCTTCACGAGGTTGGCGCGGCCGATGAAATCCGCCACGAACTGGGTGTCGGCGTTGAAATAGATCTTCTGCGGGGAGCCGACCTCGATGATGCGGCCGGCGCGCATGACGGCGATCGTATCGGAGAGCGCCAGCGCCTCGACGCGGTCGTGGGTGACGTAGACCGCGGTGATCTGCAGCTCGCTCAGGAAGGCCTTCAGCTCCTTGCGCGTTTCTTCGCGCAGCTTGGCGTCGAGGTTGGAGAGCGGCTCGTCGAACAGGATGACCTTCGGCTCCGCCACGAGCGCGCGGGCGAGGGCAACCCGCTGCTGCTGGCCGCCGGAGAGCTTGGTTGCCGGCCGCCCCTCGAAGCCCTCGAGCCGCACGAAGCGCAGCGTCTTCTCCACGCGCCCGCGGATCACTTCCTTCGGGGCCTTGCGCACCTGCAGGGGGTAGGCGACGTTGTCGAAGACGTTGAGGTGCGGCCAGATGGCGTAGGTCTGGAACACCATCCCGAGCCCGCGCTTCTCGGGCGGAACGTTGACGCTGCGCGCCTTCGACCAGACGGTCTGGCCGCCGATGCTGATCTCCCCGGAGTCGGGCGCCTCCAGCCCGACGATGCAGCGGAGCAGCGTGGTCTTGCCGCACCCGCTCGGCCCGAGGAGCGTGAAGATCTGGTTCGCCGCGATGTCTAGGTCGACGTCCTCCAGCGCGGTGATGGTCTTGCCTTCAGTGGCGTAACGCTTGGATACGCCCCGGATCCGGATCTCCATGCGCTGTCGCGCGCCCTACTTGACGGCGAAGATCTTCTTGAACTCCGCGCCCCACTTCTGGATTTCCGCGTCGGAGAGCTCGCGGATGGCGATGACCTTGGCCTTGTCCATGCCCTCGATCGGCGGGTAGATCCCCGGCGCCAGCACGTATTCGCCGACGTCCTTGGCGAGCATGTCCATGGACTTCTTCGACAGCCAGTAGTCGACGAAGGCCCGCGCGGCGTTGGGATGTGGCGGTTTGGACGTGACGGCAATGCCGCGCGGGGTGCCGAGCAGGGGCTGCTCGAGCCGCGCCCAGTCGAGCGGCGCCGGGGCCTTGGTGATGATGTATTTCGGCATCGAGATCGCGATGAGCTTCTCGCCGCTTTCCACCGGTGCCGGCGTCGGGCCGAGGGACGCGACGAACATGGGGTTGTTGGCGGCGAGCCCGCGCACGAACTTCATCCATTGCGCCTCGGACTTGAACACCGTCTCCTTCAGGCCGATCAGCCACGAGATCGTCGAGGGGTGGTTGGCCGGATTGGGCATGACGATCTGGTTTCTCCACTTCGGGTTTGTGAGGTCCTCGTAACGCCGCGGCGCGTCGCCTTTCTTGACGCGCTCCTTGTTGTAGATCAGGGCCATGTACTCGATGCCGAAGATCTGGATCTTGTCGTCCTTGCGCGTCCACTCGGGGTAGCCGGCGGCGGCGGGAGAGCGGTAGGAGGCGAGTATGCCCCGCTCCTTGAGCAGCTCCAGGACCGGCATGGGCGCCTGGACCACGTCGGCGGACAGCTTGCCCGCCTCGAACTCCGTGATGGTCGTCGGCACGAACTTCGGGCTGGCGATCCGCGTGTAGTCGGCCTTGATCCCGGTGTCGGCGGCGAACGCCTTCATGATCGGCTCGACGGCGGTGATGTTGGCATAGAACGCCACGCGCCCTTCCTTGCGCGCGGCGTCGAGAACGGACTTCTCCGCGGCAAAAGCCGGCGTGACCGCGAGCGCAACCGTGATGGCAATGATCAGTCTTATCATGATGGCCTCCGTAGGGTGCGGGCCGGGCGCGGGAATGACCCAGCAATAGAGGGCAGGCTAAAGCCGAGGCCGCTGGCGCAGCTTGATTTAGATCAGGCTTTCGTGCCGCAGGGGACCTCGATGGCCGCTCGTGCGGCTAGCCGGAATCGGCGCTTCGTCGAACGGCGGCGCCAGGGCACCTCGTTGAAGTTTGATCTCCGTCAATACTGCGGGATGCCGAGTGCCATAACTTGTGAATTGGGCGCAGGCCCATTTCTGCAACCACGTGCCACGATGACCATGAAAAACCCGGTACCTCAAGTCGGCGCGCCCGATCCCGAGCACGAGACCTCCCCCATCCTCGACGAGGACGAGGAGATTTCTCTCGATGCGGAGCTGGAAACGGGCTTCTGCCGCTTCAACGGCGTCGCCTATCCGATCGGCCAGTACGTGCGCAGCGGCAGCGAGCTCCTGCGCTGTGAAGAGCGCGGCGTCTGGGTGCGCAAAGGCGAGATGCGGCCGGATGAGGCGAAGGAGACGATCTGAGCAACGTCCCCCGGTCGGAGCAGGAAGCGGGCACATGCGCGAGATAGATCTGCCATTGCAGAACAGGGTGCAGGCGGGGCGCGCGCTCGGCGCGGCGCTCGCCGCCTATCGCGGCCGTCGCGATGTCCTGGTGCTGGCGCTTCCGCGCGGTGGCGTGCCGGTCGCCTGCGAAGTCGCGGACGCGCTCGGCGCGGAGATCGATCTGCTGATCGTGCGCAAGCTCGGCACCCCTGGCCAGGAAGAGCTCGCCATGGGCGCGATCGCGAGCGGGGGCGTGCGGGTGCTCAACCGCGACGTCATCGAGCCCCTGCGGATTCCCGAGCACGTCATCGCCGAGGCCGAGCGCCGCGAGCTGCGGGAAATCGAGCGGCGCGAGGCGGCCTATCGCGGGCAGCGGCCGCGGCCGGCCGTTGCAGGCCAGTGTGTCATCCTCGTCGATGACGGAGTCGCGACCGGCGCCACGATGCGGGCGGGGATAGCGGCGTTGCGGCAGGCCAAGCCATCGCGGATCGTGGTGGCGGTGCCGGTCGCGCCGTCCGACACGGTCGAGCTGCTGCAGGGTGAAGCCGATGAGGTCGTGTGCCTCGCCATGCCAGAGCCCTTCCGGGCGATCGGCTGCTGGTACGTCGAATTTCCGCAGCTTACGGACGACGAAGTGCGCGCACGCCTCGCGCTGTCGTGGGCACGCCAGCCGGCAGCGGCCGTGGCCGTCGCCGGTCGCGCTTGATCTGAATCAACATTCTCGCCCCCCCGGTACCCTAGATTGAGAGGGCGGGGAAAAGGCCGCTGCGTGGCGGCCCCCGTCAGACTCGAGGACTGCACATGACCATCAAAGACCTCTGCAAGAGAGTCGTCGTCACCATTCACCGCAACGCGAGCGCCGAGGACGCGGCGCGCGCGATGCGCGCGAGCCATATCGGAGATGTCGTCGTGGTGGACCCGGCAGACACCCGCAAGCCGGTAGGCATCATCACCGACCGCGACATTGCCGTCGAGATCGTCGCCCAGGGCCTCTCGCCAGGCGCGACGACGGTGGGCAGCGTGATGAGCAGCCCGGTGCTGACCCTGCACGAGGACGACGGCTTCATCGAGGCGCTGGACAAGATGTCGGCCGGGGGCGTGCGGCGGGCGCCGGTGGTGGATCGGGAGGGATGCCTGAAGGGGATGGTTTCCGTCAATGACCTGGTGCCGCTCCTCGCGCGCGAGCTGGCCAAGATCGGCGCGCTGATTCGTCACGGCCAGGCCGCCGAGATCCGCCGGACCGGGGATCACCTCATTGACGAGTTCGCAGCCGAGCGTGAGCAATGACGCCGCGTGATGTCACCGTCCATGCCGGGACCGTCGCCCTGGAGGGGGCGCTCGCGGTGCCGGAGCCGGCGGAAGGCATCGTGTTGTTTGCCCACGGCAGCGGCAGCAGCCGCTTCAGCCCGCGCAACCGCTACGTGGCGGATTTTCTCAACGCAGGCGCGCTGGGCACCCTGCTGCTCGACCTGTTGACCGCGGAAGAGAGCGAGATCGACGAGCGGACCGCCGAGCTGCGCTTCGATATCGGATTGCTGAGCCGCCGCCTCGTCGGCGCGGTCGACTGGCTCGGCACGCGCCCGGAAACCCGCGATCTGCGCATCGGGATTTTCGGCGCCAGCACCGGGGCTGCGGCCGCGCTCAACGCGGCCGCGGAGCGTCCCGCGCGGGTCGCCGCAGTGGTGTCCCGCGGCGGGCGCCCCGACCTCGCCCTGGAGGCCTTGCCGCGGGTGCGCGCGCCCACGCTGCTCATCGTCGGCGGGCTCGACGGCCCGGTCATCGGGATGAACCGCCGCGCAGCCGCGCAGCTCGCGTGCGAGCATCGTCTCGAGATCGTTCCGGGCGCCACCCATCTGTTCGAGGAGCCCGGCAAGCTCGAGGCGGTCGCGCAACTCGCGCGCAACTGGTTCCGGCAGCATCTCGGCGGAACCGGGCGCGGCGCGGAATCTCCGGCGGCCGCGCGATCCCGGTTGCGCGCCTTACGGCGGCTCCCGTGCAGTTGAGCCTGTTCGCGTTGAACGCCAGCCGCGAGTTCGGGGAGCGCGTGGCGGGCGCGCTCGGCATCGCGCTCGCTCCGCACGAGGAGCGGGAGTTCGAGGACGGCGAGCACAAGGCGCGCCCGCTCGAGAGCGTGCGCGGGCGCGATGTCTTCGTCGTGGCCTCGCTCTACGGTGACGATCGCCAGAGCGTCAACGACAAGCTCGTACGGCTGCTGTTCTTCGTGGGCGCGCTGCGCGACGCATCGGCCGGCCGCATCACGGCGGTGATCCCGTATCTCTGCTATGCGCGCAAGGACCGCCGGTCCAAGTCGCGCGACCCGGTGTCCACCCGTTACGTCGCCGCGCTGCTCGAGACGGTCGGCGCCGACCGTGTGGTGACGCTCGACGTCCACAATCTCGCGGCGTACGATAATGCCTTCCGCATCCGCGCGGATCACCTCGAGGCGCGGCGGCTGTTCGTGGAGGAGTTCGTCCCACGCATCGGGAGCGAACCCGTCGTCGTGGTCTCGCCCGATGTCGGCGGTGTCAAGCGCGCCGAAGCGTTCCGCCAGTCGCTCTCCCGGCGGCTCGGACGCGAGGCCAGCGGCGCGTTCTTGGAGAAATACCGCAGCGCCGGGGTCGTGAGCGGGGAGGCGGTGGTGGGCGACGTCGAGGGCAGGATCGCGATCATTCTCGACGACTTGATCAGCACCGGCGGCACCATTGCGCGCGCCGTGGCCGCATGCCGGAGCCGCGGTGCCCGGGCGGTCTACGCCGCGGCAACACACGGGATCTTCGTCGGCGAAGCGGGCCGCATGTTGGCCGAACCCGGCCTCGAGCGGCTCGTCATCACGGACACGATCCCCCCGTTCCGGCTGGATCCCGCCCTGGTGCGCGGCAAGGTGACGGTGCTCGATACCGCTCCGCTCTTTGCCGAGGCCATCCGCCGCATCCATACCGGGGGATCGGTGGTGGAGCTGGTGGAGGGGTGAAGGCGTTGATCCATATCAAGTCCCCGGCCGCAGGCGCGCCTATGATTGAGACGTAACCCGGGAGCTGAATCATGCAAATACCGCTACAAATCACGTTCCGCAATCTCAAGCAGTCGCCGGCGCTGTATGCCGAGGTGGGTGAGCACGCCGGCAGGCTCGACAAGTTCTACGACCGGATCATGAGCTGCCGCGTCGTGATCGAGGAACGGCACAAGCACCACCGGCACGGCAACCATTTCCACGTCAGCGTGGATGTGACTGTGCCGGGGGGCGAGTTGGTCGCGGGCCGCGAGCCGGACGAGCACCACGCGTACACGGATGTTCACGTCGCGATCCGCGACGCGTTTGACTCGATGCGCCGCCAGCTGGAGGATTACGCGCGCAAGCACGACCAGCGGTTAAAAGTACACGCGGCCCCGCCGCACGGCCGGGTCGTCGAGCTGAATCCAGCGGAGGACAGCGGCCGGATCGAGACGCCGGACGGCCGCCTCGTCTATTTCCACCGCAACAGCGTGGTCGGCGCGGACTTCGACGAGCTCAAGATCGGCACCGAGGTGCGCTTCCACGAGGAGGCGGGCGAGCGCGGACCGCAGGCGAGCACGGTTCACGTGGTGGGGAAGCACCATATCGTGGGCTAACGGGAACAGAGAGGTCACCGCCATGGCGATCATCGGCATCGATCTCGGCACCTCCAACTCCGCCGCGGCGGTGCTGCGCGGCGGGCGGCCTGTGATCATTCCCAGCGCGGAGGGCGTGAGCCTCGGCGGCAAGGCCTTTCCCAGTTACGTCGCGCTGACTGCGGACGGGCAGATGCTCGTCGGCGAGCCGGCGCGGCGGCAGGCAGCCGCGAATCCGGAAGGCACCGCCACCGCGTTCAAGCGCCGGATGGGCCAGCGCGAGAAGATTCGCCTGCGCGACCGCGAGTTCTCGCCCGAGCAGCTCTCGGCGTTCCTGCTGCAGAAAATCAAGCGCGACGCCGAGGCCTTCCTCGGCGAGCCGGTGGAAAAGGCGGTGGTGACGGTCCCCGCGTATTTCGACGACAACCAGCGCTCGGCGACCAAGGACGCCTGCCGCATCGCCGGCTTGGAGGTCGCGCGCCTGGTCAACGAGCCGACAGCCGCCTCACTCGCCTACGGGCTCGACCGCCTCGGCGAGGAGCTGCGCATCGCGGTGGTCGATCTCGGCGGCGGCACGCTCGATGTCACGATCATGGAGTTCGGCAAGGGCGTGTTCGAGGTCAAGGCGACGAGCGGCGACACGCGGCTCGGCGGCACCGACATGAACCAGCGCGTCTTCGAGCGTCTTGCCGACCGGTTCCGCGACGAGACCGGCGTGGAGCTGCGCAACGACCCTAGGGCATCGGCGCGCCTGATGGAAGCCGGGGAGTTCGCGAAAGTGGAGCTCTCGGCCAACGTCACGGCGCACATCAGCCTGCCCTACATCGCCGCGATCGGCGGCACGCCGCGCCACCTCGAGATGGATCTCACGCGTGCCGAGCTCGAGCGGGTGGTGCGCCCGGTGATCGAGCGCTGCCGCGGCTGCGTCGAGCAGGCGCTGCGCGATGCGGGCGTGAAGCCCGCCGCCATTCAGCGCGTCGTGTTCGTCGGGGGGCCCACGCGCATGCCGGCGGTCCGGAGCTTCTTCGAGGACATCTTCGGGCGCAAGGCGGAGATGGGGGTGGACCCGATGGAGTGCGTCGCGAGCGGCGCGGCGATCCAGGCGGGGGTGCTCGCCGGCGAGGTCGGCGGCATCGTGCTGGTGGACGTGACCCCGCTCACGCTCGGGGTGGAGACGCTGGGCGGCATTGCTACCAGCCTCATTGCGCGCAACACGCCGATTCCCGTCAAGAAGAGCGAGACTTTCACCACCGCGGCGGACCTGCAGACCAGCGTCACCATCCACGTGTTCCAGGGCGAGCGGCCGATGGCGGCGGACAACGTGAGCCTGGGCGAGTTCAACCTCGACGGGCTCGCGCCGGCGCCGCGCGGCGTGCCCAAGATCGAGGTCACCTTTGACATCGACGCCAACGGCATCCTGAACGTCGCCGCGCGCGACACCGCGACCGGCCGGTCGCAATCGATCCGCATCAGCGGCTCGACGCGGCTCTCGGAGCAGGAGAAGAAGCGCATGATGGGCGAGGCCGAGCGCTACGCCGAGGCGGACCGCAAGCGGCGCGAGGACGCGGAAAAGCTCAATGCCGCCGACGCGCTGTGCTACGAGGCGGAAAAGATGCTCGCGGATTTCAGCGACAAGCTGACCGCGGAGCTGCGCGGGCGGGTCGATTCGGCGCTGCGCGACACGCGCGAGGCGCTGCGCAAGAAGGACGCGGCCGCCGCCGCCGAGCGCTGCGAGGCGCTGCGCAAGGCGTTGAAGGAGGCGGGCGTGGTGATCTACGCGCAGAGCCCCGAGGCGCCGAAGCACGGCGCCTACGCTGAAACCAAGTGGCCGGGCGCGGAGGCCGAAGCGGGCGCTCCGCGCGCGCGGGTGGTCGACGCGGAGTACCACGAGTCCAAGTAGCGAAGCCCGCGCGGGTTCCGGCGCCGACCGGCGCGCGGCCGATGCGCCATGAACGCTGGGCAACGTGATTTCTATGACGTCCTCGGCGTTCCCCGCAACGCCGACGAGAAGGCGATCAAGGACGCCTTCCGCAAGCTCGCCCTTCAATACCACCCCGACCGCAACAAGGAGCCGGGCGCGGAAGAGCGCTTCAAGGAGATCGCCGCGGCTTACGCCGTGCTGTCGGACCCGAAGAAGCGCGCGGAGTACGACGCGCGGGGATTCGCGGGCGTCGCGGGCTTCTCGCAGCAGGATCTGTTCGGCGGGATCGACTTCGAGGACATCTTCGGCGGGCTCAACTTCGATTTCGGCGGCGGTCTGTTCGACACGTTTCTTGGCCGGCGCGCCGCCGGGCCACCACGCGGCGCCAACATCGAGGTGCGCCTCACGGTGCCGCTCGAGCGCATCCTGGCCGGCGGCGAGGACAAGCTGCGCTACAGCCGGCCAGCGGAATGCCCCTCCTGCCATGGAGCGCGCGCCAAGGCCGGCACCCAGCCGCGCAAATGCGAGCGTTGCGGAGGCAGCGGCCGCCAGGTCAGCAGCGAACGGAAAAAGGGCGTGACGCTGCAGCGCATCACGACCTGCCCGGCGTGCCGTGGCGAAGGTAGGATCATCGACCAGCCCTGCCCGGAGTGCTCCGGACGCGGCCAGGTGGAGCGCGAGGAGACGCTCACGGTGAAGGTGCCGCCGGGGATCGAGGAAGGGGCCGCGCTGCGCGTCCCCGGCCACGGCATGCCAAGCGGGCACGCGGGCGGGGTTCCGGGCGATCTGTTTGTGATCGTGCACAGCGCGCCCGACCCGCGCTTCGAGCGCGCGAACGCCGAGCTCTGGCGCACGGAAACCGTGAACGTGGCCGACGCCGTGCTCGGTACGAAGTTGAAGGTCCCGACCCTCGACGGCGCGCCGGTGACGGTCACCGTGGAGCCGGGGACGCAGCCCGACACGATACTGCGGCTGCGGGGGAAGGGCCTGCCCGAGTTCGGCCGGCGCGGGCGCGGCGACCTGCTCTTGCGCCTGAAGGTGCGCGTCCCGGAGCGCCCGTCGGCCGAGGAACGCGCGCTCTACGAGCGGCTGCGGAGGCTCGCTACTCGAAGCGGATGAAGTCCTCCGCCACGGCGTCCGGCCCGTGGCGGCGGATCAGCACGTCGATCTCTGCGAGGAGTGTCGCATCCTCGTCGGGGTCGATGGTGCCGTCGCCCGCAAGCCGGGCGGTCAGCCCTTCGACCATGGCCTGGCGCACGCGCGCAAGCGTCGGTGCCCGGGGCAGGTTGCGGTCGGCGGCGGCGGTCTCGATGATGCGCGACAGCCCTTCGCTCGCCTTGGACGCGATGAAATAATGGGCGAGCGCATCCCCGCCGTATTCCTCGATCAGGCCGTTCACCTCGGCAAGCGCGGAGTCCCTGTCCTGGGGATGCAGCGCCGCCTGCGGGGCATGGGCGCTGCCGCTGCGCTCCACCGCCTTGCGGACGTCATCCAGCGTCGGCGGCTCGTCCCGGTCGGGATCGTTGACCATGGACTCGATGAGCCGGGACAACCTTGCGCTCACGCGCGTTGCGACGTCGATGGGCAGTTTCATGGCTGGTCCTCTCTGGGCAGATGGCGCTCCACCCGGCACGCGCTCAATGCGCGGCCCGGTTGCGCGGCGGCGCCGCGAACTCGCCGGAGGGAACGCCGGCGCGGTCCGCCTTGACCACGCAATGCGGCTTGCGGTTGGCCGGATCGAACGCGTTGCGCAAGTGGAACGGACGCAGAACCGGCGCGGCGCCGGGTCCGACGGCCAGGTTCTCGATCTTCCATCCGAACTCCGAGCCCTCGCGCCCGAACTGGTCCCGCCGGATCCATGCGCCGCAGGCGTCCTGCCGCCACTCCGCCGGATCGGCTTCGGCCACCGTCCTGCCGTGCTCCCACGCGATCTCGATCTGGTCCCGGTTGACGTTCATGAGGTGCTTCCCCCTGGGGCGAAACGGTCAACATCAACATAGACAAAGCACCTGCAAGCCGCCTTGATGCAGATCAACACCCGTCGGCGGCGGGTGTTTGAAACTGTTGTCGGAGGCTCGACCGTGCCCGGCAAGGATGAAGTGATCAAGCGGGTTCATCACGCGCTCGAATACGAGCCGCGGGTCAATCTCCACCGTTACCCGCTCCGGATCGGCTATGCCGACGGCGCGGTGGTGCTCGAAGGCGAAGTCGAGGACGTGGCGGCGAAAAAGCTCGCACTCGAGCTCGCCGCGGCGGCGGACGGGGTGCGCGGGGTGGTCGACCGGCTCCACGTCGCGCCGGCGGAGCGCAAGGGGGATGGAGCGATCCGCGACGCGTTGAGCGCGTTTCTCCTGCGCGAGCCCGAGTTCCGACAGTGCACGATACGCGTCCGGGCCAAGGGCCGGGTCCGGACGCTGCGCGACGCCCCGGCCGACGGTGCCGGCGCAATCGAGCTGGCGGTTGCGGACGGCGTCATCACGCTCGAGGGCAGGATGATCAGCCACTCGCACAAGCGCCTCGCCGGCGTTCTCGCGTGGTGGACGCCTGGATGCCGCGACGTCGTGAACTCGCTCTACGTCGAGCCGGCGGAGGAGGACAATGACGGGGAGGTCGTGGACGCGCTGCGGCTCGCGCTCGAAATGGACCCGCTGGTCGATGCGGCGCAGATCCGCGCGCGCTGCCGCAATTACGTCGTCACGCTCGACGGCTTCGTGCGCACTGAAGAGGAGCGGCGGCAGGCCGAGCGCGACGCCTGGTGCCTGTTCGCTGTGGACAGGGTGGTCAACCGCATCGAGGTCCGCGCGTAGCAGCGCGCGCAGGCGGCCGTCAACCCAGGTGCAGCAACCAATCGGAGGTGCAGGAATGGCCAGGAAGAAAACCAGGCGTGCCGGTCCGGAGGCCGCCCCGGAGGCCGGATCCCGACCGGCTGCCGGAGCGGGAATCACGGCGGAAGAACGCAGGCGCATGATCGCCGAGGCGGCATACTACCGCGCCGAGCGGCGCGGTTTCGCGACCGGCGGCGAGCTGGAAGACTGGATCCTGGCGGAAACCGAGATCGATCGCCTGATCCAGACGGACGCGTCACACGCCAAGCGGGCGTCCCGGGTCGCCTGAGCGCGCCTGGCCCCCGGGGCCGGCAGGCATTGATTTGGATCAAACCGCGGGTCCGGGCGGGCGGTATTCTTTCTGCGTCGCGCCGCCGAGGCGGCGTCGCGAGCGTTGATCAGAATCCGCGACAGGAGGACCCCTCATGGCAAAGGAAAAGCAGGCTGCTGTCGAGAAAGGCAAGGAAATCCAGAAAGCGGCGCCGGTCCGCGCGCTCCATCCCTTCGAGGACATGGAGCGGATGATGGACCGGGTCTTCCGTGAATTTCCGGGGCGCGGATGGATGCGTCCCTTCTCCTTCGAATGGCCAGCGTGGCCGGAACTGCCGGAGCTGCGCATGCCGAAGGTGGACGTGATCGATCGGGATGACGACGTGCTGGTCCGCGCCGAGCTGCCGGGCGTGGAGAAGAAGGACCTCGAGATCTCGACCTCGGACACGTCCGTCACCATCAAGGCCACGACCGCGCGCGAGGAAAAGGAGGAAAAGGGCGACTACTACCGCTGCGAGATTTCCCGCGGAATGTTGTCCCGCACGGTCGCGCTGCCGGCGCAGGTGCACAGCGACAAGGCCAAGGCGAGCCTGAAGGACGGCGTGCTCGAACTGACGCTGCCCAAGGTCGAGAAATCGAAGCGCCGCAAGATCGAGATCGAGTAAGGCCCGACCATGCGTCCGCGCGCCGCAGGCGGCCGCGCCGCGAGTCCGCGGCCGCCGGAGGAGCGCGAATTGCTCCTGTCCTGATCGTGGAGCCTTGAATGCCCACCTACGTCATGCTCACCCGCCTTTCGGCCGCGGCGCTGCACCAGCCGAAGTCGTTCGAGACGCTCGAGCGGCAGGCGATCGATCGCATCCGCGCCGTCTGTCCGGACGTGAAATGGATTGCGGACTACGCGGTACTGGGGCCGTACGACTACGTCGACGTCTTCAATGCTCCGGACCTCGAGACCGCCATGCGCGTTTCGGTGCTGATCCGCAGCTACGGCCACGCGCACTCGGAGATCTGGCCGGCGCTCGAATGGCAGCGCTTCAAGGAGATGGTGCACAAGCTGCCCGCGACCTGAGCCGGGCCCGCCTCGATGCCGGCGGGCCGGGGCAGGAGAATCAGCGGGAAGCCGCTCGCCGGAACAGGCTCTCGACCGTTTCCCCGCGCACGGTGAATCGGGCGTCGAGCGCGTCGAGCTTCTCGACGATGCCGGTGTATTCCAGCTCGCCCATCGGCAGCATCGCCGCCCCGAAGAAGCCCTGGCGGCGCATGTCGATGGCCTTGGCCGCAACGCGCTCCCGCACGGTGTCCCAGAACGGATGGGCGAAGCAGTCCTGCGGCTCGGTCAGCACGCCGTCGTGCGCCGAGAATGCGGCGCAGCTCACGAGCGGCGGGCCGTCGAAGTAGCTCGTGCCGGTGTTGAGGGCGACCGGCATGAGGGGCATCTGGTGGGAGCCGCGCATGCCGCCCGCCACGTAATGCCCGGTGACGTACGGTGCGAGCACTTCGCCCGTCGCCGGGAACTGCATCTGCACCCGCACCAGCATCACCGGATCGTCCTTGCCGGTGTATTTCCCGGCGATATTGTGCAGCCGCGAGGTCGCCACCGCCGCGGCCTGGTGGCCGCTGGCGCGCGACCACACCGACTCGATCACGTAGCGCTCCGGATCGCGCAGCAGCGCGGCGATGTCGTAGATCTCCTCCGGGGCGTCGAGCTCGATCACGCGATCGGCCGCCGTGTGGCTGACGTCCATGATGACGAAGCGGAACCCGCGCGATATGTCCGGCGACAGGATCAGCCCCGGGGTGTTCATCGCGTCGGCGAATGCCAGGTAGAGCGGCAGGTTGAAGGCGCCGGGATCGGTCTTGTCCGCGGCGAACATGAGGAACGGCTCGCTCGGGCGGGCCTCGATCTCCATTTCGGCGACCGCCGGTCCCATGCCCCGGACGTTGCCGGAAAAGGCGTCCTTGAGCAGGTCCTGGCCGGCGGCATAAAGGCCCTGCTCGCGGGCGACGCGCGTGCCGGCGGTGAACGCGTCCCATGCCAGGCGGTGGACCTGCTCGTCGGCGACGCCGCGGTTGTGGGTCATCAGTATCGCGATATCGTCGCCCGTATAGCCGATGTAGCTGTCGATGAGCAGGCCCGGCCCGCGCTCCCGCACCTGCGCGCGGACGGTGTCGAGCAGCCGCCGCGAGGGGGCGATGTGGCCGCCGATCGATCCGATATCCGCCTTGATGATGCTCAGGGTGAGCTTCATGGGTTGCTCCTTTCCGCGCTGTCCTGCGGGCCTCGCGGCCCTGCGGACCCGCGGCGGTTTCTGTCCGAAGAGAATCAGTAAACCGCATCCGCCCCGCGCCCGGGTTGACGCAGATCAAGACCGGTTGCCGTCGGAAGCGGAGCGCTGCGCGACGAGGGCGTCGAACAGTTCGCGGTAGCGCCCGGCGGAGGCGTGCCAGCCGAAATCGCGCGCCATACCGTTCTCCTGGAGCCGGCGCCAGGCCGCCCGGTCGGACCACGCCTCGAGCGCGCGCTCGATCGCGGCGAGCAGCGCGTCGGCGGCAGGCTCCACGAACGTGAAGCCGGTCGCGGAGCCGTCCGCGAGCGTGCGCTCGCTGCAGTCGGTGACGGTGTCGGCGAGCCCGCCGGTCGCCCGCACAACCGGCGGCGTGCCGTAGCGCATGCTGTACATCTGGTTCAGCCCGCACGGCTCGAAGCGCGACGGCATGACGAACAGATCCGCTCCCGCCTCGATCAGGTGCGCCAGCCGCTCGTCGTAGGCAATCGCGCAGCCGATCCGCCGCGGGAAGGTCTGCGCGAGTTCCTGGAACACCGCCTCGACATCGCTTTCACCAGCGCCGAGCAGCGCGATCTGCGCCGGGCGCCCGACGACCCGCGCGGCGATTTGCGCGAGGAGATCGATCCCCTTCTGGTGCGTGAGCCGGCTCACCACGCCAAGGAGCGGAATTTCCGTGTCCGCCTCGAGCCCGAAGCGGTATTGGAGGGCGGTTTTGTTGGCCGCCTTGCTGTCGAGATGCGCGCGGTCATAGCGCTGCGCGATGAGGGAATCCGTTGCCGGGTTCCACGCTTCGTCGTCGATGCCGTTGAGTATGCCGGCCACCTGCTCGCCGCGGTGCCGGAGCAGGCCGCCGAGGCCGCAACCGTGCGCGTCGGTCTGGATCTCCCGGGCGTAGGTCGGGCTCACCGTGGAGATCCGGTCGGCGTAGACGATGCCGCCCTTGAGAAAGGAGAGTTGTCCGTGGAACTCCACCCCTTCGATCGAGAACGACTGCTGCGGCAGCCCAAGCGCGCTCACCGCCGCGGCGGGGAAGAGGCCCTGGAACGCGATGTTGTGGACAGTCATCAGCGTGGCGCTGCCCACGCTTCCGGAAAGCTTCAGGTACGCCGGCGCCAGGCCGGCCGGCCAGTCGTTGCAATGGACGACGTCCGGGCGCCAGTCGAGCGGCGTATCCGCGCTCCCGAGCAGCGCCGCCACGCGTGACAGCAGCCCGAAGCGCAGATGATTGTCCTCCCAGTCCCGCGCGCGGGAGTCCTGGTAGGCGCCGCCCTCGCGCGCGTAATAGGCCTCGCAGTCAACGAGGATGAGCGGCACCGCCCCGGGCTGCGCCGCCAGGAGCCGCGCGGGAGCAAACGCTTCGCTCAGCTGCAGCGGTCCGGTCAGCGGCGCGGCGCCGCGGCATGCCGCGGCGAGCGGCGCATAGGCCGGCACGAGCACCCGCACATCGACACCGATCGCGCGCAGCGCCGCGGGAAGCGAGGCGGAGACGTCGCCCAATCCGCCGCTCTTCATCCACGGAGCGAGCTCCGGGGTGACGAACAGCACGCGAATCGGACGATCCCCGCCGTACACGCGGCCGCGTCGTCTCACCGCACCCTGAACACCGGCTGGCCGAGCATGGCGGGGGTGATCAGCGTGACGCCGCGGGGCGTGACGCAGAACCGCGCGGCGTCCGCAGCCGGGTCGAGACCGGCCTGCATGCCGTCGGGGATCAGGCAGCCCCGATCGAGGATCACGCGCTTCAGGACGGCGTGGCTGCCGACGCGGCACTGCGGGAGCACCACCGAGTCCTCCACGAGGCTGTAATCCCACACATGCACGTCGGAGAAAAGCGCCGATCGGCGCACGGTCGCGCCGCTGATGATGCAGCCACCCGAGACGATCGAGTCCACGGCCATGCCGCGCCGGTCGCCGTCTTCGAAGACGAATTTCGCTGGCGGGAGCTGCTCCTGGTAGGTCCAGATCGGCCACGCGTGGTCGTAGAGGTTCAGGTCGGGCACGACCTTGGCGAGCTCCATGTTGGCTTCCCAGTACGCGTCCACGGTCCCGACGTCGCGCCAGTAAGGCGTACCGTCGGGCTCGATGCCGACGCAGCTGTCGGCGAAGCGGTGCGCGCAAACCCGGTAGCGGGGCACGATGTAAGGGATCACGTCCTTGCCGAAATCGTGGGAGGAGCGCGGATTGTCGGCATCGCGAACGAGCTGCTCGTAGAGAAACTCGGCGTTGAAGACGTAGACCCCCATGTTGGCGAGCGCGACGCCGGCCCGGCCGGGGATCGGCTGCGGCGCCGCCGGCTTCTCGGCAAAGCCCACGATCCGCCAGTCGCCGTCGATTGCCATCACGCCGAAGGAACTCGCCTCCGTCACGGGGATCTCGGCGCAAGCCACCGTCATGTCGGCGCGCCGGTTCACGTGATCGGCGAGCAGCCTGCCGTAGTCCATCTTGTAGACGTGGTCCCCCGAAAGCACGAACACGAAACGCGGCGCGTAGCGTCGAATGACGCCCAGATTCTGGAACACCGCGTCCGCCGTTCCCTGGTACCACGACTCCTGCACCTGCTGCTGGGCGGGCAGGAGCTGGACGAACTCGCCGAAGCGCCCGTCGAGAAAACTCCAGCCACGCTGGATGTGGCGGATCAGGCTGTGCGCCTTGTACTGGGTGGCGATGCCGATGCGGCGCACGCCGGAGTTCACGCAGTTCGACAGCGTGAAATCGATGATCCGGAACTTGCCGCCGAACGGCACCGCCGGCTTGCAGCGCTCCTCCGTCAGCTGCATCAGTCGCGTGCCGCGGCCGCCCGCCATGATGAGCGCAAAGGAATCGCGCGTGAGCCGGCTCGCCATATGCGGGGACTCTTGCTGCGTGCGCGGGGCGGGATAGGCTGCTGGCGGAGGGGGATCTCGCATGTTCATGTCAATTCCCCGGAAGGCGCCTCACTTCACCTTCTGCCCGAATCTTGATAAAGCAAAATAGCATCGCCGCATTGCGGTAACTTGATCCAAATCAACTCCGCGCCGCTCTACCCCCGGCTCGCTGCCGGCGGGCGGGAATGCCGCAGCCCGATGCCGTGGCGCACCAGCGCCGCTTCGAAGTCGGCGAATGAGCACCCGCGCACGGGCGCCGAGCGCCATTGCGCGCGCAGGCGCCGGATCGCCGCGGAGCGATCCTTCAGGCGCCGGGAAACGAGGCCGAGATCGCGCGCCCCGGTCAGGGCGAGATCCGAGGCGGCCGGATCGGCCTTGCTCCAGACCCCGCGCAGCTCGCGCAGAAAGATCCCGGCGGTCACCTCGCCAATGCCTTTGCCGAGTGCTTTCACCCTGCACTCGAGGTCGCGCGCGTCGCGCGCCGCGGCGTGCAGCGCGTTGAGATTTCCCCCATAGACCTTTATCAGGGATTCACAGACGAGCAGGAGCTTCGTCGCGGTCTTGAAGTCGTAGCGGACATAGCCGCCGCGGTCGAGGATCCGGACCAGCCCGTCCCACCCTGTCTTGAGAATCGCGCGCGGCGAGAGCACGCGGGCGCGCGCAAACTCGCGATAGCTTCGCGCCGCGATATCCTGCGAGATGCGCGCGCCGTAGAGGATCGAAGCGAGGAACCACTTGAAAACTTCGGACTCGCGGCCGCTTGCGATGTCGATGCCAAGCGCGCTCGCGTAGCGGCCTCCGCGCTCCCGCAGCAGCCTCGCGCACGCTCCGGCCAGGCGGTCCGGGCGCCTCATCGCTCCCAGTGCACGCGCAGCAGGTTCTCCTCGCGGTTGTAGTGGAATTCGAGCCGGCCCCGGTAGGCGCGGTGCACCGCCACTCCCAGCGCCCGCGCCAGATGCGGGTCGGTCGTGCTGACGGTGAGATCGCCGTTCTCGTGCGCGATCTCCATGATCCGCTGCAGCGGATGCTCGGCGCTCGCCCGCCGCTCGACGTGGCGCAGCAGCTGCACCACCTCGTCGCGATGAGCGCGCAGAAACTCGCCGCCCAGTATCACGTAGCCCGCCGGAAAGCGGTCGTGCACCCGGTGGCAAGCCGGGCAGCGCGCCTTGTGGGCGCCCGCGGGCGCGGCCATACGCCGCCACCTGCCTTCGTGAAACACTGCCCCGCAGTCCGGACATACAGTCGGTTCCGCGGGCTTGCCCCACGACTTGTAGCTGTCGTGCACGCGTTCCTGGATGAGGATGTTCCGGCGCACGCGCTTGAAACCGGGAGGGGGTGTCTTGGCTTTCATGGGGGTCCTTGCGGGCAAATCCGTCCACGCATAGTTGACCGCACCCGTCGCGGCGGCGTCTTGATGCAGATCAAGGCCGGCTGGTGAACTGCGCTCATTGACCGAAATCAACGGCAGGGCCGGGTTCCAGGACTAAAGTGCAGCCGATGGAGACGATCGGGCTGTTTCTGTGCGGCGACGTCATGACCGGGCGGGGTATCGACCAGATACTCGCGAAACCGTGCCACCCCGCCATACACGAAGGGTATCTGGAAAGCGCTGAGGAATACGTCGCGATCGCGGAGATGCGGTCCGGCCCGATTCCACGCCGCGTGCCGCCGTCCTACATCTGGGGAGATGCGCTGGCCGAGCTCGAGCGTGCCCGGCCCGATCTGCGGATCGTCAACCTGGAGACGGCGGTGACGGCAAGCGATGTCTGGGTGCCGAAGGGGATCAACTACCGCATGCATCCCGCCAATGCGACGTGCCTCTCCGCCGCTCGCATCGATTGCTGCGTCCTCGCGAACAACCACGTGCTCGACTGGAGCGACGCCGGGCTGATCGAGACGCTGGAGACGCTGGAACGGGCAAGCGTGCGCACGGCGGGAGCCGGCCGGGACCGGAGCGCCGCGGAGGCGCCGGCCGTGCTGTCGGTCCCCGGGAAGGGCCGGGTGCTTCTGTTCGCGGCGGGCATGGCGAGCAGCGGCGTGCCGCCGGATTGGGCGGCGGGGGCAGACCGTCCGGGCGTCGCTTTCCTGCCGGATCTGTCCCAGCGCTCGGTCGCGGGAATCGCGCGGCGCGTCGAGGCTCACAAGCGGCAGGGTGACGTCGTGCTGTTCTCGATACATTGGGGGGCGAACTGGGGCTACGAGGTCGAGGACGACGAGCGCGCGTTCGCGCGGGCGCTCATCGACACCGCGGGCGTGGACCTCGTGCACGGCCACTCCTCGCATCACCCGAAGGGCATCGAGGTCCACCGCGGGCGGCTCATCCTCTACGGCTGCGGCGACTTCATCAACGACTACGAGGGCATCCGTGGACACGAAGCGTTCCGGGGCGACCTCGGGCTCATGTACTTGCCGGCGCTCGAAGCCGGCACCGGGCGGCTGGCGAGGCTGGAGCTCGTCGCAACGCAAATGAACCGCTTCCAGGTGCGGCGGGCGGCGGACGCCGATGCGCGGTGGCTTGCACAAATGCTCGAGCGGGAAGGGCGGCGCTTCGGAACACGGCCCCGGCTCCTGCCCGACGGCCGCATCGAGCTTCAGTGGGAGGCGTAGCGGTCGGCCAGCTCCAGGTAGCGCAGCGCGCGCGCAACCCATTTGCCCTGGTCGGCCGGGTCGGGGTGGTCCCTGAGGTGCCAGGCCGAGAGCTTCGCCCGCACGGTCGCGCGGTAGGCCTTGTAGAAGCGCACCAGCGCCTCGGGGGGATCATCGCCGGTTGCTTCCCGGTAGGTGTCGAAGACGACCTCGCCGATCCAGGGGGCGCCGGCGTGCTCGCATTCCATCGCGAGGTACGCCAGCTCATCAGCGGTGTCGAGCAGCCGCCAGTCGCGATTGAACTCCAGGCAGTCGATGAACAGCGGCTCGGGCTCGAGGCAGATGTGCTCCGGCCGCAGGTCGCCGTGGCACTCGACGATCCTTCGACCTTTCACACGGGCGTCGAACCAGGAAGCCTCTCGCGCCAGGACGTTCAACTGGCGCGTCGCGATCGATCGCACCTGCGCGGCAGGCATCGAGTACTCGGGAGGGGACAGGCCGTCCCGATTCGCCCGGATGTCGCGCTCGAATCGTTGCCGGTACTGCGCCGGCTCGAGGACAACGGGCTCGGCGCGCGAGTAGAAGCCGGCCAGTGCCAGGGTGAAGCGGCGGACATCGGGCCGGGAGACGCCGCCGCGACGGATCGCGTCATCAAGCATCAGCTGCGCGGGAAGCCGGCGCATCTTCACCAGCCAATCCACGACCGGCCCGTCGCCGCCGAGACGCAGCGCGCCGCGCGTGTCGACCGTGAGGGGAACGACCTCCAGATACACGTCGCGCGCAAGCCGCCGATTCAGGCGCACCTCCGCTTCGCAGTCGGCGCGGCGGGCTTCGAGCGTGCTGAAGTCGAGGAAGTCGTGGCGGACCGGCTTCTTCAACTTCCAGGCGTGGTGCTCGGTCAGGAACACGATGGACATGTGGGTCTGCACGACCTCGACCGCCGCGGGCTTCTCCGCATAGCTCTCGGGGCGGCTCAGGTGCGCGACCTTCTCGCGCAGGTTGATCGCACGTCCGGGTCGTTTCAGGCGTTCGAACGATTCCACAGGATGGCCGTTTAGCACCAGGATATTCTCGTGCCGGTAGTTTGCGCCGGGCTTGATCTGAGTCAAGCGGGGGTTTGGGTATACTTCAAGCATGCAACGCCGAAAACCAGTGCGCAAGACTTCTGCGCGCAAGCCGCGCGGCGGCGACGACTCGGCCTTTGGCGCGATCGTCCAGGCAGCGATGGACGCCATCATCACGGTGGACGAGCGCCAGCATATCGTCATGTTCAACGCGGCTGCGGAGCGGATTTTCCGCTGCGCGGCAAGCGCAGCGATCGGAGGCCCGCTCGATCGTTTCATCCCGGAGCGTTTCCGCGCCGCGCACCGCGCACATATCGAGCACTTTGGCAGGACGGGTGCGACGGTGCGCCGCATGGGCGGTGAGGTCGCGCTCTACGGCCTGCGCGCGGATGGAAAGGAATTTCCGATCGAGGCATCTATTTCCCACGCCAGAGTTGGCGGCGAAGAATTCTTTACCGTGGTCCTGCGCGACATTTCGCGGCGCGTGGAAGCGACGGAGGAAATCGAGCGCTCGCATCTGCAACTGCGTGATCTTTACCAGCAGATGCACGAAGTGCGCGAAGGGGAGCGCATGCGCATCGCGCGCGAGCTGCATGACGAGCTGGCGCAGTGGCTGACGGCGCTGAAGATGGACGTGGCGTGGATCGCGGGCCGCCTGCCCGCGGGGGACGACCGGCTCCCGGAACGAGTCGAGCGCATGAAGCAGCTCGTGGACTCAGCGGTCACCTCGGTGCGCCGCATCGCGCACAACTTGCGCCCCTCGATGCTCGACGACCTCGGGCTGGTGCCTGCCATCGAGCACCTGCTGCACGAATTCTCGGAGCGAACCGGCCTGGTCGTCGAGCTCGACACACAGGCGGGGGAGGTCGAGTTCAGGGAGCCGCTCAGCACGGCCGTCTACCGGATGGTCCAGGAGGGGCTCACCAACGTCGCGCGCCACGCGCGGGCGACCGAGGTCCGCGTGGCGGTGCGGGTCGAGGGCGGCGAGCTGGTCGTGTGCGTGCGGGACAACGGCATCGGCATCGGCGACGTGCAACTGAAGAGCAGCAAGTCTTTCGGGCTCCTCGGCATCAAGGAGCGCGCCCGCACGCTCGGCGGAGCGGCGGAGATCTACACCGCGCGGGACGGCGGCGCGGCCGTGGAGATCAGAATTCCGGTGGGGCAGTACCGGGGCACGGGGGGGCGCGCGTGATCCGGGTATTGCTCGCCGATGACCACGCCATGGTGCGCGCGGGGCTGAAGGAAATCCTCGCAGACACCGGCGACATCACTGTCGCCGCGGAGGCGACCAACGGGCAGGAAGTGATGGCCTGCGTCCGCGGCCAGGAATACGACGTCGCGGTGCTCGACATGTCCATGCCCGGCAGGAGCGGCATCGAGCTGATCAAGCAGGTCAAGGACGCGAAGCCGAAGCTGCGCATCCTCGTCCTTACCATGCATAGCGAGGAGCAGTATGCCGTGCGGGCGCTGAAGGCGGGCGCCTCAGGCTTCCTCACGAAGGAGGCCGCCGCCGAGCAGCTGGTGGCGGCGATCCGCCGCATCGCCGCGGGCGGCGCGTACGTGAGCCCGGAGACCGCGGAGCGCCTCGTGCTCGATACCGGACCGCAGGCCGTCGCCGCGCCCCATACGCTGCTTTCCGACCGCGAGTTCCAGGTGCTGCAGATGATTGCGGGCGGCAGCACGGTGGGCGAGATTGCGAAGAAGCTTTCGCTGTCCGTGAAGACCGTGAGCACGCACAAGACCCGGATTCTCAACAAGATGGGGCTCGCCAACCAGGCGGAGCTGATCCGCTACGCCCTCGAGCACAAGCTCCTCGACGTGTAGGACGATTCCGACACCGCTTCCCCGTTTCCTACAGCCAGTTTCGGGCGCGCTCCGATAGCGGGGCGCGCACGGCGCTGCGCATACTGCCGGCCATGGACTACTACAACTACATGGCAGGCGCCGATATGAAGGTCTTCGTGGTGGAGGATTCCGCCGCCGTGCGGGAGCGCCTTCTCGAGATGATCCGCGAGATCGAGGATGTCGAGGTGGTGGGCGAGGCGGAATCGTTCGACGCCGCGGTCAGCGGCATTCTGGATACGCGTCCCGACGTGGCAGTGCTCGACATCAAACTCGCGGATGACGGCGGCAGCGGCATCGATGTCCTCACCGAGGTGAAAAAAGGACTGCCGGCCATGCGGGCGATCATGCTGAGCAATTACGCCACGCCCCAGCACATGAAAGCGAGCGCGGATGCCGGCGCCGAGTATTTTCTCGACAAGTCCGCGGATTTCGAGCGGATTGCCGAGATTCTGGAGCAGTTGAAGGGCGAAACCGGAGCCCGTTGACCATGCTCGATTCGAGTCTGACAGGTGAGATAAAGGAGAGAAACATGTTGCGAAGCGCTGTGTTGTCACAACTGATCCCGGTCATGCCGGCTTGCCCCCGTCCCGCCGGCGTGGTGCGGCTCGTCCCGCAGGCGGACGCGGTGGCGTGCTCGTCCTGCTGCCTGAAGGGCGTGTGCCTGCCCTGCAACCTCAATGGCAGCGAGCTGAGGCGCTTCGGGGAGATCGCGACCGCCAAGCGCCGCGTGGCGCGCGGCGCGCCGCTCTATCACAACGGCGACCGCTTCGAGTCGCTCTACGCGGTGCGCAGCGGCTCCTTCAAGACGGTCGGCGTCTCGCGCGACGGCACCGAGAAGATCACCGGCTTCCACCTGCCCGGGGAACTCCTCGGACTCGATGCCATCAACGGCGGCCGCCACGGCTACAACGCGGTGGCGCTGGAGGACAGCGAGGTCTGCATCATCCCGTTCGGCCAGCTCGAACAGGCGGCGCTCACATTGCCGGCATTGCAGCACCAGCTGCTGCGCCTGGTGTCGGGCGACATCTCGCGCGACTACGGCCTGATGCTGCTGCTTGGCAGCATGACCGCGGAGCAGCGGCTCGCGGCGTTCCTGCTCTCGCTCTCACGGCGCCATCAGCGCCTCGGTTTCGCGGGCGACCGCTTCCTGCTGCGCATGACGCGCGAGGAGATCGGCAACTATCTGGGCCTTACGCTGGAAACGGTGAGCCGGCTCCTGTCACGGTTCCAGCGCGAGGGACTCGTCACGGTGCACCAGCGCGACGTCGAGATCCTCGGCAAGGAGCGCCTGATGGAGATGGTCGGGCACTGGTAGACGACGGACAGGCCTCCCACCCCGTCCCTCCTCCACGGGGTGCCTGACGCCAGCTCCCTGCAGCTGGCGTTTTTTTGCCTAGAACCCATCTCAAAAACCCATTCGTTCGCTCTTCGCCTCCGACCGTTCTGACAGGACCCGCGCTGCGCCGCATATCCCGGATGCACGCTCATACTGCTCCGTGGAAATTTTTTGAGATGGGTTCTAGCGGCAGACCAGGACCGGGATGTCGGCGAGGGCGAGGACCTTGCTGGTCTGGCTGCCCAGCAGCAGGCGCGAGATCCCGCGCCGGCCGTGCGAGGCCATGACGATCAGGTCACAGCCGTGGCGCCGCGCCGTCTTGATGATCTCGAGGTAGGGAAATGCCCCTTCGACGGCGGTGCACTTGCACGGGACACCGGCCGCCGCGGCAGCGCGCGTCACCGCCCGCAGGTGGCGGGCCCCCGCGCTTCTGACTCGCGCCGCGTGCTGCTTGCGTGAAACGAAACCCGGCGGCGCCGCATCGCCGTAGGCATACAGGTTCGGCTCCCACGCCGGGCCGACCCACAACCCCGTGACGCGCGCTCGCTGCTGCTTCGCGAGCCGGACCGCGCAGTCGACTGCACGGCGCGACAGCGGCGAGCCGTCGATGGGCACGAGGATGTTCCGGAACACGCGGGGAGGAAGGGGTTACTTGCAGACGAGCACCGGGATGCCGCTGTGAGCAAGCACCTTGCTGGTCTCGCTGCCCAGCAGCAGCCGCGATATCCCCCGCCGGCCGTGGGAGGCGATCGCAATCAGATCGCAGTGCCGGCGCCGCGCCTCCCTGATGATCTCGTCGTAGGGATGCGCCCCCATCACATAGCGGACGGTCGACCGCACGCCGGCAGCGCGCGCCGCCTTCTTCACCTCGCCCAGATAGCGGGCGGCGGTCTTCTTGACCGCGCGCGCGTGCTCCTTGGGGGAGATGACCTCGGGTGGCACGTATTCAGTGTAGAGGGGCAACTGCCAGGGCGGCCCGACGTAGAACCCGTGGACGCGCGCTTTCTGCTCCCGCGCGAACTGCATGGCGCGCTTGATCGCCCGGCGCGCGGGGGCGGAACCGTCGGTGGGAATCAGGATCTTCTTGAACATCGTACCCCCCATCCTAACCTTCCCCCTCAAGGGGGGAAGGGTCTAGCGGCAAACCAGAACCGGCACCTTGCTGTGCGCGAGCACCTTGCTGGTCTCGCTCCCGAGCAGGAGCCGCGAGATCCCGCGGCGCCCGTGCGTGGCCATGAGAATCAGGTCACAGCCGTTGCGGGTCGCCGCCTCGACGATCTTCACATACGGGAAATCATCCGTGCCGAAGGAAGTCGTGCAGGGGACGCCCGCCCTCGCCGCTTCCGATTCCACGGCCTTCAGAATGCGTGTCGCCGTCTTCTTGACGTTTGCCTGATGCTGCTCGGGCGATACGATGCGGTAGGGAATGGACTCGTCGGCTGCGCGCGCTCTCCACGCCGGGCCCACGTAGTACCCTGTCACGCGCCCTTTTTGCTCCTTGGCAAGCTGGACCGCCCGCTTGATCGCCTTGCGCGACAGCGCGGAGCCGTCGGTAGGCACCAGTATATTCCTGAACATATTCGGTCTCCTTCTCCCTCGTTTCGATGCGGCGCACGCCGTGCGCCATCGCATTCAATCTACGCCGCTCGTGAACTAAGCGATTGATTTAGATCAAGCCGGCGCCCCTGGCGGGGAAAAAGCGCATTCTACTGGTACGCTACGCACTTTTCGCAGACGGTGCCGGTGACGTCCTTTCTGATATGGGCCGCCCGGAGCTTCACGAACCTTTCCGAATTCCAGGCCTCCATGAACGACTGCCGGTTGAGATCGCCCATGGTCCAGTTGGCGGTGGCGTCGAAGCAGCATGCCGAAAGCTTGCCTTCGGCCGTCACGTGGCCTTCGGTGAACGCCGACCAGCAGGGCAGGGGCTCGCGCAGCGCGCCGATCCGCCCCTGGTTGCCGGCGGTGGGGCGGTAGCCCAGCTCCTCCTCGCGCCGGGTGGCGAAGGCGCCCATCGAATAGAGCGGCAGCCAGTAGTGCTGGTCCACGTACGGCCGCACCCGCGCGGCGAGCAGCTTTTCCATCTTCTCCTGCTGCGCCCCGTCATACTGGATGGAGGAGGCGTAGAGGCCGGTCCGGTAGCCGCCGCGCTTGCGCACCTCCCACGCCGCCTGGATGTTCTCGAGCGCGCGCCAGAAGAGCCGCCCCGACACCGCCATGATTTTCTCGAACTGGGACTCGTCCGCCGCGTTGACCGACCACTTCAGCGAGTCGAGCCCCGCCTTCATGCATTCCTCGACCGCCTCCGGAAACGACATCGAGGCGTTGGAGGTGAGAAAAACGTAGGGCATGGCGATCTCGCGCTTCAACCAGGCGATGCAGTCCACGAGCAGCCGCGGGTTCATGAACGATTCGCCGAGGTAGAACACCCCGATCTCCTCGACGCCCGCCTCGCGCATCTCGCGGGTAACGCGCTTGAAGAGCCCGAAGTCCATGTCCCACTTGGGCTGCACCTCGCGCGTGCGCAGCGCGCAGAACCCGCAGCGATAGTTGCAGCGCGGTGAGATCTCGATCTTGACGCTCTTCGGCGCGGGCGGGGCCGCCTTCAGATGCGAGGCCGGAATCCGCGTCGTGTGGTCGATCCGTTCGGTGATGGTCGTCATGTCCTCGCTCCCGTATGTCGTGTGTCCACTCCCGGCACGACTGGCTGCCGATAACCGATGCACTCCGCGCACACGGTGCCGCGCACGTCCTGCGCGAGGTGCGCCTCGCGCAGCCGCCGGAACGCCGGGCTGTGCCAGGCCTCGGCAAACGGCGTCGCGTCGAGGTTCCCCATGTCGTAGCGCAGCGCGTGGTCGAGGCAGCAGGCCGACAGCCGCCCGTCCCACGTGACATGCCCCTCCTTGAACAGCGGCCAGCAGGGCAGGGGCTTGCGCAACTTGCCATAGAGCGGCAGCCAGTAATGCTGGTCGACGTAGGGGAGGATTTCCGCGAGCGCCGGCGCCATGCGATTCGTCTGCAAGTCGTCGATCAGCAGGCTCGAGGCATACAGGGCGCAGCGGTGCCCGGATTCGCGCTCGATCTCGTCGCGCACGCGCCGCGCGTCCTGGATGTTGCACACGATGGCGTGGAATTCATCCGGCTCGACGCGCGCCACCTCATGCAGCTGCGCCGGCCCGCTGCAGTTGACCGCGAACTTGAGGCTGTCGAGGCCCGCCGCGATGCACTCGCGCACGCGCGCGGCCGTGGCCAGGCGGCCGTTGGTGGTGAGGAACACATAGGGATAGCTGCATTCGCGCTTGGCATAGCGTATGGCCTCCGCCAGCCAATCGCAGAGGAACGACTCTCCGAGATAGAACACACCGAGCTGCTCGACGCCGAGCCCGCGCAGCTCCCGCGCGAGCCGGGCGTAGCGCTCCCACGGCATGTCGGATCGCGCGCGCGGGCGCGCGTGGGAGGCGCAGAACCAGCACTGGAAATCGCAGCGCGCGGTGAGCTCGATCTTCACGCTTCGCGGCAGCGGCGGGGCGGGCGTGCGGTGAGCGGATGCGAGGTCGGCGATGCGCTCGATTCGGGCCGTGATCGAGCGCGCGCCCGATGGCGTGCGCGTGGCGTCGTGTGGTCCCTCGCTCATGCCCGCAGGATAGTCGAGGCGCGCCGCGCCGGCAGCGGCCTTTCATGAAAATCTTGATGCAGATCAAATTCGACGTCGCAATTGATCTGGATCAAGCCGCAGCCGCCGCGCGCTTTCTATGATTGGCGTGATTCGCTTCCGAAGGGAGGACGGCGGCATGCAGGGGCAGGGCGAGTTCAATTACAAGGTGGTGCGCCAGTTTGCGATCATGACCGTCGTCTGGGGCGTGGTCGGCATGCTGGTTGGCGTGATCATTGCCGCCCAGTTGATCTGGCCGGAGCTCAATCTCGGCGTGCCGTGGCTCTCGTACGGGCGGCTGCGGCCGCTCCACACCAACGCGGTGATCTTCGCCTTCGGCGGCTCGGCGCTCTTCGCCACGTCCTACTACGTCGTGCAGCGCACCTGCCACGTGCGCCTGTTCTCGGACGGGCTCGCAGCGTTTACCTTCTGGGGCTGGCAGGCGGTCATCGTTCTCGCCGCGGTCACGCTCCCGCTCGGGATCACCAGCTCCAAGGAGTACGCTGAGCTCGAGTGGCCGATCGACATACTGATCGCCCTGGTATGGGTGGCCTACGCGGTAGTCTTCTTCGGCACCCTCTACAAACGGCGCATCCCGCATATCTACGTCGCGAACTGGTTCTTCGGCGCGTTCATCCTCACCGTGGCGCTCCTGCACATCGTGAACAGCGCCGCGGTGCCGGCGACCTTCTGGAAGTCGTACTCGATCTACTCCGGCGCGCAGGACGCGATGGTGCAGTGGTGGTACGGGCACAACGCGGTCGGCTTCTTCCTCACCGCCGGCTTCCTCGGGATGATGTACTACTTCGTGCCGAAGCAGGCGCAGCGCCCGGTGTACTCCTACCGGCTGTCGGTGGTGCACTTCTGGGCGCTCATCTTCACCTACATGTGGGCGGGGCCGCATCACCTGCATTACACGGCGCTGCCCGACTGGGCCCAGTCGCTCGGCATGATCTTCTCGCTGATTCTCCTCGCGCCGTCGTGGGGCGGCATGATCAACGGCATCATGACGCTCTCGGGCGCGTGGCATAAGCTGCGCACCGACCCGATCCTGAAATTCCTCATCGTATCGCTCTCGTTCTACGGCATGTCCACGTTCGAGGGGCCGATGATGTCGATCAAGACCGTGAACGCGCTCTCGCACTACACCGACTGGACGATCGGGCACGTGCACAGCGGCGCGCTCGGCTGGGTGGGGCTCGTGTCCATGGGCTCCCTCTACTACGTGATTCCGCGCCTCTACGGGCGAACCGAGATGTACTCGGTGC
>DATBKZ010000030.1:0-30666 GCA_036555615.1 Burkholderiales bacterium | reverse complement strand
AGCACCTCCCCCAGCCACTGCGCCCATTCCGGCATGCCGCGGAACGGGAACATGAATCCCGACAGCAGGATCGAGGGCAGGAAGAAGAAGAACGCCATCTGCATCGCCTGCAGCTGGTTTCTGGCGAGGGTCGAGAACGTGAACCCGACGGCGAGATTGGCAGCGATGAACAGCACGAGCACCACCGACAGCAGCGCGACGCTGCCGACGACCGGCACCGTGAACAGGAGCTTCGCGGCGGCGAGAATGATCGCGACCTGAACGTACCCCACGATGATGTAGGGGACGATCTTTCCGGTCATCACCTCGATGGGCCGCACCGGCGTCGCGAGCAGGTTCTCCATCGTGCCGCGCTCGCGCTCGCGGGTCATGGCAAGCGAGGTCATGATGACCATGGTCATGGTGAGTATCGTTCCGATCAGCCCCGGCACGATGTTGTACTGCGTAATGCCCTCCGGATTGTAGCGGCGGTGCACGCGTACCTCGAATGGCGGCGGGCCGTTCCGCAGATGCGCGAGGCTGCCGCCGAGATCCCGGGCAAGCGCCGTCTGGTTGAGCGTCTTCAGCGCCGACAGCGCGTTGCTGGTCGCCGCCGGGTCGGTCGCATCCGCCTCCACCAGCAGCACCGGCTGCTCGCCGCGCACCAGCTTGCGCGAGAAATTCTCCGGAATGCTGATCACGAACTGGACACTCCCCTCCGCCAGCAGCCGCTCGACCTCGCGCTCGGTCGCCGCCTGGCGCACGACGCGAAAGTAGCCGCTGTTCTCCACCGCGCGCAGGAAGCTGCGCGAGAACTCGCTGTTGTCCACGGACAGCACCGCAGTCGGCAGTGCCCGTGGATCCGAGTTGATGGCGAATCCGAACAGGATCAGCTGGAGGATGGGAATGCCCACCATCATCGCGAACGTCAGCCGGTCGCGCCGCATCTGGACGAATTCCTTCATCAGCACGGCCCAGAACCGGGACCAGGAGAAATAGCGGCTCATGGCTGGCGGGTGTCGACGGCCTCGTCCATCATCCGGATGAACACGTCCTCCAGCCCCGGCTCGGCGCGGTGCCACGCGAGCCCCGGCCGCGCGCTGAACCGCGCAACGGTCTGCCCGAGCGACTGCGCGTCGGTGCCGCTCACGTGCAGGGCGGCTCCGAACGCGGCGACCATCGCGACGCCGGGCTGTCCGCGCAGCTCGAGCGCGAGCAGCGCCAGGCCCGCGCCGGTCACGGTCCAGGTGGCGAGCCGCGAGTGCTCGATCACTTCGCGCGCGGTGCCGGTGATGAGAAGCTTCCCGTACGCGATGTAGGCAAGCTCATGGCAGCGCTCCGCCTCGTCCATGTAGTGCGTCGAGACGAGAACGGTGATGCCGGATGCCGCGAGCTCGTGGATCTGGTCCCAGAATTCCCGCCGCGCCTTCGGATCCACTCCGGCCGTGGGCTCGTCGAGCAGGAGCAGCTGCGGCTGGTGCAGCATGCAGGCAGCCAGCGCCAGTCGCTGCTTGTATCCGCCCGACAGCTCCCCGGCGAGGTGGTCCGCGCGGTGCGCGAGCGCGAGCTTGTCGAGACTGGCGGCGACCGCGCGCCGGCGTTCGGGCACGGCGTAGATACGCGCAACGAAATCGAGATTCTCGCGCAGCGACAGGTCCTCGTAGAAGCTGAAGCGCTGCGTCATATAGCCGACGCGCCGCTTGATCTCTCCCGCCTCGCGCTCGATGTCGAAGCCGAGGCAGGTTCCGCTGCCGCCGTCGGGCTTGAGCAGGCCGCACAGCATGCGGATGGTCGTGGTCTTGCCGCTGCCGTTCGGCCCGAGGAAGCCGCAGATGCGCCCGCGCTCGACGCGCATGGACACGCCGTCCACCACGCGCCGCCCGCCGAAAATCTTGGTGAGGCCCTTGACGTCGATGACCGCAGGATTCGTGCTCACGCAGCTGCGTCCTTCAACCCGCGATCACTGTAGTCGCACTTCGAGGGGCTGGCCGGGATGGAGCTTCACCGCGTCTTCCGGCGCCGGGCGCGCCTCGACCAGGAACACGAGCTTCGCGCGCTCCTGCTGGCTGTAGATCACCGGCGGAGTGTATTCCGCCTGGGGCGAGATGAAGCTCACGACGGCTGGGATTGGCGCCGGGCAGCCGTCGCAGGCGAGCGCGAGCTTCTGACCCAGACGGATCGCCCCGAGCTCCCGTTCCGGGACGAAGAACCGCGCCTTGATGTTCTGCGGCGGCAGCAGCGACACCACCGGCTGATTGGCATTCACCCATTCGCCATGCACGAAATAGGTGTCTTGCACCAGGCCGGCGACGGCAGCCTTGACCGATTTCTGATCGAGCTTCCACTCCGCCTGCGCAAGCGCGGCCTTGGCCGCCTCCACGTTGTGCTCGGCGGCCTTGATCTCGTCCGGGCGCGCGCCGAGCAGCGCGGTGGCGAGCTGCGCCTTCAGCTCCGCGACGCGCTGGACGTCGCGGTCGTGCGTGGCGCGCGCCTCGTCCACCCGGTCGCGCGGCAGGAAATTCTGCGCCACCAGCTCCTCCGCGCGCTGCAGCTGTGACCGCGAGAAGCGGGCTGCCGCCTCGGCTTGCGCAAGTTGCGCGCGCACGGCCTCGATCTCGCTCGGTCGCTTGCTTTTGCGGAGGTCGGCGAGCACAGCCTCGGCGTTCCTGAGGCGCTCGCGCGCCTCGCGCCGTGCCGCCGCCTCGTTTTCCTGCTCGAGGGTGAATAGTGGATCGCCCGCCTTGACCTGCGTGCCGCGCTCTACCGCGAGCGCCTCGAGCGTGCCGGAGAAAGGCGCGGCCACCCGGACGTACTCGCCCTCGGCATAGCCCTGGTAGCCGCGCGGCCCCTCATTCGTGCATGCCACGAGCACGATTGCAAAGCAGCCGAGCAGCGCGCGACTCATCTTCGACATGTGACGGGAGCGGCTGACGGGATCCCCGCTCTCTTGCCGTGAGGGGGTGGTTATCATAGCATCCGCATCTTTCCCTCAACTGCCATCAGGAGCAGCGATGAACGTCAAGGAAAGCCTCTCCAGTGCCATCGTCCACGATTCGCCGGTGCGCTCGCGCGAAAGCGCCGAATACTGGGGAAGCGACGCCTTCGCCGCGATCCTGCGCGAGATGGATATCCCGTACATCTCGCTCAACCCGGGCGCGAGCTACCGCGGGCTCCATGACAGCATCGTCAACTACCTCGGCAACCGCACGCCGCAGATGCTGCTCTCGATCCACGACGAGAACGCTGTCACCGTCGCCCACGGCTACGCCAAGGCCACCGACCGCATGATGGCGGCGGCGCTGCATTCCAACGTCGGCCTCATGCACGCCACGATGTCGATCTTCGATGCCTGGTGCGACCGCGCCCCGGTGCTGATCCTCGGCGCGACCGGGCCGTGGGACGCCGCCAAGCGCCGCCCGTGGATCGACTGGGTCCATACCGCCTCCGACCAGGGCGCGCTGATTCGCGACTACACCAAGTGGGACAACCAGCCGGGCTCGGTGGAGGCGGCAATGGAAGCGATGCTGCGCGGGGCGCAGATCGCCCAGACCGCGCCGCGCGGCCCGGTATACATCAATCTCGATATTTCCCTGCAGATGGGCAAGATCGGCGCGATGCCGAGCCTGCCCGATGTGACGCGCTATCGTGCGCCTGCGATGGTCCTGCCGGCGCGCGAACCGGTCGCAGCGGCGGCGAAGCTGCTCTCAGAGGCGAAGAACCCGCTGCTGCTCGCGGGCCGCTGCTCGCGCGACCTCGACGCGTGGAAGCTGCGCGTCGCGCTCGCGGAAAAACTGAACCTCCGCGTGCTGACCAACATGAAGGTGGCGGCCGCCTTCCCCACCGATCACCGCCTGCACGCCGCGCCGCCTGCGAATCGCTTCGGCCCCGAGACGCTCAAGATGATCGCCGAGTCCGATGTCATCCTGTCGCTCGACTGGCTCGATCTCGCGGGCCTGCTGAAGAGCGCCTACGGGTCGAGGGCGGTCACGGCGAAGATCATCCAGGTCTCATGCGATCAGCACAGCCACCGCGGCTGGAGCATGGACTATCAGGGACTGCCGCCGATCGACGTCTACCTGATGTGCGAGCCGGAAGCCGCGGTACCGATGCTGCTGGAAGCGGCGAAGGCGCGCGCGGCGAGCGTGCCTGCCGCGGCCGCGCACAAGAAGCCGGCAGCGCCCGCCGACGCGGTCTCGATGACCGGCGTCGCGGACGCGATCAACAAGGCGACACGCGGCATCGACGTCTGCTACACCCACCTGCCGATCGGCTGGAGCGGCGCCAATAGCACGTTCCGCCATCCGCTCGACTACCTCGGCGCGGAAGGCGGCGCGGGCGTGGGCTCGGGTCCCGGGATCGTGGTGGGCGCCGCGCTGGGATTGAAAGGCAGCGGGCGGCTGCCGATCGGCGTGCTCGGGGACGGCGACTTCCTCATGGCCAACACCGCGGTGTGGACCGGGACGCACTATCAGATCCCCTGCCTGTTCGTCGTGTGCAACAACCGCTCGTTCTTCAACGACGAGCTGCACCAGGAGCGCGTGGCGAAGGAGCGCAGCCGGCCGGTCGAGAACCGCTGGATCGGCATGCGCATCGGCGATCCCGACATCGATCTTGCGGCCATGGGGAAAGCGATGGGCGCAGTCGGCATCGGCCCGATCACGAAACCGGGCGACCTGCAGCCGGCCATCGACAAGGGCATCGAAACCGTGCAGAAAGGCGGCGTGTGCGTGGTGGACGCGCGCGTGCTGCCGGGCTACGACGCGGAGGGCTGAGAAAAGGTGTCAGGAACCTTTTTCTGACACGTGGTTTCCATCCGCGCTAACGGCAACGAAAAAAGGTTCCTGACACCTTTAATCTTGCAGGTGGCGGCGGATGAAATCGGCGGCGCGGGCCAGTGAGTCTTTGGACGCAAGATCGTCGGCGAAGGTGCGCACGTCCGCCGGGCGGAAATCGAAACCGCGCCCGACGCCTGGGTATAGCACCAGGCGCACCGGCCGCCCTAGGCGCTCCATGTTCTTGGCCGCTTCCTCGATCCCGCGGCGCCGCTGGTACTGCTCCTGCTCACCGACGAATACGAGGGTGGGGATCTTCAGCTCGTTGGCCTCCTTGGCATAGCTGTAGACCTGCAGCGCCTCCGGCGCGTTTGGGTCCTGCCAGTGCGGATACCACGAGACGTAGCAGGCGACTTGCTTTTCCTGGCGTTTGAGCCTCACCGCCATCTTGAGCGTGAAGTAGCCGCCCCGAGTATGTGAGGCGAGGCAGATCCGGCGGCTCGCGAGGTCCGGGAGCCTGAGCAGCGCGTCGATGCCCCGATCGGCATCCTCCTCCAGCCGGTAGTCATGCTCGATCGGCATGGGCGCGATGAAATGCGCCCGATAGACATCCGGTGCCAGCACCACGAAGCCGCGCGCCGCCAGTCGCTTCACCTGCAGTTGGATGAGATCGTCGAGCCCGCGCCGCCCGTGCATGTAAAGGACCCCCGGATACTTCCTGCCGTCCTTGGGGCGCGCGACGAGCGCCGGGATCTCTATCGTGCCGCTCTTGTAATTGATCCAGCGCGTGTCGACCGGATGGCTGGTCGGGACCGCGATCCGTCCCTCCTGCCAGAAGGCGTCGTCCCACCACCAGGGCCGAGCGGGTGACGCCGCGCCCTGCGCGCTCGCAGTGCTCATTGAGACGGCGAACAGCGAGAAAATGAGAAAGAAAGAGCGCATGGTCAGAAAAGGTGTCAGGAACCTTTTCCTCGGATGACGGGAAAAGGTTCCTGACACCTTTTCCGCGATTCAGGCGTGGGCCTTGCGGTCCGGGTCGATCTGCTTTTCCAGCTTGCCGAGCGCACGCATGCACGGCAGGAGCTGCGCGAGGCTGCCGTTCGGCTCCCGCTTTTCCGTGATCGCGGCGATGAACTCACGGTCCTCGAGCTCGATGCCATCCATCGACACGTCGACCTTGGAGACGTCGATCTTGTTGTCCTTCCCGTCGGAGAGGTCGTCGTAGAACGCCTTGTAGGTGCCGTTGTCGCAGATGTAGCGGAAGAAGGAGCCCAACGGCCCGTCGTTGTTGAACGAGAGCGACAGCGTCAGGATCGCGCCCGAGGGCACCTTGGCGACGATGGCCAGGTCCATCGCGATGTTGAGCTGCGGGTGGATGGGTCCCTGCAGCGCATGGCACTCGGAGATATTCTCGCCGCACTGGTAGGCGAAGAGATCGACGGTGTGCGCAGCATGGTGCCAGAGCAGGTGATCGGTCCAACTGCGCGGATTGCCGGCGGCGTTGATGTTCTTGCGCCGGAAGAAATAGGTCTGCACGTCCATCTGCTGGATCTTCAACTCCCCCTTCTGGATCCGCTTGTGCACCCACTGGTGGCTCGGGTTGAAGCGCCGCACGTGGCCGCCCATGGCCGTGACGCCGGTCTGCTTGGCGATTTTCGCCAGGTTCTCCGCGTCCGTCACGCTGTCGGTGATCGGAATCTCGACCAGCACGTGCTTGCCGGCGCGCATCACCTGCTCGCCCTGCTTGAAGTGCATCTTGGTCGGCGTCGCGAGGATCACCGCGTCGGCACGCTTGATGCCTTCGGCGAGATCGTGGCCCCAATGGGGGACGCCGTATTTCTTCGCGACCTGCTCGGTGCCGGCGGGATTGCCGCCGATGAGCGAGGTGACTTCGACGCCGGAAATACGCTTCAGCGCGTCCAGATGCTTCTGGCCGAAGGCGCCCTGACCGGCCACGCAGATCTTCATCGTTCTTCCCCTCTCAGCCTTTCGTGTTTTCGAGAATGATGTGGCCGAGCGCCGTGTTCGACGCCGGCACGTGATAGAAGCGGCGGACCTCCCTCACCTCGTCATCGAGCGCGCCGCGCATGATGAGCCACATGACCATCTCGATGCCTTCCGAGCCGGTCTCGCGCAGATATTCGAAGTGCGAAATCTTCACCAGCGATTGGGGATCGCGCGTCAGGTTGTCGAGGAAGCGCGTGTCGAACTCGCGGTTGATGAGCCCCGCGCGCGGCCCCTGCAATTGATGCGACATGCCGCCGGTACCAAAGATCACAACGCGCAAGTTCTTGTCGAACGACTCGACGGCCTTGCGGATCGCCTTCCCCAGCATGTAGCAGCGGTGCCCGGTCGGCACCGGGTAGACCACCACGTTGACGGAAATCGGGATCACCGGGCATGGCCATTTCTTTGGCTGCCCGAACATTAGGGTGAGCGGCACCGTAAGCCCGTGATCCACTTCCATCTTGTTGACGACGGTGAGGTCGAACTCGTCCAACACCACCGATTGCACGATATGCGTCGCGAGCTCGGGATGGCCCTTTACGGGCGGCACCGGGCGCGGCCCCCAGCCTTCGTCGGCGATCGGGAACTCCGCGGCGCAGCCGATCGCGAAGGTCGGGATGATCTCGAGCGAAAAGGCAGACGCATGGTCGTTATAGACGACGATGAGGACGTCCGGATTCACTTTCGCGATCCACTCCTTGGAGCGCTCGAAGCCTTCAAACACCGGCCGCCAGTAGGGCTCCTTGGTCTTGCCGTTGTCCCACGCGGCACCCACCGCAGGAATGTGCGACGCCGCCACGCCCGCGACGATCCTAGCCACGGCTCTTCCACTCCGACTTGCTGCGGTTGCCCTGTACCGGGCGGCCGCCCTTCAGCATCATCTGGGCGTACTGCTCCTGCGTGGAGCCCGTCATGATGGCGGCGATCTGCTGGAACGAGAGCCCGTCGGTCGCCGCGATCTTCGACGTGAAGTAGATGTTGCCTCCGAGCTGGAGCATGCCGTTCCAGTCGCGCTTGAGCACCGACTGCTTCTGCTCTTCCGTCATCGGCCACTGGTCGAGATACGCGCGCTCGTCCGCCTTGAAGGCGGTGCGGTTCTCCGGCTTCATCAGCGACATGCAGAACATGTTGAGGTGATAGCCCTGGCGCGCGCGGTCGAAGTCGAACACGACCGTGCCGGGAAGATCGTCGTATTCCTTCGGGAGCGACATGCCGCAATTCTAGAACAATATCTATTTCCTGACTGCGGCGGGGGCGAATGCGACGCCGTCATCGACGATGCGGCGGTTGAGAAGCCCGGCGCAGGCGGCGGCAACCTCCAGGAAGGGCGTCGGAACGCCGGTGAGCCGCCCCATGTCGATCACGGAGTTGATGAGGGCGTCGAGCTCGAGCTCTCGACCGAAACGCACGTCCTGCAGCGTCGAGGACAGGATCCCCACCCGTTTTCGCACGTCACCGATCATCTGCCCAGCGTTCATGTCGGGTTTCACCCCGACCGACGCAGCCACCGCGAGCACCTCGTCAATCATCATCCGGGCGATGCGGCGGGTCGGCTCGTAATCTCCGATCTGCCGGTGCGTCGACTGGGTGAGCGCCGCGAGCGGATTGAATACGCCGTTCGACATCAGCTTGCGCCACTTCACGGCGCGGATGTCGTCGCTCACCACCACTGGCCAGCCTGCGGGCTCGACGACTGCCTTGATCGCCGCGAGCCGGGGCGTGACGCGGTTGTCGAGCTCGCCGATGGCGAGGCGGTCGGTCGCCTGGTCGGCAAGGCGTATGCGTCCCGGCTCCACGAGATCGGCCGGCTTGTTCATGACGCCGCCGATTACCGAGTCGATGGGAATCGTGCGCGCGAGCGCGCCGCCGGGATCGAGCGACTCGAGCCGCGATCCGCGCAGCGGCGAATCGAGCTTCTCGAAATACCAATAGGGAAGGCCGTTCTGGCCGAGGAGCATCATGCCGTCCCGCGCCAGGAGCTTCACCATGTGCGCGGCGGCGCCGGCAATCTGCTGCGATTTCAGCCCGACGATGACGAGGTCGTAGGGCGGCCTCTCCTCCCCCGGCCGGCATACCCGCACGGGAATGGGTTCCGGCCGGCCGCTGGTCTTGCCCTCGAGGACGAGGCCGCGCTGCTTCAGGGCATCGTGTTGCGCGCCGCGCGCGACGAGCGTGACGTCCGCCCCCGCCGCGGTGAGGATGCCGCCGATGTAGCCGCCGACCGCCCCGGCGCCGAACACCAGTATGCGCATCGGCTTATTGCCAGGGCATCAGCGACGCGTGTATGACGTCCGGCACGCCCTTCCCGCCCACTGAGCGGATGGCGAGATCCACGTCCTTCAGTCCGAACCGGTGGGTGGTGACCTTCTCGAGGGGAAAGCGCCTCGATGCGAGCTGGGCAAGCGCAAGCTCGCACGCCATGTAGCTGTGGCCGCGCGCGCTCTTGATGGTAATGAACTTGACGGTCACCTTCTCGAGCGGGAAATTCGGGAACTCCTTCATCTCGCCCTGGACCACGATTGTGCCCGCCTTGCGCTTCAGCGCGTCCACGCCGAGCAGGATCGGCGTGGTGCCGGCGCCCGCCGTGCAGTCGAGCGCGACGTCGACCCCGCGGCCGCCGGTGATTTCCAGGATGCGCTGGAGCGCGTCTTCCTTCTGGACATCAATCACATGGTCGGCACCGAGCTCCTTGGCGACCTTCATGCGCGCGGCGTCCTTCGATGTTCCCGTGACGATGATGAGGGAGGCGCCAGCCTGCTTGCAGATGACGGTCTGCGAGAGCCCCTGCTGGCCGGGGCCCTGGATCAGCACCGAGGAGTTGTAGCCCACGCCGCCGTCGAAAAGCGACCACTCGACGCCGTTCGCCATCGGCGTCACCAATCCCGCAAGCTCCGGCGTCACGCCCTTCGGCACGCGATGCACGACGGCGTTCCACGGCAGGTAGACGTACTGCGCAAAGCCGCCCCACAGATGGGGAGCTTTCTCGGCCGAGGTGTAGCCGTAGCGAATGGCGTCGGGGTTCTTGCGCCAGTCGGTGTTTTCGCAATGGCGATACTGGCCGAGGTGGCACCACTCGCACTTGCCGCACATCACGTAGTGCTCGACGAAGACGAGATCGCCTTCCTTGAAGCCCTTGCGCCGGGTGAACTCGCGGCCGGCCTTGGCGATGGTGCCGATATTCTCGTGCCCCATGATCACCGGGCTCTGCGTAGGCGGATGCGCGTAGAGCTTCACATCGGTGCCGCAGATGCCCGCCACCTCCATCTTCATGAGCGCGCTGTCTTCCGGGATATCCGGCATCGGATACTCCCGGAATTCGGTCTTGCTCGGGCCGGTCCTCACGGCCGCCTGCACATTCTCCGCCACGCCGCCACCTCCAAAGAAACAAAGATTTATTCTCTCACGCCTTGCGCGCGTGCCGCCATGCGGTGCCCCGGAGCGGGTAGATCCCAGTCTTGACGGTCAGCACTCGGGGGGCCATCCTAGCGCGTCGGACTCATCAACGAACCCGGGGGAGGTCAAAAATGAAACGCCTGTCCGTCGTCGCTTCAAGCTTGCTGGTCGTCGTTTTCACTGCTTTCGGCTGCGCGCAGATGTCCTCGATGTACGACTCGGTCACCGGGTGGACTACGCTCATCGACGGCGACAAAGGTCTCGAGAATTTCAACCGCATCGGCGACGCCAACTGGCGCGCGGAGGACGGCGCGATCGTTGCCGACAAGGGCAAGGGCGGCCACCTCGTTTCCAAGAAATCCTACAAGGATTTTCAGATCAGGGCCGAGTTCTGGGCAGACGACACGACGAACAGCGGCATATTCATACGCGCGTCGGATCCCAACAAGATCGGGGCCAAGACCGCGTACGAAGTGAATATTTTCGATCAGCGCCCCGGCCAGGAATTTGCGACCGGCGCCATCGTGTATGTCGCCAAGGTTCCGGTTCCCATCGTCTACCGGGCCGGGGGCAAGTGGAATACCTATGAGATATCCGCCAAGGGCACGCACTTGCGCGTTGTTTTCAACGGCGTCGAGACGGTCACCGTCTACGACAGCAAGTTCGCGAGCGGCCCGTTCTCACTGCAGTTCGGCAACCGCGGCAAGCAGCCCGGCGGCGCCATCAAGTGGCGCAAGGTGCAGATCAAGGATCAATAAGCCCGCAGCCAATGCCGCGGCCTCCCACCCGGGAGCCGCGGCAGCTCACTTTTCAGCGGATTATGGAGACAACAATGAAACGCCTTTCGGTCATCGCCTCAACGTTGCTGGTCGTCGCTTTCACCGCTCTTGGCTGCGCGCAAATGTCCTCCGTGTATGACTCGGCGACCGGGTGGACCACGCTCATCGACGGCGAGAAGGGCATGGAAAACTTCAACCGCGTCGGCACGACCAATTGGGCGGTAGTTGACGGTGTCCTTCAAGCCGACAAGCGCACCAGCAAGACGCCGGCGTACCTCGTCACCAAGAGCTCCTACAAGGATTTCCAGATCAGGGTCGAGTTCTGGGCCAGCCATGATGCCAACAGCGGCATCTTCATGCGGTGCCAGAATCCCAATGTGATCACGGACAAGAGCTGCTACGAGGCGAACATCTTCGACCAGCGAAAGGATCCGACCTATGGCACGGGCGCGATCGTCCACTTGGCCGCGGTCTCGCCCATGCCGAAAGCGGGAGGCAAGTGGAATACCTATGAGATCACGGTGAAGGGTGATCACCTGGTCCTCGTGCTCAACGGAGTCAAGACGGTGGAGCTCCGGCACAGCGCCTTCGCCAGTGGACCGATCGCCCTTCAGCATGGTTCGGGGGTCATAAAGTTCCGCAAGGTGCAGATCAAGCCGCTCTGAGGATCCGGCGCAATGCCGATCCGGGGCCAAAAACCGGAAGACTATCTGGTTGTCTTCATCATAACGAGGAGGTCGCAATGAAACGATGGGTCGCATTCATCACGGGGGCGCTGATCACGGGTTCGGTGCTGTACGGCTGTGCGCAGCAGCCCTCCGCCCCGACTGGCGCAGGGTGGGTCACGCTTTTCGACGGCAGCCGCTCGAGCCTGGCCAACTGGTATGCGATCGGCGATGCCAACTGGACGGTGACCGAAGGCGTCGCCCAGGCCGACAGAAAAGGCAAGCAGAACGGCTTCCTGTTCACGCGTAAGCCGTATGCCGACTTTCAGCTTTATGCCGAATTCTGGGTGAGCGAGGATGCCAACAGCGGGATATTCATCCGGTGTCGCGACCAGAACAAGATCACGGCCGACACCTGCTACGAGGTGAACATCTACGACAAGGCGCCGGATGCCGCCTTTGGCACCGGGTCGATCGTCCGTTTCGCCACGGTGAAGCCGGTCCACAAGGCGGGCGGTCAATGGAACGTCTACGAGATTACGGCCCGGGGCTCGAAGATCACCGCAACGCTCAATGGGGAGCGCACCGTCGAGCTCGATAACAAGAAGTTCAAGAGCGGCGTCATCGCGCTCCAGTACGCCGCGGGCACCGTCAAGTTCCGGAAGGTGATGATCCGGGCGCTTTAGGAAAAAGGAGGCAAGCTCATGACTGCCGTCGAAACCAAGGCCCGGCCGCGGCTCGCAATCATGAACGCGGTCCATGATCTGCCTGTGCTGGTCGCGCGTGACAAGGGGTTCTTCAAGGACGCAGGCCTGGACATCGAGTTCGTGACGACGCCGGGCATGGCCCAGGTCACGACCTCGCACTCCGTCAAATTCGATTCCGTGTTCGACCGCCCGCTCGACTCGGTCTACAACGAGGGCGGCATCGACCAGTACCGCATGTGCGAGTGGGGCATCATGAAGCGCGCCGTCGAGGCGGAGCGCTCGGGGCTGCGCCGGCGGAAGATCGTCGCGCTGGGCGCCTCGATGTCGAAGTTCGCGATCGCGGTCGCGCCGGACTCGAGGATCTACGAGCCCGAGATGCTGAAGAACCGGGAGATCGCGGTCACGCCGAATAATGGCTCCCACTTCACCACGCTCAAGATGATGGAGGGCTTCCTCAAGCCCGAGCACGTCAAGACGACCGCGGCGGGCTCGATGCCCAAGCGCATCGAGGCGCTCAAGCAGGGCAAGGTCGCCGCAGTGAGCCTGATGGAGCCGTGGATCAGTGTCGCGCAGAAGATGGGGCTGCGCATCCTGATCGAGTCGCATTCCACGAGGAGCGAGGCGGCAAGCGATGATCTCGACGGCAAGACCCTGGCGGCGATGTTCCAGGCGCAGGCACGGGCGGTGAAGGAGCTCGAGAAGGACCCGACGCCCTACATCCACTATTTCATCCGCGAGACCGGTGGGCTCCTCGAGCCCGGGGAATTCCAGACCTGGCGGCTCCTGCACGCGGCGCCCCAGCCCTACACGCGCGAGCGCTGGGAGGACACCTATAGCTGGTCGGTCAAGTGGAACATGGTGGTGCCGGGCGCCACCTACGAGAACATCGTCGACAACCGCGCATGGCAGTAGCCCCGTTCTCATCGCGCTGACCTGAGAGAGCCGCCGCGGGGCGGCTCTTTTTTGCCCCCGAATACTTGCTGAATGCCGTGGCGCCTCAGAACAAGCTCCCGCTGGTGAAAGTCGTGGCGACGGGCGGGACCATCGCCAACACGCCGTCGGGCCGCCTTCATGCGGGCGAGGTCGCCGACGCCATCCCCGAGCTCAAGACAGTCGCGCGGCTCGAGGTGGAAGAGGTCATCCGCGTGGCGAGCAGCGCAATCACAGTGGAGAACTGGCTCACGCTCGCGCGCCGCATCGCCGAAGTCCTCGCCGAGCCCGACGTATCGGGCGTGGTCGTCACCCACGGATCGAATACCGTCGAGGAGACCGCCTATTTCCTGAGCTTGACCGTGAAGAGCGACAAGCCCGTGGTGCTCACCGCCGCCCAACGGCAGTTCACGACCCTGAGCTCGGACAGCCCCAAGAATTTCCTCCAGGCGGTGCGCGTCGCCGCCAGCGACGAAGCGCGGGGCAAGGGCGCGCTGGTCGTCACCAATGACATGATCCACGCGGCGCGCGACGTCTCCAAGAACATCTCCACCCGTTTGGAAACCTACAGCAGCCGCGATCTTGGCGCCCTGGGGTTCGTCGACGATGACCGGATTGCCTTCTTCCGGCTGCCCGTCAAGCGCCACACCCTTGCCACGCCGTTCGACATCCGACCGGTTTCGCACCTACCCCGCGTCGACATCATCTATGCCTATGCGGGCGCGGACGGCGCGCTGATCGAGTCGGCGGTTGCCCGCGGCGCCGCGGGCATCGTGATCGCCGGGTTTCCGACCGGCGCGGGCACCCCGGCCATGGATGACACGGTTCGGAACCTGGTTGCCCGCGGCGTCCCGGTGGTCATGACCAATCGCGGCGGAATGGGACGCGTATTCGACAAGCGCGCCGCGGAAGCGCGTCCGTTCATCTGGGGCGACAATCTCACGCCGGTCAAGGCGAGAGTGCTGCTCATGCTCGCCCTGACGACGACGCGGGACCGCGCCGCGCTGCAGCGGATTTTCGAGGAGTATTGAACGGGTGCGGGGGTGAACCCTCGATGCGCTACTGAATGCTCACCCCGGAGGACTTGACCAACTCGGTGATCCGCTTCCGTTCATTCGTCCGGAACGAATCGAGGTCCTTGCGCCCGCCCCCGACGATTTCGATACCCAGCACCTTGAGCTTCTCGCCGAACGCGGGCTCCTTGGCCGCCTTCACCACTTCGACGCTGACCTTGTTCAGGATCGCGCCGGGCACGCCGCCGGGCGCCACGATGCTGTACCAGCCGAACATTGCGTAGCCCGGAACATACTCGGCGATAGCCGGCACATTAGGCAGCGCGGGCGAGCGCTTCGGCGTGGTGACGCCGATCGCCCGGAGCCTCCCGCTCTCGACGTGGGGCCGCGCGGCCGGATACACCGCGTAGGTGAGCTGCACCTCGTTCGCCAGCGTGTCGACGATGGCCTGCGCGATGCCCTTGTAGGGCACGTGCAGCATGTCGGTGCCGGTCTTCTGCGTGAAAAGCACCCCGGAGAGATGCTCCGACGCGCCGGCGCCGGCCGATCCGTAGCGGAGCTTGCCGGGCGACTTCTTCGCCAGCGCGATCAGCTCAGGTATCGAGTTCGCAGGCACCTTCGGGTTGACCATCTGGACGAACGGCACCGTCCCGATCAGGCTGACCGAGTCGAAATCCTTGTCGAGGTTGAACTTGAGGTTGGAATATACCGATGTCGCGACGAAGAGCTGGGACGTCAGCATCATCCACGTGTAGCCGTCGCGCTCCGCGCGCAGCGCGAGCTCGGCGCTGATGATGCCGGCAACACCGGGCCGGGAATCCACCACGACGCGCTGGCCCCACACGCCGTACAGGTGGTCGGCCACGAGCCGCGCCATGATGTCGGGCCCGGAGCCCGGCGCGCTGCCGATGATCAGCCGGATCGGCTTCTGCGGGTAGGCCGGTCCGGAGCCCTTTGAAGCAGCAGTTTGCGCGCCGTATGCTGCCGGGGCCAGTGCCAGCAATGCCACGGCCGCCCAACCAAGTATTCTCGTCCCCATGTTGCCTCCTCGTTCGCTGGTCAAGACGCAAATCGCAGATCGTGTGTCCGGCTGTGCGGCGCGTCCGCCGTCACTGCACGGCTCTGTCACCGGACGCCTCGCGCTGCGAAAGCCTGCGCTCGCCGGTCTTGCGCGTCGCGGCCCATGCGCCGGTAGCTTGGCCCGCCAGTTCTCCGCTCATCGTGTCGCCCACCACGCGGCCGACATACTGGGTGCCGCCGACGGCAAAGCGAATCCGGTCTCCGCTCAGCCGGCCGTTCGCAATCGGCGTGTGCGTGCCGCCCGAGCTGAGCGTGCCGCTCAACTCCTGGAATTTCTGCTCGAGCTGCAGCTTTCCACCCGGCAACCGCCAGCTCCCGGCAACCTTCGCAGGCACGATGTAAAGGTATGCCGTGCACCAGGCATCGCAGTCGCCCTCGGCGCTGCCGGTCTCGTCGGCTCGCCAGCCATCGATCTCGAAGCCGTTCACGACGATGCGGGAGCCCGGTTTCATCGCGAGGAACTTGGGGACCATCTTGTTGAGGTTCTCGGTCAGTAGAAAAAGCGCCAGCACGGTCGCCTGCGACACGTCGGCCTCGTACATATCGCCCTGCACGAACTCGGCCTTGTCGGCGACGCCTTCCCTTGCCGCGACGCGCCGCGAGTGCTCCACCATGTCCTGATTCCACTCCACGCCCCGCCCGTGGGCCCCGCGTTTCGCCGCGGCGATGATATTGCGCCCGTCGCCCGAGCCCAGGTCCATGACGAAGTCCTGCGGCGTCACGCGCGCCATGTCCAGCATCATTTCGACCAGAACGGGGGGCGTCGGCACCCACACCACGTCCTTCCCGGCCTGGCCCTCGACCGGCTCGAAGGGCTTCGGAAGCTCGCGATCGGGCGTTGCCCCCGCGGCGATCACGGCGAAACACGGCACCAGCAGAAGGGAGAGCGCGCAACGTGGAATGTTCAAGTGGGCCTCTGACGTGACTGAACTCGGAGTTCGAATACTAGCAAAAGAGTATCTAGCTTGCCGCCGCCTGTACGCTTTCCAGAAACTGCAGCAGGCGCGGCGGAGCGGTTTGCTCCGTCTGCCCGTCGGGCGGAACGTCCCAGTACTGCGCCTTCGGCAGGCACTCCTCCAGATACCGCGCGGCGGAGGTCGCGTGCGAAGGATCGCGGCCGGGAACGATGAGCGCCGGGAGATCGATGCGCATCAGATCCTCGGGCTCGGCGCCGGGCGCGGTGTCGCGATCCATCAGCGCGCGCCCCATCCCGGCGACGATGCGCTTATAGCGCTCAACGTCCTGGCGCGCGTAGGACTCTGCGAATGCGCGGTCGAGGCGTATCACCGACGCCCACGGCCCGCCCCGCGGATCCTCGCTGAAGCTCTTGCCCGAGCTCTTGGCGAGCGCCACCACCTCGGCCAGACCGTGTTGCTGCACGTACGCGAGGTGCTGCGCGAAGCGGCTCTGCCCGTTGATGCGGTACTTCGCGCCGCCCACCGGCCACCACAGCACCAGGGAGAGCGCGATTTCCGGATGGGATACGGCCAGCGCCAGCACCGGAGAGCATCCCATGCAGCCGCCCATCAGGTGGGCGCGCGGAATCTCGAGGTGCTCGAGCAGCCCCCTGCCCTGCGCCGCGAAATCGGCCCAGGTCACGCGCTCGACCCGGCCTCCCGACTGCCCGGTCTCGCGGCGGTCGAAAACGATGCATGAGTATTTTTTCGGCAGGTGGTCCATGAGCCGGGTCCTGGCATAGGTTCCGGTCGTCGACCACTTCTCCAGCGTCCCATCGAATCCGCCGGGCGAGAACATGAGCACGGGCGGCCCCGAGCCGATCACTTCATAGCGGGTCTGGATGCCGTCAATGACTGCGGTGGCCATCGATCAGCCCTTGATCTGACGGCCCGCGCGCACATCCGCAATCAGGGCCGTGAAGGCCTCGAGGCTCAGCCTGGCCGTATTCGCATACGTTTCCACCTTGGAATCGAGCCACTTCGCCCCGTAGCCGATGGCGGTATGCGCAAGCCGCACCCGCCCGTCGAGCCAGGGGCCACCGCCCAGACCGCCGACGACTGGAATCGAGACCGCCTTCGCGACTGCTGCTCCCGCTTCCGGCCCGGAGTGCCGAAAATCAAGCAGCGCCGCGCCCGCCTCTTCCAGGCGCCTTGCCTCCTCAACGAGCCTCGCGGCCGGAATATCGTTTCCTCCATGAAACTCCGCAAAGACGGGGATCCCGGCGCGGACGATGGCGCGCACGGTCTCGGGAGCGCCGAAGATCTTCACCATCGCGGAGCCCCCTTCCCTCGCCAGGCGCAAGGCGGCGCCCACCGCGGCCTGGGCTCCCGCCTGCGCGGGACCGGACGGAACATCACAGCTGACGAGCGCGCGTTTCGCGCCGCGCGCGACCGCCTTGCACGCCAGGAGCATCTCTTCCAGCGTGACCTCGGTCTCGGTCGGCTGGCCCCACAGGTTGGCGCCGACGGAATCCCCGACGGAGATGAGATCCACCCCCGCCCGGTCCGCGATCTGCGCGGTGGGATAGTCATAGGCGACCACCCCGACGATCTTCCTGCCCTCGCGCTTCATGCCCTGAAGCGCCGCGACGGTCACCTTCTCCATCCGAAAGTCAGGAACGGCCGGCGAGGCCGCGGGCCTTCTCCAGGGTGGCGAAGCTGCGCGGCGCGGCGCACATGAGGTAGCGGTAACCCTCTTTGATGATGCGCTCCGCATTCGCGGTCTCGACGTGCGGATGGCCGACGACGACGTTGTGCTTCTTGCAGGTGGCGACGACCTGCGCCATCGCATCGAGCACCACCTTGTGCTCGTACTGGCGCGGATAGCCAAGCTCCTGAGAGAGGTCGCCCTCGCCGATCAGGATGGCGCCGATGCCCGGCACGTTCTTGAGCATCTGATCGAGGTTTGCGATTCCGGCGGTGTCCTCGATCATGAGGATGACGAAGATCTCGCCCTGGGGATTCAACGGCCACACGTCCGCGCGCTCGTAGTACTCCTGCTGCGTCACGCCCCAGTAGCGCACCGCCTGGCCCGGCCCGTCGCCGCGGATGCCTGCCGGCTCGTAGAGCGGCTTGCCCTTGAGGCGCGGGTAGCGGCAGGCAGCGACCGCGTTGTACGCCTCTTCGACCGTGCTGACGTGCGGCCAGATGATGCCGTAGTAGCCGAGATCGAGCGCCTGCTTGGCGAAGAACTGGTTCCTCTCGTTGCCGTTGGGGGGGATCCTCACCGTTGGCGTGACCGCAGGCGCGACCGACCCGGATTTCGCGATCTGCGCGCGGTTGAGCAGGTACTGCAGGCAGTCCCTGAGCGTGCGGATATCCCAGCCGTTGTGCTCGCCCTCGAACACGACACCGTCGTATTTCGAGGCTTGCAGCGCGATCGCGGCCTCCACGTCGGGCGGCATGAACGTAGTGAAGGCGTGCTGCCCGGATTCGAGGGCGCGGATGATGCCGTTCAATCGGGGGTGGGCCATGCGAGGTTCCTTGTGGTGAGGCGCGTCACTTGCTTCCGGGCTTGCCGCGCTTTGCGAGCAGCCGGTCGAGACGCGGATAGACGCGGCGGGCGTTGCCCTCGAAGATCTTATGGAGGTCCTTCTCGGAAAGGCCTTTCAGCTGGTCGATGTAGCGCTTGGTGTCGTCGAAATGGTGCCCGGTCTCCGGGTCGATTCCCTTCACCGCGCCGACCATCTCCGAGGCGAACAGGATGTTGTCGACCGGAATGACCTTCGCCATCAGCTCGATCCCCGGCAGGTGATAGACGCAGGTGTCGAAGAAGACGTTCTTCAGCAGGTGCTCGGTGAGCAGCGGCTTCTTCATGTCCTGCGCGAGCCCGCGGTAGCGGCCCCAGTGGAACGGCACGGCGCCGCCGCCGTGGGGGATGATGAACCTCAGCGTCGGGAAATCCTTGAAGAGATTGCCCTGGATGAGCTGCATGAAGGCGGTGGTGTCGCCGTTGATGTAGTGCGCGCCCGTCGCATGGAAGTTCGGGTTGCAGGACGAGGAGACGTGGATCATCGCCGGCATCTCGAGCTCGCACAGCTTCTCGTAGAGGGGATACCAGCTGCGGTCGGTGAGCGGCGGCCCGGTCCAGTTGCCGCCCGAGGGGTCCGGATTGAGGTTGACGCCGACGAAGCCGAGCTCCTTCACCATGCGCTCGAGCTCCGGTATGCAATTCTTTGGCGGCACGCCGGGAGACTGCGGCAGCTGCCCGACGCCGACGAAGTTCTCGGGGAGCAGCGTGCAGATACGGTAAATGAGATCGTTGGAGATGCGGGTCCACTCGCTGCTCACCGCCTCCGTGCCAACGTGGTGGGCCATCCCGGAGGCGCGTGGCGAGAAGATCGTCAGATCGCTGCCGCGCTCCTTCTGAAACTTGAGCTGTGGCGCGACGCTCTTCACCAGGACCTCATCGGTGATGCCGAGATCGGTGGTGGCCGGCTTGCGCGCGGAGTCGAGGAGCCCCGCGAGCTGCTTGTCGCGGAAACCGTGGAGCGCGGTTGGTTCGGTGGTGTAGTGTCCGTGGATGTCGATGATCATAAATGCGCGACGAGCGATGAGTGATAGCGGTTGATGGGAACGGAAGGTTACCCGTAATGCGGGAATCCTGTCACCTGTCACCCGCCGCTATATCTTGAAGGTCTCCAGGGTTTCCGGGGCGAACATCTCCTCCGGTTTCAGCCGCCGCTCCGACAGCCCCTGCTCGTGGTGGTAGCGCAGGAAGGTGTCGAGCACGTGGCGGTTGCCGTGAAAGCCGTACGGCCACCAGTCGGGGCCGAACTCGCGCACGGCTTCCTCGACGTGCGCGTTCTGCCACGGCAGCATCGCCTTGTGCGCCGCGGTTTGCGCGAAGCCGTCGTAGACGCGGCGCTGCGCCTCGACGAACGCCTTGTAGAGCGACATCGCGATCCAGCGGTTCTTTTCGTAGACCTCGCGCCGGATCGCCACCACGTGCATGATCGGGAAGATCTTCGTGCGCCGGTAGTAGTCGCGCTCGACCGCGACGAAATCCGGAAACAGCCGCTTGACCGCGTCTGGCCTCGAATAGAAGGTCGAAGGCGTGCGCGGCGAGTGCAGCGCGTCGATCTCGCCGTCGGCGATCATCCGCGAGAGCGTCTTGTCGGGGCCGATCGGCCGCACCCTGAAGTTGGGCGGCAGGTCGAGCTTGATCTTCTCGTCGCGCTGCGTCTCTTCCTCGCCGCCGGTCCAGTACTCGACGCTGTCGGGCTTGACGCCGTAGTCGTCCGACAGGATGCCGCGGATCCACACCGGCGCGGTCAGCTGGTACTCGGGCGTCCCGAATTTCCTGCCAACGAGATCCTTTGGCTCGCGAATGCCGCTCTTGGCCGAAACGAAGATGCACGAATGCCGGAAGAAGCGCGAGGGGTACACCGGGATCGCGACGAAGGGTTGCGGATCGCGATGGAGCGAAACGGCGTAGGACGACATCGACATCTCCGCGACGTCGAACTCGCGGAAGCGCGCCATCCGGAAGAACGTCTCCTCGACCGGGAGCTCGAGGACGTTGAGCTCGATGCCTTCCGGCCGCACGGTGCCGTCGGCGAGCGCCCGCGTGCGGTCGTAGTCCCAGATCGACAGCGTCAAGCGCAGCCTGGCTCTCGCCACTGCTCTCCCTCTCCTAATGAACACTGAGGGCCGGCAACGCCGGCCGATGTACTACCGGGTCACCGTTCCGCCTTCTGCCATCTGTCTCGTGTCAGACGGAGACGGGATCGGTGTTGAGCGGACGGAACAGCCCCTCCCGGGCGCCTTCGTGGAACTTGACGCTGCGCGGCAGCTCGATCGCGCACGAGCGCACGCGCTGGGTATCGGGCTTCAGGCCCGGCAGCGGCTTGCCTTCGCGATTGTCCTTGCCGGCCTTGAGCAGGAGCCGCCGCATCATGATGATGCCGTTGTCGGTCGAGCAGAGATTTTCCTTGGTGCGGTCCTGGATCGTCCCCGCGCTTTCCTGGAGCGAAGCGTCCTGCATCGCGATGCCCTCGATGCCGCTGAAGTTCATGCCGAGCTTCTGCGAGTTCCGGTCCATCAGGTAATCGTTAGCCTTGTTGGCGAGCGGAATGAAGGTGCCGGGCACGTACTTGACGTGGATGCCCTTGCCGTCCTTCATCGCCTGCACCTCGGCCGGCGTCAGCGCGCGCTTCGGGTGATAGTTGATGGACCACGCCCAGCAATGCTCGTCGTCGATCGGGACCCACGCGTGGCCGCCGATCGGGTGCCCCGCGCGCGGCGGGATGAGCGTATGCCAGGGCATGATGAAGGGCGTGATGCGCCAGTAGTAGCGGTCGTTGTCCGCCTGGCGGCGCGCGCCGATGAGCAGCCCGCCCTCGTACTCCACCACGTCGAAGTGCGGCATGCGGTCGGACAGGTTGTAGCGGTTCGAGCGTTCCTTGCCGCCCTTGAAGAGGGGATCGCGATTGAGCGCCCCGCTGTGCAGGAAGGAGACATGGCTCGAGTCGATGCCGCCCTCGATCGCCTGCAGGTAATTGCATTCCTGCAGCCGCTTGGAGACGAACCGGTTTTCCGCCGGCACCAGCGTCCACTCCAGAGCAGGGAGCTCGGGCTTCAGCTCCGGCGGGCCCATGTAGATCCAGACGACGCCCCCCTGCTCGATCGCGGGATAGGACTTGAGCTTGATCCGCGCGCGCATCCCCGACTCCTCCGCCTCGGAAGGAAGGTCGACGCACTGTCCGGTCACGTCGTATTTCCAGCCATGATAGGGGCAGCGCAGCCCGCACTCCTCGTTGCGCCCGAACCACAGCGACACGCCGCGGTGCGCGCAGAATTCGCCGATCACGCCGAGGCGGCCATCGGTATCCCGGAACGCCACCAGCTTCTCGCCCAGGAGGTGCACCCGGACGGGCGCGCAGTCCTTCTCCGCGACTTCCTCGGCCAGCAGCGCCGGGATCCAGTAGCGCCGGAACAGATCCCCGAGCAGCGTGCCGGGTCCCGTGCGGGTCAGTTGCTCATTCTGTTCCCTGGTGATTGCCATGAGTCAGTCCCTCATCACTCGTTATGCGTCACGCGTCACTCGCTGCGCGTCACTGGTGCTCGGCCGGATCGATGCATACTTTGCCGTCCACGACCTGCACCGTCCACACCTTGAGCGGGTCCGTCGCCGGCGCGAAGGTCGCGCGCCCGCTGGCGATGTGGAACCGGCCCTGGTGGAACGGGCATTCGATCTCGTCATCGAGTATGAAGCCCTCCGACAGCGATCCCGGCCCGTGGGTGCACTCGTCCTGGGTCACGTGGATGGTGCCTTCGACATTGAATACCGCGTAGACAAGACCGCCGTTTTCCACGCGCAATGCGCAGCCCGGGGCAACATCCGACACGCCGCACAGCGGCACCAGCTTCCCTTCCTTCATGCCTGGAGCGGTATTTTACCCGCTTGCCGGGAAGTCGCAGCGCGTCACGTCACGCGCAACCGGGTTGCGGTCGCATTCTACGGCCCTCCCGCCGCGGGGTGTTGATCCAAGTCAATATTGCCCGTACCCCCAGGGCGGCGACCTCGGTGCTGGCCAGGAACACCATTGGACTGCCTTCCCTCGACTAGTGGGGCGGGCGCATCGACGGCGCGTGGCTGCGCCGGCTAGCGTCGCCGTGCATGAGCCAGCCCCCGCTGGCGAGCACCAGCGCGCCGAGCCAGTACACCGGCAGCGCGCCGATTGCGGCGCTGATCAGGCCGAACACGAGCGGCATGGTGGTCTCGATCCCCTTGTTGACCGTCTGCCGCAGGCCGATCGCCTCGCCGGTGCGGGCCGCCGGCGCCCGGTTGTAGGACAGAGTCATGGACAGGGGTGCGCCGCAGCCGAGTCCCAGTCCCAGCACGAACGACATGACGAGCAGCAACGCGAAGCTTGAGACCAGCGGAAACGCCACGCAGGCTGCGCCGGCGAGCACGAGCGAAAGGCTGAACACGCGCTCCTCGCTCGAGCGGCGCACCAGCGCGGTCATCACCGAGCGCACCGCCATCAGTGCCAGCCCGAACGCCCCCATCACGACCCCGATCTGGGACGCGGTGAGCCCGATCGAATGCCCGTAGATCGGCATCAGGAAGTTGAATGCCTCCATTCCCGTTTCCAGGAAAGCGGTCGCCAGCAGCACGCGGCGCAGCGGAGCATTGCCGATGAGATCGAGGACGCGCCGCGGTCCGGCCGGCTTCTGAGGCGGGAGCGGCCGGGAGCGCAGCGACCTCGCCATCAGCAGCACGAGCACTGCGACTGCCGGAAATCCGGCGAGCACGAGCCACGCCGCACGGTGGCCGATGGCGTCGATGCTGAAGCCGCTCACCAGGGGGCCCACCAGGGTGGTCACGCCCACGCACAGCGCGAAGATGCTGTAGTTGCGCGTGCGTTCCACGCCCTCCCCGATGGAGCCGATGAGGTGCTGGATGGCCACGACGTAGAAAATGTGGCACATGCCGGCGATAGAGGCCGCCACGAACAGCATCGCCAGATGAGGGAACACGAACGGCACGAGCAGCGAAACCAGCAGCCCGCACGAGCCGATCAGCGCCGGCAGGCGGAAGCCGTGCCGGTCGGAGAACTTCCCGGCATAGACCGACAACAGCACCGGAAACGCTGAATACATCGCGTAGAGCACGCCGATCGTCGCGGGACTTGCAGCGAGGTCGATCGCGGTGAGCGACATCAGCACCTTGCTGCCCTTGAAGGTGCTGTGATTCATCAGCGCAATGAGCATGATCAGCCAGAGCGACATGTCGGCCCCCGCAGCGCGCCTTATCCGTCATCGCGGAGCGCGCGGGCCCCGCGATGGTGGGTGTAGCCTCCGCCCAGCATCAGCGCCGAGTTGGCGAGGAACACGGTCACCATCCCGAGCGCGGAGCCGATTGTGCCGAAGGCGATCGGGATCACCATATGAGTGAGGTTGACCAGCGTGAAGCGCAGGCCGAGCGCCTCCCCCGTGCGCCCCGGCGGCGCCCGGTTGTAGGTCATGATCACCGACAGCGGCTGCCCGACGCCGAGACCGAGACCAAAAATGAAGGAAAGCACCAGCAGGTACGCCACCTGCTCGACGAACGGAAACAGGAGAAAGGTTATTCCGGCGGTGACCATCGCGACGGTCATCACGGGATCTTCGCCCCACCGGCGCACCAGCAGCGGCAGCAGGGCCCGCACGACGAATGTCGCGGCCGCGTGCGCGCCCAGCACCACGCCGATCATCGTCGCCGAGAGGCCGATGGAATGCCCGTAGATCGGCATGTAGAAGGTGTAGAGATCGACGCCCGCCACGACCAGCGCGCTCGTGACGATGACGTTGCGCAGCCGGGGCTGCCGCAGCATGCTGGGCAGCCCCCGCTCCGCCTTCGCCTTGGCCGCCGCGCGCGAATACGGAATCACGCGCCGGCACCCGATCCATGCCGCGCAGGAGGACGCGACGGTCAGCGCCATGTAAAGAAAAGTTGGCACATGCCCCTGATGATCGATCGAGATGCCCGTCAGCAACGGGCCGACCAGCGCGCCAAGCGCGATCGCAAGGCTCTGGAGGCTGACATTGCGCGTGCGCTCCTCGGCGTCCCCGAGCGAGGCGATGAGATGCTGGAGCGCGATGTTGAGATACACCAGCGCGACACCGATGATCAGCGCCGCCACATAGAGCAGCCAGATTCCGCGGATGAAATATGGCATGGAAAGCCCGAGGGCGAGCCCGGCGGATCCCAGCACGATCGGCCTGAAGCTCCCGATGCGGTCAGACACCTTGCCCGCGTGCACGGAAAGCAGGAGCGGCCCCAGCCCGTAGAGAGCGATGAGCAGCCCGATCGCGGCAGCGGAGGCGCCGAGCTCGATCGCGTACAGCGACATCAGGACCCGGCTGCTCTGGAAGCACATCCAGTTGAGCAAGCCGAGGAAAAGGATCAGATAGATTGTCATCGGGACGGCGGCGAATACCGCCGGCGGGAGCGGCGAAAACGCGCTATTCTAGCGCACGGGTTGTACCGCTCCCCGTGGCACCACGCGATCACGAAAGGAACGTGCATGCAGATTCGTAACGTTGGCGTCGTCAGTCCGGGCGACATGGGCCAGGCGATCGCCGGACGGCTGAAGGAAAGCGGCCTGAACGTCTACGTCGCGCTCGACGGCCGCAGCGAGCGGACGAAGATGCTCGCGCGCGAGGCCGGCTTGACCGACTGCGGGTCGATGGAAAAGCTGGTAGCGACCTGCGAGCTCGTGCTGTCCGTGATCAATCCCGGCGAAGCGCTCAACGTGGCCCGCCAGGCCGCGGCTGCCATGCGCAAGACCGGCCGCAGGATCGCGTTCGCCGACTTGAACGCGGTCTCGCCGCAGTCGGCGCGCGACGCCGATCGCATGATCCGGGACGCCGGCGGCATGTTCATCGATGGCGGCATCATCGGGCCGCCGCCGCGTGGAGAAAAGGACCGGCCCCGCATCTACGTCTCGGGACCGGATGCCTACCTCCTCGGGCAGATCAACCACCCGAATCTCCTGATCCGGGTGATGTCCGAGCGCGTCGGCGACGCTTCCGGCGTCAAGATGTGCTACGCCGCGATGACCAAAGGCACGACCGCGCTCGCCGTGGAGCTGCTCGTGGCCGCGCGCAAGCTGGGCGTCGAGCAGGCTCTCGAAAAGGAGTTGCGGGAGAGCCGCAATGACGTCTTCGAGTGGCAGATGAAGAACATCGCGGTCATGCCGCCCAAGGCGTACCGCTGGGTGCCGGAGATGCAGGAGATTGCCAAGACTTTCGGCGAGCTCGGGCTCACGCGCCGTATCTTCGAGGGCGCGACCGACATCTATGCCATGGTCGCGGCGACGCCGCTGGGCGAGGAAAGCCCGGAGCAGGCGCGCAAGAAGGGCCGCAGCGGGCTCGACGTTACCCGGGAAATTGCCGACAAGTAAGCGCGAGCCGCTTACCCGTACGCGTGACGTAGCGCTCGACTAAACGCGGTACATCGAGCGCCGGTCAGGCTCGAAGGTGATGACGCGCGAGGGCCGCTCCAGGCGGCTGCGCCCGACGCAGATCCTGCCCACGCCGTCGAGCAGCAGCTCGCGCCGCAGCACGTGCACCTCTTCCCCGCTCCCGAGCGAAACAAAGGTGCCGTTGATGCTGTGATCGAACAGGTAGAAATGCGTGCGCACCAGCTTGATCGAGAGGTGCCGGCGCGAAGCGTAGTTGTCGCTTACCACGAGGTCGCAGTCCTTGGCGCGCCCGATGACGATGCCGGTGCGCCACTGGTCCACGCGCACGCGCTCCTCGTCGAGCGTCACCAGCAGCGCCCCCGTGTCGCCGGGAATCATCTTGCTGGGCTGCAGGTTGACGTCGGTCAGATCCGTCCGGTCGGTCCGCCACAGGACCTGGAAGACGGTCGACTCGTGCTCGTTGCCTTTCAGCACGGCGTTGAAAATCGGCCGCACGCAGGTCTTCAACGCCGCCGACAGGCAGCGCTCGACCGCGTCGGTCGTGAGAATCTGCTCGGCGGTGGCCGCCGCCCGCAAGTACGCGGCGACGTTCACCGTGTCGCCGAACACATCGTTCTCCTCGCACAGCACGGGACCGCAGTGCAGCCCGATGTGGATGGAGACCGGGTAGTTCCCGGGCTTGCCAACGCTGACCTTGGCCTGCATGTCGCTCGCGGCGAGGACCGCACGGTCCGCGTCCGGGAACACGCACATCACCTCGTCACCGATGGTCTTTACCAGCCGCCCGTCGTAGCGCGCCAGCACGCTGTTGACCACCTCGAGGCAGGCGTTGACGATGTTGCGGGCGGCTCCGTCCCCCAGCTTCTGATACAGGCTGGTGCTGTCGCTGATATCGGCGAACATCACCGCCAGGTTGCGCGTTTGTCTTTTCATGTCGCGCGATTATATCCCGCGCCGCGGCGAGACCTAGTGACGGGTGACCGGTGATCGGCGCTCGACGCGCTCTGGCATGCCCGCGACATAGCGTGTCGAATGTCACGAATTACCCCCTCCGGGAGCGCGCCCGCCGCCCCTTGCAACGGGCTTCGTGATGATCAGAGATACCGAAGGGCTCGCCTTCCGCCTTCTGCCTTTGCCTTGTTCAGGCAGCTCCCACCATCGCGCCGGGATCCTCGAGCTCCGAGAACCGCACCGGCAGGATCTCCCGCGCGGAAACGCTGCCCGCGGCAGACTTTTCGACCAGCATCAGGTTCTGTTTCTCAGGGATGCCGGTCGGGATCACCATGCGCCCGCCCGGCTTGAGTTGAGCGAGCAGCGGCGGCGGAATGAGATCCGAGGCCGCGGTCACCATGATTCGATCGTACGGCGCGTGCTCCGACCAGCCGTAGTAGCCGTTCGCGACCGTGACCTCGACGTTTTCGTAGCCAAGGCGCTTGAGCCGCCGCTCCGCGCCGCGAGCGAGCTCCTCGATGATATCCACCGTGTAGACGCGCTTCGTCAGCTCGGCCAGGATCGCCGCCTGATAGCCGGCTCCCGCGCCCACCTCCAGCACGACGTCCTCCGCTTCCGGCGCAAGGAGATCGGTCATGAGCGCGACGATGAACGGCTGCGACACGGTCTTCTCGTAGCCGATGGGCAGGGGACGGTTGAGATAGGCGTAGGGCTGCAGCTCCACCGGCACGAATTCGTGACGCGGCATGCTGCTGATCACGCGCATCACCCGCTCGCTGAACGCGGCGCGGCCGGTATGCCCGACGGTGAGGGCAGCCTCCGTGATGATCTCCGTCATCATCTGCTCGCGCAGCTTCTCGAACAGGTCTTCGCTCATTGGAGCATAGTACTACAGTGATTGGTGACTCGTGACGGATTGCTGGTCATACGTCATTGGACAAGGACGGAGGTTGAAGTTTCGGGATGACGGGGAAAAAAATGAAGCATTCATGGAACCTTTCGCCGCGTGCGGCAATTGCCGTGCAGCAGCGGCTGCGCTCGCGAGTCATCCGGCGCGGACAACCGCGAGAGATACGCACCGTCGCGGGTACAGACGTCGGTTTCGAGCGTGGCGGCGCCACCGCGCGGGCAGCGGTAGCGGTCCTGTCGTTCCCCGGGCTCGAGCTCGTGGACTACGCAGTGGCGCGGCGGCCGGCACGCTTCCCGTACGTGCCGGGCCTGCTCTCGTTTCGCGAGATGCCGGCGCTGCTGGCGGCGCTCGCCCGGCTGCGGGTCAGGCCCGACCTTGTGCTTTGCGACGGGCAGGGGCTCGCTCATCCCCGCCGCTTCGGCCTCGCCTGCCACCTGGGGGTCATTTGCGGCATCCCGTCGATCGGCGTTGCCAAATCGCGGTTGATCGGGATGCACCGTGAGCCGGGCGCGCGGCGCGGCGCCTGGGTGCCGCTGCGGGACCGGGGAGAGACCATTGGCGCGGTGGTGCGATCCCGGGCGGGCATCCGGCCGGTCTTCGTCTCCATCGGCCACCGGGTGAGCCTGCCGGAGGCGGTGCGCTACGTCATGGCCTGCACCACTCGATACAGGCTGCCGGAAACAACCCGGTGGGCGCATCGCCTGGCATCGGGCGTCGAGCCGCCGGCCCGACATCATCGGCGTGACTCATGAACGATGAGGTGTGAGCCAGGCGGCACTCCAAGGTAAAATGCGCATTCGGACCCCTCGTCTACTCACCACTCACGCTCCTGCGTGACCGGAGCACCAGATGGCAATCCAAAGCACAAGTGAGACTACCAATCTTGCGTTGTTCTGCGACTTCGAGAACATCGCCCTTGGCGTGCGCGAGGCGCGCTACGCGGAGTTCGATGTCAAGAAGGTGCTCGAGCGGCTGCTGCTCAAGGGCAACATCGTCGTCAAGAAGGCCTACTGCAACTGGGAACGATACAAGGAGTTCAAGCGCGCCATGCACGAGGCCGCGTTCGAGTTGATCGAGATCCCGCACGTGCGACAGTCGGGCAAGAACTCCGCCGACATCCGCATGGTGGTGGACGCACTCGACCTCTGCTACACGAAGTCGCACGTCGACACCTTCGTGGTCATCAGCGGCGATTCCGACTTCTCGCCGCTGGTCGCGAAGCTCCGCGAGAACAACAAGGTGGTAGTCGGCTGCGGGGTCAAACACTCGACCTCCGACCTGCTGATCAGCGGCTGCGACGAGTTCATCTATTACGACGACCTGGTGCGCGGGGAGGGCCGCGCCAAGAGCGCGCGCAAGGAGAAGGTGGCCAAGACGGCGCCCAAGTCGGCGTCCGGCTCCGAGGACCGCCGCCAGGAGGGCATCGAGCTCCTCATGGAGACGGCCGAGGACCTGTTCGCGGAACGGGACGCGGAGGAAAAGGTCTGGGGATCCATGGTCAAGCAGGCGATCAAGCGCCGCAAGCCCGGCTTCAACGAGAGCTACCACGGCTTCAAATCCTTCGCGAACCTGCTCGAGGAAGCGCGCGACCGCAAGCTGATCGACCTCGAGTTCGACCCGAAGTCGGGCGGCTACATCATCACGCGCATCGCCACCGGGTGACGCGGAGGCCGACTTTGAGGAAGCACGCCATGGTCATCTCGCGCAGCCTGTTCCCGGCGTTGCTGGCGGTCGCTGCAGCCGGCGCCTGCCAGGACAAGCCGCAGGTCGCGCCGAGCGGCGAGACGAAGGTCGAAGTCACCACCGTCGCGAAAGGCCTCGAGCATCCCTGGGCGCTCGCGTTCCTGCCGGACGGGCGCATGCTCGTCACCGAGCGCCCCGGCAGGTTGCGCTACGTGACGCGCGAAGGCGCCGTGTCGGAACCCGTGGCCGGCGTTCCCGCCGTGCACGCACAGGGCCAGGGCGGGCTGCTCGACGTCGCGCTCGACCCGGCGTTCGCGCAAAACTCCGTCATCTACCTCTCGTACGCCGAGCCCGGCGCGGACGGGACCAACGGCACCGCGGTGGCTCGCGCGCGCCTCGAAGGCGGGCAGCTCGCGGACCTGAAGGTGATCTTCAGCCAGCAGCCGAAGTTCAAGAGCAACCATCACTTCGGCTCGCGGCTGGTGTTCGCGCGCGACGGCAGCCTGTTCGTCACCACCGGCGAGCGCAACTCGCAGCGCGACCTGGCCCAGGACCTCGGCACCCATATCGGCAAGGTGATCCGCATCGCGCCGGACGGCGGCGTGCCTGCCGGCAATCCATTCGCGTCCCGCGCGGGCGCGCTGCCGGAGACCTGGTCGTACGGGCATCGCAACATCCAGGGCGCCGCGCTGCACCCGCAGACCGGCGAGCTGTGGACGCACGAGCATGGGCCGCGCGGCGGCGACGAGGTCAACATTGCGCGCGCGGGCCGCAACTACGGCTGGCCGGTCATCACCTACGGCCGCGAATACAGCGGGCCCGCGATCGGCGAGGGAACGGCGAAGGCAGGAATGGAGCAGCCGGTGCACTACTGGGTGCCGTCGATCGCGCCCTCGGGCCTCGCGTTCCACAGCGGCAACGGCTACC
>DATBKZ010000029.1:0-5578 GCA_036555615.1 Burkholderiales bacterium | reverse complement strand
CGCCGGCGACGCCGACCACCTGCGCCTGGCCGCCGAGCTTCCCTTCCGTCCCTACTTCTTTGGCGACTCTGGAAACTTCAGAAGCAAATGCATTGAGCTGGTCGACCATCGTGTTGATGGTGCTCTTCAGCTCGAGGATCTCGCCGCGCACGTCGACGGTGATCTTCTTGGAAAGATCGCCCTTCGCCACCGCGGTGGTCACCTCCGCGATGTTCCTCACCTGGCCGGTGAGGTTGGCGGCCATCGAGTTCACGTTATCGGTCAGGTCCTTCCACACCCCGCCCACGCCCACCACCTGCGCCTGGCCGCCGAGCTTGCCCTCGGTGCCGACCTCGCGCGCGACCCGCGAGACTTCGGAGGCGAACCCGCCGAGCTGGCTTACCATGGTATTCACGACCTTCCCGATTCGCAGAAACTCTCCGCGCAGCGGCCTGCCGTCCATTTCCAGCGACATCGTCTGCGAAAGATCGCCCTTCGCCACCGATTCGATGACGCGTGCGACTTCGACGGTCGGCTGCACCAGGTCGCCGATCAGCGTGTTGGCCGCATGCACGCAATCCGCCCACGAGCCGGTGGCGGCGGGTGCTTTGACTCTCTGATTGATTTGCCCCTGCTTGCCGACCTCGTCGCAGACGCGCGCGAGCTCGTCGGCAATCACCTCGTTCATCTCGACCGCGTCGTTGAACGCCTCCGCGATTTCGCCGTCGATGCCCACGAGCCCCAGTGGCAGGCGAACGGAAAAGTCTCCTTTGCGGAACGCGCGGAGCACCTTCAGAATCTCGCTGCGCTCGAGGCCGGCCGAAGAAGAAATTGCAAGGTCCGTCATCGCTCCCCCTCCATCAGAACTGGCGTCTCAACTGTCCGACTGTCCGGGCCGGCGCGCCGTTCACCGGCGTCGCTCCCGGTTTTGTTTCGGGCACTCTCGTAACGGGGCATGAATATCCTCCGGCGGTTCGGCCCCAGCCTGCCTAGCTCGGTCCGCCCGGTGCGACCGCCGCGCCGCGAAGCATCCCGCTCAGGACCAGCAGCACTTTCCTGAACTCGGTAGACTTGTCGAAGAAAAAATCCGCTCCCCCCTCGAGGCACTTCTTCCTGTTCTCGGGATGCGGGTAGTTGGAGAGCATGATGACCGTGGGGGCCGGAGTGAGGCGCTTGATCTCCCGGAGCACGTCCATGCCGCTGGCCTTGGGCATCCTGAGATCGAGTATCGCCACATCCGGCTTCAGCTTCCTCACCAGCCCCTGCGCCTCGGCGCCGTCTCGCGCATGGCCTACGACCCGGACGCCCTGAACTTCGGACAGGAGGCTGGTCAGCCGCTCCCGGACGATGGCCGAATCGTCAGCGATAAGGACTCTCATAATGGGTCAATCGACCTGTTATCCGCCGGGGCGAAATCCATGGCGCCAATAATAGGTCCCGGATAATCAAGCAGCTATCACCGAAACTTTTTTTCCTTGTAGTAAGGGCGCAGAGCCGGAGTAGCGATTCCGCTACAAGTCTTGGCTGGTGTCTGCCCGTTCGGACGAGCCAACCGGTCCATATGCACCTGCGGCCGGGCTGCAGCCATGCGCGCGTAACGGGATGATTCTCCGGACCCACTGTGGCATAGGCCGGATGGACTAGGCTTCCTGCTTGCGGACGAATCGGCTTCGTAGCAGAATCACTACGCGATGTAGCAGACTCAAACTTGCAGAACAGGTCGGGATGGCCAGCCCGATGTTACGAGCCCGGAGCTGAAGGGCCAAACTAAGTGTAGTCATACCCCTGTTCCCGATCCCAGTCGCGAGGGCATGATCCCAGGTCATGCCCTCTTTCTTTTCCGGCTACGCCTCCGGGGCGGCTCCCGATCAACGGTCGCGGGCGCCCCCTTGGCCAGGTGTGATGCGGCACGCCCCGATGGGCCGAATGGATCACGGTTTTCGCCCACACCGAAAACGCCCTGCCGCCGGGCATGTCTAGATTGTCCATTGCATGGCTGACCCGGCGGGCGCGCGAAGCTGGCGCCCCGCCGGGGAGGAGGACCGGCGCGTGCCGTGAGTGGCGGCCCCCTTGAACATACACGAGCGCTCAAAGATGCCAACCACTGCCCTCGAATACGGACTGAAAATCTATTCCACCATTCCCCTTTCGGTACAGCTGGAGCGGGCGGAGTACTTGCAGCGATTGCAGGAGGTTGCCCGCTGGAGCGAGGACGCGGGGTACGAAGGCATCCTCGTTTTCACCGACAACCAGCAGCTCGATCCGTGGCTGGTCTCCCAGGAAATCATTCGGGCGACGCGGCGCCTCGCCCCGCTGGTGGCGATCCAGCCGATCTACATGCATCCCTACAGCGTCGCCAAGATGATCACGTCGTTTGCCTACCTGTACGGCCGCCGGCTCGATCTCAACATGGTGGCGGGTGGCTTCAAGAACGACCTGACGGCGCTGAACGACCAGACGCCCCACGATGACCGCTACGCGCGGCTCACGGAATACACCACCATCATACAGTCGCTGCTGCGGACGGGGGGTCCCGTGAGCTTCGAGGGCCGCTACTACAAGGTGAGCAACCTGAAGCTGACACCGCCGCTTCCGGCCGAGCTTGCTCCAGAGGTGCTCCTCTCCGGGTCCTCGGAAGCGGGCATGGCGGCGGCGCGGCAGTTGCGGGCTACCGCGGTCGAGTACCCGAAGCCGCCGGCGGACTATGCCGCCGCACCGCCCGCCGACATCGAATCGCGCGGCATCCGGATCGGCATCATCGCCCGCCGCGACGAAGCGGAAGCGTGGTCGGTCGCGCGCGAGCGGTACCCGGAAGACCGGAAAGGCCAGCTCACGCATCAGCTCGCCATGAAGGTGTCGGATTCGTCCTGGCACCAGCAACTGTCGAAACTCGCGGAAAGCGCGCCCGGGGTGGAGAACCCGTACTGGCTCACGCCGTTCCAGAATTACAAGGCGGTCTGTCCGTTCCTCGTGGGAAGCTACGAGCGCGTGGCCGACGAAGTCGCGCGTTACGTCGACGTCGGCTACCGCACGTTCATCCTGGAAGTGCCCGCGAGCCAGGATGAGATCCGTCATACCGGCGTTGTGTTCGACCGCGCCGTTTCCCGCTGCGCCGCGTGATGCCGAACCTGCTCCAGCAAGGCGTGACCGAGCAGGCGCTGGCGCATCCCGACGCCGTCGCGCTGGTGTTCAAGAACGCCCGCATGACCTACGCGGCGCTCGAGCAGGCGAGCAATCGGCTGGCGCGGCTGCTCGTCGATGCCGGCTGCCGACGCGGAGACCGCGTCGGCCTGCTGATGCCGAAGAGCCCAATGGCGATCGTGGGCATGCTCGGGACGCTCAAAGCCGACGCGATCTACGTGCCGATGGATCCCGCCAGCCCGGCGGCGCGCCAGGCGCGGGTGCTCGAGGTCAGCGATTGCCACGTGATCCTGGCCGGAGGCGGAGTCGGCCCCGTGCTGCGCGAGGCGCTGGCGGCGGCGACGCTGCAGCAGCGGCCGCTGGTCGGATGGCTCGACGACGCGTTCGCGCCCGAGGCCCATCCGGCACCGGCCTTCACGCTGCGCGATCTCGCGGCAGCCCCGGCGACGCTGCCGGCGTCCGCCAACACCGCCCGCGACCTGGCGCACATATTGTTCACATCGGGATCGACGGGAACGCCCAAGGGCGTGATGATCACCCATGCGAACGTCGCGCATTTCCTCCGGTGGGGGCTCAAGCACTTCGGCATCGACCGCACGGACCGGGTATCCCAGCATGCGCCGCTGCGCTTCGACATCTCCGGCTTCGACATCTTCGGCGCGCTGTGGGCAGGCGCCGAGCTGCACCTCGTGCCCGCGGAACTCAACCTGCTGCCGCACGAGCTCGCCCGTTTCATCCGCGAGTCCCGGCTGACGCAGTGGTTTTCCGTGCCGTCGGTGCTGAACCTGATGGCGAAATTCGACGCCGTCGGCCAGGACGACTTCCCGGGCCTGCGCCGCGTTCTGTTCGCGGGAGAGCCACTGCCGACCCCCACGCTGATTCATTGTATGCGGCGGCTGCCGCACGTGCGATTCACCAACCTCTACGGGCCGACCGAGACGACGATCTCGAGCAGCTACTACACGGTGCCGCGCTGTCCGTCCGACCCGCGCGAGCCCATCCCCATCGGGCGCGCGTGCGACGGGGAGGACCTGCTGCTCCTCGACGGCGAACTGCGGCCGGTCGCCCCGGGCGAGATCGGCGAGATCTGCATCCGCGGCGCGGGCCTGAGCCCCGGTTACTGGCGCGACCTCGAGAAGACCCGCAGCGTGTTCGTTCCGCTCCCCGGCGGCGAGGGCCTGCATGACCGCATCTACAGGACCGGCGACCTGGGGCGCCGCGGGGCCGACGGACTGTTCCACTACGTGGGACGCGCCGACACGCAGATCAAGAGCCGGGGATACCGCATCGAGTTGGGGGAGATCGACGCCGCGCTGCATTCACTGCCAGGATTGCTGGAGAGCGCGGTGGTCGCGATCCCGTCCGGGGGTTTCGAAGGCTGGCAGATCTGCTGCGCCTACGTCCCGGCACCGGATGACGGCGTCTCCCCGGAAGGGCTGCGCGCGTCTCTGGCGAAGCTGCTGCCTGTCTACATGCTGCCCGCGCGCTGGATGCGCTACGGCCATCCCCTGCCCAAGAATCCCAGCGGCAAGATCGACCGAGGCCGGCTGAGGGAGCGTTTCCGAGCCGAACTGCCCGCGCCTTCCGGCGCGAGCGAACCGATGCTCAAAGAAGCCTAGGGCACACCGCTTAAGGAGAAATACCTCTTGACAGACACGAACACCATGATCGAGCGTCTCGACGCCCTCTTCGTCGAGTGCTTCCACATCGAGGTGCCGTCGCCGGATACCGACCTCCTGGAGACCGGGATACTGGACTCCCTGCAATTCGTGGAGCTGCTGACGCAGCTCGAGCAACGCTTCGGATTCAAGGTGAAGGTCGACGATCTCAACATCGATGACCTGCGGACGCTCGCGCGCATCGCCCGGATGGTGGCCGCGAACAGCGGGGCGGAAGGCGCGCCGGCCGCCCGGTCCCCGGTCGCGGCATCGGGTTAACGCCGCGCGGGGATCAGGTCCACGGGTGCGCAGCGGCGTTTCCGGACGCGGATCGCCGGGCATCGGGTCGGCCGCGATCTCCCCTGCGAAACGCGTCCTCTGCGAGCCATGAACCCGCGTTGGGGTGACTCGGTTGCGGCGGCGGGGCCCGCGTCCCTGCTGGCCCTGGTTCTCGCCGGCGCGGCGCTGGCGGGAATGGCGACGGCCGTCGTCGGCAGCGTCGCCGGCCTCCGCACCATCTACTACGTCGCCATCTTCGGCGCAATCGCCGCCGGCATGATCGTCACGGTGACGCGGGACGAGCCGCTGCGCTTTGCGTTTCTGGCGCTGATCGTGTGTCTTCCGGTCGCGAGCGCCGCGGTGCCCCCGGGGCGATTCAACCTCACCGTATTCGATGCGGTCATGGCCGTGCTCGCGGTCTGGCTGGTCGGGAAACGGCTGCTCGGCCGGGGCACGGGGGCGGGGCCGATCTTCCCGACGGCTTCGCTGCTGATCCCGTGGCTGATCGCCGCGCCCTGCGT
>DATBKZ010000028.1:0-100927 GCA_036555615.1 Burkholderiales bacterium | reverse complement strand
AAGCGGCACGAGAAAGGTGGCCAGTTCTTCCAGCCGACGGTATTGACCGGGGTCACCAAGGCGATGAAGGTCACGCATGAGGAAACCTTCGGCCCGGTCGCGCCGCTCTACCGCTTCAAGACCGAGCAGGAGCTGCTCGATCTCGCCAACGACACCGAATACGGCCTCGCGGCCTACTTCTACAGCCGCGACGTCGGGCGCGTGTGGCGCGTGGCGGAAGGGCTCGAGTCCGGGATCGTCGGCATCAACGTCGGCATCATCTCCACCGAGGTCGCGCCGTTTGGGGGCATGAAGGAGTCCGGCATCGGGCGCGAGGGCTCGAAGTACGGCATCGAGGAGTTCCTCGAGGTCAAGTACCTCTGCCTTGGCGGACTGGACAAGTAAACCCCCGACTATTCCTTCCCCCCTTGAGGGGGAAGGTTAGGATGGGGGGTGATTAGGTGTCCCCCACCTCGATCCTCCCCCCGCAAGGGGGGAGGAGGACCAGCTACTTGCGGAGCTTGCTGAGCCAGTACTCCATCTGCTTGCCCGCCGCCTCGCGCCCGCCGAGCCCGAATGAAATCGCCACGGCCACCGCGATCGCGCCGAAGGTGAACCCGAAAGCGAGGTTCACGATGTCGTTGGCGATGCCCATCGCGCGCAGGCCCATCGCGATCACGACGCCGATGATCGCCACCTGCGCCAGCCGCGCGAGCCCCTTCGCGCTGTCGCCGGTCGTGCGCGTGATCCCGAGGTAGGCGAGATTCGCGAGCCAGAAGCCGATCAGCAGGATCACGGCGCCGAGCAGCACGTCGCCGCCGAAGCTGATGAATGTCGTGACCACGTCGCGCACCTGCGTGAACTGGAGCTGGTTGGCGGCCTCCACCGTGGCGAACAGCATGGCAAAGAACATGATCACGATTCCGACCAGGATCGACGGCTTGAACTGGCCGCCGAAGACCCGTCCCAGGCCGATCTTGTCGGGCACGTTGTCGAGGCCCATGCCGTTCAGCAGATGGCTGATGAGCGCCGAGGCGAAGCGGGCGACGTACCACGTGACGATCAGGATGAGCGCCGCCGCGACGAGGTGCGGCACGGCGTTGAGGATCTGTCCCAGCATGTCGGTCGCCGGGCGCGACACCGCCTCGATCTGCAGGGCATCGAGCGCCGCGATCAGCGTCGGGATGAAGATGAAGATGAAGACCAGCGTCCCGGTCACGCGCGAGAGGTGCACCGACTGGTCGAGCCCCGCGCTGTGTCCCGCCTTGTCCGCGCCCGCGGCCGCGAGGAGATTGGTGACGAGCCCCCGCATCACTTTCGCCACGAGCCACCCCACGAAGCCGATCACCAGCGCCGCGAAGACGTTGGGCAGGAGCGCCAGCACCCGGTTGAGCATGCCCTGCACGGGGGCGAGCAATCCCTGCAGGTCGTAGGCGCCGAGGATCGCCGGGATGAACAGCAGGATCACCAGCCAGAAGAGAACGTTGCCGACGTTCTTGCTCATCGGCTCCATGCCGGCTTGCCTGGAAAGCTTGACATCCCAGCCGGTCTTCGCGAGGAGGCGCGTCACGAGGGCGCGCAGGAGAGTCGCCGCGAGCCACGCGATCAGCACCAGCAGGGTGCCGGCGATCAGGCGCGGCAGGTAGGCGAAGATCTGGGTTGCCAGCAGCTGGAAGGGGTTGGAGATGAGCGCGAGGTCGAGCGCGTTGAACATTCCGAGGAGCGTCAACAGCAGGATCAGCCAGAAGACGCCGATCGCGATCCATTTCTCGACATCGAGCGACTGCCCGGTGCTCTCGCGTATGCGCAAGTTGACGGAAAGGAGCTCGAGCAGCCGCAGCACGCCGGCGCGGGCGAGCACCGCGACCAGCCAGCCGATGATCAGTATGCCGATCGCGCCCAGGATCTTGGGCAGCTGCGAGCCCAGTGCATTCTGCAGGGATGTAAGCAGGGCGGAGAAATCCATGTGGCCTCCTCCTTGTGGTTATGAGCGCAGCGGGTGGAAACGGCGCCGCCCCACCGGGATGGCGCGCGGATAGGATAGCGCACCCGCCGATGGCCGTATATGACGGCGCCATGCCGGCAGGAACGCGCGCCCACGAAAAGGTGTCAGGAACCTTTTCGGTCCGGAAAAAAGGTTCCTGACACCTTTTCGTGCTAGCCGACGAGGCCGGCGACGTGCCTGGCGAATGCCTGCGTGCCGAGCTTGCCGCCAAGGTCGGCCGTGCGGGTCGCGGGATCCCTCAGCGCGGCGTCAATAGCGGAGTCGATGGCTTTGGCCGCCTGCTCGAGCTCGGGACGGCGGTGCCGCCGGCCCAGCCATTCGAGCAGCATCGCCGCCGACAGGACGAGCGAGGTGGGATTTGCCTTGTCCTGGCCGGCAATGTCAGGCGCGCTGCCGTGCTGCGCCTGGGCGCAGCAACGCTCGTCGCCCGCCATGATCGAGCCCGCGAGACCCAGGCTCCCCGAAAGCTCCGAGGCCTCGTCCGAGAGGATGTCGCCGAACATGTTGCCGGTGACGATGACGTCGAAGCGGGATGGATCGCGCACGAGCAGCGCCGCCATGGCGTCGACGATCCGCTCCTCGAGCTCGACCAGTGGAAAGTGATACGCCACCTTGCGCACCTCGCGCAGGAAGAGACCGTCGGAGATCCGCAGCACGTTAGCCTTGTGCACGGCGGTGACTTTGCGGCGATGCTTCATCGCGGCTTCGAACGCAACCTGCGCGATCCGCCGGCACTGGCGCGCCGTCACCTTGCGAATCGAGAGCGCCATGTCCTCGGTCGGCATGAACTCACCCGTGCCTTCGTGCATGTTGCGGTCGGCGTAGAAGCCCTCGGTGCACTCGCGATAGATGACGAGGTCCACTGGCTTGCCGGTCAAGCCCACGCCGAGCCGTGACCTGGCGGGGCGGATGTTGGCGTAGAGATCGAGCTTGACGCGCATTTCCGCGGACGGATTGATCCCGCCGCGGTCGCGCTCGGGATAGTCGAGATGCGATACCGGCCCCAGGATGATGCCTGCCGAATTGCGCGCCGCATCCATGACGTCCGGCGGGAGCGTCGAGCCCTGCGTCCTGAGGGTGGTGAGGCCGATGTCCTGGATCTGCCATTCGAGGCCGAGCCCGAACTTCTCGTTGGCGCGATCGAGCACGGCAAGGGTTGCGTCCGTGATCTCGGGGCCGATGCCGTCGCCGGGCAGGACGAGGATCTTCACGAGGGATGAGGGATAAGGGATGAGGGATGAAAGGGCCCAGTCGCTTCGTCAGTGCGCCGGTGCGTCACCGTTGTTTCGGTGGAGGCGCGATTGTAACATCGACATTTGCCACCACGAGGACAGCGAGGGCGCATGTACGAGGGCTTCGAGCAGTTCGAGATTCAGACCACCGATCCCGAGGTGAAGATCGTCGGGCGCGTGGGCGGGAAGGGGCCGGGCGTGCTGCTGCTCCACGGCAATCCGCTCACGCATGTTCACTGGCATCTGGTCGCGCCGCGGCTGGCACGGGACTTCACCGTCGTGGCGACCGATCTCCGCGGCTACGGCGACAGCGGCAAGCCGCGCGGGCGCGAGGACCACAGCAACTACTCGTTCCGGCGCATGGCGCAGGACCAGGTCGACGTGATGCAGCACCTGGGCATCAAGGAGTTCTTCCTTGCCGGGCACGATCGCGGCGCGCGCACCGCGCACCGCATGACGCTCGACCACCCGGACAAGGTCAGAAAGTTCGCGAGCTTCGACATCCTGCCGACGCACCACGTGCTGACGAACATCTCGCGCGGCTGGGCGCTCGGGTCCTTCCACTGGTTCTTCATGGCCCAGCCGTACGACATCCCGGAGAAGCTGATCGAAGGGAAAGAGGACTTCTACATCCTGAAGAAGCTCACGGCGATGGGCATCGGCAAGGGCGGGTTCTCCAAGGAGACGCTCGCGGAGTACGCCCGGGTGTGCACGCCGGAGAACATCCATGGCGTGTGCGAGGACTACCGCGCGGCGATCACCGTGGACTTCGAGATGGACCGCGCCGACTTCGAGGCCGGGCGCAAGGTGACGTGCCCGGCGGCGATCTACTGGGGCGAGAAGAGCCACACCGAGAAATACTTCGACCCGCGCAAGGCGTGGCCCCAGTACTGCTCGAACATCGTGTGCATCCGGCCGCTGCCGTGCGGGCACTATCCGGCGGAGCAGGTGCCTGACCTGGTCTATGAAGAACTGAGTCAGTTCTTCAAGGGATGAGGGCGGAGGGATGAGGAAGTGGATTTCCTGATCGAACCAAGGCAGCTTCTGGAGGAAGCGCGGCGCGGCGATGTGGTGATCGTCGACACGCGCCGGCCTGCCGATTACGCGAAAGGCCACATTCCGGGCGCGATCAATTTCAGCACCTACGACGTCTTCGCGACCGATACGCGGGCAGAGGGGCTCGCCGCGTTCGCGAAGGAAATGGCGGTGCGATACGCGGACGCCGGCGCCTCGTCCCAGCGAACGATCGTCCTGTACGAGGAGCAGACCGGGATGCGGGCCGCGCGCGATGCGTGGATCCTGCAATACATCGGCCACCCGCGGGTTCAGATGCTGCACGGCGGGCTCGCGGCTTGGCGCGCGGCCGGCTGCGAGCTTTCCGCGCGTGGCGCCGGCGAGTGGACGGTCAGCTTGCGCGTGCGGGAACAACCCGGGCTCGTCATCGGTTTCGACGAGATCCTGGCGCGCCTTGGCCGGGACCTGACGCTGCTCGACGTGCGCGACGCCGACGAGCATGCGGGGCGCGACAAGACGGCATGCTGCAAGCGGCGCGGCCACATCCCGGGATCGGCCTGGATCGAGTGGACGCGGTTCCTGGAAGGAGGCCGCTACAGGTCTCCCGACGCGATTCGCGGCCTGCTGCGGGAGAGCGGCGTCGATCCGGAATCGGAGATCGTGCCCTATTGCCATCGCGGCGCGCGCTCGGCCAACACCTATTACGCGTTGAAGCACGCCGGCCTCACCCGCGTGCGCAACTACATCGGGTCCTGGCACGAGTGGTCCGCGCGCCCGGCGCTGCCGATCTCTTAGCTGAGTCCGTAGAGCCGCTTGCCCGCGACGGGCATCTTCGCGGTCAGGATATCGCCCGATAGCGCTTCGGTGATGTAGATCGTCCTCAGGTCTGGCCCGCCGAAGGCGACGTTGTCCAGGTGATGGTGGTGCGGGCCGTCCGCGTAAACGATGTGAGTGGGCAGCATGTTGGCGTCGAAACGCCAGATGCCGACGCCGAGCTGGCAGACCAGCAGACCGTTTTCGGCGTCCATTTCGATGCCGTCGGGTCCGGCGACGCCGCCCGAGAGCTGGATCGCGACGCCGGTTTTCGAAACCGAGCCGTCAGCCATCAGCGGTAGCCGCCACACCGAGTTCGAGCGCGTGACGCCGACATAGCAGTGTTTCTCGGTGGTCGATAGCGTGATGCCGTTCGGGCTCGGGATGTTCTCGGCCAGGCGGCGCAGCTCGCCATTGGCCGTCAGCCGGTAGACGCGGCCGGTTGGGTCGGCGATGCCCGTCTGCCCCTGGTCGGTGAAATAGACGTCGCCATTCGAGGCGAAGTGAAGATCGTTCAGCCCCTTGAAGCTCTCGCTGTAGGCGGTGCGCAGCAGCGTCTCCAGCTTGCCGGTCGTGACGTCGAGAGTGAGCAGGCCCTCCTTGTAGTCGCACACGAACAGCCGCCCGTCCTTGTGGAACTTCATGCCGTTGGGCCAGCCGTCGTACTGCACCACCAGCTCCCAGTTGCCCTTCGGGTCGATGCGGAAGATGCGGCCGAAGGGAATGTCGCACACGTATAAGTTGCCCTGGCGGTCGAAGGCAGGCGCTTCAAGAAAGCATTCGACTTCCGCGTTCTGGCGGTTGGGGTCGGACCAGGCCGAGCGGCTCTTCTTGCGAAATTTCGCCGGCATCGAGGTGTAGACCTCGGCCCGGATCTTCTCGAGCGGCTGGAACGGGTTGAACATCAATTGACCTTGATTCCGGCAGCCTTGATGACCTTCGTCCACTTGCCGGTTTCGGCCTTGATGTAGGCGGCGAACCGCTCCGGGGAGCTCGGTGCGGCTTCGATCCCCTGGTCGAGGAGCGCCCTCCGGATATCCGGCATGTCGAGCACGGTCACCGTCGCCTGGTGCAGGCGCTCGATGATGGGGCGGGGCGTCCCGGCCGAAACCACGTACCCGTACCAGTTCGTAGCCTCATAGCCCTTGAGCGCCGCCTCGGCCACGGTCGGAACCTCCGGCAGCGACGCCGCCCGCTTCGGGCCGGTGACCGCGAGCGCGCGCGCCTTGCCCGCCTTGACCTGCGGCGTCGCGGTCGAGATCACCGCAACGAATATCTCGATGTGGCCGGCAATGAGGTCGATCAGCGCCGGGCCGCCGCCCTTGTAGGGCACGTGCACGAGGTCGACTCTTGCCATGTTCTTGAACAGCTCGCCGGCGAGATGCCCCGGACTGGCCGCGCCGGAAGACGCGAAATTGAGCGCGCCGGGCTTCGCCTTCGCCAGCACGATCAGCTCCTTCATCGAGCGCACGGGAAGCGTGGGGTGCACGATGAAGATGTTCTGCAACGCGACCGCCTGCGAGATCGGCGCGAAGTCCTTGATCGGATCGTAGGGCACCTTGCCCGTGGCGGGAGAAAGCACCAGCGAGCCGACCGTCGCGAGGTGGATGGTGTAGCCGTCGGGCGCCGCCCTGGCGGCGAGATCGGTGCCGATGACGCCGTTCGCGCCGGGGCGGTTGTCCACGATGAACTGCTGCTTGAGGAGATCCGCGAACCTCGGCGCCATCAGGCGCGAGACGAGATCGGTCGCGCCTCCCGGCGGGAAGCCGATGATGATCCTCACCGGCTTGGCGGGATAATCCTGCGCGCCAAGCGGCACCGCCGCCGCAAATGCCGCGCACGCCGCAAGGACCTGCACGATGCTTCGGGTTTTTGCGTTACTCATCGCTCATCATCCATCACTGTTTCTAGTTGACCTTGACGCCGGCCGCCCGGATCACCTTCGTCCACTTGGCGGACTCCGACTTCATGTACTTCGCGAACTGCTCCGGCGTGCCCGGCGCGGCGTCGAGCCCCTGCTTGAACAGGAATTCCTTGATGTCGGGCAACAGCAGCGCCGCTCCCAGCTCCTTGTTCAGCTTGGCGACGACGGGGCGCGGCGTTTTCGCCGGCACGAAGAACCCGTTCCAGTTGTTCGCCTCGAAGCCCGGCACGCCGGCTTCCGCAACCGTCGGCAGTTCCGGCACCAACGCCGAGCGTTTCGCCGTCGTGACAGCGAGCGGCCGGGCCCGCCCCGCCTTGATGTGCGCGATCGAGCTCGCCGCGGTGGCGAAGATCAGATGGATGTTGCCTGCGAGGAGATCGACCATCGCGGGTCCGCCGCCCTTGTAGGGGACATGCGTGATCTTGACGCCCGCCTGGAGATTGAAGAGCTCCACGGCAAGGTGCCCAGTGCCGCCTATGCCGGAGGAGCCGCCGTTCAACGGCTTCGCTTTCGCGAGTGCGATCAGCTCCTTCACCGACTTGGCTGGCACGGACGGGTGAACGATCAGGATGTTGGTCGAATCCACCGCCTGCGTCACGGGCAGCAGGTCCTTGAACGTGTCGAAGGGCATCGATTTCGTCAGGATGGGGTTGATCACCAGCGCGATCGTCCCGAGCAGCACCGTATGCCCGTCCGGGGTCGCCTTCGACACGATGTCCGCGGCGATGGTCCCCGAGTGGCCGGGACGGTTGTCCACGATCACTTGCTGGCCCAGGGACGCCGTCAATTTCGTGCTCAGGGCCCGCGCTGTGGTGTCCGTGCCGCCGCCGGGTGCGAACCCGATCACGAGGCGTATCGGCCGGCTGGGAAACTCCGCAGCGCCGGCCGAGGCGGCTGCGATGCAGGCTGTCGCAACAAGCAATGATCGCGTGAGATTCATATCGTGCCTTTCTTAACGAGATGTGCTTCGATTGCAGATGCCCGGCAAAGGCGGGCTCGTACTCAGAGGGTGCGCGCCCCTCTCCTCGAGCCCGCGCCGGCAGCCAGTGTCGCGGCGAGCTTGAATGCGTACTCGAGCGCACCCGGGTCGGCCCGGCCCTTGCCGACGATGTCGTAGGCGGTGCCGTGCGCGGGCGTGGTGAACACGGTCTTCAGCCCGGCGGTGACGGTGACGCCCTTGTTAAAGCCCAGCAGCTTGGTCGCGATCTGGCCCTGGTCGTGATACATCATCACCACGCCGTCGAATTCTCCGCGCTTCGCCTTGATGAAGATCGCGTCGGAGGAGATCGGACCGGCGCAATTCACGCCCGCCGCGCGCATCCGGTCCACGGTCGGGCGGATGATGCGGATTTCCTCGTCGCCGAAAAGCCCGTTCTCGCCGCAGTGGGGGTTGAGCGCAGCGACGCCGATGCGGGGGCGGGCGTGTCCGGTAGCGCGCAGGGTATCGTCCGCGAGCCGTATCGCGCTCTCGATGCGCTCGGGCGTCACCAGGTTGACCGCCTCGCGCAGGGCGACGTGCGAGGTCACGCGGAAAGTGCTGAACTCCTGGATCACGTTCATCTCTCCGAAGAAGCCCTTGTGGCCGGTGAGCGCAGCGAACATCTGGTGCTCGTCGTGGTAATGCCAGCCACCGGCGTGCAGGGCGCCCTTGTTGAGCGGCGCGAAGCAGATGCCGTCGAGCTTGCCCGCGGCCGCCAGGTCGATCATGACCTTGAGCGTCTCGCCGGTCAGCCGTCCCGACTCGGCGGAAGCCTCTCCGCGCCGGATGCGTGCCGGATCAATGTTTCCGAGGTCGAGCACCGGCACTCGCTCCGACGGCCAGCGTACCGAGTCGATGCCCGGGAAGACGTGATAGCCGAGCCCGACGCCGGCGTCCTGCATGCCGAGCTCGAGCACGCGCCGGTCGCCGATGACGACGGTGTTCGCCAGGCTGCTCGTCACGCCCGAAGCCAGCAGCTTCGCGCAGATTTCCGGCCCGACGCCGGTGGCATCGCCGAGCATCAGGCCGATTACGGGCTTTGCCATGAAAAATGGGGTCAGGTTCGAATTTCTGTGTCAGTTAGCCAAATACCAGTCCGGAAAATCGAACCTGACCCCATTTCTTAGCGGCGCTTGCGCGCGGGGCCGGTGGCGAGGAGCCGCGTGAGGCTGCGAATGCTCTTCAGTTCATCGAGGCCGAACACCATTTCGATCACCTTGTCGGCGCTCGCACGCGGGAGCTTACCCCATGCCGCGCACTCGCGGAACTTGGCCGCCAGCTCGTCGTCGCTCATCGGATTCGCGGGGCTGCCCTTGCCGAAGTCGGCGCGGCCGCTGATGCGCCGGCCATCCGTCAATTCGATCTCGATGAGGGTGGTCATCTTCTCGTAACCGGCCGCCTCGGCCTCGGGATGCACGCCAAATTCGATCCGCTCGATCATCGCCTGCACGTCACGGCGGTTCACGACCTGGTCGGTGAACTCGGCGAGACCCGCCTTGCGCTCCAGCAGCAGGATGGCCATGCAGAACTCCATGCTGAACTTGGCCTGCAGCTCGTTCTTCGGGCGGTGATGGATCAGCGCGTTCGGCATGTGGCGGTTGGTGCCGACCTTGACCCGCACGACCTGCTGCGGCCGGATGTCGTGCTTGCGGATCAGCTCCAGCATGAGCCCCATGCCAGGGTGGGTAAGCGATCCCGAGGGGTGCGGCTTGATCGAGACGCCGGGTGAGGCGAAGGTCCAGGGGTTGCCAAGCTTGCCTTCAATTGCGGCCGGGTCGTAGCCGCCGCCCGCAGCCTGGAAGAAGCCGCGCCCTGCTTCGAGAACGATCGGCGTCGAGGTCCAGCCGAGCTTCGCGAACTCCGCCGCGACGACGCCGCTCTCCGCGGAGCGCCCGGGATGAAACGGCTTGGTCATGGTGCCGAAGCTCTCGCGCAGTCCCGCCGCCTGGCTCGCGCCGATGCCGAGCGCGCGCTGCGTCTCCTCGACGTCGAGCTTCAGCAACTTTGCCGCGCCGGCGGCGGCGCCGATCGCGCCGATCGTCGCCGTCGAGTGGAAGCCCTCGTCGTAATGGCGCGGATTGATCGCCTCGGCGATCTTGGTCTCGACCTCCACTGCGACCTGGTAGGCGGTCAGCACGTCGCGACCGGAACGGTTGCCGAGCTCGCCGAGCGCCAGCGCCGGCGGCAGCGCCGGCGCGGTGGGGTGGGTGAGCAGCCCGTAGACGCGGTCCTTGGCGACCGCCAGCTGGGTGTCGTCGTAGTCGTCGGCGTGAATCGCGATGCCGTTGGCGAACGCCGCAAAGCGGGCCGGCACCTTGAGCGAAGTTCCGATCACCGTGCAGCCCTTGCCGGTCGGGCAGCCGAGCGTCTTCAGGTACTGGCGCACGATGCTGCCCGATTCGGCGGCATTGCCGGCGAGCGCGAGTCCGATGCCGTCGAGGATCGAGCGCATGCCGAGGTGCATCACATCCGCGGGGATGCGGGATGCTTGCGTTTCGGTGATGAATCGGGCGACGTAGGCGGTTAGCGAATCCGGTTGGCGATTCATGATGCTTGCAGGGGAAGCGGAGACGCGTTTATAGCAAATTCCCGCCGCCTCCGCCACGATGGGAAACCGCGACCGCGCCCGCGGCGCGTCAGGCGTGGCGCGCCGCGAAACGGGCGAGCAGCTCGCGGTCGCGGATAGCGATCCGGCCGTAGCGCACGGCCAGCGCGCCGTGCTCATTGAGCCGCCCGAGTATCCGTGTCGCGGTCTGGCGTTGGACGCCGGCGATGTTGGCGATCTCCTGGTGCGTGAGACCGAGACCTTGCGCCGGACCAGGGCTGCGCGCCGCGAGATCGACCAGCAATTTCGCGATGCGGGCCTCGGCGTTGTCAGCCAGCAGATAGACGAGGCGGTTGGCGAGCATGCCGAGCCGCGACGCAATGATCTGGGTCAGCAGTTGCGACACGACGGGATGGGCGGCGAGAAACTCGCGAAACCGGGCAACGGGGATCTCCGCGACCTCGCACGCTTCACAGGCTTCGACGCTTACCATGCGCGCCCGGTCATGGGGCGACTCCACGAGCCCGAACACCTCGCCGGGAAACCCGAACCACAGGATCACTTCGCGACCGCGGAGGGCGATCTTGTAGGTCTTGATACGCCCCGCCAGAAGAACGTATACGGCATCGCCGGGGTCCCCCACCCGATAGACGAAATCGCCCTTGCGCAGCTTCCGGCGCCGGGCCTGGCCGAGCAGCGCGCTGCGAACGCTGCCGTCCAGCCTGCCCAGGAAGTCGGTCGTGGCCATGGATCCTCCCGTGAACTGTCGCCCGCGGCCGGTTCGCCAGCCAACCACCGGTGCGCCGCGCTCAATTGTCACCCAGGTGGCAGATTTCAGGGGGGCGTTGTGGTCAATTTTGCGTTGGCGGCTAGACGCGGAGTAGCGGCTCGCGCCGGGCGCTGGCCGCGCGACCACGTTACCACGAAGATCCACCATGAAATTCCGGCAACAAATCAGCGAATACGCGGCGCGAGCGGCGAGCGCCCGGGCCATGGGCGGACCCGAGAAGCTCGCGCGGCGGCGCCAGGACGGAGTGCTCAACGTGCGCGAGCGCATCGAGCGGCTGCTCGATCCGGGGACGTTCCGCGAATCGGGGCTGTTCGGCGTCTCCTTCATCCCGGAAATGCGCGACTCGACGCCCTGCGACGGCAAGGTGACGGGCTTCGGCAAGGTGGACGGCCGGCGGGTGGGAGTCGTCGGCTACGACTTCACAGTGAAGGGCTCCTCCTCCAGCTACACCAACAACCGCAAGATGGCGCACATCAAGGATACCGGGAGCCGGCGCGGATTTCCCGTGGTGTTCCTCGGTGAATCCACCGGGGTGCGCATGCCCGACATCATGGGTGAAGGCATGGGCATGAATTTCGAGGGTCCGCGGTTTTTCAGGATGCGCGAGGCGCCGTGGGTCGCCGCGGTGCTGGGCAACGCTTTCGGCTCCTCCGCCTGGCATGCCTGCTGTTCGGACTTCTGCGTGATGCGTAAGGGGTCGGTCATGGCAGTCGCAAGCCCGCGCGTGGTCTCGATGTCGCTCGGCCGTGCGGTCACGCCCGAGGAGGTAGGGGGATGGCAGGTGCTGGCGGAGCACTCGGGTTTCGCGGATGTGGTGGTCGATACCGACGAGGAGGCAATCTCAACCATCCGGCGGCTTCTCTCGTACCTGCCCACCAACAGCCGCTTGCCGCCGCCCGTCGCGCCGGTGCCCGAAGGATCGGACGAGGCTGTGACGGACATGCTGGAGCTCATTCCGGAGTCGTCGTCGCAGGTCTTCGACGTGCGCAAGGTCGTTCGCGCCTTCGTCGACCGCGACAGTTTTTTCGAGCTGAAGGAGCGCTTCGGGCGCAGCATGACCACGGGGCTGGCGCGTCTTGATGGCAGGACGATCGGCATCGTGGCAAACAACCCGCTCCACAAGGGTGGAGCCATGGACGCCGATGCCTGCAGCAAGGCGACCGATTTCATCGTGCTGTGCGATTCCTACAACGTGCCGCTCGTCTTCCTGCACGATCAGCCCGGGTTTCTGGTCGGACCCGATGCGGAGAAGCGCGGCACCATCGGGAAGGTGATCAACTGGATGAACGCGGTGCTCCAGGTCACGGTGCCGCGGATCAGCATCATACTGCGTAAGAGCTACGGGCGAGGCTTCATCAACATGGGCGGCGCCGGCATCGCCGACGAGATCGCCGCGTGGTGGACGGCCGAGGTGAGCTTCATGAACCCCCGGACTGCGGTGGCCGTGGTCCATGGCATGACGGAGGCCAATGATCCGGCTCGCTTCCAGGAGCTGCTCAAGGACATGGCGCGCAACGGCGGCGCCTACGATCTCGCCGCCGTCTACGGGGTGAAGGACGTGTTGGACCCCCGGGAGACCCGGGATTACCTGAAGGAAATGCTGGACATCCACGTGCCGCGCCTGACCGGCGGTGTCGGTCAGCACCACCTCGCGAACTGGCCGACGAGTTTCTGAAGGAAGGGGAAAGACATGAAGATCACCCGGGTCGAGGCCATACCGGTCTGGTTCCGCCCCAGCAACGAGTACCACGCGCTGTTCGGGTCGAACAAGAAGAAGGGCACGATGGTCCACGCGCGCGAAACGTGGTTCGCCAACATCGAGTACAAGGAGAACGTCTTCGTCAAGATCACCACCGACGAGGGCATCGTCGGCTGGGGCGAGGCGTGCGCGCATCCCGTCACCAGCGAGACGCAGGCCGGGATTGTCGCCACGGTCGGGTTGTTCGGTCGCCTCATCACCGGGAAAAGTCCCTTTCACATCGGGGCGATCCACGCCGCGCTCGACAGCCTGTTCCTGCAAGGCAACGCCGGCGCGCGGAGCGCCATTGACATCGCGCTCTACGACATCATGGGCAAGGCGGCGGGGCAGCCGATCTACAACCTCCTGGGCGGTGCCCATCAGACGACATTCGGCAAGCTCGCCACCATGCCGCGCGCCGAGCCGGAGCGAATGGCGGAGCACGCGGTCGCCCTCATGAAGCGCGGCTATACGTGTTTTGAACCCAAGATGACGGGCCACCTCGAGTCGCTGGATGCGGATGCGGACCGCCTCGAGGCGATACTCGGTAGCGTGCCCGCGTCGAGCCTCGTGATCGCGGATCCCAATCAGATGTGGGGCACCGCCAAGGACACTATCGGCCTCTTGCAGCGCCGCTTCCCGGGCGCGGAGAACCTTGCGATCGAGCAGCCGGTCTGGTACCACGACATCGCTGGGCTGGCGTCGATCACCAACGCGGTGCCGCACAAGATCGTGGCCGACGAGGCGATCCAGAACCTGTCTACCATGATCCATGTCGCTTCGCACCGCGTCGCCGACATGGTGAGCCTCAAGCTTGGGAAATGCGGCGGATTCTACAAGGCGGTGCAGATGATGCGCATCGCGGAGGCCGCGGCACTGCCGGTGCGCATCGACTGGACGCAGGGCAGCCACCTTCTCGATACCGCCACCGGGCACCTTCACGCGGTCGTGCGCAACGTCGGCTGTGATCCCGGCATGGATTACCAGCTGCGCATCGAGGACAAACCGGTGAAAGACGGAGGGGTGGAACTCGACGAGAAAGGATTTTTCGTCATGCCGAACGCGCCGGGCCTGGGGCTGACGGTGGACGAGAAGCTGGTCAGGAAGCTTTCGCGGCGCCGTTGATAAGGTTGCGGTTACCGGTGGGCGGGGCCGCTCCGACGCCAACTGTCAACAGGAGGTGATTCATGAGAACAATCGCGACGTGGATCGGGAATTTGGCGATCGCCGGCGTCATCGCGCTGGGAGCAGCGCCGGCTGCCGCGCAGGTTTACCCGGCAAAGGCGGTGCGCGTCATCGTTCCCTTCCCGGCGGGCGGTGGGTCGGACATACTGGCGCGCGCCATCGCCGAGAAGCTCACCGCCGGGCTCGGGCAGCAGTTCCTGGTGGACAACCGGTCCGGTGCCGGGGGCGCGCTGGGTACCGAGCTCGCGGCCCGCGCGCCAGCAGACGGGTACACGATCATCTTCAGCTCGTCCAGCGCGCTCGTCATCGGCCCCAATCTCGTCCGGAAGCCTCCCTACGATCCGCTGCGCGATTTCGCGGCCGTGACGCTTGCCGCGTCTGCGCCCAACGTGCTGGTGATCCATCCCTCGCTGCCGGCGCGTTCGGTGAGGGAACTCATCAGCCTGGCAAAGCGGCATCCCGGCGAGCTCAATTTTGCTTCGAACGGCGTGGGCACGCTGAGCCACCTGACCGGGGAGCTTCTCAAGCTGCGCGCTGGAGTCGACATGCTGCACGTGCCATACAAGGGCGGGGCGCCCGCCGTCATCGACACGGTCGCGGGGCACACGTCCGCGCTCTTCGCGGCGTTCCCGACCGTGGCGCCGCAGGTGCGCGCGGGGCGGCTGCGTGCGCTGGCGGTTTCCAGCGCCAGGCGCGCGGCGGTCGCGCCCGAGCTGCCGACCGTCGCCGAAACACTGCCCGGGTTCGAATCGAGCCAGTGGTGGGCGGTGCTCGCGCCGGCCGGCACGGCGGCGGGCACCGTGAGCCGGCTCAATGCCGAGCTGCAAAAGGTCCTCGCGCAGGCCGACGTCAGGAAGCGCTTCGCAGCGGACGCGGCAGAGCCGATCGGCGGAACGCCAGCAGAGTGTCACGAGTTCATGCGCGCGGATTACGAGAAGTGGGGCAAGCTCATCGGCCAGACCGGCCTCAAGCCGCGCTGAGCAGCGGGGAAGGGACTCCGGGAGATTACAACCGTCATGGCCGGCGACCGGAATCCGTTCTTCATCGTGAGCGCCCCACGCTCGGGCTCGACGCTGCTGCGCCTGATCCTCGACGCGCATCCCCGGATTGCCATTCCGCCACCGGGATGGCTGTTCGACATGGTGTACCCCTACCTGTACAGCTACGGTGACCTCGCGCTGCCGTCGAACCTGATCGCGCTCGCAGAGGACATCTTGCAGACGCCGACCGTGGGCAAGTGGCCGGTCAGGCTTGACCCGGCGGCGCTGGCGGACGCCGCGCGCGAACGCACGTTCCGCGGCCTCTACGAGGCGCTGCACCTGGCCTATGCCAAAGCAGAAGGCAAGGAACGATGGGGCGAAAAGACGCCGCGCAACAGCTTCTGGATGGACGAGATCCGCGCGCAGTTTCCGGACGCGCAATTCATCCATATCGTGCGCGACGGGCGGGACCAGGCAATCGACATCTCCGATTCGCTGCTGTGGCCCTACACGGTGTACTCGGGCGCGAATCTGTGGCGGCGATACGTGAGCGCGATCCGCGAATGCGCGCGGCGGCTTCCCGCGGACGCCTATTGCGAGGTTCGCTACGAGGACCTGTGCGCCGGAGCGGAAGGCACGGTCCGCCAGCTGTGCGATTTTCTCCGCGAGGATTTCGATCCCGTCATGCTGGCCCCGCACGAAACGCGCTCCGCACGCGCCTGGAGCGGGCACCCGCTGCATGCCAAGACGGCGCAGCCGATTTCAACGCGCTACTGCGAGATGTACAGGACGCGCCTGCCTGCCAGCGACGTCGCGGCGCTCGACGCCCTGATCGGCGATGCGCTGAATTGGTTCGGCTACCCCGTATCGAGGTCGGCGAGCCCCGTGCCGCCGAGGCTGGCGGCGCAGCTCCTCGAAAGCGACACGGTGACCAATCCCGAGAACCTGCCGTACCGGCGCTGGCACGAAGAGCGCCGCAAGGAGCGCAAGGCGCGCGGCGTGTGGAGCAACGCCGACCGCCAGTCGCTGCTCTGGGGCATACATTGAGCGACGGCGCGGCCGGCGCGCCCCGCGGCGGGGCTGATACAATCCCATGCTGCGCCGGCGCCGCGGGTACGGAGAGGGTGATGGGCTCCACGATCGCTGAAAAAATCCTGAGTTCACATGCTGGAAGCCGCTCCGTGAAGGCGGGCGACGTGGTGGTCGCGCGCGTGGACTTCGCGATGCTGCACGATGGCCGTGCGACGAATGCCCTGAAGCGCATCGATGAGCTCGGCGCTAACCGGCTGCCATTCGCCGCGCGCACCGCGCTCGTGCTGGACCATTACTCGCCGCCGCCGCACCCGGAGGCCGCCAACGTTCACCGCGAGATGCGCGCGTTCTCGGAAGCGCACGGCACGGTGCTCTACGACATCGGTGACGGCATCTGCCACCAGGTGCTGCCCGAGGGCGGGCATTTCACGTGCGGCGACCTGGTGGTCGGCACGGATACGCATTCGACCACATACGGCGCGTTCAATGCCTTCGGCACCGGCGTCGAGGGCACCGATCTCGCGGCGGTGATGATGACCGGCAAGCTCTGGTTTCGCGTGCCCGAGACCATCCGCGTCGATCTCGGGGGACGGCTTCAGCCTGGCGTCTGGGCCAAGGACGTGACGCTCGCCATGCTCGGCCGGCTCGGAGCGGAGGGCGCCAACTACAAGGCGATCGAATACGCGGGGCCGGCGGTGGCCGCGATGGAGATCGATGACCGGATGACGCTCGCCAATCACGCCGCCGAGCTGGGGGCGAAGGCGGCGCTGCTGGAGGCCGACGCGAAGACCGTCCAGTGGCTCAAGGCGCGCGGCGCGCGCGAGCCGCAGCCGGTGACGGCCGACGCCGATGCGCGCTATTTGGAGCGCATCGAGATCGATGTCGCGAAGCTGCCCCCGCAGGTGGCGCGCAAGCACAAGATCGACGACGTCGTCGGCGCACCGGAGATCAAGGAGCAGAGGATCCACTACGCGCTGATTGGCACCTGCACCAACGGCCGGCTCGACGACATCCGCCAGGCGGCCGCCATCTTGAAGGGCCGGCGCATCGCCCGAGGCGTGCGCATGATCGTGACGCCCGCCTCGCGCAACGTCTACCTGCAGGCGGCGCGGGAAGGCCTGATCGAGGCCCTCACGCAGGCGGGCGCGTCGTTCGAGGCCGCAGGCTGCGGCACCTGTGTCAACATCACCGGCCATCTCATCACCGGCGACGGCGACGTGGTGATTTCGAGCGCCAACCGCAATTTCAAGGGACGGCTCGGCAACGCGAATTCCGAGATCTTCATCGGCTCGGCGGCCACGGTCGCGGCGTCCGCCCTGACTGGCCGCATTACGGATCCCCGGACGGTCGAAGGCGGTGACTGGCGGCCCTCCACGGGGAAGGCGTGACGAGTGACGGGTGATGCGTGACGGGTGACGAGATGCCCTCTGCGGCTTCGCTGATCAAAGGCCGGGCGCACTTGCTCGGCGACGACATCAATACGGATATCCATTGCTCGAGCAAGTACCATCCGGGCCGCGACAATGCGTTCGTCGCGCGGTACGCATTCGAGCAGCTCGCGCCGGGCTTCGCGGGGCGCCTCGCGGCGGGCGACGTCATCGTGGCCGGGAAAAATTTCGGCAACAACTCCTCGCGCGAGCAGGCGGTGCACATCCTGCATCTCCTGGGGGTGGGTGCGATCGTCGCCGCCTCCTTCGGTCGGCAATTCTTCCGCAACTGCATCAACAACGGCCTGCCGGTGGTCGAGTGCAACGTGACCGGCATCGCCGAGAATGACGAGATCGAGCTCGATCTCGCGCTGGGCCGTGTCACGGTGCCCGCGCGCAGCATCGTGCGCGAGACCCCGCCGCTGCCGGCGGAGGTGCAGGCGTTGCTCGCGGCGGGCGGGCTGATTCCGTTCCTTAAGGCGCATCCGGACTGGAAAACCACATGAAAATAGAGCGCGTGGAAGTGTTTGGCGTGGCGGTGCCGCTGGTCGGAGAATACAAGAACGCCTATCTCACGAAGTCGGTGCAGAAGAGCGTCGTCGTGCGCATTACCGCGAGCGGGGGTGTGACAGGGCTCGGCAACATCGATCCCACCCCGGGCTACTCGAAGGAGCAGACTCCGGACCATCTGGAGAAGCTCCGCGGGACCTTCGCGCCGCTCCTCCTTGGGATGGATCCAACCAACATCCACGCGGTGCTGGCACGCATCGAGCCGGCGGTGAAAGGCTTCCTCGACTCCAAGGCGGCGATCGAGATGGCGTGCGTGGATATCGCGGCGCGCGCGGCCGGTATGCCGGTCCACACCTACCTCGGCGGAGCGATGAAGGAGAAGCTCCTCTTCAACGCCTGGATCGGGATACTCCCGCCAGATGAGGCGGCACGGGAGACGCTCGGATGGCAGCGCAAGGGCTTCCGCTCGGCCAAGATCAAGGTCGGTGGCAATATCGAGGCCGACCGCGACCGGGTGAAGGCGGTGCGCGAGGCGGTGGGGCCGGATTTTCAGATTCGCATCGACGCCAACGCGGGCTATGACGCCGAGACCTCCATCAAGCTGGCAAGGATGGTGGCGCCATTCAAGCTGCAGCTCTTCGAGCAGCCGGTTCCGGACCACGATATCGCCGGCATGGCGCGGGTGCGCCGCGAAGCGAACGCCGTCGGCGTGACGGTCATGGCGGACGAATCGGTGCTCGACCACGCGAGCCTCATCCGCATCATCAAGATGGAGGCGGCGGACATCGTCAAGGTCAAGGTCATGAAGCAGGGCGGCTTCCTCAACACGCGGCGCATGATCGCGACCGCCGAGGCGGCCGGCATCCGCTGCGTGGTGGGGCACGGCTTCGGCCTGGGCGTCAACACCGTGGCGGAGATCATGCTGGCGGCGACTTCCGCGAACGTGATCGACGGGCTCGAGTGCGTGGGACCGCTCAAGACCGCGGACGATATCGTGACGCGCAAGCTGGACCTTTCCAGCGGCAGCCTCGCGCTTCCCGGCGGCCCGGGGCTCGGCGTGACGCTGGATGAGGCGAAGCTCGAGAAATACCGCCTCGACCTCAAGGCAGCGGCTTGACCGACAAGGGATGACGCGCGAGCAGAAACTTTCCCCTCCTGCCCGAGGAGGGGTGTCACGAAGTGACGGGGTGGTGGGAGGCGATGGCCACGGCGCGTAATCCGACCGCCCGCCAGCGTCTTCGCGCGCGACTGGCGAAGGGTCCGGTCATCATCGCGCCGGGCATCTACGACGCTTACGGTGCGCGCTTCGTCGAGCAGGCGGGCTTCGAGGCCGCGTACATGACCGGCAATGGCGTCTCCGCGAGCCTGCTGGGGCGTCCCGATGTCGGGCTGGTGGATCTCACGATGATCGCGAGCCATGCCCGCCGCGTCGCTGCGGCGGTCGAGATTCCCTTGATCTGCGACGCCGACACCGGCTACGGCAACGCGGTCAATGTGCGCCGCACAGTGGAGGAGTTCGAGGCCGCGGGCGTCGCGGCGATCCACCTGGAGGATCAGGCATCCCCCAAACGATGTGGCCAGCTCCCCGGTGCGCGGCCGGTGATCGAGCTGGCCGAGGCCGCCGGCAAGATCGAAGCTGCGCTGGCCGCCCGCCGCGACCCGGACTTCATCATCATCGCGCGCACCGATGCCGCGGAGGCACACGGGCTCGATGAGGCGATCCAGCGCGCGCGGGCGTTCCGCACGGCAGGCGCCGACGTGATATTCGTCGAGATGAAGAGCGGTCCGACGATACTGCAGGATCTCAAGCGCGTGACCTCCGAGGTGGACGCGCCCTGTCTCGTCAACATGGGCGCGGGCGGCGCGCTCGACGAGCTTGATCGGGACGGCATCGGCCGCCTCGGCCTGCGCATCGCGATCTACCCGGGACTCGAGCGCGCCGCAGCCGGCTTCGCGATACGCGAGGCGCTCGCCGCCCTCCGCAAGGACGGCAACACGCGCGCGCTGCGCAGCCGCATGCTGGGCCTCAAGGAATACAACGAGACCCTCGGGCTGCGCGAAGTCGAGGAGTGGGAGACGAAGTACCTCAGGTAAAGGCAGAAGGCAGAAGGAAGAAGGAAGAAGGCAGATCATGGACGTGACCAGGACACTTGCGAAATTCATCGTCGATCATCGCTATCGCGACATCCCGGAGAAAGTGCGGCACGAGGCGGCGCGCTCGTTCCTCAACTGGGTAGGCTGCGCCGTCGGGGCGGCGCGCCACGAGACGGTGGAGCGCGCGCTCGCGGCACTCAATGAATTCTCGGGGCCGCGGGAGGCCACGGTGCTCGGGCGCGGCGACCGGCTCGACATCATGCTCGCGGCGCTCATGAACGGCATCACGTCGCATACCTTCGACTTCGACGACACGCATTTGAAGACCGTGATTCATCCGAGCGGCCCGGTGGCCTCGGCGATATTGGCGCTTGCCGAGCGCCGGCCGGTGACGGGCGAAGAGTTTCTCCACGCGTTCATACTCGGCGTGGAGGCCGAGTGCCGCATCGGCAATTCGGTGTATCCGCCTCACTACGACATCGGCTGGCACATCACCGGCACGGCGGGCGTATTCGGCGCCGCGGCCGCTGCCGGGAAGCTGCTAGGCCTTGACGAGCAGAGAATGACCTGGGCGCTCGGCATAGCCGCCACCCAATCCTCGGGCCTGCGCGAGATGTTCGGGACCATGTGCAAGCCGTTCCATCCCGGCAACGCCGCCCGCAACGGTCTGCTGGCGGCGTTGCTCGCGCAGCGCGACTTCACGAGCTCGAGCCAGGGCATCGAGGCGAAGCGTGGCTTCGCGAACGTGCTGTCCTCGGCGTTCAAGCCGGAGGCGATCACCGACCGTCTCGGGGAGACGTGGGAGATCGCGCTCAATACCTACAAGCCGTTCGCCTGCGGCATCGTCGAGCACCCGGCAATCGACGGCTGCATCCAGCTTCGCAACGAGCACAAGCTCAAGCCCGAGGACATCGAAAACGTTGCGCTCAAGGTCCACCCCCTGGTGCTGGAGTTGACCGGCAAAAAAACGCCTCAATCCGGTCTCGAAGGCAAGTTCAGCGTCTATCACTCGAGCGCCGTGGCGATCGTCCACGGTGCAGCGGGCGAAGCGCAGTACAGCGATCAATCGGTGCGCGACCCGCGTGTCGTTGCACTGCGCGAGAAGGTGACTGCCACGGTGGAGCAGGGCGTGCACGAGGACCAGGTGCGCGTCACGATCAGGCTGAAGAACGGCAAGGTGCTCGAAAAATTCGTCGAGCATGCGGTCGGCAGCCTCGACCGGCCGATGAGCGATGCCGACCTCGAGGCCAAGTTCCGCGGCCTCGCCGAACCCGTGCTGTCGAGGGCCGAGGCCGACAGGCTCATCCGCCTGTGCTGGGACGTGGCGAAGCTCAACGACGCCGCGGAGGTCGCGCGCGCGTCGGTGCCGGGCGCCAAGGGCGCGCGGCGCGCGGCTTCGTGACGGGGAGCGGAATCGTGCTGAAAATCGGAGTCCTGTTGGGCGACGACATCGGGCTCGAGGTCGTGCCCGAGTGCGTCAAGGTCCTGAAGGCCGCGGCGGCGCGGACCGGGCTGCCAATCGAGTGGCAGGAGCTGCCGATCGGCAAGCGCGGCCACGAGGCGCACGGCCATACCCTTCCCCAGGTCACGGTGGACGCGCTGACGAAGACCGATGGATGGATCTGCGGGCCGATCGGCCACAACGCCTATCCGCGCAACGACCCGACGTGGGTGATGCCGCCGCTGCGGAAAAAGTTCGAGCTGTTCGCCAACGTGAAGCCCGTCAAGTCCTATCCCAACATCCCGTCGGTGCATAAGGACGTCGACATCGTGTTCTTGCGCGAGACGACCGAAGGCATGATGTCGAGCAGCGTGGTGTTCGCGGGCAGCGGCGAGTTCCAGCCCAACGACGAGATTGCGATCGGCATGCGCGTCGTCACCCGCAAGGGCGCGAGCCGTGTCGCGCGCGAGGCGTTCGAGATCGCCCGCACCCGCAAGCGCAGGATGGTGACGGCACTGCACAAGGAGCCGGTCTACCGCCTGGTGTGCGGCATGTTCGCGCGCGAGTGCCGCAAGGTCGCTCAGGAATATCCCGACGTGCGATTCAACGAGGTGCTGATCGACGGCTTTGCGTTGAAGCTCGTGATGAAGCCGCAGGACTACGATGTCGTGGTAACCACCAACCAGTTCGGCGACATCGTGACCGACGAGGGCGCGGGGCTGGTCGGCGGCCTCGGGCTCGCCCCCGGGCTCGTCGTGGGGGAGCGCCAGGCCATGGCGCAGGCGACGCACGGCTCGGCGCCCGACATCGCGGGCCGGAACATCGCCAATCCCTACGCGATGATCATGTCGGGAAAGATGCTGCTCGAGTGGCTCGGCCGCAAGCGCGACGAGCCGCGGGCGACCGAGGCGGCACGACGGATCGACGCCGCGATGGAAAAGGTGATCGCCGAGGCGAAGCATCTCACCGCCGACCTCGGCGGAAGATCAAGCACCACGCAGATGGGTGACGCCGTCGCGTCCGCTGTGTGACGCGCCGCGGGACGATTGCCGCGCTCAGGCGGCTGCCGTTGCCCGGAAGCGGGGCGCGAGCACTGTCGTTTTCAGCGCCGCGGCGAGCGCTGCCGTCTCCTCGCGGCTGAGCGGCACGTAGGGCGGGTAGGGCTCGCCAACCGGGATGCCAATGAGGTTCATCGCTGCTTTCATCACGGGCGCGAGGCCGCGATGCATCCACCGGGACGGGAACAGCGCGAATTGCAGCTGCAGCTCGGCGGCGCGCTCGTAGTCCTTTGCGACGAACGCGTCGATGACGTGGCGGGCGATCTCGCTGCCGGGCGGCGGCATGGTCGCGCCCGAGCCGCCCAGCTGCAGCGTCGCCAGCAGCATCTGCATGGTCGTGTAATAGCGCGCGTGGCCCGCGCGGTCGATCTCGACGATCAGGCGGGAGACGCGCGCGAGGTCGCGCGAGCTTTCCTTGATGAGCTGCACGCGCGGGAGCTTCGCGAGCGCGACCGTGGCCGGAATCGAGACGTCCGCGCCCGGGCCGGGATTGAGGTAGAGCGCGATCGGCAGGCCGGTTTCGCGCGCCACCGCCTCGAAATAGGCGACGAGGTCGGCTTCGGTCGGCGCGCCGGCGAAGGGGCGCAGCGGCGCCAGCAGCTGCACCGCGGCGGCGCCGAGCCTCTCGGCCTCGTGCGCCAGCTCGATGGCGGTCCTGAAGGAGGGATGGGACACGCCCACCATGACCGGAACGCGCCCGTCCACCAGCTCGAGCGTGCGGCGGATCAGCGTCTTGCGGTCCTCGAGGGCGAGATACGTGTATTCCTGCGTCTCGACGCCGGCGGCAACGACCATCGTGGCGCGGCAGTCCCTGACCACGTAATCGATCTGCCGGCGCATCGCGGAGTAATCGACCTTGAGGTCGGAAGTGAAGGGCGTGAGTGGCGCCACGATCAGACCCGGTTGCTCCATGTCGATCTCCTTCTCCCCGGCTGCGGCCATGCGGGCCATTATCGCCGCATCTGCCGGTGCGCGCTACATGAAGCCGGCCGCCCGGCATGCGCCTTGCACATTCAACGCCAGGGGCTAAGATAGCGAACGTCTTTTTTCCGGAGAACGCCGTGAACAGTGAATTGTCGCGCTTCATCGTGCTGTTCGACCGCCTCGTGCAGTACACCGAGGCGTGGCTCGACAAGATGGATCCGGCGAAGCTCGAGTGGATGCCGGTCGATAATCCCAGCATGCGCTTCGGCGACCGCGTGGGACGCATCACCGTGAAAGGTCTGATCGTGCACACGATCGTGGGCGAGCGCTACTGGATACGGCATATCCAGCCGTGCCCGCCGGGAGGCGAGATCGCCATTCCGCGCGACCCCGAGACCGCGCGGCGCGTGAGCGAGGGAGACTTCAGGGCGGAAGCGAAGCGCCTGCATGCCGAGAACGTGGCGATGCTCCGCACCTTCACCGAAGCCGAGCTCGCGAAGCCGGTGAAATTCGTCGGCCGGGAATGGACCGGTATGGGGCTGCTGTGGGGGATGTACGCGCACCGCGCGTTCCACGTCGGCAACATCGACATCTACCTGCGCCAGAGCGATGTGATCGCGCCGGAATTCTTCGAGTTCAACCCGGTGCAGATGGCTTGACCCGTCACGCATCTGGGCGGATCGCATGCTGAAGATCGGAATCCTGCTCGGCGACGACATCGGCCTCGAAGTCGTGCCGGAAGCCGTCAAGGTGATGAAGGCCGCAGCGGCGAAGACCGGGCTCGACATCCAGTGGCAGGAGCTCCCCATCGGAAAGCGGGGCCACGAGCTGCACGGCCACACCATGCCGGCGGTGACGGTCGCGGCGCTGGAGAGGTCGGACGGGTTCCTGTGCGGGCCGATCGGGCACGCCGCCTATCCCCGCAACGATCCGACGTGGATCATGCCGCCGCTCAGGAAGCGGCTGGACCTCTACGCCAGCATCAAGCCGGTCAAGTCCTATCCCAACATCCCGTCCGTCCACAAGAACGTGGACATCGTGTTCCTGCGCGAGGTGACGGAGGGGATGCAGTCTTCAGACACCGTCGTCGCGGGCGCCGGCGAATTCCGCCCCAACGACGAGGTCACGATCGCGTCTCGCGTCATCACGCGCAAGGGCTCGCGCCGCGTCGCGAAAGAGGCGTTCGAGATCGCGCGCACGCGCCTGCGCAAGATCGTCACTTCGGTGCACAAGGAGCCGGTTTACCGGCTCGCGTGCGGCATGTTTGCGGAGGAGTGCCGCAAGCTGGCGAAGGAGTATCCGGACGTGAAATTGAACGAAGTCCTGGTTGACGGCTTTGCGATGAAGCTCGTCATGAATCCGCAGCAATTCGACGTGGTGGTCACCACCAACCAGTTCGGCGACATCCTGACCGACGAGGGGGCGGGCGTCGTCGGCGGGCTCGGGCTCGCGCCGGGCTTGTGCGTGGGCGAGCGCCTGGCAATGTCACAGGCCACGCACGGCTCCGCGCCGGACATCGCCGGGAAGAACATCGCCAACCCCTACGCGCTCATCATGTCGGGGAAGATGCTGCTCGAGTGGCTTGGCAGGAAGCGCGGCGAGCCAAAAGCGACGCAGGCGGCGAAGTTGATCGACGCCGCGATGGACAGGGTTATCGTCGAGGCGAAGCACCTCACCGCCGACCTGGGCGGAAGGGCGAGCACTACCGAGATGGGTGACGCCGTGGCTTCCGCCGTCTAAGGGCGCGCCCGGACGCCGTCAGCGCACCAGGGGGGTCGTCGCCGCGCCGAGGTCGACGCCGTGGACTTCTGCCTGGCCGGCGAGCACGCTCACGTACTGCTGGAGCGCGCGGTGCATCACCCGCTCGCGCAGCCGCTGCGCGATTTTCTCGCGGGCCGCGTCGAAGGGAACCTTCCGGCCGGGCTCGCGCCGGTCCACCGCCAGGACGTGGAAGCCGAAGCGGGTCTTTACGAGCCGCGGGTAGATCCCCGTGTAGGTCCCGTTGAAAAGCGCCTGCTCGAACTCGGGGACCGTCTCGCCCCGCCCGAGCTGGCCAAGGTTGCCGCCTTGCTGCCCCGATGGACAGTTCGACAGCTCGCGCGCCAGCGGCTCGAATTTCGAGGGATCGTTCGCGAGCTCCGCGAGCGTGAGCTCGGCCTTCGCGCGGATCGCGGGCACTGGCGCCCCTGGCGTCACCTGGAACAGGATATGGCGGGCGAAGGCGAGCTCCCCGCTCGCGAACTCGGCAGGGTGCGCGTCGTAGTAGCGCCGGCACTCCGCCTCGCCGGGCTCCGGTGTCGCCACTTCTTGCTCGAGCAGGCGTTCGATTGCCGTATCGGCTTCATCGCCCGTGACATTCGCTGGAGCGAAGCCCGCGGCCACCGCGCGCTGCCGCAGGAGCTCGCGCACCGCCGCCGCCTGCGGCGAAGCGTGGGTTGCCGCATCGACCCCGACGCCGTTTACGGTGATCGTCATCCCTGCACCCCGGTGGGCTTCCACTTGCGGCGCGTGCGCACGATCTGGTACGGCCGGACGAGATAGGCGAGGACGCCGAACCCGCTCCAGATGTGCACGAGGCGCGTGAAGGGGAACACCAGGAAGATCGTCAGCCCGAGCACGATGTGGATCTTGAAGATGAGCGGCGCGCCGATGATGAAATCGGCCGCGCCGCCGCGGAAGGTGACGATACGCTGCGCCCACTCGGTGAACTTCAGCATCATCGAGCCGTCGAGATGCTGTCCGGAAAACGGGATCGACGCGAGCCCGAGCGCGAGCTGGAGCCAGAGGATGGCGAGGATCGCGATGTCCCAGCCGCGCGTGTTGGACCAGATGCGCGGGTCCGCGATGCGCCGGTGGATGAGGAGCGTGAGGCCGACGATCCCCAGCACCCCGGCGATGCCCCCGCTCACCATGGCGAGGAGCTGCTTGGCGCCAGCGGTCATGAGCCACCCGTAGCTCGCGTGGGGGGCCAGAAGACCGAAAAGATGGCCGACGAAAATGAACAGCACGCCGATGTGGAAGAGGTTCGAGCCCCAGCGCAGCTCGCGCGCGCGCAGGAGCTGCGAGGAGTCGCTCTTCCAGGTGTACTGCTCGCGGTCGAACCGGAGCAGGCTGCCGGCGAAGAACACCGAGAGTGCGATGTAGGGGTAGATCCCGAACAGGAACTGATGAAGGACATCCATGGCTCGCTCCAACTAATCTTTCCCTCTCCGCTCGGGAGAGGCGGGAGGGGTGAGGGGCCGCACAAATTTCATGACCGAAACCGCCGCCCGCCCGCCGCGCGGCTGCGCCGGCCCGAAGGCGGGCGCCTCGGCCCAATCCTCATCCGCGGCCGACTCCGGCTCGGACGGCGGCGCCTTGCCCCATTCCACGCCGCTCTCGCCGGCGGCGTTCAGGACGGCGTCGAACACCGCCGCGTAGCGGCTGCCGCGGCCGGCGAGCCGCTCGCCTACCGAGCGCAGGATATGCGCGCAGTCGCCGACCATCTCGCGCGCCTCGCCGATCGGCCGGCAGCTCAGGTACTCGAGCACCGCCGGAAGATAGTCCGGCAGCTCGGTCTCCGCGAGATGAAATCCCGCGCGCTCGTAGAGGCGCCCGAGGTCCACCATGGCCTGCCCGCGCTCGCGAGAGTCGCCGTGAACGTGCTCGAAGAGATGCAGAGAGGTTGCGCGGCCACGGTCGAAGAGCGAGACGTAGCGCTCCTCCAGCTCGTACGGGTCCGCGCGCCGCAGCTCGGACACCAAGTCCGCCAGGCGCTGCTTCTGAACGGGCCCGACGAGCCGCGATGACTCGAGGACGCCGGCGATCTCCGGCAGCGCCGCGAGGAGCTCGCGGCCGGGATAGGTGAGGAGCGCCCCGAGGGCGCGGAAGGTGATCATCTCAGTAGTCCACCGCGTTCTCGGGGGTCTTCGCCGCGATGGTCTTGAGGGGGATCACCTTCTTGCCCGCCATCTTGCCGCCGAAGAGGCTCGTCGGCGTCTCGCCGTCGGAGCACGAATTGCCGAACGAGAACCCGCACTCGCCGCGCAGCTGGTAGGCGTTTTCCGCGTACTCGCGGTGCGTGGTCGGGATGACGAAGCGGTCCTCGTAGTTTGCGATCGAGAGATAGCGGTGCATGTCCTCGACCGTCTGCCGCGACAGGCCGACTTGCTCGAGCAGCTTCAGGTTGTCGCGCCGCTCGAGCTGCCGCTCGCGGTAGAACGCACGCATCGCGAGCATGCGCTCGAGCGCGCGGACGACCGGCTCCTCGTCGCCTGCCGTCAGGAGGTTCGCGAGATAGCGCACCGGGATGCGCAGGCTCCGCACGTCGGGGATCTCGCCGAACTCTCCGATGTGGCCGGCGTTTGCCGCCGACTGGATCGGGGAGAGCGGCGGCACGTACCACACCATGGGCAGCGTGCGGTACTCGGGGTGCAGCGGGAACGCGATCTTCCACTCCATGGCGAGCTTCCATGCCGGAGAGATCTTCGCAGCTTCCAGCCAGGCTTCGGGGACGCCGTCGCGCCGCGCCTGCTCCTGCACTTCCGCGGCGTGCGGGTCGAGGAAGATCGCGAGCTGGGACTGGTAGAGATCCTTCGGGCTTTCGACCGACGCGGCTTCCTCGATGCGGTCGGCGTCATAAAGGAGCACGCCGAGGTAGCGGATGCGCCCGACGCAGGTCTCTGAGCACACCGTGGGCTGGCCGGCCTCGATGCGCGGGTAGCAGAAGATGCACTTCTCGGCCTTCCCGGTGGACCAGTTGTAGTAGATCTTCTTGTACGGGCAGCCCGACACGCACATGCGCCAGCCGCGGCACTTGTCCTGGTCGATCAGCACGATGCCGTCCTCCTCGCGCTTGTAGATCGAGCCCGACGGACAGGATGCGACGCAGGACGGGTTCAGGCAGTGCTCGCACAGCCGCGGCAGGTACATCATGAACGTGTTCTCGAACTGGCCGTAGATGTCCTTCTGGATCGCCTCGAAGTTGGCGTCCTGGGAGCGCTTCGAGAACTCGCCGCCCAGGATCTCCTCCCAGTTCGGGCCCCACTCGATCCTCTCCATGCGCTCGCCGGTGATGACGGAGATCGGGCGCGCGACGGGGGCCGTCGGCATCTCGGGCGCGGTTTGCAGGTGCTCGTAGTCGAAGGTGAACGGCTCGTAGTAATCGTCGATCTGCGGCAGGTGAGGGTTGGCGAAGATCTTCATCAGGAGCCCGAGCCGCCCACCCTGCTTGGGAACGATCTTCCCGCTCGACTTGCGCTCCCAGCCGCCCTTCCAGCGCTCCTGGTTCTCCCAGTCCTTGGGATAACCGATGCCGGGCTTGGTCTCCACGTTGTTGAACCACGCGTACTCCATGCCGAGGCGCGAGGTCCACACGTTCTTGCAGGTGACGGAGCAAGTATGACAACCAATGCACTTGTCCAAGTTTAGAACCATTGCAATCTGTGCTCGAATTTTCATGGCGAGCCTCGTCAGATTCCAAAGACAAGTGCATTGCTGAAATCGTCCCTCTCTCCGCTCGGGAGGGAGGGTCCGGGAGGAAGGGGTTCCTGTCCTGCAGTCGATGCCAGGTCGAGGTTCAGCACCATCGCGATCTGCGCGCGTATCTTCATGGCCGTCTCCTCACTTCGCGGCCGCGGCCGACGGGACGTCCATCCAGTCGACCTTCGCCATCTTGCGCACGATCACGAACTCGTCGCGGTTCGAGCCGACCGTGCCGTGATAGTTGAACCCGTAGGACAGCTGGGCGTATCCGCCGATCATGTGCGTGGGCTTCACCACCGCGCGCGTCACCGAGTTGTGGATGCCCCCGCGCGCGCCGGTGATCTCCGACCCCGGCACGTTCACGATCTTCTCCTGCGCGTGGTACATCAGGCACATGCCTTCGTTCACGCGCTGGCTCACCACTGCGCGCGCGGCAATCGCGCCGTTGACGTTGTAGAGCTCGATCCAGTCGTTGTCCTCGATGCCGGCCTTTTTCGCGTCGGTCTCCGACAGCCAGACGATCGGCCCGCCGCGCGAGAGCGTCAGCATCAGGAGGTTATCGGTGTAGGTCGAGTGGATCCCCCACTTCTGGTGCGGCGTGATGAAGTTCAGCACCACCTCGGGGTTGCCGTTGGGGCGCTTGCCGATCATCGGCGCGACGGCGCGCGTGTTCACCGGCGGCCGGTAGACGCACAACGCCTCGCCGAAATCGCGCATCCACTGGTGATCCTGGTAGAACTGCTGCCGCCCCGTGAGCGTGCGCCACGGAATCAACTCGTGCACGTTGGTGTAGCCGGAGTTGTAGCTCACGTTCTCGCTCTCGATGCCGGACCACGTCGGGGAGCTGATGATCTTGCGCGGCTGCGCCTGCACGTCGCGGAACCGGATCTTCTCGTCCTCGCGCGTCTCGGCGAGGTGCAGGTGGTCGCGCCCGGTAATCTTGCCGAGCGCCTGCCACGCCTTGACCGCCACGGCGCCGTTGGTCTCGGGCGCGAGCGAGAGGATCACTTCCGCCGCGTCGACATCGGTTTCAATGCGGGGCAACCCTTTGGCCGGTCCCTCCTCGGTCACCGCGTAGTTGAGCCCGGCGAGTCCGTCCACTTCCTTCTCGGTATTCCAGCTGATGCCCTTGCCGCCGTTGCCGAGCTTCTTCATGAGCGGCCCGAGCGCGGTGAAGCGCCGGTAGACGTTGGGATAATCGCGCTCGACCACGACGATCTGCGGCGCGGTTTTTCCGGGAACGAGTTCGCATTCGCCCTTCTTCCAGTCCTTGACGTCGAGCGGCTGGGCGAGCTCGGTGGGCGTGTCGTGCAGGAGTGGCACGAGCACGACGTCCTTCTCGACGCCGAGGTGGCCGGCCGCGATCTCAGCAAATTTGCGCGCGATGCCCTTGTAGATTTCCCAGTCGCTGCGGGTGAGCCACACCGGATCCACCGCCGCGGACAGTGGATGGATGAACGGGTGCATGTCGGACGTGTTGAGGTCGTTCTTCTCGTACCAGGTCGCCGTCGGCAGCACGACGTCCGAGTAGAGGCAGGTCGTGGACATCCGGAAGTCGAGCGTCACCAGAAGGTCGAGCTTGCCTTCCGGCGCCGGGTCGCGCCAGACGACCTCCTGCGGCTTGGCACCGCCGGTGGCGCCGAGGTCCGCGCCCTGCACGCCGTGCTGGGCGCCCACGAAGTGCTTGAGGAAGTACTCATGGCCCTTGCCCGAGGATCCGAGCAGGTTCGAGCGCCACACGAACAGATTGCGCGGGAAATTGATCGGGTTGTCCGGGTCTTCGCACGAGAGCTTGAGCGAGCCGTCCTTCAGCTTCTTCGCGACGTAGTCCTTCGCCTCCATGCCCGCCGCCGCGGCGTCCTTCGCCACCTGCAGGGGATTGGCGGCGAGCTGGGGCGCGGATGGGAGCCAGCCCATGCGCTCGGCGCGCACGTTGTAGTCGATGAGGCTGCCGGGATAGCGCGCGGCGTCGGCGAGCGGCGAGAGGATCTCGGGAACCTTCAGCTGCTCGTAGCGCCACTGGTCGGTGTGGTTGTAGAAGAACGACGTGGAATTCATGTGCCGCGGCGGCCGCGTCCAGTCGAGCGCGAAGGCGAGCGCGGTCCATCCCGTCTGCGGCCGCAGCTTCTCCTGCCCGACGTAGTGCGCCCAGCCGCCGCCGGACTGGCCCACGCAGCCGCACAGCATCAGCATGTTGATGCACGCGCGGTAGTTCATGTCCTGGTGATACCAGTGGTTCATCGCCGCGCCGATGATGATCATGGCGCGGCCCTTCGTTTTCTCCGCGGTCTCCGCGAACTGGCGCGCCACTGCGATCGCCTGCTCGCTCTTCACCCCGGTGATCGCCTCCTGCCACTTCGGCGTGTACGGCACGTCGTCCTCCAGGGAGCGCGCGCAGTTGCCCCCGAGCCCGCGGTCCACGCCGTAATTCGCGCACACCAGGTCAAAGACCGTGGCGACGGTCGCCTCGCCGTCGGCGAGCTTCACCTTCTTCACCGGTACGTTGCGCACGAGGACATCCGTTTTCTGGTCGTTCGAGCGGAAGTGCTCGTGGGCAATACCGCCGAAGTACGGGAAGGCGACGGGCGCGACCTCGTCGCGGCGGCCGATGAGCGACAGCGCGAGCTTCACCTCGGCGCCGCCCGTGCCGTTCTTCTGCTCCAGGTTCCACTTGCCGAGGTCGCCCTCGACCTGCTGTCCCCAGCGGTAACCGATCGAACCCTGCGGGGCCACCGGCTGCCCGGTCGTCTCATCGATCGCCACCGTCTTCCATTCGGGGTTGTTGGCCTGGCCAAGCCGGTCCGCAAAGTCGGAAGCGCGCAGGTAGCGGTCCGGCACGAAGCGGTCGCCGCGCTTCACGAGCTTGACCAGCAACGGCATGTCGGTGAAGCGCCTGCAGTAATCCTGGAAGTACTCGACCTGGCGGTCGACGAAGCACTCCCTGAGGATCACGTGACCCATCGCCATGCCAAGCGCCGCATCGGTGCCCTGCTTCGGATGCAGCCAGATGTCGGAGAGCTTCGCGACTTCCGAATAGTCGGGCGTCACCGCCACGGTCTTGGTGCCGTTGTAGCGCGCCTCGGTGAAGAAATGGGCATCGGGCGTGCGCGTCTGCGGCACGTTCGAGCCCCAGGCGATAATGAATGCGGAGTTGTACCAGTCGGCCGATTCCGGCACGTCGGTCTGCTCGCCCCAGGTCTGGGGCGAGGACGGCGGGAGATCGCAGTACCAGTCATAGAAGCTCATGCACACGCCGCCGATCAGGGAGAGATAGCGGCTGCCGGCGGCGTACGACACCATGGACATCGCGGGGATCGGCGAGAAGCCGATCACGCGGTCCGGGCCGTAGCGCTTGATGGTGTAGACGTTGGCCGCGGCGACGAGCTCGTTCACCTCGTCCCAGCTCGAGCGCACGAAGCCGCCGCGCCCACGGATGGATTTGTAATCCTTCGCCTTCGCCGGGTCCTCGACGATGGATGCCCACGCTTCCACCGGGGCGAGCGATTTCCTGGCCGCGCGCCACAGGCGGGCGAGCCGCCCGCGCACCATCGGGTACTTGAGGCGGTTTGCGCTGTAGAGATACCAGCTGTAGGACGCGCCGCGGGAGCAGCCGCGCGGCTCGTGGTTGGGCATGTCGGGGCGCGTGCGCGGGTAATCGGTCTGCTGCGTCTCCCACGTCACCACGCCGCCCTTGACGTAGATCTTCCAGCTGCACGAGCCCGTGCAGTTCACCCCGTGCGTCGAGCGCACGATCTTGTCGTGCTGCCAGCGCAGGCGGTAGCCCTCCTCCCAGGTGCGGTCCTCCTTGCGCATTTCGCCGTGCCCCTGGGAGAACGGCTCGCGCGCCTGCGAGAAGAACATCATGCGGTCGAGAAAATGGCTCATGGTCTTCCCCTATCAGGTGGTCCAGTGCGGGAACCGGGGCGCCGGCGCGCGCGGCGCGAAGATATCGCCGTCCCCTAAATTACGCTTCGAACCGCGCTTTTTCAACACGGCATCGCGTCCCTCGCGCGCGAATTCCCGGCGCGAAACGCCCCCGGCCCGGATCTCCCCGCGCGCCATCGAAGACCATTGGGCTAGCAGGGCATTTCGGCGTTTCTGCGCGCGTAATACCACCAGGTGATCGCGATGCAGGTCAGGTAGAACACGATGAACAAATACAAGGCGCCTTCGGGCCCGCCCGTGAGCTCGATCGAGGTGCCGTAGCTCTTCGGAATGAAGAACCCGCCGTAGGCGGCCATCGCGGCGGAGAAACCGAGCACGGCGGCGGCTTCCTTGTTGGCGTCCCTGACTGCCTGCTCCTGCGCCGCCGCGTCCTTGCCGGCGGCTGCGCGCTGGCGTTCGGTCAGGAAAATCACCGGGATCATGCGGAACGTCGAGCCGTTGCCGATGCCGGTCGTCAGAAAGAGCACCATGAACATTGCCAGGAAGCCGGCAAAATTGCCGTGCGACGGGCCGGTGGGCAGGAAGTAGAGGACACCGCCCACTGCAATCGCCATGACGATGAAGTTCCAGTACGTCACCGCCGCACCGCCGAGCTTGTCGGCCAGCCAGCCGCCGAACGGCCTTATGATGGCGCCGACAAACGGCCCGAGCCAGGCGTATTGCAGCGCGTTGATCTGCGGAAACTGCGACTTGATGAGGAGCGGGAACCCGGCGGAATAGCCGATGAACGAGCCAAAGGTGCCGAGGTAGAGCCAGCACATGATCCAGTTGTGCTTGCGCTTGAAGATCACCGCCTGCTCGGAGAACGACGCCTTGGCATCGGCGATGTCGTTCATGCCGATCCAGGCGGCAATGGCGGCGACGGCGATCCAGGGCACCCAGATGAACGCCGCGTTCTGAATCCAGACCGTGGCCTGCGTGCCGGCGCCGCGGTCGACGGCGGTCTGGGGATCGCCGCCGAAGATGCCGAGTATGCCCACGGTAATCATGAGCGGCGCCAGGAACTGCATGGAGGACACTCCCAGGTTGCCGAGACCGGCGTTGACGCCGAGCGCCGAGCCCTTGCGCTCCTTCGGGAAGAAGAAGTTGATGTTCGCCATTGACGAGGAGAAATTGCCGCCGCCGAAGCCGCACAGCAGGGCGAGGATCAGCATCGTCGCGTAGCTGGTGGCCGGGTCCTGCACGGCGATGCCGATGCCCACCGCCGGAATCAGTAGCGAGGCGGTGGAGATCGCGGTCCACCTGCGCCCGCCGAAAATCGGCACCATGAACGAATAGAAGATCCTCAGCGTGGCGCCCGACAGGGCCGGGGCCGCCACGAGCCAGAACAGCTGGTTGGTCGTGAACGTGAATCCGATCTGCGGCAGCTTGACCGCGACTACGCTCATCAGCTGCCACACCGCGAACGCCAGGAACAGCGCCGGCACCGAAATCCACAGGTTGCGCGTGGCGATCGCCTGGCCCTCCTGCACCCAGAAGGTCTTGTCCTCGGGTGTCCAGATTCTCAGCACCCGCCCTGCGGGCTTGCTGCTCGGAGTCTCGGCTGCCATCGCGTTCTTCTTTCGGTTCTCAGGTGAAATGTGACGGTTCAGGACGCGTGCGGCTCAGTTCCTCGCCCATCGGCCGCACCTCGGTGAAATACATCCACATCAGCGACACCCAGACGATGCCGAACATCAGCATGAACGCCGAGGAACGCACGCCGGTCAGGTCCACGAGCGCGCCGAACATGATGGGCAGGATGAAACCGCCGAGCCCGCCCGCGAGGCCCACCACGCCGGACACCACGCCGATGTTGTGGGGATAATCGTCGGAAATGTACTTGAACACCGAGGCCTTGCCGATCGCAAAGGCAATGCCCATGGTGAACATGATCACGGTAAAGACGGTCGGCCCCAGCCCGATATGAAAGGTCTTCGGGCCGTTGATCGTATGAATCGTGAAATCGGTGGGAGGATAGGACAGGAAGAACAGGCAGACCAGTCCGACCCACAGCACCCACCAGGTGACGGTATGCGCGCCGTGCTTGTCCGAGATCCAGCCGCCGATGGCGCGCAGCACGCCGCCCGGAATGCTGAAGCCCGCGGCCAGCAGCGCCGCCAGCTGGATGTCGAAACCGTACTCGGATATGTAGTACTTGGTCATCCACAGGGACAGCGCCACGTAGCCGCCGAATACGATCGAATAATACTGGCTGTAGCGCCATACCGTGGGGTCCTTCAGCGCCATCAGTTGCTGTCTCACGGTCACCCCGGCGGCGCCTTCTGTATGCGTCGAGTCGGTAAAGGAGAAATACCAGAACAGCACCGCCGTGGCGAGCATGAGCACCGCATAGACCTTGGGCACCATCGTCCAGCCGTACGCCACGACGATGGTCGGCGCAACGAGCTTGGTGACCGCCGCCCCGGTATTGCCGACGCCGAAGATGCCCATGGCGAGCCCCTGCCGATGCTTCGGGAACCAGCGCGCGCAATAGGCAATGCCGACGGTGAACGAGCCTCCGGCCACGCCGACGAAGAGGCCGGTCGCGAGGAAGTGCCAGAATTCGGTGCCCCACGAAATCATCCAGATCGGGATCACGGTGGACAGCATCAATATGAAGAATACGATGCGCCCGCCGTAGCGGTCGGTCCACATGCCGAGCGGCAGACGGATCAGCGACCCGGTGAGCACCGGTGTCGCCACCAGTATGCCGAACTGGGTTTCATTGAGATCGAGCGACTGCTTGATCGGAATGCCGATGACGGCGAACATCATCCACACCATGAAACAGACTGTGAATGCCGTCGTGCTTGCCGTCACCACGGACCACTGCTTGTACCGTTCTGTCGCCATCGGCCGTCGTCCCCTGCCATTCAACTTGTGGGAAGCTACCTGCTCGCGTTCCGGACCGGCTTGATCTGGGTCAAATGAGAACGGATTCCCCGGCCTGCCTTCCCGGGCGTTCCAGGAAGCGCGGCGCCCCGCGCAACGGACGTGGTCGCCCCGGCACGGGGCGCACGGCGATTGCCTGTCCGGCCCGCACGGCGTAGTAAGATGGATTCCAGACTACAGGGTGTCCTACCCCCGGCAGCACGGATCATGAGCCGCCCCGCCTCCCAGCACGACGCTGGATCCGACGCGGTCGCCAGCGCGTCGAACCGGCGCGCCGGCTCCCTCGTCGCCCGCATCGACCGGGAGATCCGCCAGCTCTACCCCGGTTATTTCGCGCTCGTGATGGCGACCGGCATCGTTTCCAATGCGGCGTTCTTCCTGCAGTACCGGGAACTCTCGCACTTTCTGCTCGTCGTGAATCTCGTGGGGTTCCCGCTGCTGCTGTTTGCTCTGGCGATTCGCGCGGCGCGCTTCTGGAGCGAGTTCTGGGCGGATCTCAGCAACCCGAGGCTGGTGTTTTCCTTCTTTACGATAGTCGCCGCTTGCGGCGTGTTCGGCCTGCAGCTTGCCCTGCGCGGCATGGTGGAGCCTGCCGTCGCCCTCTGGCTGCTCGCGCTCGCGACTTGGACGCTGCTCAGCTATCTGAGCTTCAGCGTTCTCACGTTCCTCAATGCGGGCAGCGGCGCCGATGTCGTCCATGGCGGCTGGCTCATTGCCATCGTCGGAACGGAGTCGCTGGTACTGCTCGGCGCCCCCCTTGCGCCGCACTTCGGCGCCCTCGCGCCGCTGGCGTTCGTCACGATCCATGCCCTGTGGGGAATCGGGATCGCGCTCTACGGCATCTTCATCACGCTGTTCAGCTACCGGCTCTTCTTCCTGCGTGTCGTGTCGCAGGACGTGACTCCCCTGTTCTGGGTTGTGATGGGGGCCGCGGCGATAGCCGCGAACGCCGGCTCGACGCTCATCCTGACCGATCCCCGCATGCAGTTCCTGCTCGACCTGCGTCCGTTCGTGGACGGGGCGACGCTGATACTGTGGGCCTGGGCCACATGGTGGATCCCGCTGCTGGTCATCTTCGGGGTCTGGAAATACGTGGTGCGGAGAGAGGCGCTGGCCTATCACCCGATGTTCTGGAGCATGGTGTTCCCGCTCGGCATGTACACCGTCGCGACCTATCGCCTCTCGCTCGCCGCCGATTTCACGCCGCTGCAGTGGGTCCCGCGCATCATGATCTGGGTCGCCCTTGCCGCGTGGGCGCTGACGATGCTGGGTGCCCTGGCGCAGTTCTGGCGGGTGCTGCGCGGGAGCGGCGTCACCATGCAGGCATGACGCGCGGGCCCGCGACAAGCCCCCATACCACCGCCATCAGGACGAGCGCGACGAAAACCGCCGCGCTGCCGATGTCCTTGGCCCGCTTCGAGAGCGAGTTGTGCTCGAAGGAGATGCGGTCGATGGCGACCTCGACCCCGGTATTGAGCAGCTCGACGATCATGACGAGCAGCACGCTGGCAATGAGGAGCGCCTTCTCGGCGGCCGTTGCCGGAATCCAGAGGGCTGCCGGCACGAGGATCGCTGCGAGCAGCGTCTCCTGGCGGAAGGCGCTTTCGTGGCGCCACGCATCCGCAAGTCCCGCGCACGAGTTAAGGAAAGCGTGGACGATCCGGACGAGCCCGGTCTTGCCCTTGAATGGGTTCTCCATCGTCTGCTGCGGCGGATCGTTCGACGCCACGGAATCCTCAGGCGGCTCCCGCAAGCGCGGCTTCGCCACGGCGTGCGGGGACCAGGTTCGACAGGAACTGCCGTGAGCAGTGCTCCCAGGTAAATCGCTCGGCATATTGCCGCACCCGGGCGCGGTCGAGCGCCAGCGCCGCCAGCGCGGCGGCCCGGAGGTCGTTGTCCAGCACGCCGGCTGCCGGGTCCTTCACCACGTCGATCGGTCCGCGCACGGGGAAGGCGGCTACTGGCGTGCCGCACGCCATCGCCTCGACCAGCACCAGCCCGAAGGTATCGGTGCGGCTGGGAAAGACAAACACGTCGGCGCGCTGGAAGTAGGATGCCAGCTCCACGCCAATCTTCGTTCCCACGAACAATGCGTCGGGAAAGCGCTTCTCGAGCTCCTTGCGTTGCGGCCCGTCGCCCACGACCACCTTCGTGCCCGGCAGCGCGAGCGACAGGAACGCCGGCAGGTTCTTCTCGACCGCGACGCGTCCCACGTAAAGGAACACCGGCCGGGCCAGGCTGCTCGCGCGGTGATTCGCGGGATGGAATAGCTCGGTGTCGACGCCGCGCGACCAGTCGGCGAGATTGCGGAATCCGCGTGCCTCGAGCAGCTCGCGGATCGCGGGCGTCGCTACCAGCACCGCGGAGGAGGGCGCATGGAAGCGCCGCAGCCAAGCGTAGGTCCACGCGAGGGGCACGCCCAGGCGCGGCTTCACGTACTCCGGAAAGCAGGTGTGGTAGGCCGTGGTGAACGCGAGGCCGTGCTTCACGCAGTGTGCGCGCGCGGCGCTGCCGAGCGGGCCCTCGGTTGCGATGTGGATGGCATCGGGCTCGAACTCGCGCAGGCGCCGCGCGACCTCGCGCCCGGGCAGGATCGCAAGCGGGATCTCGGGGTAAGTCGGCAAGGGCAGAGTGCGAAACCCCTGCGGCGAGATGACCTGGACCTGGTGCCCCCAGCGCTCGAGCCACTTCACCGTGTTCGCGAGCGTCACCACGACGCCGTTCACTTGCGGCGCCCAGGCGTCAGTCACCAGCAGAATACGCAAACCTATTGTCCTCCGCCTCCAGGGCGCTGCGCTGCAGCGCCTCGATAACCTTCCAGTCGATGATCCGCAGCTCCCCGCTCTCCAGCTCGACCAGCGCCGTGAGACTCTCGACCCAGTCGCCGTCGTTGCAGTAGAGGATGCCGCCGATGTCGCGGATCTCGGCCTTGTGGATGTGGCCGCAGATGACCCCGTCGAAGCCGCGGCGCCGGGCCTCATGGGCCAGCGCATCCTCGAACTGCGTGATGTAGCCCACCGCGTTCTTGACGCGGTGCTTGAGGAACTGGGCGAGCGACCAGTACGGCAGCCCGAGCTTCGCGCGCGCATGGTTGAACCAGCGGTTCAACCTGAGCGAGAAGAGATAGAGCGCATCGCCCACGTGGGCGAGCCACTTGGCGCCCTTCACCACGGCGTCGAAGAGATCGCCATGGGTGACCAGCATGCGCCGCCCGTCCGCGGTGACGTGCTCGGCTTCATCGCGGATGTCGATACCGCCGAAGGCGAGGCCGAGGAACTGGCGAACCGCCTCGTCGTGATTGCCCGCGATGTAGGTGACGCGCGTGCCCTTGCGCGCCTTGCGCAGCACCTTCTGGACCACGTCGTTGTGGGTCTGGTGCCAGTACCAGCGGCGCTTCAGCTGCCAGCCATCGATGATGTCGCCCACGAGAAAGAGGTCGCCGCTTTCGGTGTGGCGCAGGAAGTCGAGGAGCGGTGTCGCCTGGCATCCCGCCGTGCCCAGGTGCACGTCGGAGATGAAGATGGCGCGAAACCGCAGCGTGGGCCGCCCCTCGTCGTCATCGTCCGGTCCCGGGAGATCCGGGCCAGCGTGAACGGCGGCGTTCTTACGTGAAGTCGCAGCTTCCATGCGCAAGCGATTGTCGCTGCGGAACAAGTCAATCGCGTTGCCGTCATGTGACGATATTGTGACGAAACGGCATGCGCGGGCCGCGGCGGAGCCGCAGCGAGAGGGGCGTCCTGGCGCGCTTGCCGTAACGAGGAACGAACGTCGCGAGCTCAGGAACGATGCGCGGGGCGCGACATCATTCCGGCTTGATGCCCGCCATCTTCACAACGGCGCCCCACTTCGCGAGCTCCGACTTCATGTAGGCGACGAAGTCCTCCGGGCTGGAGGGCGTGGGGACGGTGCCGTCGGCGAGCATCCGGTCGATCACGTCCTTCTGGCTGAGGATCGCGACGATTTCTTTGTTGAGACGCATCACGATGTCCCGCGGCAGGTTGGCGGGGCCGATCATGCCGGCCCAGGCGTAGGCCTCGTAGCCGGGCAGGCCGGCCTCGGATATGGTCGGGAATTCCGGCAGCGAGGGCACGCGCTTGGCGTTGCCGACTCCGAGGGCCCGGACGCGGCCGACGCGGACATGCCCGAGTATCGGGGGAATGCTGCTGTAGAGGATATGGCCCTCGCCCGACACGACGGATACGACGGCGGGCGCCATGCCCTTGTACGGAATGTGCAGGATGTTCACCTTCGCCATCGAATTGAACAGCTCTCCCGCGAGGTGCGAGGAGTTGCCGGAGCCGGGCGAGGCGTAGGAAACCTCGCCGGGCTTGGACCGGGCGAGCGCGATGAGCTCCTTCACGTTCTTCACCGGCAGCGAGGGGTGGGCGACCAACAACAGGGGATAGTTCACCATGTTGGCGATCTGCGTGAAGTCCTTCAGCGTGTCGTGCGGCAGCTTCTTGTAGATGAACGGGTTCACCGCGAGCGGTCCGGCGGAAGCCGCGGCGAGCGTGTAGCCGTCGGGCGGCGCGGCCTTCAGCGCTTCCAGCCCGAGAATGGCATTGGCGCCGGGGCGGTTGTCGATGATGACCTGCACCCGCAAGCGCTCGGACAGGCCCTTGCCGACGATCCGCCCGATGTAATCGACGCCCCCGCCAGGCGGGAACGGGACGATGATGCGAATCGGCTTGCTCGGGTAGGCCTGGGACAGCGCCGTCACCGGCCATGCAACTGCTGCGGCCAGCGCCAGCGCGAGAAGGTTGACGCACCGAATGCTCTTCATTTTCCCCTCCCGTTGAATTGGCGTGCGCCAGTATACGTCGCGGCCGGCCCGAGGGGACAAGCAGGCGGCCGGTCATCCGCCGCGTGCTTTGACGCAGATCAAGAAACGGTCGCCGGCAACTAGGTTTCTTGCCGATAGCCGAAGCGCGTGCCAGCGGGAAACCGCAGCCCGAATACTTCCGCGAGCACGGCCAGCAACTCATCGTCGTCCGCGAGCACGCGGCGGGTGACGGTCGCGCCGCGGTCGAGGACGAGCTCCCGATTGCGCAGCACGTGCCGCACCTCGGGCGTCGGCAGCTGCACGGTGAGCGTCTGGACGAATCGCGAGTCCGGGTGCGTCGACATGTAGTGGTTGGCGGGCTCGAAATCGACCGCGAGGCAAGGCGTGAGGAAGAACGAGTACAGGTCCACCCACGAGCCGTCCCGCAGCGTCTGCAGCAGCCACTCGCCGTCTGCCTCGATGACACGGTACGTCCAGGCGAACTGGCGCGTTTCCCGGCCGCTGGCGAACGGCAGCGGCAGCAGCAGGCCTTCGAGGCCGAAACCGACATCGGACAGCCAACGGCCGCCGTCGACATCCACCATCAGCACGACATGGGTGCGCGGAACCTTGCGCCGGCTGCGGTAGAGGACGCGCGCGGCGAGCTGCGTCACGGAGAATCCGAGGCGCTGCAGCACGGCCGAGAACAGCAGATTCTGCTCGAAGCAGTATCCGCCCCGGCCGCCCGCCACGAGCTTGGCCTGGAGGCTCGCGAGATCGAGCCGTATCGGGCGCTTGAGCAGGATGTCGAGGTTCTCGAACGGGATGCGGGTCGCGTGCGCAAGGTGGAGCGCCTCGAGCACGGGATAAACCGGTTGCAGGCGGCCCGAGTAGCCGATGCGGTGGAGGTAGGCGTCGATGTCGAGCGCTTCGAGGTTGCCTGCGTCCCCTCTTACCGCGGCCGTGCGTTTCATGATCTAATGATAATCGAGCACGGCCCGCCATGAACGGCGGTACCGGAAGCAAGAACAACAGGGGATCAGGGTGAGCGGTGAGGAGAAGCGGCCGCACGCGATAACGTCTGCTCTCTCGGTCTGCGTCGTCATTGCGCTTGGCGCGGTGTCAGCCGAATCCGCGGCCGCGGAGAACGCGCCTGCGAAGCCCGCCGCGCGGAAGGTCGAGAAGCTCGCCTGCAGGCTCGGCACGGAGGACGCGCACGCGCGCATCGCGGTCGAGGTTTTGAATGGCCGCGTCAACAGTTTTGCGTACTACAGCAAGTGGAAGCCGCGCACCTGCTCGCTGGAGATCGTGCGTGGCGATGCGTTCAGCAGATGGCTGGACGAAGGATCGACCACGGCCGTCCTCCTGCGCGAGGAAATGGGACACTTCTGGATCGATCACGGCCAGGGACGCCTCCACTTCACGTTCAGCGACGTCGACCGCGTGCGCTACTGCGGCATGGACGGGAAGATCAACGGCTACCTCACGATCCGGCGCGCCAACCCGACCTGCGAGCTCCACGGTCTGATGGAGCAGGGCCCGATCGAGGAGTAGCGGCTAGAGCTCCTTTAACGGCCGCAGGTTGCCCATCTTGAAGCATTCCTTGATCTTTCTCGGCGCCAGGCCGAGATAGAGCTTCTTGAACGTCACCAGCTTCTCCTTCCAGCTGGACATTGCGAACGGCTCGTGCGCGGGAATGTACCAGTTGTTGAAGAGGGTGCGCTTCACGAGCCGGTAGCCCGCGCGTTTCAGCCACCGGTGCTTGTTGAGGTAGACCAGCTTGTCTTCCAGCAGGATCAGCCGGGGCCGGTATCGTTCCAGGTTGAGGCCCTTCAGCACGTCGAGCTCCGTGCCCTCGACGTCGATCGACAGGAGGTCGATGCCCGTGATGTTGTTTTCCTCCAGGATCGAGTCCAGCGTCACGACCTTCACGGTTTCATTGCGGTAGGCCGGAAAGCCGCCGTGATCGATCTCCACCTCCAATGCGGCTTTCCCGGTGTCTATCGTTCCGTCGGCGAGGAAGGGAATCTTCAACTCCGCGACGCCTACCTTCGCGGGCGAGCTGCATGCCACGTTATAGACCTTTGAGCCGGACCGCTTTCTGGCGAGTGCGTCGGCGAGCGCCCGGTTCGGCTCGATGAGGATGCCACGCCAGCCTCTCTGCTCGAGGTGCCAGGTCTGGGACTGGATCGAGGCCGGCTCGTTCGCCCCCACCTCCACGAAGAAGCCCTGCGGCGAGTCGCCGAAGTACTGCCGGATGAGCGCCTTCTCCCGCGCCTCTTCCTGCTCAACGTCTTTTTTCACCGATTGAGCGGACCGCCCGGGTTCAAGGGTCAGGCGGTTGCCTTCTCGCGGTAGCGGTCGTACACCACGCCCTCGGTGAACAGCGCTGCGATCTGCGCGTCGCCGTAGCCGAGGCCCCTCAATACGTCGGCGCTGTGCTGGCCGAGCCACGGCGCGGGCGTGCGCGAGCGCGCAAGCTCGGCGCTCGTCTTGACCGGGTTGCCGATGATCTTCATGCGGCCGATCTTCGGGTGGTCGATCTCGGCCACCATGCGGCGCGCCTTCGCATGCTCGTTTTCAAAGGCCTGCACGTAGTTGAATACCGGCCCTCCGGGAACGCCCGCGGCGTCGAGCTTCTCCACCCAGTGCGCGGTCGGGTGGGCGGCAAATACTTTCTCGATCTCGCCCTGGAGCGCGTCGATGTTCTTCAGCCGCGCGGCGTCCGTGCGGAAGCGCGCGTCCTGCAGCAGTGCCGGACGCTCCAGCACCCCGGTGCAGAACGCAGTCCACAGCTTCTCGTTGTTGGCGCCGACCGTGACATAAGCGTCCTGCGTGCGATAGGCCTGGTAGGGCGTGGAGCGGCGGTGGCGCGTGCCGGTCGCGATCGGGACCTCCCCGCCGCCGAAGTACGCGCCGAACTCCCAGTAGGTCCACGCCATGCCCGCCTCGAGGAGCGAGGTCTCGAGGTAGACGCCCTCGCCGGTCTTCAGCCGCTTGATGTAGGCGCCAAGGATCGAATAGAGCGCGGTCGTGCCCGCGGCGATGTCGTTCATTGCGATGCCGACCTTGGCGGGGCGCCCGCCGGCCTCGCCGGTCATGGTCATGATGCCGCTCATGCCCTGCGCGATGATGTCGAAGCCTCCCTTGCGGCTGTAGGGGCCGGTCTGGCCGAAGCCGGAGATGGAAGCGTAGATGACGTCGGGATTGACCGCCTGGATCGCCGGGTAATCGATGCCCAGGCTGCGGGTGACGCCGGGCCGGTAGTTCTCGATGACGATATCGGCGTCCCGCGCGAGTTTCATGAAGATGTCTTTGCCGCGCGCATTCTTGAGATTGAGTGCGAGGCTCTTCTTGTTGCGGTTGAGGACCGCGAAGCAGTAGCTCTCGCCGTTCACTTTGGGATCGAATTTCCGCGAGGCGTCGCCTTCGGGGAAGGTCTCGATCTTGACGACCTCCGCCCCCATGTCGGCCAACATCAGCGTGCAGTACGGCCCCGCCATGACGGCGGTGAAGTCCAGCACTTTCACGCCTTCCAGCGGCAGGGACATGGGTTTCCTTGCGGAAGCGCGCCGGAGGACGCCGGCTCGACACCACTATCTAATCTGTGGTGGAATTGTAGCGCGGCGGAGGGTCCGCTGGCAGTATCCGGCCCGGGCGCCGCGATCCGCGATGGCCGGGCGATCGCGCTCAGCCGGGTTCCACAAATCGAAGGAGGAAATTCATGAAGCGGTATTTCAGTTTCTCGGTGCCGGTCATTCTCGCCGCATTGTTTACGCCGCTGGCGGTGCTCGCACAGGCGTATCCCACGAAACCTGTGCGGGTGATCATCGTATTCCCGCCTGGGGGATCAAACGACGTCACCGGCCGGATCGTGTTCGCCAAGATGAATGAAATCACTGGCCAGAACTTCGTGATCGAGAACCGCGGCGGCGCGGCCGGCACGATCGGCGCGGCCGTCGTGGCCCAGAGCCCGGGCGACGGCTACACGCTGATGGTGCAGTCGGCGACGCACATTGCCAACGCGCACCTGTACAAGAAGCTGCCTTACGACACGCTCGGCGATTTCATTGGCGTCACGGCGCTCGCGCGCCAGGTGGGGATCATGGTCGTGCATCCGTCGCTTCCAGCGAAATCGATCAAGGAGTTCATTGCGCTGGCGAAAAAGCGCCCGAACGAGATCGTCTACAGCTCGGCCGGCAATGGCAGCTACGTTCACCTGGCGTACGCGCTCTTTCAATCGCTGACCGGGACCAAGATGATTCACGTGCCATACAAGGGCGGTGGTCCCTCGACGATTGCGCTGATTTCCGGGGAATCCCAGGTCACGATCGCTACGATCGGATCCGTCTTCACGCACTTGAAAGCGAATCGCGTCCGGCCGCTCGGCGTAACCTCTGACAAACGCACGGTGCAGTTCCCCAACGTGCCTGCCATCGCGGAAACCGTTCCTGGCTACGAGTTCACGGCGTGGGTCGGCTGCTTCGCGCCGAAGGGCACGCCGAAGGCGGTTATCGACAAGCTCAATGCCGACCTGAGGAAAGCGCTGGCCGATCCCGGCGTCGCATCGAAGCTCACTGCCCAGACGCTCGATCCGATGCCGATGACGCCCGAGGAGTTTGACGCCCGCCTCAAGTCGGACTTCGCGAAGTACGAGAAGGTGGTGAGGATTTCGGGAGCGAGGATCGACTGATACGCGATCCCTCGCGGGTCGCCTCGCGCGGCCCGCGGATGAGCGTCAGCCATTCCCGGCCCTGTTCCCTTCACGGGGGCAGGGCCGGTTTGCTTCGCCAGTCCCTTTGTCCGACTTCCTGCCGGTTTGTCCACAATGCGCACCGCAACGGTTGAGACGCGGCAACCGGTTCGCTGATAATGCCGGATGCCGGCGCGCTAGCCGGCCATTCCCTGTCGGGAGCCTTCATGAAGCAAGACCTGCACGCGGCGGTTCTGGCCGCCCTTGTCTCCTTCCTTGCGCCGCTCACTGTGGTGGCACAGGCGTATCCCGTGAAACCGGTGCGCGTGGTCATCCCCTGGCCGCCGGGCGGCTCCAACGATGTGGTCGGCCGCATCGTGACGCAGAAGCTCGCCGAGGCGCTCGGCCAGCCATTCGTCATCGACAACCGCCCGGGCGCGGCCGGCTCGATCGGCTCGGATGTCGTCGCGAAGGCGCCGCCCGACGGCTACACGTTGATGGTGCACTCGACGACGCACGTCGGCAATGCGCACATCTACAGGAAGCTTCCGTACGACACGCTCAAGGACTTCACCGGCGTGGCCATGCTCGTGACGCAGCCGGGCGCGCTCACGGTGCACCCATCGCTCCCGGTGAAATCCGTGAGTGAGTTCATCGCGCTCGCCAGGAAGCGACCGGGAGAGATCCTCTACTCCTCTTCCGGCAATGGCAGCGCGCCCCACCTTTCGATGGCGCTGTTCATCTCGATGGCCGGCATCAAGCTGGTGCATGTCCCGTACAAGGGCGGCGCCCCGCAGGTCACGGCGCTCGTCGCGGGCGAAGCGCAGGCATCGCTCGCCACGATCTCCACGGTCATCGCACATATCCGGTCGGGGCGGCTGCGCCCGCTCGGAGTGAATTCCGTTGAGCCGGTGAGCGCGTTGCCGGGCATCCCGCCGATCGCGAAGACGGTTCCCGGATACGAAATGAGCCCGTGGATCGGCGTCTTCGCGCCGGCGGCAACGCCCCGGGCAATCGTCGAGCAGCTGCACGCGGAGATCGGCAGAATCCTCAAGATGCCGGACGTGGCGCGCAACCTCTCCAACCAGGCGCTGGAACCCTCGGCCGCGTCGATCGAGCGGTTCAACACGGTGATCCGGGCGGACTACGAAAAATACGGCAAGCTGATCCGGCTGGCCGGCGCGAAGGTGGAGTAGCGCGAGAGGGGCGCATTGGATCTCGGCATCAGCGGTGAAACCGCGCTCGTCGTCGGCGCGAGCGAAGGGATCGGCTTCGAGTGCGCGAAAGGGTTGCTGGCGGAGGGCGCGCGCGTCCTGATCTGCTCGCGCAGCGCGGAGAAGCTCAAGCGGGCGGCCGCCGCGCTCGAGCAGGCGGCGGGCGCAAACGTTCCCTGGTTGGCCGCCGATGTCACGCGGGCGGCCGATATGAAGCGGCTCGGAGATTGGCTCGGGCAGCAGGCTTCCGCACTCGACATCCTCGTAACCGCGGTCGGTGGCAGCCAGCGCGCGCTGTTCGAGGAGCTCGACGACTCTGCATGGCGCGCCAGCTACGAATTCAACGTGCTCGGTGCGGTTCGGGTGATCCGCGCCGCTCTCGAGCGCCTGAAGCAATCGAAGTCGGGCGGGCGCATCGTCATCCTTGGCGCAGCGGGCGCCCGCATGCCGTACCCCCACCAGGTCGTGTCCAACGTCACCAAGGCCGGCCTGATCGCGCTGGTGAAGACGCTCGGCGCCGAATTCCAGCCGTTCAATATCCGCGTGAACTCGGTGTCACCGGGCCGCACGCTGACCTCGCTCTGGACTACGCGCGCGGAGAAGCTCGCGCAGGAGCGCGGCACGAGGCCGGAAGACATCATCCGCGAGTTCAGCGAGGAAATCCCGATGAAGCGCTTCGGCCGGCCCGAGGAAATCGCCGCGATGGTGGTGTTCCTCGCTTCCCACCAGGCGAGCTACGTCAACTGCCAGTCGATACTGGTGGACGGCGGCATCGCCCGCGGATTGATCTAGCCGCCGAAAAAGGGTCCTAACACCTTTTCTCTGCTACACCCCCGCCCCTCTCCCGAGCGGAGAGGGGAGATTCGCGGCGAAGAAAAGGTTCCTGGAACCTTTTCTGTGGCGCTACGGGCGCAGGCGGCGCGCGATTTCGTCCACCATTTCGTTGAGGCTCGAGAATACCCGGGCGCCCGCTGATTCAAGCGCGGCGCGCTTGGCGGCGTAGGTGCCGCTGCTGCCGTGCACCAGCGCGCCGGCATGGCCCATCGTCACGCCTTCCGGAGCACTGCGGCCTGCCAGCAGCGCGAACACGGGCTTTCCGAAGCGTTCTGCGCGCAGGGCCTGGGCGAATTCTTCCTCGTCGGTGCCGCCGATCTCCCCGATGATGAGCAGCGCTTCGGTCTGAGCGTCCGCGGCGTAGAAGGGCACCAGCTCCGCGAAGCGCGTGCCCTTCACCGGATCGCCGCCGACGCCGATCCATACCGATGTTCCGACGCCGCGCTGGGCGAGGCGGTAGCCGGACTCGTACGAGAGCGTCCCGGATTTGGACATGAGCCCGAGCGGGCCGGGCGTGAGCGAATCGTCGGGCAGAAACCCGAGCTTCGCCTCTCCGGGCACCGCCATCCCGGGGGTGGATGCACCGACCCAGACCGTGCCCGTCTCGCGACAGAGCTTCAATGCCTTCAGCGCGTCGTGGACTGGCATGCCTTCGGTCGGCGTCACGAGGTAGCGGATGCCGGCGGCAACGGCCTCCTGCATTGCCGGCAGCAGCTGCATCGCGCCCACCAGCAGCACGCTTGCGCGCGCGCCGGTTGCCGCCACCGCCTCGGCGCAGCCGGGAAAAACCGGCACGCCGTTCACTTCGCGTATCTTGGCACCGGGCGAGACGCCGCCGGCGATGTTCGTGCCGTACTGCCGCATGAGCCGGCTGTGCAGCTGGCCGGCGCGGCCGGTGATGCCCTGAACGACGACAGGGGTCGTCCTGTCGATGCGCGGATTCGGAGTCACTTCTTCAAATGCGCGCGCGCGGCTGCGAGGGCGTCGTCGAGATCGGTAAGAAGCGCGATGCGCGCTGCGGCGAGGACCTCGCGCGCCTCGGGCAGGCCGTTACCCACCAGCCGCGCGACGACCGGCAGCTTGAACTGCAGCGCCGCGGCAATCGACTCGACCAGCAGCCGCGCGAACTCGCCGAGGTCGGTGATGCCGGCGAAAATATTCACCAGAAGCACCTTGACGCTTTTCCCCTCGCCGATCCAGTTGAGCACCTGCGTGAGGCGCCGGGTCTCGCCGCGCAGCCCCCCGGTCCGGATATCGAGAAAGTTGTAGGGCTTCAGTCCCGCCGCGCGCAGCTCGTCGATCAGCATCATCGAGAGCCCGGCTCCCGTCGTCAGCAATCCGATTTCGCCCGCAGGATCGACAACCACGTAGTCAAAACCGTGCTCGTGCTTGCGCGCGACGTCCGGATAGGCGTCGGCGCGCGCCTTGAGGAGCGATTCCAGCTCCTTCTGGCGCGGCAGGGCGTTGTCATCGGTGACGACCTTGGCGTCACCGGCGAGCCAGCGGCCGCCGTCGAGGACGAAGAGGGGGTTGACTTCGATCAGCAGAGCCTCGAGGTCTGCGAACGCGTGCGCCAGCCCTTCCCCGGCTTCGCGCAGCGGCAGACCGAAGTCGGGCGGCAGATTCTGCGTGAGGTGCCGCACACACGCCGTGATGGATTGCGCGTCGGCCTCCGCGCGCCCGCTGTGGATGAGGTCGGGGGAGACCTGCTCGATGTCCATGCCCCCCTTCTCGGAAACCAGGACGCGCACGCCGCCGCCGGCCGCATCGAGGAGGAGCCCGATATACGCCTGCCGCGCGGCCCGGACCTGCTGCTCGATGCGCACCGATTCGACCGCGCGCGCTCCCGAACGGGAGCCGAGAAGCGCCAGCACTTGATCAGTGAGATCTTGCCGCGTTGCGACCTTTCGAATAAGGCCCGCCTTGCCGCGCCCGCCGGCGGCAATCTGTCCCTTGACCATCCACGGTCCGGGAGGAAGCGTGGTCGTGCGAAGGGCGCTCGCGCGCTCGATGAGGGCCCCCGCCGGCACGGGAATCCCGCGCGCGGCGAGAAGTTGCTTGGCGTCATGCTCCAGCAGATACATGCTTTACAGGCGTGACGTCACTTCTTCCGGCGCTCGAGGAACGCCGCCATGAGCCGCTTCGGCTCATCGGTGCGGCGGGCCTCGGTGCAGGCGCGGATCCCGGCCTGCACCGCCTGCTTGATCGTCATGCGCTCCCAGTCGCGCACCAGCGCCTTCTGCAACCGGATCGCGCGCGGACCGGCGGCGAGGATGGAGGAGACCCACTGCTCGACTCCCGCGTCAAGGCCTGCGGGCTCGGCGAGCTTTTCGAGGAAGCCGCAGCGGTAGGCCTCGGCGGCATCGATAGGGTCGCCGGTGAAGACCAGCTCGCGCGTCTTGCCCCAGCCGATCAGTTGCGGGAGCAGGCAGGCTTCCATGCCCGACGGGATGCCGAAACGCACTTCAGGCATGCCGAACTTCGCGGTCGTGACGCCGATGCGCATGTCGCACGAGGCAGCGATCTCCATGCCGGCACCGAAGCAATAGCCATTGACGCGGGCGATTACGGGGACGGGCAGGGCGCGAATCGCGTCGCACGCGCGGTGGACCCAGGCGTGCACCTCGTGCGCCTCCTTTGGCTTGAGATTCTTCATCTCCGCGATATCGGCGCCGGCGATGAAGGAGCGGTCTCCGGCACCCGTGAGAACGGCGACGCGCAGAGCCCGGTCCCGCGCCAGCTTGCGAAAGACGGCGGCGAGCTCCTTCTTGCCGGCGAGGCCGAGGGCGTTGCGCTTTTCCGGGTTGTTGACGGTGACGGTCGCGACGCGCCCGCCCGCGCGCGGCTCGATGCGGGCGAGAATCAGATTCGACGAAGGGCCGGTCGCGCGCACTTGCTAATAGCCCCGACCGCGGTCGATCAGGTTCTTGAGCCGTTTGCCGGCGCGGAAGCGCGCAAGATTCTCGAACCAGAAATCGAGCAGCCGGTCGACGTAGCGCGGATCGTCGCAGCTCACATGGGGCATGACGACGAGGTTGGGAGTGTCCCACAGAGGGGAGTCGGCGGGGAGCGGCTCCGGCTGGAAGACATCGAGCACCGCGCCGGCAAGCGTGCCCGCCTCGAGCTTTTCACGCAGTGCGTCGTAATCGACGACGGGCGAGCGGCCGATGTTGACGAGGCCGGCCTCCGGCTTGAGGAGATCGAGGCGCCTGCGGTCGAGCAGGTTCCGGGACTCCGGCGTGAGGGGCGTCGTGACAACCACGAAGTCGGCCTGGGGCAACACGCGGTCGATCCGGTTCACCCGATAGACCGCATCAGCCGGGCGAGCGGCCCTGCCGGTGCGGGTAACGGCGATCACCCGCGCGCCAAGCTTCTTCGCGGCGCGGCCCGCGGCCTGCCCGAGGTCTCCGAAGCCGATGACGACTGCCGTCTTGCCTGCGACCGGAGTCGTGTAGACGGGCTCCCACGCGCGAGTGCGCTGGCTCGCGAGAAGCTGCGGCAGCCGCGCATTGAGGAGCGAGATTGCCATGGCGCAGGAATCCTCGGCCTTCGCGCCGTGGGCGCCGCGGTTGTTGGTGAGCGCGATATCGGCGGGCAGCCAGTCGAGCGGCAGCAGGTTGTCGATGCCCGCGCCGGTGGTCTGGATCCACTTCAGGCGCGGTGCGCGGCTGCGCAGAATCTCGCGGGGCGGGCTCGAATTGATCATCACATCGGCGGTCTTCAACGCGTCGCCGATGATGTCTCCGTCCCAGCCGATGGTGACGCGGAGCCGCTTCGCGAGCGCCCGATGACGCCGGGCGGCTGCGCGCCAGCGGTCATCGGTGAGATGAAAGAGGGCGGGGCGCTTGCGGAAGCTCTCCAGATGGAGATGCAGGATTTCGCCGGGCATTGCCCGTCACTCGTCGCGGACCTTGGGCGGCTTGGCGGCGAACGCGGAGCCGCGCACGCACATGCGCCCGCGCGCGTCCTGCCACAGCTTTTCCTCGGCGTAGAGCCGTCCCAGCGCGCGCGCGACGGCCTGGAACTCGTATTCCCCGAAGTGCTCGGCAATCTCCTGGTAGTACTTCGGCTCTTTTTCGATCAGGCCGAGTATCTTGCCCGCGAGCTGCGCCGTCACCTTGTCGTCATGGCCGGCGGCTTTCGGCGCGGCATCGGCCTTGCCCTTGACGTAGTCGGCGATCTTCGCGCGGTCGGCATAGGCGTAGGCGATGCGCTCGAAGCGCTCGCGCGGGATGCCTTCGCCGATGGTGGCGTCGATGCCGACCTTGGCCCCGGTCGGAACCACCCCGGGGGGCGTCACCGCGAGGCTCGGGTCGAGGGGCTTCGCGCGCGCGCCGGGAATGACGATGACGTCCTTGTCGCCCTGCACCCTCGTCGCAATCGCCCACTCGACGTCAGTCGGGTCGAAGACATCGATGTCGTCATCCACCACCACCACGTGCTTGATGTCCTGCGCCGTGAGGGCAGCAAGCAGCGCATTCTTGCCTTCGCCCGCCTGCTTATTGATCGAGACGATGGCGTGCCAGAAGCCGCAGCCGCCGAGCGTCACGTTGATGTCCTTCACCTGCACGCCGGCGTTCTTCAGCGCGCGCCGGATGGCGGTATAGCGGGTGGGCGCGGCGAGCCACGTGTTTTCCCACGGCATGTGGAGCGCGTAGTAGATCGCGTCCTTGCGCCGGGTGACGGCCTTCACCCGCACCAGCGGATTCCAGTGCAGCCCGCCCATCAGGCGCGTGAATTCACCGAAGCGGCCCTCGGGGTGCGTCCAGCCGGTTGGCAGGATTTCCGCTTCCAGCACCATCTCGGCGTCGGCGAGGCACGGCATGTCGATGGTCTCGCACATCGCGAGCTCGACGGGGGCACCGCGGATGCCGCCGGCGATCGCCATCTCGTCCACGCCGAGCGGCGCGCGGAAGCCCGAGCCCATGATCTCGAACGGGTGCGTCCCGATCGAGATCGAGATCGGGCAGGGGCGCCCGGCTTCGTAGGCGCGCTGCGCGAAAAGCCGCATGTTGTTCGGTGTGACGATATCGATCCCGGTGAGGTTTTTCTCCTTCACCATGAAGCGATACATGCCGGAGTTGATGCCGTACTCGGGGTCCTTCGCGATCACCACGCCGGCCGTGATCATCGGGCCGCCATCGTAGATGGAAGACATCGGAATCGGCAGTCGGAAGAGATCGACTTTGCCATCCGTTTCGATGACCTCCTTGTGGCGGGCCGTTTCGACGTACTTCGGCGGAAGCGGGTGATCGATGCCCTGCTGCAGGCGGTGCTCGATCTCCGGATAGCTCGAGCAGCCCATGGAGAGGACGGCGCGGTTGCGCGAGCGGATGATGCCGGAGACGACCGGCATGTCGTAGCCGATGACGCTGTGAAAGAGGAGTGCGGTCTCAGCCTGGTCGACCAGCGTAGCGATGTGCCGGATGTCCACCGGCTGGCGGATGTCCGTCAGTTCCTTCTCGGCGCGCAGCCGGTCGAGAAACTGCCGGAAGTTCTCGTTCCGGACGTCGGGCTTCTCCAGCTTCATTGGGCGGGAGGCTCCTTCATGCCCTGCCAGCGCTTGATGCGGTCGTGCTCGACGCCGAAGAGGTCGAGTACCCGCCCGACCGTGTGATTGACCAGGTCATCGACCGTCTTGGCGTGGCTGTAGAAGGCCGGCACCGGGGGAAACACGATGCCGCCCATCTCCGTCACCTGCACCATGTTGCGCAGGTGCGCGAGGTTAAGGGGTGCTTCGCGCACGATCAGCACCAGGCGGCGGCGCTCCTTGAGGATCACGTCCGCGGCACGCGAGATGAGATTGTCCGAGAAGCCGAGCGCCACGGCGGCGAGCGTCTTCATCGAGCACGGCGCGATCACCATGCCGTGGGTGACGAACGAGCCGCTCGAGATCGACGCCGCGACATCGCGCACGTTGTGCACGACATCGGCGAGCCTAGCGAGGTCCTTGCGCGTCAACTTGTGGTCGTACCAGGCGTTGAGCGCTCCGGCATCCGAGACGATGAGGTGCGTTTCCCAGCCACCGATCGCGCGCAGCGTCTCGAGGATGCGCACGCCGTAGATCGACCCGGTCGCGCCCGTCATCGCCACGATCAGGCGCTTTTTTCGGGACCGAGACTGTCGCTTCGCGGCGTTCACAGGCCGTCAAGCCTATCAGAAATTACGCTTTCGGCGGTGCCGTGAAGTAGGTGCCGCGCCCGCTCGCCACCAGCGCGCCGTCCTTGTCGTACAGGTTGGCCTCCGCGGTGGAATATTGGCTGCCCATGCGCACCACGCGCGCTTTCGCAGTGAGATCCCCGGGCATCGCCGCCTTGTGGTAGTCCACGCGGATGTCGATCGTGGGCACCGGGCGCCCGAGCTGCGCCGCGATTGCGTAGTCGGCAGCGACGTCGATGATCGCCGCGAGGATGCCGCCGTGCGTGTAGCGGCGCTCCGGATTTACCACCCACTCCTCGCGCCACGCGGCGCGGATCTCGACGCCGTCCTCGCCCGCCTTCAGCACGGTGAAGTTGAGCCACTTGTTGAACGGTCCGCGGCTGATCAGCGCCTGAAGTTTTTCAATGCTTATTGATTCCTCAGACATGCGTCTGCTCCCTCTAACCGTTGCCTGGCCCGTCTTGCGCTCACTTTGCCTCAATTATTTCCTTTGCCGTCATCTTCAGAATCTCGATGAATCGCTTGGCAACCGGCGAGAGGTAACCGCTCTTGCGATAGCTGACAACGAGTCGCAATGGCAAGGTCAATTCCTTGACGTGGAGCACCGACAACCGCAAGTACGGAGATACCTGTCGAACGAGTGAAATCATCGTGAAGCCCAGGAGGTCTGACGACGCGACGAGGGAGAGTCGTAGTGTCGGCGACGGTGCCTGGACCGTGACGCGCGGCGGCGGCAATCCATTTCTCTCGAAGACTTGATGCATGTGCTGCCAGAGCGCAGATGTCGGTTCCGATTGCGCCCAGCGCTCCCGCGCCACGTCGGCGAGAGTCACTTGTCTCTTCTTGGCCAGACGATGATTGACCGATGCGCATACAACGTATTCATCGTCATACAAGTGTTCTTGCACGATATCGTGCTCCAGGGAGGGTCGGATCGCCGTGATGGCAACATCCACATCGCCATTGCGCAACGCCTGTATCGCCACGCCTTGTCCCAGGTCCCGCACGTTGAGCGTGGCATTTGGAGCTTGCGCAAGAAACGCGCTGCAGGCTGTCGGCAACAGATAGTACGAGTGCCCGGGTCCTGCCGAGATACGCAGGTGTCCGGCGAGGCCCTGGCTCACTTCCGAAACCTCGCGTGTGACGTCGACGAGAGTTAACTGAACCTGCCGCATGCGCGAGAGCAACGTCGATCCCTCCGCGGTCAGTTCGACGCCTTTGGGCGTGCGCTTGACCAGCTTCGCGCGTATTTCGCCCTCCAGGCGCCGCAAACTCTTGCTGAGCGCAGATTGGCTCATCCCCAGCGCTTCGGCCGCACGCCCTAGATTCCCGTGCTTGGCGACCGCTGCGAAATATTCAATGTCACGCAGCTCCATCCCGTTGACCAGATTTCATGGAGTCGGGAAAAGCGGATGATTGCGTCCTCGCACGGAGAGTGTCAATCTAGTTGCGCGTTTTCGAGAGTACACCGGACGAAAGGAGAGGGGACATAGCGAGGGATTCCCGGCGGCATTGCTAGGCGGCTGGGGGCGAGAGGAGGGAGCATGCGTACTTGGTCAGGAGTTGCATTCACGACGGTGGTCGCAGCTGGCATTGCGGCGACGGGCCTCCCAGGTCCCGCTCAGGCAGACCAGAAATTCCCGACCAGGCCGGTTCGGCTGGTTGTTCCGTTTTCCGCGGGCGGGACACCCGATACCCTGGCACGCATGATGGGACCCAAGATGAGCGAGAGGTGGGGACAGCCGGTAGTGGTGGACAATCGCTCCGGGGCAGGGGGAACGATAGGCGCCGCCATCGTCGCCAGGGCCACGCCGGATGGCCATACGCTCTTGCTGACTTCGTCCGCATTTCCAATTGCTGCGGCACTTCAACGGAGCCTTTCCTACGACACGCTGAAGGACTTCTCCGGTGTAGCGAATATCGGGTTCAGCACCTTGGTGCTGGTCGTGGCGCCCGAGCTGGGCGTGAAGTCGGTGAATGAATTCATCGCACTTGCCCGGGCCAAGCCCCGCGTGCTCCTCTTTGGCTCCGCGGGGGCCGGCAGCGCGACGCATATACACGCCGAGAGATTCTTGCGCGCGGCTGGCGTCAAGGCCAGGCACGTTGGATTCAAGGGGCAGTCGGAATTCTTGATCGAGATCGCCGCCGGGCGAGTGCACTTCGGCGTTTCAGCCCTGACCGTGTGTCTGCCGTTCGTCGCGGATGGCCGGTTGCTGGCGCTGGCGACAACCGAGCGATCGTACCTTTTGCCGGGAGTGTCGGAGATGGCCGAGGTGGCGCCAGGATGGGAGAGGAGCGGGGCAATACGATTGGTGGCGCCCACCGGTACGCCGCGCGCCGTCTTGAATCAAGTCAGCGGGGAGGTCGCACGGGTGCTTGATCTGCCCGAGATCAGGAATCGGCTGGACGCCGTGGCTTTCCACGTGCTGCCGAGCACGCCGGAAGAAACCGACAGGAGCCTCCGTGCCGACATCGAAACGTTCTCCAAAGTGGCCAGGCAAACCGGCCTGATGCCTCGCTGAGCGGGATAGAAGTGGGATCAGTGGGGAAAATAGGTGTCAGGAACTTCTTGGTCGCACGCCAGAATGGTTCCTGACACCCTTTAGGTTGTCCTCTCAGCGACCCAACGCCGAAGCCGGTCGCGGTCGATCTTGTTGGTTCCCGAGAGCGGCAATTCTCTCAGAATAAACACGCGCCGCGGGTGCTGGTACGCCGGGCCGTTGGCGAGCGCAAACTGCTTGATCTCGTCTTCGGTGACCGATGCCCCGTCGCGAGGCACGACGAATGCGTAGGGCACCTGGCCTTTCAGCTCGTGGTCGAACGGCATCACCAAGGCTTGGTGGATCGCGGGATGACGCTGCAACAAAGCCTCGACCTCGCCCGGGTAGATGTTCTCGCCGCCGGAAACGAACATGTCGTCCGTGCGTCCGACGAAGAAGTAGAAACCGTCCGTGTCGCGGCGGCAGATGTCGCCCGTGTAGTACCAGCCGTCGTGCAGCCGCTTGGCAGTTTCTTCCGGCAGGTTGTGATAGCCGAGGAGATTGCCGGGATTCTTGAGCACCAGCTCGCCTTCATCGGGCCCCGGACCGCCGACAAGTCTTGCCTCGGTGCCGGGGTAGGGCACACCCAGGGAGCCCAGCGGGCGCGGTTTGCCCTCGAGGTGGGGGCCGAGCGGCACCGGTCCGCCCTCAGTCACGCCGTAGACCACGAGTGGCTCGGCGATCGGAAACGTCGCGCGCAGTTCCTTGATGAGCTGCGGCGAGGAGGGCGCCGAGCCCATCATGATCGTGCGCACAGTGGACTTGTCGATTTTCCCGAGCTTGTCCCTGCGCGTCAGCATCATCGCCATCATGGTCGGCACGCCTGAGATCACCGTGCAGCGGTATTCGCCGATCGCCTCGATGTAGCGCTCGATGTCGAACTGAGGCAGGAGCACCAGCTTCGCGCCGGCGGTGAGCCCCTGCTTGATCGCGTTCAGGGCGTTCTTGTGGTAGAGCGGCGCGGCGACCAGGATCACATCCTTCTCCGTCGTGCCGCGCGTGTGCGCGAGGATCAACCGGCTCCAGTTCTGGCCGTAGTGCGTGAGCAGCACGCCTTTGGGCCGGCCGGTCGAGCCTGACGTGTAGGGCTGAATCGCGATCAAATCCGGCGCAGGCTCGAACGTCTTGAACGGCCCGGGATCGACGAACTCATCGAAATCGGCCCCATATTCCACGACGCGCATCCCGGCCGGGACCAGCCGCCTCACCTCGCGCTCGGCAAAGACGCTCCGGGCCTCCGCGTCGTTGAGAATGAATGCAATGGCGTCGGCGGGAAGCTTCAGGTTGACCGGCACCGGCACGACGCCCGCACGCATCGCACCGAGCAGCGTCATCACGAATTCGACTCGATTGAGCGAGACGATCCCGATGCGGTCGCCGGACTTGAGGCCTTCCCGGGTGAGTCCGCGCGCCACCGCATCGCAGCCGGCGTCGAGCTCACGAAAGCTCACTGCCCGCGGCCGCTTCGGGTCGCGCAGGTCAACGATCGCCGGGCGCTCGGACCGCGCGTGCTCAGCGAAGAGCAACCCGAGGTTGCCTGGATATCCCCGTGATTCGGGGCGGGAGATTCGCGTCACGGCGTGACGACGACCTTGCCGAAGACCTCGCGGCTCTCGATCAGGCGCAGGCCCTCGACGGCGCGCTCGAGCGGCAGCACCTTGTCGATCACCGGCTTCATCTTGCCCGCGGCGATGAGACCCATCAGCGCCTGCAGGTTGTCGTCGTAGAAGCTGTTCGAGCCGACGATCTGCAGCTCGAAGCTCCAGATGTAGCGCAAGTCCTCCTTCGGGTCGTAGCCGGCGGTCGCGCCGCATACCAGGATCTTGCCGCCGCGCTTCACGCACCGGAGCGTGGGCGCCCAGGTGTCGCCGCCGGTGAAGTTGATGACGACGTCCACGCCGCCCTCGTAGGTCCGGCGCTGCGGCTTGCCGTATTTCTCGACCGCCCACCTGGAAAAGTCGGTCTCCTTGTAGTTGATGACATGATCGGCGCCCAGCTCCTTCAGGCGCTGGATTTTGTCGTCGCTGGAGGCACAGGCAATCACCTCGGCGCCGAGCATCTTCGCCAGCAGCACGCAGCCGGTGCCGACGCCGCCGCTCGCGCCGAGCACCAGCACCTTGTCGCCGCTCTTTACCGTCTTGTGCGTGATCAGCATGCGGTGCGCCGTCCCGTAGGCAACCGGAAGCGCGGCAGCCTGCTCGAAGCTCACGCCATCCGGCATGCGGATCAACTGGTGCTCGGCAACCAGGCATTTCTCGGCGAGGCCGCCGTGCATCATCTCGCCCATCAGCCCCTTCTGGCGATTGAGCGGGTTCACCAGCACGCGGTCGCCTTTCTTCCAGCTGTTGATGCCGGGCGTGGTCTCGAGAATCTCGCCGGCCATGTCGAGCCCGATGATCATGGGCAGCGGCACCTTGATCCCCGGCATGCCACGCACGGTGAAGACGTCGTGGTAGTTGAAGGAGGTAGCCTTCACCCGGATCACGACGTGGCCCTCGACCACCTTGGGGTCGGGAAAGTGCGCGACGAGCTTCAACGCGTCGAGCGCGCCGTGCTTCTCCAGGATCACCGCCTTCATCGGCTATGGCTCCTCCGCCTCCAGGGCGAGGTTGAGCACCGAGCCGGAGGTCAGTATCGCGGACAGGACCATGTTGCGCGCGGTCTCGATCTGCTCGCGGCAGATGCGCTCCGCCGCGTCCCCGTCGCCGCGGCCGAGCGCCTTGACGAGCGCGCGGTGCGCGCGCGAGAGCTCCTGCGAGCGGTCGCGCAGCCCGAGCCCAAGGTGCAGAAGCCGCGTCATGTCGTCGAGCAGCCGCTCGATCGCCTCGGCGAGCCGCGCATTGCCGGTCGCGCGGGCGATGGCGACGTGGAACGCCTTGCTTGCCTCGAGGAAGCGCGAGGTGCTCCCGGGATCGCCGGGCTGGTAGCTCGAGCGCGCGACCTCGTCCAGCACGCGCATCCGCTGCGCGCCGATCTTGCCTGCGGCCATGCGCGCGGCAGCGGGCTCGAGCATCAGGCGCAGCTCGAACACGTCGTGGACGTCTTTCACCGTGATCGGCGCGACGCGGTAGCCGCGGCGCGGGATCGCGCGCACCAGGCCGTCATGCGCCAGCCGGTTCAAGGCCATTCTCACGGGCGCCTTGCCGATGCGGTATTGCGAGCACAGCTGGGTTTCGGAGATCTCCGCGCCGGGCGCGAGCACGCAGCTGATGATGTCATGGCGGATGCGCTCGTACGCGCGGTCCGACAGCAGCGGCATGGATCGGATCTCGGCCAGGGTCCGGCCGGGCTGGGAGTGCATCATCGACGGGACGGGCAGGGGCTCATTGAAATTCTATGAACGCGCGGCTGACATGTCAAAATGTGCCGATACCTGACGCTGGCGCGCCGGGCCGGCTCCGCGCGTTGGAACGGACACGGTGCGCGCCCCGGATCTATATCGAGCCGTTCCTGCGCCGTTCAACGCGCGGCCGAAGTGGATAGCCTCAGATGAATCACGCAATGCCCGCCTGGTACGTCCTGCTGGTGACGACCGCCGCGCAGATGGTGGTCGCGATGTCGAACATCGTGCTCTCCACCATCGCCCCCAAGGTGGCGGAATCGCTGGGGGTCGCCCCGGTCCTCGTGGGCTACCACGTCGGCCTCACCTTCGGGGCGGCGGCGGTGGCGTCGGTCTACGGTGGAATCGTCGTCCTGCGCGTGGGGGCCGCGCGGACGACTCAGATCAGCATGGTCTCCAGCGCGATCGGCCTGGCGCTCCTCGCGCTGCCGCATGTCGGCTTCATCGCGCTGGGCTCATTGTTCGTCGGCACCGGCATGGGCTTCGCCGCACCCGCGGCTTCCTTCCTCCTAGCCCGGCACACCCCGCCCGAGCGCCGCAACCTGTTCTTCTCGATCAAGCAGACTGGCGTGCCGCTGGGCGGGGTGGTGGTCGCTCTGGCCGCCCCGGTGCTCGCGGTGACCGTGGACTGGCGCTGGTCGCTCGCCATGATCGCCGCGGTCGCGGTGGCGACGCTGGTCCTGACGGAGCGCGCGCGTGTCGCATGGGACAGCGATCAGCGGCCCGTCGGCAGCCTGAAGAGCGCGCCCTTCGGTGGCGTGCCGCTGGTATGGCGGCAGCAGGCGCTGCGCTGGGTCGCGCTGGTCGCGGTGCTTTTCTCCAGCATCCAGCGCATCGTGCTGAGCTTTACCGTCGTCTATCTCGTGGCCGAGGCTGGCTACGGCCTGGTGGAGGCGGGAATCATGCTGTCGGTTGTCCAGGTCGGCGGCGCGACTTCGCGCATTCCGTGGGGCTGGCTGGCCGACCGCATGAAGAGCGGCCTTGCCGTGCTCACGCTCATCTGCGTGATCATGATCGCGTGCTCGATCGCGCTCATCGCGCTCGGAGCGGGCTGGCCGAAGGCGCTGGTGTATGTCCTCTTCTTCCTTCTCGGCGCGAGCTGCGTGGGCTGGAACGGCATCGTCCACGCCGAGTGCGCGCGGCTGAGTCCCCCGGGGATGATCAGCCTTGCCGCGGGCGGAATGTCGTTCTTCGTCTTCGGCGGCGTGATGATGGGCCCGCCCGTCTTCACGCTGACGCACGGGATCGTCGGCTCCTACAGCGGGACGTTCTGGCTGATAGTCGTTGCCGGGGTCGCGGCGCTCGGCCTGCTGCTGCTCGCGCACGGACGGGAAGCGCGGCCGGCGCGCGCCAGATGACGGCAGGTCTCGGCCCGCTCGAGCTCGCCTTGGCGGCCGGGATCGTGTTCGGGGCATTCGTCGTGCGCGGCATGTCCGGATTCGGCGCGGGCATGATCGGCGTGCCGCTGCTCGCGTTCCTGATGCCGGTGCACACGGCGGTCTCCATGTTCGGCCTGATGGTGCTGTTCCTGTTCGTGTTCCTGAGCATTCGCGACTGGCGCGACGTGGCGCGGGACGAGCTGAAGCGTCTCGTCGTCCCGACGCTGCTCGGCGTGGCGGGCGGCGTGCTGCTCTTCACCCATCTCGACAACCGCCTGCTGCTGAAGCTGCTGGGCGCTTTCCTGATTGCCCACTCGCTCTACGCGTTCGCGGTGCATTACTTCGGCCTGCCGGCGATGACGTGCTCGCAGCGCTGGGCGTACCCGGTCGGCTTCGCGGGCGCGTTCATCGACACGCTGTTCGGGGGTGGTGGCGGCACGCTGGTCGTGATCTACCTGCACATGCGCCGCCTCGCGCGCGCATCGTTCCGCGCCACGGTCGCGGCGCTCTGGCTCGCCGAGATGCTCGCCCGCATCGCGGGCTACGGGGCAGCGGGCTATTACTCGAGGGAGACGCTGTTGCTGTGCGCCCTCATGCTGCCGCTGATGGGGACCGGAACCTGGGTGGGCGAGCGGCTCGGCAACCGCATCAGCCAGGAAAGCTTCTCCAAGCTGATGGCGCTGCTGCTGCTGATGGCAGGCGTGAGCCTGCTGTCAAAGTAGATCGCTCGCTCTCACGCCCGCTGGTGCAGCGGACGGTGGACCGTCGGCGGACGGGCCTAGAGAAAGACGACTGCGGGGAAAGTTGCCACCGCCAGCACCAGCACGAGCCACTCGAGATTGTTGCGCTTGAGCCAGCCGGTGAAGTGCAGAATCAGAATAATGACCGCGATGACGTAGAACGCGTAGAAAAGCATTCACTACACTCCCTGATGCGCCCTCGGGCCCCGGGAACGCAGGGCATTCGGGACGACGCGGATCATTCTAGCGATATTGCGGCACACAATAAAGAGGCGGCCGGGGTGTCCGGAACTTTGACACAATAGGGGGGGAACTCCGATCGAATGAGCGTCATTCTCGCGCTCGACCAGGGCACTACCAGCTCCCGCGCCATCGTGTTCGATGCCTCGGGCGGCATACGGGCGCTCGCCCAGAAGGAGTTCACCCAGGTGTTTCCCCGGCCGGGCTGGGTGGAGCACGATCCCGAGGAGATCTGGGTGGCGCAGATCGCGGTTGCCCACGAGGCCCTTGCGCGCGCCGGCGTCCAGGCGCGCGAGGTGGCAGCGATCGGGATCACCAACCAGCGCGAGACGACTGTAGTTTGGGAGCGTGCCAGCGGGCGGCCCGTGTGCAACGCCATCGTCTGGCAGGACCGCCGCACGGCGGCGGCATGCGATGCGCTCAAGGTGCAGGGTCTCGAGCCACGCGTGACCGCGAAGACCGGCCTGCTGCTGGACGCCTATTTTTCGGGCACGAAGCTCGGCTGGATACTGGATAACGTGCCCGGGGCCCGCGCCCGCGCCGAGGCCGGGGAGCTCGCCTTTGGCACGATCGACAGCTGGCTCGTGTGGAAGCTCTCGGGAGGCGCCGTGCACGTGACCGACGTCAGCAACGCCTCGCGCACGCTGCTCTACGACATCCATGCGGGCCGCTGGGACCGGGAGCTGCTCGACATGCTCGGCGTTCCGGACCGTGTCCTGCCGCAAGTGCGCCCATCGAGCGGGTTGGTGGCGGAGACGGCGGCGGGGCTGTTCGCCGTCCGGATCCCCATTGCGGGCATTGCGGGCGACCAGCAGGCCGCATTGTTCGGGCAACGCTGCGTGACGCCGGGCACCGTCAAGAACACCTACGGTACCGGCTGCTTCATGCTGATGCATACCGGGCGGTGCCCGGTCCCCTCCCGCAACAAGCTGCTGACGACCGCGGCGTGCCCGTCCGGCAGCGGCCCCGAGTATGCGCTCGAAGGCAGCGTATTCATCGCGGGCGCGGTGGTGCAGTGGCTGCGCGATGGCCTCGGCATCATCAAGTCCTCGGGCGATATCGAGCGGCTCGCCGCGAGCGTCGCGGACAACGGCGGCGTCTATCTCGTGCCGGCCTTCGCCGGCACCGGCAGCCCGCACTGGGATCCCTATGCGCGCGGCGCCATCCTGGGCCTCACGCGGGGATCGGCGGCGGCGCATATCGCCCGCGCCGCGCTCGAAAGCATCGCCTATCAGACGGCGGATGTGCTGCACGCCATGGAAGCGGATTCCGGCATCGAGCTTGCCGGAATGCGCGTCGACGGCGGGGCGGCGAAGAACGACATGCTGATGCAGTTTCAGGCCGATCTCCTGGGCGTGCCGGTGGTGCGCCCGAAAGTCACCGAGACCACCGCGCTGGGGGCGGCATACCTCGCCGGGCTGGCGGTGGGCTACTGGGAAGACGGCGAAGAGATCGGCGCGCAGTGGCGCGCGGATCGCAGCTTCGAGCCCGCCATGAGCCGCGACCGGGTGGAGTCGCTGATGGCCGGCTGGCGCAAGGCTGTCGAGCGCGCGAAGAACTGGGCGGAGGAGTAGAACTAGGGACGAGGGCGGAGGGATGAGGGAGCAGGGAAGGTGGCACGCATAGGGATCATCGGGGGCGGGGCGTTCGGGACGGCAATGGCGTGCGTGGTGCGCCGCTCCGGTCATGAGGTCGCCATCTGGGCGCGCGAGCCGGAGGTCGTCGCCTCGATCAATCGTGACGGGACGAACCCTGTGTTCCTGCCGGGCATACCCCTCGTCCCGGGCGTGACTGCCACGAACGACCTCGCCGCGGCCGCGCGGGACGCCGATTTTCTCCTCCTGGCGCCGCCGGCGCAGCATATGCGCGCTGTGACGGGCCAGTTGCGCCCTCATCTCGGGCGCGGCGTGCCGGTGGTTACCTGCTCGAAGGGCATCGAGCGCGGCACGTGCGCCCTGATGTCCCAGGTCATCGCCGAAACGCTGCCCGGCACGCCCGTTGCAGTCCTATCCGGCCCCTCGTTCGCGCACGACATCGCGGTGGACAGCCCGGCGGGGGTGACGCTCGCCTGCGCCGAGCCCGACATCGGCGAACGGCTCACGCACGCGATCGGGAGCCCACGCTTTCGCACCTACCTGTCCGACGACGTCATCGGCGCTCTGATCGGGGGCGTGCTCAAGAACGTCTTCGCGATCGCCTGCGGCGCCGCGATCGGCATGAAGCTCGGCGAGAGCACGCGCGCGACGCTGTTTGCGCGCGGACTTGCCGAGATGGCGCGCCTGGGGGTGGCGATGGGCGCGCGGCTCGAGACTTTCATGGGGCTTTCGGGAGCGGGCGACCTCAACCTGAGCTGCAACAGCACGAAATCGCGCAACACCTCCCTCGGGATAGCGCTCGGCGAAGGCAGGAAGCTCCAGGATATCCTGCGCGAGCGGGTAACCGTCCAGGAGGGAGTCCATTCGGCCGAATCGGTCGCCGCGCTTGCCCGGCGCCATGATGTGGACATGCCGATCACGCTGGCCGTGGACCAGGTGCTTAACCATGCCGCGAGCGTCGCGGAGGCCGTTGCGCGATTGCTCGCGCATCCCTACCATTACGACCGGGTCACCGTTCAATGAAGAAGCGCCGGGGTTGATCTGCGTCAAACCACCGGCCGCCGCCTGACATCACGATGCAGCAATGGGAGCTGCTCGCTCCCGCACCCAAGGAGAAAGCCATGACCAGGTTCATCAAGATGCTGTGCGCGGCACTGGTAGTGCTGTCGGCCACGGGCGGTCCGGCGGCCGCCCAGGCCATGGACAACGCTCTCGTGCTGATCACCCCGGTCGCGAGGACCCTCACCGACCCCACGCTTGCGGATTTCGCAAAGTACGCGAAGGAGCGGTGGAACGTCAGCGTGAAGACGAGCTCGCTTGCGGCCGGCACCCCCGTCGCCTACGGACGTATCGTGGAGTGGAAGGGGCGGCCCGATGCCGACATCTTCTGGGGCGGCGAAAGCGCGCTGTTCGACAAGCTTGCGGAGCAGGGCCTGCTCGCCAAGCTTGACCTGCCCAAGGCCGTGATGGATTCGATTCCAAACAGCATCGGCAAGCCGAAGCCCATCCCCCTCAAGGATCCCAAGGGCTTCTGGACCGGCACCGTGCTCGAGCCCTATGGCCTGGTCTATCACCCGAAGCTGCTCGCCAAGCTCGGCGTGCCCGAGCCCAAGGACTGGGACGATCTGCTCCACCCCCGGCTGAAAGGCCAGGTCGCCCAGTGCGCGCCGACGCGCTCGTCCAGCAGCCACGCGACCTACGAGGTGATCCTCCAGCGCGACGGCGACGCGAAGGGCTGGGCGTGGCTGAAGCGCCTTGCCGGCAACACGGGAATCTTCACCGCGCGCAGCCGTGACGTGCCGTCGGTCGTGGCGCGGGGCGAGTTCGCGGCCGGCTTTGCGGTGCCGAGCTACATGGCGTTCGAGGACCGCCTCGCCGGCTACGAGATCAAGTTTGCCGCGCCAAAGACCGCGTGGATTACGCCGGAGCCGATCGCCATTCTCGCGGGATCGAAGAACCCGCGCGCCGCGCGCGCGTTCATCGAGTACCTGCTTTCGGAGCGCGGCCAGCGGGTGGCGATGGAACGGGGTGTGTTCCCGATCACACCCAAGTATCGCGTCAAGGGCAAGCCGGGATCCCAGGCGGAGATGGCGGTCGAGTTCACGGGCGGCATGCGGTCCTACTTCGACGTCGACGTGGTCAATATCTACGACGACGATATCGCCCAGAAGCGCTACGAGCAGGTCAACTCGACATACCGCAAGGAGATCGAGGCTGTCGCGGAGCAGCTGAAGAGGAAATAGGCGGCGACCGGACGCCGGACTCGAGCCCAGTGCGCATAGCGGTCGCGAACCTCACCAAGCGCTTCGGGGCGCTGGCAGCGGTCAGCGACGTCAGCCTCGCGATCGAGGAGGGTGAGCTGTTTACCCTCCTTGGTCCGTCGGGCTGCGGCAAGACCACGCTGCTCCGCCTGATTGCCGGCTTCTACGCCCCGGATAACGGGACGATCCGCTTCGGCGACCGCGTCGTGAATGACGTGCCGCCGCACGAGCGCGGCATCGGCATGGTGTTCCAGAACTACGCCTTGTGGCCGCACATGACGGTCGCGCAGAACGTCTCCTACGGGCTCAAGCTGCGCAAGGTCTCCACCTCGGATATCGCCGACCGGGTCCATGGCGTGCTCGAGAAAGTGAAGCTCGGCGGCCTCGGCGAGCGCTATCCCGGGCAGTTGTCGGGCGGCCAGCAGCAGCGCGTGGCCCTCGCCCGCGCGCTGGTGCTGAACCCCGAGATCCTGCTGCTCGACGAGCCGCTCTCGAACCTGGATGCGAAGATCCGCATCCAGGTGCGCGCGGAGATCCGCAAGCTGCAGAGGGAGCTCGGCATCACGACCATTTACGTGACCCACGACCAGGAGGAGGCGCTGACCCTGTCGGACCGCATCGCGGTCTTCAACCAGGGAAAGGTATTCCAGGTCGGGCCGCCCAAGGCGCTCTACGAGCAGCCGGCTACCCGGTTCGTGGCCGACTTCATCGGCATCAACAACCTCGTCGACGGCACCGTGCGCTCCGTCGAAGGGCCGGATCGCAGCCTGCGCGTGGATACTCCGCTCGGCGAGATTGCGGCGATCCACGATGCGCCGCTCCAGCCGGGAGACCGGTGCGTGGTCTGCATCCGCCCCGAAAATCTCTCCGTCAACGGCGCATCCGGCGCCGGAAGGAATCACTTCAAGGGCAAGATCTCCTTTGCCGCGTATCTCGGCAACACCCTGCGCTACGACGTCGATCTCGGCGGCGGCATCGTGTTCAAGGCCGATATCGGCGACCCGTGGCACCACGAGCAGTTTCCGATGGGAACCGCGGTCGCGCTGAGCTGCCCGATCGGCAGCACGCTCGCGATCCCGGCGGTTTGAGCGCGTGAGCGTCGCGCAAGCCACCGTTGCCGCGGCCCGGGGCCCCCGCATTCCGGCGATCTCCGTGGTCGGGTTCGGCCTGATCTGGGCATTCCTCATCATCTTCCTGCTCTATCCGCTCACGCGCATCTTCTACGACGCGTTCACCAACGAAGCGGGGCAGTTCACGCTCGTCAACTTCCAGGAGTTCTTCACCGACCGCTTCTACCTGCGCTCGCTCTGGAACTCTATGGTGCTGGGGGTCGCCGCGGTGATCACGACCTCGGTGATCGGTATCGCGGTGGCGTTCCTCATCATCCGCTACGACTTTCCGTACCGGAATCTCTTCGGCTATCTCACGATGCTGCCGATGATCCTGCCGCCGCTCGTGGGGGTGCTCGGCTTCGTCTTCATCCTCGGCCGGGCCGGGACCGTCAACGTCATCCTCCACGACTGGTTCGGCCTGGACCACCCCATCAATTTCATGTACGGAATGCACGGCGTGCTGCTGGTCGAGACGGTGCATCTTTTTCCGCTGATGACGCTCTCCATTCTCGACTCCCTGTCCAAGGTCGATCCCGCGCTGGAGGAGGCCGCGGCGGGCATGGGGGCGCGGGGATGGAGGCGCTTCCGGGACATCACGCTGCCGCTCACTACGCCCGGCTACATTTCCGGGGCGCTGCTTGTCTTCATCTGGACGTTCGCCGACTTCGTGACGCCGCTCGTGGTCGGCGTGCAGGATCTCCTCGCGGTGCAGGCGTATCTCAACATCGTCCAGTTTGTCGACCGGCGCATCTTCCGCATGGGCATCGTGATCTCGGCGCTGATGGTCGTGTTCGCCATCATATTTGTGTTGGTGGCGCGCCATTACGTGGCGATCAAGGACTACAGCTCGCTTGCCTATTCGAAGGTCGAGCGGCGGCAACTCGGGCCGGTGAAGCGCTGGCTGGCGGTCGGTTTCCTCGTGGCGCTCCTCTTCGTGTCGGCCGTGCCCCAGGTCGGCGTGGTGCTGGCGGCGGTCGGCAAGGGTTGGGCGCTGACGCCGTTCCCGGTCCATTACACCCTGGATTACTTCCGGCAGGTGAGCATCGAGACGCCCAAGTTCATCGTCAACTCGCTGATGTTCTCGGGGCTGGCCGTGCTGATCTGCCTGGTCATCGGGGTGCCGATGGCGTGGATCATGGCGCGGACCCAGACATTGGGGCGGGGCGCGATGGACGCGCTCACCACGCTGATTCTCGCCATCCCCGGGACCGCGATCGGCATCGCCTACATCCGCGCCTTCCACTATCCGCTGCCGGTGATCGACATCGCGCTCACCAGCATGTGGTTCGTGCTGCCGCTCGTCCTCGCCGTGCGCCGCCTTCCGTACACCGTGCGCGGCAGCTACTCGTCGCTGCTGCTCGTGCACAAATCAATGGAGGAGGCTGCGGAGAACGTCGGCGCGACGAAGCTGAGGACGTTCCGGGACGTCACGGTGCCGCTGGTATGGAAGGGGATCCTCGTGGGCGCGCTGTTCTCCTTCATCATGTCGATCCAGGAGGCCTCCGCCACCCTGTTCCTGGTGCTGGGCGGCTGGGAAATGATTCCCATCGGCATCTTCACCTACTACATTGCGGGATCGCACGGCCAGGCGGCCGCGCTTGGAGTGATCCTGATCGTGCTGTGCGCGGCGAGCCTCTTCGTCGTCAACCGCATCGCGGGGGCGCGGGTCGGCGGCCTCTTCGGCTGAGGGCGCCTCAAATCCTCAGCAGGCCCGAAAATTCCGGCGCGTACTTGACGAGCGTATCGGGTGGAGGCAGGGCACCCGACTCGAGCTTGAACACCATGAACGCGTCCGCGGCGTCGTACTCGCTGCGCAGGCCGAATTTTCCCGCCGGCTCGAACCCGAAGCGGCTGTAGTACGGCGGATCGCCGAGCACCACGACGAATCCGGCGCCCCATTTGTGGGACGCGGCAAGGCCGTTCTGGATGAGGCGCCGGCCCACCCCGTGCTTTTCGTGGTCCGGCATCACGGCGAGAGGCGCAAGCCCCAGTCCCACGGTGCCCGCCAGGGGCTCGAGCGCAACAGGGCTGAAGAGGATGTGGCCGACAATGCTGTCCCCGTCGAGGGCGACCAGCTCGATTACTGCCGTGCCGTTTGCCCGCAGGCGCTCGACCAGGTCGGCCTCCGCCGGGGTGGGGAAGGCGGTCTCGAGCACGTGGCGGACGGCCGCGGCATCGCCTTCCCTCACGGGACGGATCAATTCCATGTGTTCACCGGAATCATGGCATTACCCACACTGCTTGCCGCGCGCGCAGGCGGCGCGCGTGACGAATGCTCTTGCCAACCGGCTGACCCGTAGTTTACGCTCATAAGCCATTGATCGGGGAGGAAACCCCGGTGGCCAAGGTGGCGGTGTTCAATCAGAAGGGGGGCGTCGGCAAGACGACGACTGCCCTCAACCTCGCGGCGCTTCTCGCCCGGCGGGGCGCCGATCCGCTGATGATCGACCTCGATCCCCAGGCCCACCTCACAGCCATCTGCGGGGCTGCCGTGCCGGCCTCCGAGCGCAGCCTCTACGCCTACTACTCCGTGGGCGCCACGCTCGCGGGGCTCATCAAGTTCGGGGGCGGCGGGTTGAAGATCATTCCCTCGCATCTCGACCTTGCCAAGGTGGACACTCAGTACGGCAAGGGGCCGAACGCGCTCAACCGCCTGAATTACGGGATCATCAAGGAGAATCTCAACACCGACCGGCCGATCATCATGGACGCCTGCCCGATGCTGGGGGTCCTGTCGCTGAACAGCGTGTTCGCGGCGGACCGGGTGCTGGTGCCGATCTCCACCGATTATCTTTCGATCAAGGGCGCCTTGCAGACCGAGCGGACGCTGAAGGCGCTCGAGCAGGTGCTCAAGAAACGGCTGGAGCGGCGGTATGTCCTGACCCGCTTCGACGGGCGCCGCCGCATGTCCTGGGTCATCGACCGGGAGCTGAGAGGACGCTTCGGTCCCGAGCTGTGCGAGACGCGCATCGCGGAGAACGTGAGCCTTGCCGAGAGCCCGTTCCATAACCGAAGCGTATTCGGGCACGCGCCCGAGAGCCGCGGTGCCCAGGACTACACGGCGCTCCTCGACGAGCTGCAGGCCTGCGACTTCCTGCAGTAGCGGTCAGTCCTTCTTCTCTTCCTGCTGGTTGATCAGCGACACCACGTCCTCGAGATCCAGGCTTTCCTTCTTGATCGTCGGGGTGATCTCCTGGCAATCGAGGATCTCGCACTGATGGTAGATCTGCCTGATCTTCTGCTCGGCTTCCGCCCGGTCGCGCGCCTGCACCTGGAGGCTCTCCACCAGGGCACCGGTGCGCGTGCGGATCTTGAAGCCGTACTTGTTCATTTGCCCGTGACTCGTGACTGGTGACTCGAACCTATCTCAAAACCCCGGTCGTTCGCCCGTCGCCTCCGACCGTTCATCTTGAGTGTAGCGCAGGCCGCGGGGCGGGTCCCGGCCCGCGGGGGTGCCGAGTGGCGCGGGTGGCCCCGCGCTGTGCCGCATATCCCGGATGCATGCCCATACTGCTCCGTGGATATTCTTGAGATGGGTTCTCGTCACTCGTCACTCACGCGCCATCAGGCCTGAACGTTTCGCGGTAGCGCCGGAACTTCTGCACGTAATGCTCGGAGGCGGAATGGATCCTGCGGATCTCCTCCTCCGAAAGCTGTCGCACGACCTTGCCCGGCGAGCCGATGACGAGCGAGCCGTCCGGGATTACCTTGCCTTCTGCGACGAGCGCGTTGGCGCCAATCAGGCAGTTGCGGCCGATCTTCGCGCCGTTCAGGATGACCGCCTTGATGCCGATCAGCGTTCCGTCGCCGATCGTGCAGCCGTGGAGCATCGCCATGTGGCCGACGCTCACGTTCTTCCCGATGGCGATGGGGACGCCCGGGTCCACGTGCAGCACGCAGCCGTCCTGGAGCTGCGAGTTCTCCCCGATCGTGATCGTGTCGTTGTCCCCGCGCACGATGCAGCCGAACCAGATGCTGGCGTTCGGCTCCAGCACCACCGAGCCGATCACGACCGCGTCCGGCGCGATCCAGTAGTCGCCCTTGCAGACGACCTTGCGCTCTTCGAACGCGTACTTCACGCTCAGAGCAGCGGCACGATGAGCAGCGCCACGATGTTGATGATCTTGATGAGCGGATTCACGGCGGGGCCGGCGGTGTCCTTGTAGGGGTCGCCGACCGTGTCGCCGGTCACCGCCGCCTTGTGCGCATCCGAGCCCTTGCCGCCGTGGTTGCCGTCCTCGATGTACTTCTTGGCATTGTCCCAGGCGCCGCCGCCGGTGGTCATCGAGATCGCGACGAACAGGCCGGTGACGATCGTGCCCATCAGCACGCCGCCCAATGCTTTCACCCCGGCGCCGGGCCCCATCAGCCAGTTCATGGCGAACGCGACCGCGATCGGCACGAGCACCGGCAGGAGCGAGGGAATCATCATCTCCTTGATGGCGGCGCGCGTCAGCATGTCCACGGCGCGCGAGTAATCCGGCTTGGCGGTGCCTTCCATGATGCCCTTGATCTCCTTGAACTGGCGGCGCACCTCGACCACCACGGAGCCCGCGGCGCGGCCGACGGCCTCCATCGCCATGGAGCCGAAGAGATAGGGCACCAGGCCGCCCACGAAGAGCCCGATGACGATCGCCGGGTCGGAGAGATCAAAGCTCAGCTTCCGGCCCCCCGCCTCGAGCGCGTGCGTGTAGTCGGCAAACAGGACGAGCGCGGCCAGTCCCGCGGAGCCGATGGCGTAGCCCTTGGTGACGGCCTTGGTGGTGTTGCCGACCGCGTCCAGCGGATCCGTGATCGCGCGCACCTCCTTCGGCAGCTTCGCCATTTCAGCGATGCCGCCCGCGTTGTCGGTGATCGGGCCGTAGGCGTCGAGCGCGACGATCATTCCGGTCATCGACAGCATCCCGGTCGCTGCGATCGCGAGCCCGTAGAGGCCCGCTAGCTCGTAGGCGGCCCAGATTCCCGCGCACACCGCGAGCACCGGCCAGGCCGTCGCCTTCATCGAGACGCCGAGCCCGGCGATGATGTTGGTCGCGTGGCCGGTCGTGGAGGCCGCCGCGATGTGGCGAACCGGCGAGTACTCGGTCGCCGTGTAGTACTCCGTGATGACCACCATGAGGGCGGTGAGCGCCAGCCCCACCAGCGAGGCGGCGAAGAGCCTGAGCGGCGTCAACTCCGCGTAATGCGCGCCGACGTGCCCCATCATGGTCCAGGTGATCACCGCGAAGCCGATCGCGGCGATGATCCCCGAGACGATCAAGCCGCGGTAGAGCGCGTTCATGATCTTGCCCCCGGGCCTAGCCTTGACGAAATAGCAGCCGATGATCGAGGCGATGATCGAGGCGCCGCCCAACGCGAGGGGGTAGGTGACCGCGAGGTGCCTCACCTCCGGCTTGGCGAGCAGCAGCGCGCCGAGCAGCATGGTGGCGATGATCGTCACCGCATAGGTCTCGAAGAGATCCGCCGCCATGCCGGCGCAGTCGCCGACGTTGTCGCCCACGTTGTCGGCGATGACCGCGGGGTTGCGCGGATCGTCCTCGGGGATGCCGGCCTCGACCTTGCCCACGAGGTCGGCCCCGACGTCCGCGCCCTTGGTGAAGATGCCGCCGCCGAGCCGCGCGAAGATCGAGATGAGCGAGCCGCCGAAGGCGAGCCCTATCAGGGGATGGGCGATCTCCTTGATCGAGGCCTCCGGGGGAGCGGAGGCGAGCAGCATCCAGTAGAACCCGGTGACTCCGAGCAGCCCCAGGCCCACCACCAGCATGCCGGTGATGGCGCCTCCGCGAAAGGCGAGCGAGAGCGCCTCATTCAAGCCGCTGCGTGCAGCCTCTGCCGTGCGCACATTGCAGCGCACCGACACGTTCATTCCGATGTAGCCGGCGAGGCCGGAGAGAACGGCGCCGATCGCGAAGCCGATTGCGGTCGTCCAGGAGTTGAGCCCCACGCCGATGAGGATAAAAAGCACGACGCCCACGATGCCGATCGTCCGGTACTGGCGGTTGAGGTAGGCAGTTGCACCTTGCTGCACGGCGGCCGCGATCTCCTGCATGCGGGCGCTGCCGGCCGGACGCGAGAGAACGGACCTGATCCAGAGCCCGCCGGTGGCGATGGCGGCAATCGCGCAGATCAGCGCAAACAACAGGCCATTTGACATGAGACTCCCCTTATTTCTTGAAAGCGTGATGCGTGAGCGGTGAGTGGCGCGCGGAAAACGGCGACTCGCGGCATTTTCGGCTTCCGAGCCACGGTGGATTCAGTCCCGACACCACTCATTGCTCACGCAGTTCACAGCTTGAAAGTGGTGCTGAGCTTCTTGGGCACGGCAACGTTCCGGAGCTTCACATACGCCGGCAGGCCGTTGCGGTACGGCGGGTAATCCTCGCCCTGCACGAGCGGCTCGAGGTATTGCCGGCACTTCGGCGTGATGTGCAAGCCGTCCTCGGTGATGTAGTCGCGCGGCATCATCTTCTCGTGGTTGGCGATTTCCTTCAGGTCCGCCACGCCGATGGCCCAGCGGTACGGCTTGCTCGATTTGCGGACGATGATCGGCATCACGCCGCTCACGCCCTTCACGGCCAGCTCGACGGCGGCCTTGCCCACGGCGTACGACTGCAGCGCGTCCGTTTTCGACGCGATATGGCGGGCGGAGCGCTGCAGGTAGTCGGCCACGGCCCAGTGATATTTCTGCTTGAGCCTGTCCTGCACCAGCTGCGCGATCACCGGCGCGACTCCGCCCAGTTGCGCGTGGCCGAACGCGTCGCGCAGGCCCGATTCCGAAAGGAACTTTCCGTCCGCACGGCGCACTCCCTCGGACACGGCGACTGCGCAGTAGCCGTATTTCCCGATGATCTCGGTCACCCGGGCGAGAAAACGCTCCTCGTCGAAGGGGATTTCGGGAAACAGCAGGATGTGGGGCGCCTCGCCCGCCCGGTCCTGGGCGAGGCCGCAGGCCGCCGTGATCCAGCCCGCGTGCCGGCCCATCACCTCGAGGATGAACACACGCGTGGAAGTGCGCGCCATGGACGCCACGTCATAGCCCGCTTCGCGAATGCTGGTTGCGACGTATTTTGCGACCGAGCCGAACCCCGGGCAGCAATCGGTCAATGCGAGATCGTTATCGACGGTCTTGGGGATGCCGACGCAGGCGAGGGGAAAGCCCATGGTCCGCGCGACCTGCGACACCTTGTACGAAGTGTCCGCGGAATCGTTGCCGCCGTTGTAGAAGAAATAGCCGATATCGTGCGCCTTGAACACCTCGATCAGCCGCTCGTACTGGGCGCGGCTTTCCTCGGGGTTCTTCAGCTTGTAGCGCGCGGAGCCGAAGGCGCCGCCGGGCGTGTGGCGCAGCGCGCGGATCGCTGCCGCGGACTCCTTCGAGGTGTCGATGAGATCCTCGGTGAGCGCGCCGATGATGCCGTCCTTCCCGGCGAATACCTTACCGATCCGGCTGCGGTGCTTGCGGGCGGTCTCGATCACGGCGCAGGCGGTGGCGTTGATCGTCGCCGTCACGCCTCCGGACTGGGCATAAAACGCGTTCTTTCTTGTCATACGGTCAGCTGGCAACGACAAAGGCGACGGGGAAAAATCGGAAAGCGCGATTGTACCACTCACCCCTCGCGGCTCACCACACACGCCGCCGGCTGCGCGTCGAGGCCCGCGCCCGCGCTGCCGGAGGTCACTTTCTCATGCGATGCCGAGGGCGGCGAATACCCGCGTCCGGGACGCGGCGATGCTGCCGCTGCCGTCGACGCGGACAAAGCGGAGCGCGCCCGGCTTCCCGGTATCGAGCCGCCGGTAATAATCGAGGAGAGGCCCGGTTTGCGCGTGATAGTCGGCGATCCGCTTGCGCACCGTGGCCTCGGCGTCATCGGCACGCACGCTGAGCGGCTCGCCCGTGACGTCATCGACGCCGGCAACTCTGGGAGGTTGACGGGTGACGTGGTAGATGCGCCCGGAGGGCAGATGGACGCGGCGGCCGGTCATGCGCTCGATCACCTCCTCATCCGGCACGTGAAGCTCGAGGACGACATCGATTCCAACCGCGGATTCACGGAGCGCCTTTGCCTGCGCCAGCGTCCGCGGAAAGCCGTCGAGGATGAAGCCGCCGGCGCAGTCGGATTCGGTGACGCGCGAGCGCACCAGCTCGACCACCAGCCGATCGGGAACAAGCTCCCCGCGGTTCATGTAGCCTTCGGCTTCGCGGCCGAGAGCGTTGCCGGCAGCGACCGCGGCGCGCAGCATGTCGCCCGTCGAGATCTGGGGGACCTTCAGGCGTTCCCTGAGGGCGGCCGCGTGCGTTCCCTTGCCGGCACCCGGCATGCCCACGATTACGATCCTCATCGCTTACCGCCCATCGCGTTCCTCGCCTTGCCGCGCTAGCTCCTGGCGGAAAGTGCGGCGAAAAGCTTGTCGCGGATGTGCTCGATCGACCCCTTTCCGTAAATGTTGACGTAATGCGGGGCGCGCGGATTCCCCCGCTCCCGCCACTTCATGTAGTAGGCGATGAGGGGCTTCGTCTGCGAATGGTAGGTCGCGATGCGGCGCCTGACCGTCTCCTCGTTGTCGTCCGGCCGCTGGACGAGGGGCTCGCCGGTGACGTCGTCCTTGCCCGGCACCCGCGGCGGGTTGAACTCGAGATGGTAGGTGCGCCCGGAAGCCGGGTGCACACGCCTGCCGGTCATGCGCCGCAGGATCTCGTCATCGTCGACCTCGACCTCGACCACGAAGTCAATGTCGATTCCCGCATCCCGCAGCGCTTCGGCCTGGGCGACCGTGCGCGGAAAGCCGTCGACGATGAATCCGCGCGCGCAGTCGGGCCGGGCCACGCGTTGCTTGACCAGCTCGATGACCAGCTGGTCGGGCACGAGCTCGCCGCGATCCATGTACTGTCGAGCCTCCCGTCCGAGGGCGGTGTTGGCGTTGATCTCGGCGCGCAGCATGTCGCCGGTCGAGATTTGCGGAATTCCATAACGCTCGATCAGGAAGCGGGACTGGGTGCCCTTGCCGGCGCCGGGCATGCCCAGAAGAATGATCTTCATCTGAAATAGCGCCGGACGCGCTTCAGATCGGCGGGCGTGTCGACGCCGGGATGCGGCGCCGCGCGCGTGATCGCGCAGTGTATGCGATGGCCGTGGGCAAGGGCGCGCAGCTGCTCGAGGGACTCGAAGCGCTCGATCGCCGCGGGCCTGAGCCGCGTGAAGGCCCGCAGGAACGCCGCGCGGTACGCGTAGATCCCCAGGTGCCGGTAGACCGGCAGGCCGGGCGGAATACGGGAGATGCCGCGCCTGAACCCGTCGCGCGCCCAGGGGATCGGGGCGCGGCTGAAGTAGAGGGCGTAACCGCCGCGGTCCAGCGCGACCTTCACGATATTCGGATCGCCGAGCTCGCGCGCGCTTCGTATCGGGTGGCAGGCCGTCGCCATCGCAGCGTCGCGGCGCGCGGCGAGATCGGACGCGACGCGCCGGATGAGCGACGGCTCGATCAGCGGCTCGTCTCCCTGCACGTTGACAACGATATGCGTTCCGGAATAGCGGCGCCTCGCAACGACTTCGGCGATGCGGTCGGTGCCGGAGGCATGGCCACGCGCGGTCATGACCGCCTCGAAGCCGTGGCGCCTGGCCGCGTCCGCGATGCGCCGATCATCGGTGGCGACGAGCACTTCCGCGGCGCCGCTCCTGCGCGCCCGCTCGGCGACACGCACCACCATCGGCTTGCCCGCGACGTCCGCGAGCGGCTTGCCCGGGAAGCGCGTCGACGCGTGGCGGGCGGGAATGATGACGCTGAACTTCACACCTCTTCTTCGGGAGGAAGCTTGCGTGCCTCGTCCTCGAGCATGACCGGGATGTCGTCCTTGACCGGATAGGCGAGGCGGCAGGGCTTGCAGATGAGCGCGCCCTGCGCCTTGCGGTACAGCAGCGGGCCCTTGCACAGCGGGCATACCAGTATGTCGAGGAGCTTGCTATCCACGGGTCTCGATCTTGCGCAGCACCAGCTCGCCGAGGGCATTGTCGGGCACCGCATCCACCGCCAGTTCCCAGTGTGACTCGGCCGCGAACCGCCGGCATTTTACCGCATCCTTTTCGGTCATCAGCACGGCGTCCGCGTCCTGGAACGCGAGATCGGAAGCCGTGAACGGATGGTGGTCGGGCCAGGGATGGCCGGCGAAGTCGATGCCGAGCGCGCGCAGATGCGAGAAAAATCGCTCCGGATGCCCGATCCCGGCGATCGCGTGCACGCGCCTGCCGCGGAAAAAGCCGGGCCCGACCCGGCGCGCGGGATCGCGCAAGTTGCGGAATTCACTGCCCTCGAGCCGCATTGCGAAGCGGGGAATATCCGCGGCAATTCCCCCGAGCGACGGATGGGAGGCGCCCCCGACTCCGGCATGGATCACGACGGCATCGACGGTCGCCAGCCGCGACGGCCGCTCGCGCAGCGGCCCCGCCGGAAGAAGCCAGCCGTTGCCAAAACCGCGGGCGGCGTCCACCACGCAGATCTCGACGTCGCGCTCGAGGGCATAGTGCTGGAGGCCGTCATCGCTGATGAGAACGTCGCAGGCAGGGCGCCCCCCGGCAAGGAGCGACCGGCTGGCGGCGACGCGGTCCGCGCCGGCCCACACCTCGCAGCCGCTGCGGCGCGCAAGCAGCACGGCTTCGTCACCCAGCAGGTACGGATCGGAATCGGGCAGCACGCGCTGCGGCACGCGCGCGCTGCCGCCGTAGCCGCGGCAGACGATGGCGGGCGTATATCCCCGGGCGCGCAGCCTCGCCGCAAGCCACAGCGCGAGGGGCGTCTTGCCCGTGCCGCCCGCAGTGATGTTTCCCGCGACGATCACCGGCACCGGAAGCCTGGTCCGCGCGACCAATCCGGCGCGGTAGGCCGTCCTGCGCGCGACAGCCGCCGCGCCGAAGAGCAGGCTCAACGGGCACAGCGCCGCGGTGACGGGGGTGAAGCGCTGCCAGTGGCGTTCTATCCACGCCATAAGGCACACCCTCGCCCCGCGCCAGCGCGGAGAGGGTTGGGGAAAGGGGAGAGGGGATCCGTCTTACTTCTTTCCGGCCTGGGTAGTGAAGGTGATCCTGCCGTAACCCGCGAGGCGCGCGGCTTCCATGATGTTGATCACCGACTGGTGCGGCGCGTTGGCGTCGGCGGTGATGACGATCACCGGCTCCTTCGCGGCTCCGGCCGCCCGCCGCAGATCGGCGCTGAACGCAGCCGGGTTGCTGAATGCAATCGGGCGGCGATTGATCGAATAGCGCCCCTGGACGTCCACCGCGACGTCGATCTGATCGGGCCGGTCCCGCTGCTGCTCGGCATCGGCAGCAGGCAGGTTGATCTGCAGCTCGGCGTAGCGCGAATAGGTGGTGGTGACCATCAGGAAGATCAGGATCACCAGCAGCACGTCGATCAACGGGATGAAGTTGATCTCCGGCTCCTCCCGGAACGCGCGCGGGCGGAATCTCATGAGAGATAGGCTCTATTGGCGCTCGCCGTGGATGATCTCCACCAGCTTGATCGCCTGCATCTCCATGTCCACCAGCATCACGTCCACCTTCGCGCGGAAGTAGCGGTAGAAGATCATGGCGGGCACCGCGATCAGGATGCCGAACGCGGTGTTATAGAGCGCGATCGAGATGCCGTGCGCGAGCTGCAGCGGGTTGGTGCCCGTCGGCGTCTGCGCCCCGAAGATCTCGATCATGCCGACCACGGTTCCGAACAACCCCAGAAGCGGCGCGATGATGGCGATGGTGCCGAGGCTGGTGAGGAAGCGCTCGAGCTCGATTGCGACCGTGCGGCCCGATTCCTCGATGGCTTCCTTGATGATCGCGGGGGGGCTCTTGGCGTTTCTCAGGCCTGCGGCAAACACCCGTCCCAGCGGCGAGCTCCGGGTGAGCCGGGAGAGCATCTGCGGCGTCGTCCGGCTCTCGCGGTAATCCTCGATGGTCTGGGCAAGCAGGTTGCGGGGCATGACGATGCTCTCGCGCAACGACCACCAGCGCTCCCCGATGATGGCAAGGGCGATGACCGAGGAGACGATGAGAAACCAGATGGGCCAGCCTGCGGCATCGATGAGAGCGAACAAGTGCGCGATCCTTAAAACTGGCCGTCACTTTAGCCGCGCGATGCGTTTTCAGCAACCGTGCGTCGGCGGCGCGCTTGACTTGAAATTTTTTCGAGACGGATCAGGGGCTCAATCATTTCCCGCGGATGGCTTGGCCTGTGGATAACCCTGTGCATACCCTGTTAGCGACAGGAGCACATAAATTCATCTCGGCGAAGCGTCGAGGGGCCGCACCAGCAGCGAAAGCCAATTGCGGATTCAATTCAAGGGGTTGATTGAGATTCCGGGTGCGATAACGGCGTGCGGCCAAGCGCTCGCCGGGCAGCCCGGTCGCTGTGGACAAGAGAACGGGCGGGGCCGCGCGCGCAACCCCTCAATTCATCAGGAGATTTTTGCTGCCGGGGCGCGGCTCGTGACGCATCACGCATCACGTGTCACTGATCTAGAATGAGTCGATGCCTGACCTCGCGCCGCCGCCGCAAGTCATCTCGGTCTCGGAGCTGAACCGCATTGCACGGGAGACGCTCGAGCGCAACCTGCCGCTGCTCTGGGTGGCTGGCGAGGTCTCCAACTTCAAGCGCTACGAGTCCGGCCACTGCTACTTCACGCTCAAGGACGCGCAGGCGCAGGTCGACTGCGTGATGTTCCGCCACCGGGCGCAACTGCAGGGATGGGTGCCGCGCGACGGGATGCAGGTGGAGGTCAGGGCGCTGCCCACTCTCTACGAGGCACGCGGCAAGTTCCAGTTGAATGTCGAGGTCATGCGCCGAGCCGGACTGGGCGCGCTCTACGAGGCGTTCGAGCGCCTGAAGGCAAAGCTCGAGAAGGAGGGGCTCTTCGACCCGGCGCGCAAGCGGCCGTTGCCCCGGTTCCCGCGCATGATCGGCGTTGTGACGTCGCCGCAGGCGGCAGCGCTGCGCGACGTGTTGACGACACTGCGCCGGCGCATGCCGCAGCTGCCGGTCGTCATTTATCCGGCGCCAGTACAGGGGGAGGGCGCGGCCAGCCGAATCGCGGCGGCCGTAGCCGCGGCGGGGGAGCGGCGCGACTGCGACGTGCTGATCATATGCCGTGGCGGCGGCAGCATCGAGGACCTGTGGGCGTTCAACGAGGAAGCCGTCGCGCGCGCGATTCTGGCGTGCAGCGTGCCGGTCGTATCGGGCATCGGGCATGAGACCGACTTCACCATCTCCGACTTCGTCGCGGACGTGCGGGCACCCACACCGACATCGGCCGCCGAGCTGGCGAGCCCCGACCGGCGGGAGCTCTCGCAGCAGGTGGCGCACTTTGCGCAGCGGCTGTGGCGGAACGCGCGGCGCGGGCTCGAGAACCGCATGCAGCGGCTCGACATCCTCTCGCGCCGGCTGGTCCACCCGGGCGAGCGCATCCGCAATCAGCTGGGCGAGCTGCGCCATCTCGCGGCGCGATTGAGCGCGGCTTCGGCGCGCGCGCTCGAGGATCACGCCTGGCGCCTGCGGGAAGCCGGCCTGCGTCTTACCGCCTGCGCGCCCGCTGTGGCAGAATTGCGGCGGAGCTGCGTGGAGCTCGCGCGGCGCCTGCGCGATGGCGCGCGGCGGCGGCTCGAGGCCGGCACGGCGCTCGCCGCGCGCCTCGATGCGCATTTGAAGCACCTCAATCCGCAATCAGTGCTGGAACGCGGCTACAGCATCACCCACGACCCGCGGGGTGCCGTCGTGCGCGATGCCGGACAGCTCGCGGTCGGTGAGGCGCTGCGGACGACGTTCTCGAAAGGGTGGGCGGAAGCAACCGTCACGCGCAAAGGATCGTGATCGTTATGGAAGACCTCGACTTTACCCGGCGGCCCACCAAGAGCGCGATCTACGATCCGAAGATTGCGAGGGTCTGCTTCGACTCGCTCGGACAGGTCGAGGACGTCACCAAGGGCGCGGTATTTTTCACCGAGAACCAGAACAGCGACAGGATGTACCTGGTGGAAGCGGGCCAGGTGGGATTGACGCGGGGCGGGAAAGCCATCGACGTCGTCAAGGCGGGCGAGGTCTTTGGCGAGATGGCCGCCATCAGCCAGCTCCCCCGCAGCGCGACGGCGACCGCCCGGACCGGCTGCCGCGTGGTGTCGCTCGATGCGCAGCAGTTTCAGCGCGCGATCCAGAAGAATCCGGAATTCGCGCTGATGCTGATGAACATTCTCATCAACCGCCTGCGCCTGACCGTCACCATGCTGGCGATGGGCAGGGCGCTGGAGGCATCCGACGGGGCGCGCACGAGGCGGGTGTTCGACGAGATGCTGCTCCAGGGCCTGATGGTGGCGACCCAGCATCGCATGCCGCAGCATTGCCCGCTCAACAAGGTCATCATGAAGGAGGGCGAGCCCGGGGTGTTCATGTACGTCGTGCTCTCGGGGAGGGTCGCCATATCGATCAAGAACAAGCTCGTCGAGTGGGTGGGGCCCGGCGGCGTCTTCGGCGAGATGGCGCTCGTCGATCAATCCCCGCGCGCCGCGACCGCCGTCGCGGAGACCGACTGCGACCTGCTGACGATCAACCGCGCCGATTTCCTGACCATGGTGAAAACCAACCCCGACTTCACCGTGTCGCTGCTCAAGGCCGCGGCGGACCGGCTGCGCGACATGACCTCCCGCCGCACGTAGTCAGCCGCTGACCAGCAGCGCCTCGAGCTCGCGGCGGAGGTATTCCAGCACCAGGTCGGCGACATCCTCCGACAGGCAGTCAAACTCGGTCACGCCCGCCATTGACCGCAGCCAGGTGAGCTGGCGCTTGGCGAGCTGGCGGGTGGCGGCGATCCCGTGCTCGCGCAGCGCCTCGGCGCCGATCCGGCCCTCGAGATGCTCCCAGGCCTGGCGGTAGCCGACGCAGCGCATCGACGGCATGCCGGGCTCGAGCGCGTACTCGTCCCGCAGCCTCCTCAGTTCCGCCACCAGCCCCGACTCGAGCATCGCGTCGAAGCGCTGCGCGATCCGAGCGTGCAGCGCCTCGCGGTCGCCGGGGACGAGGGAAACCTTGAGCGGGGTGTAGGGAAAATAGACGTACTTGGGTTTTTTCAGGAGCTGCGACAGGGGCCTGTTGGTGAGGTAATAGATCTCGAGCGCGCGCTGGATACGCTGCGCGTCGTTCGGCTCGAGGCGCGCCGCGGTTTCGGGATCCACCCGCGCCAGCCGCTCGTGCACTGCGGGCCAGCCCTGTTCGCTGGCCATGGTGTCGATCATGAGGCGGATCATCGGGTCGGCTTCCGGCAGCTCGTTGAGCCCCTCGGTGAGCGCCTGAAAGTAGAGCATGGTGCCGCCGACCAGCAACGGGATGCGGTCGCGCTCCGTGATCTCGCGCATCAGCGCCAGCGCGTCGTCGCGAAAGCGCGCGGCGGAATAGCTCTCGTGCGGCTCGATGATGTCGATGAGGTGGTGCGGCGCTTCGCTCAGCAACGCGGCTGCCGGCTTGGCGGTGCCGATGTCCATCCCCTTGTAGATCTGGGCGGAGTCCACGCTGATGATCTCGCAGGGCAGCTCCCGCGCCAGTCGCAGTGCGACCGCGGTCTTGCCGCTCGCCGTCGGGCCCATGAGCAGGATTGCCGGCGGCAATTTTGCGCTTCTCGTTTCTCGTTTCTTGCTCCTCGTTGCGGACAACGGAACGGAACCGGCGAAGGTTGCCGCGGGTCGGGTGACTGTTGCGGGCGCAGGCTTGCCGCGACGCGCACGCGCCGCCTTCTTCGCGCGGCGGCGCGGGGCGGCGGACTTCTTCCGCCCCGGCGCAGGTTTGTTTTTCTTTCTACGGATCACGAGAAACGAGCAGCGAGGAACGAGTCACTTCTTCAAGGATGCTCAGCGACCCCTCATGAACAGCTTGTCGAGCTCCGCGAGCGTCACCTGGTGCCACGTGGGCCGGCCGTGGTTGCACTGGCCGGAGCGCTCGGTCGCCTCCATCTCGCGCAGCAGGCCGTTCATCTCGGGGACGGTCAGCTTGCGGTTGGCGCGCACCGCGGCGTGGCACGCCATGGTCGCCAGCAGCTCGTTGCGGCGCTCGGTGAGGACGCGGCTCGCGCCGTACTCGCGCAATTCGCGCAGCACGTCCATAGCGAGCCCGCGCACGTTGGCATCGGCAAGCAGCGCCGGCACCGCCCGCACGATGAGCGAGGCAGGGGAGGCGGCCGCGATGTCGAAGCCGATGGTGCGCAGCACGTCCGCGTGCTCCTCCACCGTCGCGACGTCCAGCGCCTCGGCGGGAAAGGCCACCGGCACCAGCAGCGGCTGCATCGGGATCACGCGCGCATCGAGCGCGCCCTTCAGCCGCTCGTACATGATCCGCTCGTGGGCCGCGTGCATGTCCACGATCACCAGCCCGTGGTGGTTCTGCGCGAGTACGTAGACGCCGGAGAGTTGCGCCAGGGCGAACCCGAGCGGCGCCTCTTCCGCGTCCGGGAGCGGGGTGGCGGGTTGCGGCTGCCCGAACAGGGTCTCGTAGAAGGCCACCGGCTCCGCCGTCGCCATTGCCATGGCTGCCTGGCGCATCGGCTGGGCGGCGACCACGGCCGCAGGCGCCCCCACCGGGCTCCGGGGCGCCGGGGCGCCCGCCACGGCGCGGGCAAGGGTCTTGTTCAGCGCGTGGAACACGAACTGGTGCACCCCGCGCGCGTCGCGGAAGCGCACCTCGGTCTTGGTCGGATGGACATTCACGTCCACCAGCGCGGGATCGATCTCCAGGAACAGCACGAACGCGGGGTGCTGATCGTGGTGCAGCACGTCCTGGTAGGCCTGGCGGATGGCGTGGGCGATCAGGCGATCGCGCACGAAGCGGCCATTGACAAAGCAGTACTGCTCCTCGCGGCGCGCCCGCGCCTGCGCAGGCAGGCCGACGGCGCCGTGCACGCGCAGCCCGGCGCTCGATTCGTCGAGCTCGAGCGCGCCGTCGTGAAAATCCTCGCCCAACAGCGCGCCGATGCGGCGACGCAGCGGCTGCGGCTTGAGGTGGTGGCGGCTGCGCCCGTTGTGCTGGAGCGTGAGCGCGACGTCCGGCCGGGACAGCGCAATGCGTTTGAACGCCTCCTCGCAGTGCGCGAACTCGGTTGCTTCGGACTTGAGGAACTTGCGGCGGGCCGGCGTGTTGAAGTACAGGTCGCGCACTTCCACGCTGGTGCCTTCGGCAAGCGGCGCCGGCGCTGATTTGGACACCCCCGCGCCAGTGGCGCTCACCGTCCAGCCGTGCTTCTCGCCGGCGCGGCGGCTCGTCAGCGTGAGGTGCGACACTGCCGCGATGCTCGCCAGCGCCTCGCCGCGAAACCCGAGGCTCGCCACGTGCTCGAGGTCGTCGAGCGAGCCGATTTTGCTGGTGGCGTGGCGGGCGAGCGCGAGCGGCAGCTCCTCGCGCGGAATGCCACCGCCGTCGTCCGTGACCTTGATGAGCTTCGTGCCCCCGCCCCCGAGCTGAACGGTGAGGCTGCGCGCGCCCGCATCGAGACTGTTTTCCAGCAGCTCCTTGAGGGCGGATGCGGGGCGATCAACGACTTCCCCGGCGGCGATCTGGCTGACGAGCAGCTCGGGCAACACGCGGATCGCGGGCATGCGCGAATTATAGCGGTTAAAATGCGGCCTCCCGACCCTTACCGCCGGAAGAATAATGGAACCCGTCCCCAACCAGACCAAGCGCCGGCTCGCTGCCGGCGAGCTCGCGCTCGGCATGGGCGCGCGGCAATCACGCACCGTCGACATCGCGACCATCGCGAAGACCTGCGGCTTCGATTGGCTCTTCATCGACATGGAACACAGCTCGATGGACGTCGACCTCGCCTCGCAGCTCGCCATGGCGGCGCTCGGTGCCGGCATCACGCCCCTCGTGCGGGTGCCGGGGCACGAGCATTACCACGCGTCGCGCCTGCTCGACAACGGCGCGCAGGGGGTCGTCGCGCCGCACGTGGACACCGTGGAGGAAGCGCAGCGCATCGCCCGCGCGTGCCGCTACCCTCCGCTGGGACATCGCTCGATCGCCGGCGCGCAGCCGCAGCTCGGCTTCCGCACCGTGCCGGTGGGTGAGGCCACGAAGCTCGTGAACGAGATCACGCTCGTCGTCGTCATGCTCGAGACGCCCAAGGCCATTGCGAACGCGGACGCCATCGCGCAGGTGCCCGGCGTCGACGTGCTGCTTATCGGCACCAACGACCTGTGCGCGGAGATGGGGATTCCCGGCCAGTTCACCGAGCCCAGGGTCGAGGATGCCTACCGGAAAGTGATTGCGGCGTGCGCCAAGCACGGCAAGCATCCGGGCATGGGCGGCGTGTACGAGCCCAAGCTCATGGTGCAGTACATCCAGATGGGAATGCGCATGATTCTCTCCGGCTCGGACCTCTCGTTCATGATGGCCGGCGCCCGCGCCCGCGCCGATTTCCTTCGTGGGGTGAAGATCTGAAGCTCACGGCCCGCGCATGGGCCTTGGTATCATCGGCAGTGAGCAACCTGCAGTAGTCAAAAGGGGATTTCATGCCTCAGGTCATAGGAGTGCCGAAAGAGACCGCGGCGGGCGAGAAGCGCGTTGCGACGGTGCCGGAAATCGTCGAAAAGCTCGTCAAGCTTGGCTTCAAGGTCGTCGTTCAATCCGGCGCCGGGGACGCGGCAAATTTCAGCGACGACACCTATCGCGCGGCAGGCGCTGAAATCCTCGGTTCCGCTGCCTCGCTCTGGGCCGCATCGGACATCGTCTTCAAGGTGCGCGGGCCGAGCGCGGAGGAAATCGGGCTGATGCGCGAGGGCGGCACGCTCGTCAGCTTCATCTGGCCGGCGCAGAACCCCGAGTTGCTGAAGCAGCTCGCGGCAAAGCAGGCCACCGTGCTCGCGATGGACAGTGTGCCGCGCATCTCGCGCGCGCAGAAGCTCGACGCCCTCTCCTCGATGGCCAATATTGCCGGCTACCGTGCCGTCATCGAGGCGGCGCATCATTTCGGCCGCTTCTTCACCGGCCAGATCACGGCCGCGGGCAAGGTGCCGCCGGCCAAGGTTTTCGTCATTGGCGCCGGTGTCGCGGGGCTCTCCGCGATCGGCGCGGCTTCGGGCCTCGGCGCGATCGTGCGCGCCAACGACACGCGTCCCGAGGTGGCCGATCAGGTCAGGTCCATGGGGGCCGAGTTCGTCCCCGTGGACTACCAGGAGGAAGGCACCGGCGTCGGCGGCTATGCGAAGGTCATGAGCGAGGGCTTCCTCAAGGCCCAGGCCGGGGTGTTTGCGAAACAGGCCAGGGACGTGGACATCATCATCACCACCGCGCTCATTCCCGGCAGGCCGGCGCCGCGGCTGATCACCGCGGACATGGTGAAGTCGATGAAGCCGGGCAGCGTCATTGTCGACCTGGCCGCGGAGCAGGGCGGCAACTGCGAATTGACGGTGCCCCACGAGGTGGCCGTCAGGCACGGCGTGACCATCATCGGCTATTCCGACCTGCCGAGCCGCCTGTCCAAGCAGGCAAGCACGTTGTATGCGACCAATCTCTTCCGGCTGACCGAAGAGCTGTGCAAGACCAAGGATGGCGTGATCAACGTCAATATGGAAGACGAGGTGATCCGCGGCACGACCGTGGTGAAGGAGGGCAACGTCACCTGGCCACCGCCCGCCCCCAAGCTTTCGGCCGCGCCCGCCGTGCCGGCCGCGGCGAAAGCCGCTGCGCCGGCCGCGGCCAAGGCGCACGCTCACGGCGGAGCGGAAGCGCCGGCCCCGGGCCGGGCGACCGCCATCTTCTTCCTCGTCGCGGCGGCTGCCTTCTGGTTCATCGGCGCCTACGCGCCGCCTGCGTTCCTCGGCCACTTCACCGTGTTCGTGCTCGCCTGCTTCGTCGGCTACATGGTGATCTGGAACGTGACGCCCGCGCTGCACACGCCGCTGATGAGCGTCACCAATGCCATCAGCAGCATCATCGCCATCGGGGCGCTGGTGCAGGTCGCGCCGCCGGTCAGCGCGGCGGCCGAGCGGCCCGTTGGCTGGATCGTCGGACTGGCGGTGGTGAGCATCGCGCTCGTCGCGATCAACATGTTCGGCGGCTTCGCCGTGACCCAGCGCATGCTGGAAATGTTCCGCAAGTAGGAGCGACGGGCCATGTCCGCGACACTCGTCACCGTCTCCTATCTTGGCGCAGCGATTCTCTTCATCCTGAGCCTCGGGGGGCTCTCCAACCCCGAGACATCACGGCGCGGGAACCTTTACGGCATGATCGGCATGGTCATCGCGGTGCTCGCGACCGTGTCCGGACCGGCCGTCACGGCCGCCGGCTATGCATGGATCATCGGGGCGATGGTAGTCGGCGCGACGATCGGGCTCTACGCCGCGCGCGTCGTCAGGATGACGCAGATGCCCGAGCTGGTCGCGCTGATGCACAGCCTGGTGGGTCTTGCCGCGGTGCTGGTCGGATTCGCCAATTACATCGATCCCGCGGCCTCGGCCCAGTTCCAGGGCGCGGAGAAGACCATACACGAGCTGGAGATCTACATCGGCGTGCTGATCGGCGCCGTCACCTTCTCCGGCTCGGTGATCGCGTTCGGCAAGCTCTCCGCCAAGATCAGCGGCAAGCCGATGCTCCTGCCGGCGCGCCACTGGATCAATCTCGTCGGCCTGATCGTCGTGATCTGGTTCGGCTGGCGTTTCATCAATTCGCATTCCGTGGCCGAGGGCATGACGCCGCTCATCGTGATGACCGTGATCGCGCTCCTCTTCGGCATCCACATGGTGATGGCGATCGGCGGCGCGGACATGCCGGTGGTGATCTCGATGCTGAACAGCTACTCGGGCTGGGCGGCGGCGGCGACCGGCTTCATGCTGTCGAACGACCTTCTGATCGTCACCGGCGCGCTGGTGGGATCGAGCGGCGCCATTCTCTCCTACATCATGTGCCGCGCGATGAACCGCCACTTCTTCGCGGTAATCGCCGGCGGCTTCGGCACCGAGGGCGGTTCCACGGCGGCTGGCACGCAGCCGGCCGGCGAAGTCGTTCCGATCTCCGCGGCCGAGACGGCAGAGCTCCTGCGCGGGGCGCAAAGCGTCATCATCGTGCCCGGCTACGGCATGGCGGTGGCGCAGGCCCAGCACTCGGTATACGAGCTCACCAAGCACCTGCGCGAGAAGGGCGTCAACGTGCGCTGTGGCATCCACCCGGTGGCCGGCCGCATGCCCGGCCACATGAACGTGCTGCTGGCGGAAGCCAAGGTGCCCTACGACATCGTGCTCGAGATGGACGAGATCAACGCGGACTTCCCCGATACTGATGTCGCGATGGTCATCGGCGCGAACGACATCGTGAACCCCGCGGCCCAGGAGGATCCCACGAGCCCGATCGCCGGCATGCCGGTGCTGGAAGTATGGAATGCCAGGACCTCGATCATGATGAAGCGCAGCATGGCTTCCGGCTACGCGGGCGTCGACAATCCGCTCTTCTACAATGAGAACAATCGCATGCTTTTTGGCGACGCGAAGAAGACGCTGGATGACGTGCTCGGCGCGCTCAAGACCTGACGCGGACCGCACGCGCTTGACCACCTTCCGCGGGTACGAGCATGATTCGGCCTGGCGGTTGATTCTCGACTACAAGAAGCGGAGGAGGGCATATGAGTACCATGCGCACGCTGGCTATCGTCGCGCTCGCAACGCTGCCGCTGGGACTGGCGGGTCAGGGCCAGGCGGCGTTTCCCGAGAAGGACATCACCATCATCATTCCGTTCAGCCCCGGCGGGGGCATGGACACGACCCCGCGCGCGATCATGGGGCCGATGAGCAAGTACCTGCCCAACAACGTCAAGGTGATACCGAAGAATGTTCCCGGGGCCGGCGGGCGCCGGGGCTATAACGAGCTGATGCGTGCCGCGCCCGACGGCTACACCATCTCAGTCATCAACTTCCCGGGCGCCGCGATTCCCTCGCTCACCGGTGAGAAGGTCACCTACGACATCAACAAGTTCGTCTGGATTGCGCGCCTGTCGAACAGCGCGTACCTGATCGCATCCGCCGGCAAGAACGATGCGATCAAGAGTTTCGAGGATTTGAAGAAGCTGGGCCGGCCGGTCAAGATGACTCACACCGGCTACGGCTCGACCTCGTACTCGGCCGCCGGCATCGTGCGCGACGCGATGGGGATCGAATCGACGCCGCTCACGGGCTACAAGAGTTCCCAGGAGTACATCGTGGGCATGATCCGCGGCGACGGCGACGCGACCATCGCGCCGGTGGAGAGCTTCTACAAGTTCGTGCAGTCCGGCGATGTGAAGCCGCTGGTGACCTTCGAGGCGAAATCGACGCTGCCCGGGGTCCCGACGGTGCGCTCGCTCGGCTATGCGGAGCTCGAGGGGCTCGGGGTCGACCGCATCCTGGCGGCGCCGCCGGGCACGCCCGACAACGTCCGCAGGATTCTCTCGGACGCGATCATGAAGGCGATGCAGGACCCGGAAGCCCAGGCCTGGGCGCAGAAGGTCAGGCGGCCGTTCGACCCCATGGACACCGATGAGGTGACCGCCTACCTGAGCAAGTCCATCGCGCTCTACACCAAGTACAAATCGAGCCTCCTGAAGCGCGAGTGATGCGGCGCGCCCCGCCGCGGGCGGGGGGACCCCGGGTCCCTTCGCCGTCCGGCTGCGCCCGTCGCCGCGCAATCTGAGCCGCCGCCATGCTGGAATCGACGCTCGCCGCATTCGACCTGCTGTTTACCGCGCGCGGGCTGCTGTTTCTCGCCCTCGGCACGGTAATCGGGCTCATATTCGGCGTGATTCCCGGACTGGGAGGCACGACCGCCATCGCGCTGCTGATCCCGCTCACGTTCGGCATGAAGCCCGCCGAGGCGATGAGCCTGATGGGCGGAATCATGGGGTCGGTCTCGTTCGGCGGTTCGATCACGGCGATCCTGATCAACACGCCGGGCATCGCGCCCGCGGCGGCGACGTGCTTCGACGGCTATCCCCTTGCGCAGCAAGGAAGAGCGGGGCTTGCGATCGGCGCTGCGGGCGCCGCGTCCTCCGTGGGGGGGCTGCTGGGCGTCGTGGTTCTGGTCGTTGTGATCCCGCTTGCGAAGCAGATCGTGCTGCTGTTCGGGCCGCCCGAGTTCTTCATGCTTGCGATCATGGGTCTCTCCGCGATCGCGCTCTCGACCGGCGGCAAGTTCCTGCGCGGCATCATCGCGGGCCTGGCGGGGCTGCTGCTCGCGTTCGTCGGCTACGATTCGGTAAGTGGCGGCATCCGCTTCACCGGGGGCATCGAATACCTGTGGGACGGCATTCCGCTGGTCCCGGCGCTGACCGGCCTGTTCGCGATCTCCGAAATGATCAACTTGTCCGTAAAGGGCGGCGTTGTCGCGACCTCCGGACAGGCCAACGTCGCGATCACTCGGGTCATGGACGGGGTGCGCGCGGTGTTCACGCACTACCGCGTGACGCTGCGCGGCTCGGTGATCGGCACGTTCATCGGCGCGGTGCCCGGGGTGGGCGGGACCGTCGCGAGCTTCCTCTCCTACGCCTCGACGATGCACGCGGACAAGGACCCGGCGAGCTACGGCAAGGGCAATATCAAAGGGGTCATCGCGCCCGAGGCGGCGAACAACGCCAAGGACGGCGGCGCGCTGATCCCGACGCTCGCCTTCGGCATCCCCGGCAGCGCCGAGATGGCGATTTTCCTCGGCGTCCTGGTCCTGCACGGCATGGAGCCGGGGCCGATGCTGATGATCGAGCACCCGGGCATGGTGTTCACCCTGATCCTGGCGCTCTCGGCGTCCTGCGTGCTGGCGACCGCGATGGGGCTGATGGTCACGCGGCAGCTCGCGCTGATCACGCTGGTGGATGTGTACGTCCTGGTGCCCGCGGTGGTCTCGGTCTCGATGGTCGGCGTCTACGCGCTGAACAGCAACGTCGGCGATGTCGTCACCGCGTTCGTCTTCGGCGCCGTCGGCTATCTCATGATCCGCTTCGATTATCCCAGGATCACCATGGTGATCGCGCTCGTGCTCGGCGAGCTCGCGGAACGCGGATTCCACCAGTCGATGATGATGTCCGACGGCGCGCTATCGGTGTTCCTGACGCGCGGGCTCTCGGCCGCGCTGTTTGCCATCACCGTCCTGATTCTGGTGACCCCGGCGGCGCGGCTACTGCTCGAGCGCCTGCGGGCGCGGGCGCGCGGCGTGAAGCGGAGGGCGCCCGCGGCGGCGCCCGCATTGCAGGGAGATGGGGTGCGGCTCGTGGTTCCCGTGCTGGTGCTCGCTCTCGCGATCGCCATGCTCGTGTGGGCCTACGAGTACGAGCCGCGCACGCGCATGGTGCCGGCGCTGACGGCATGGACGCTGCTGATTTTTGCGCTGCTCGACATCGCCGCCGCCACCGGCACGAGGCCGGGGCGATACATCGCGGCGCTGTTCACCGGCTCCCTGGCCGGGCCGGAAGGGGACGAGGGCAAGCCGCTGCCGCCGCGCCGGGTGATTACCGCCTGCTCGTGGGTCACCGGCTATCTCGTCGCGGTGCTGCTCGTCGGCTTCCATGCGGCGACGCCGGTCTACGTTGCGCTGTTCGTCATCGTACAGGGCCGGATGTCGCTGCGCGGCGCGCTGATCGCCGCGGCGGCGACCGCGGGCTTCAACGCCGTGACGTTCGAATGGTTGATGCAGTTCGAGCTGTATCGCGGCTTGCTTTTCGGATAGGACGGGCGCTCAGTTCCGCAGCATCAGGCTCGAGCGCGAATTTCCCGTGCGCAGCGACTGCCGGAGATTGCGCCGCCATTCCCACGGCGCGACGGGCGCGGGGTCCTGCCACAAGCCGCGCTGCGCCGCGCGCGCATCGTCCTGGATGGCGAGGAGCGGAGAGTCAGGACGCACGTAGCGCACGAAGGCCCACGCATAGCCCCGGCGGACCTGCTCGGTGTTCGCGTCCGTGCCGGCGCACGTGACGCGGGCAAGCGTCCGGTGGTAGCGATCTTCACCGCGGACGTCGAGGGTTGCGACTTTCCCGAAGCACAAACCGGACAGCGATTGCCGGGAGCGCGTGCCGAACGGCTGGCCGAGCTCGGGCGCGTCGATATCGGTCAGCCGCACGCGCACCTGGCGGTGCTCGATGAGGACCGTCAGGGTGTCGCCATCGTGCACGGACACCACGCGGCCCTGGACGTCCGCGAGGGCGGGGAAAGCTGAAAGTAGAAGAGGGAGGAGTAGCGCTAGAGTCCGGTTCAAGATCGGGACCGCCTTATTCAAACGGTCCCTCCCGCTGTGATACTGGTTCTGGGTTCTTGTCCACTCTCGTTACTGCAAATTGAGCGCGATGCGGTCCCGCGCCAGCGGCGGGTTCTTGGCGAAGTAGCGCTTGATGCCGTTGAAGATCGCCTCCGCGACCTTGTTCTGGTAGGACTCGCTCCTCAGCCTCAGCTCCTCGGCGGGATTGCTGATGAAGGCGGTCTCCACCAGGATCGAAGGGATGTCGGGCGCCTTCAGCACCGCGAAGCCGGCCTGCTCGACGTCCGCCTTGTGCAGGTCGTTGACGCCGCCCAGCTCGGCCAAAACTGCCCGCCCGGCCTTCAGGCTGTCGTTGATCTGCGCTGTGAGCGAAAGATCGGCGAGCGTCATCTTGAGATAGCGGTCCTTGCCCTGGAGGTTTACGCCGCCGATCAAGTCCGCTGCGTTCTCGCGGTTGGCGAGCCAGCTCGCGGCGGCCGACGTTGCGCCCTTCTCGGAGAGCGCGAATACCGAGGCGCCGCGCGCGTGCGGGCGGATGAACGCGTCGGCGTGGATCGACACGAAGAGATCCGCCCGCACCCGTTGCGCTTTTTCGACGCGCGTCTGGAGCGGCAGGTAATAGTCACCGTCGCGGGTCAGCACCGCGCGCATGTTGGGTTCCTTGTCGATCCGCGCCTTGAGCTTGCGCGCGATGGCGAGCGTCACGTTCTTCTCGTGCGTGCCGCGGCGGCCCAGGGCGCCCGGATCCTCGCCCCCGTGTCCGGGATCGAGCACGACAATGATGAGGCGCGCGGCTTCGGGGCGCCGGGGGGCGGGCCGCCCGGCTTGCGGCCGGCTCACGGCATCGGCGTCGGCGGAAACCGACCCGTCCTCGCCCTGCGTCTGGAGCCTGTCGAGGAACACGAGCAGGGGATCGGGCGGCTCCAGGGGATAGACGTCGATCACCAGGCGGTGCCCGTAGTCGCCAACCGGCGCCAAGGTGAACACCTGAGGCTTGATCTCGCTTTTCAGGTCAAAGACCAGCCGCACGACACCGGGCTTGTAGCGCCCGATGCGCATGCCCTTGATATAAGGATCGTTTGCGCCGATTTTCTCGGTGAGCCCCGACAGCGCATCGGTGACTTCGATGCCTTCGAGGTCCACTGCCAGCCGCTCGGGGTCCTTTAGGCTGAGGACCGAATAAGTGAGCGGCTCCTGGCTTTCGAGCGTGATCCGCGTGTAATCCGGCGCGGGCCATGTGCGCGCGGCAGTGATCTGGGTTCCGGATTGCGCAGCGGCGGGCGCGGGCAGGCCACCCTGGAAGGCAACAGCGAGACAAGCGAGCGTGCAGGAGACAGCCGGCCGTGCCAGAGCGCGGCCGCGGGAAAAGCCTAGTGCTTTAAGTGCTCCAAACAACGCCTGCCAGCCTCCGTGTCGGCGTCGATCTCAAGCTCTCTCCCCCGTCCTGCAATCTTCAATTCGATTCTTATGTCCGCAGGGGGCACTACTCCTGCGGCGTTCTCGGGCCACTCCACGAGACAAACCGTAGCCGGGTTGAAGTGCTCCCTGAAGCCGGCTTCGTCCAGCTCTCGAGGATCGGTGAACCGATAAAAATCAAAGTGATACAAGTATAACCTAGAAAATGTGTAAGGTTCAACCAGAGCAAACGACGGGCTTTTCACCCGTCCCTCGTACCCGAGACCCCGGAGAATGCCCCGCGCGAGGGTGGTCTTGCCCGCCCCCAAGTGGCCCGAAAGGTAGATCACCAGACCGGGCTCAAGCGCTGGCGCAAGCTCGGCGCCGAACGCAAGGGTGTCGGATTCGGCTGGAAGATATCGAGATATCAATGGCATCGGCGCATTATCATTCATTGTCGAGAGACGTGACCGAGTTCAATTCCCCTCTCCACCGGTTGGGGGAGAGGGTAGGGTGATGGGGTAGATGTCCGATTCGAGTGAACAGGCGGTTGCCAAAGCCGATCCCGCCGCCCGGCGGCGCGCGGTTCTGGCGATCATCTTCGGTGCAACAGTGGGCGGCTTGCTCATCGCGGGGTTCGACCACTTCGGCGAGCCGTTCCGCGCGTGGCTCACTTCCGACCCGGCGGCAACGGCGGGACGGGCGAGGCTGGCGATCTATCTGTCCGCCCTCGTCCTCTCTGCTCCTGTGATCGCGTTTGCCGTGTACCTCTGGCTGCTCGGCAAAAGAGTGCTGCGGGCGCAGCAGTTCCCGCCGCCCGGATTTCGCGTCATCCGGGATACTCCGGTCATGGACGGGCCGACCGCGGTGGTTCGAGGGCAGGTCATCCAGACACTTGCATTGTGCCTGGGTCTCGCCGCCGCGCTGCTGTGGCTGTTCTTCTGGTGGCTTGCGCGCACGATCGGCCCGGGCGCGGCCGGGTGAGGGCGGACGCGCGATGATAAGTGGCGAACAACGAGTGATCGGTGACCAGCGACAGGTGACGAGTGAGCATCAGTCTGCCTTTTACTGCTGAGCAGTTCTTTGCGGTCTTTGCGCGTTACAACGAAGCCGTCTGGCCGATGCCGATCGCCTTGAATGCCGTTGCGCTGTTGAGCATGGCGTTGCTGTTCGTGCCGGGCGCGTGGGCCAGCTTCATGATCTCGCTCCTGCTCGCTGCTCTCTGGGCGTGGATGGGGATCGCTTATCACATCGCGTTCTTCACAAGCATCAATCCTGCTGCGTGGCTCCTGGGAATGGGCTTCCTTCTCGGAAGCCTGGCATTCGCGTGGCATGGGATCGCGCGGCCGGACCTCAGCTTTCGATTCGTGCCGGGAATTCGCGGCATTTCCGGAGCGGCGCTGTTCGTCTTTGCGCTGGTGCTTTACCCCGTGACCGGCTATTTCCTCGGGCACCGCTATCCGGCTGCCCCGACCTTCGGGCTGCCGTGCCCGACGACGATTTTCACCCTCGGCCTGCTGTTGTTCACGGCCAGCCCGCTTCCAAAAACGGTGCTCGTGGTGCCGCTGCTGTGGGCGGCAGTGGGGGCATTGGCCGCATTCCAGCTGGGTGTGTACGAGGACCTTGCGCTGGTCATCGCAGGCGTCGCGATGATCGTCGTCATGCTCGTGCAGCGAGCTCCACTCCATCCCCTCGCCGCCGCGGAAGCGCGCGAAAAATGAGCGGATCCTCATCACCTATCACCAATCACCTGTAACCAGGAGCCAAGCGACATGAAAATCGACGGCCAATGCCACTGCGGCAGCATACGATTCGAGGCGGAAGTGGATCCCGAGCAGGTCCGCATCTGCCACTGCACCGATTGCCAGAACTCCACCGGGTCCGCGTATCGCGTAAACATTCCTGCGGTCAAGGGGACGTTCAAGATGACCGGAGGGCCGGTGAAGCAGTACGTGAAGACGACGGCGGAGAGCGGGAAGAAACGGGTGCAGGGGTTCTGTCCCGAATGTGGCACGCCGATCTACTCGTCGCCAGACCACACCGCTGAGATGGTCGGGCTGCGCGTCGGCGCGATACGCCAGCGGGCGGAGCTCGTGCCGAAGCTGCAGCAGTGGATGCGCTCGGCGCAGCCGTGGACCCAGGACCTCCGTGCATTGCCCCAAGTGCCAAAGCAAAGATAAAGCATTTATTCGCCCTCTCCCCCGTCGGCGGGGGAGAGGGTAGGGTGAGGGGGTAGATGGTCAAGCTAACTGAAAATCTGTCGGCGCAAACTGATTTCGCCGCCCTCGCCCGAAACATCAAGCGGTGGGGCGCGGAGTTCGGCTTCCAGCAGGTCGGCATCGCCGACAGCGAACTCGGCGCGGCGGAAACGCGGCTCCTCGACTGGCTGGGCAAGGGCTTCCACGGCGAGATGGACTACATGGCGCGCCACGGGACGAAGCGCACGCGCCCCGCCGATCTCGTGCCCGGCACCTTGCGCGTCATCGCCGCGCGCATGAACTACTCGCCACCCAGCGCGCGCGACAGCCACGAGGTGATGAAGGACGGGAGGCGAGCCTTTATTTCGCGCTACGCCCTCGGGCGCGACTACCATAAGCTCATGCGCGCCCGCATGCAGAAGCTTGCCGACCGTATCGGCCGGGAAGTGGGCGAATTCCGTTATCGCGTCTTCACCGACAGCGCGCCGGTGATGGAGGTCGAGCTCGCTGGCAAGGCGGGGCTCGGCTGGCGCGGCAAGCACACGCTGCTGCTCAATCGCGAGGCGGGATCGTATTTCTTTCTGGGCGAGATCTACACCGATCTGCCATTGCCCGTCGACAATGCGCAGGAGGAGCACTGCGGGACCTGCCAGAAGTGCATAGACGTTTGCCCGACGCAGGCAATCGTCGGCCCCTACCGGCTCGACGCCCGGCGCTGCATCTCCTATCTCACTATCGAGCACAAGGGCAGCATCCCCGAAGAGCTTCGTCCGCTCATCGGCAACCGCGTCTACGGCTGCGACGACTGCCAGCTCGTCTGCCCCTGGAACAAGTTTGCCTCACCGAGCGGCGAGCCCGACTTCGCCGTGCGCAACGGTCTGGACAACGCGACGCTGGTCGAGTTATTTGGCTGGAGTGAGGCGGAATTTCACGAGCGGCTGGCGGGAAGCGCCATCCACCGGATCGGATATGAGCGCTGGCTGCGAAACCTGGCAATTGGACTGGGCAATGCGCCGAGATCCGCGGAGGTGGTCGCGGCGCTCGAAGCGCGCGCGGACGGCGGTTCAGCGCTCGTTCGGGCGCACGTTCTCTGGGCAATACAGCAGCACGAGAGGACACAGCAGAATGCATGACCGAAATAGCGAAATAGGGGAGAGACCACGTATTCCAACAATATCGGAGGAGCCCATGCTTGCGAGATTGATCTTTGCGCTGGTTGCATCTGTTGCCGTTCTGTTATCGGGGGCCGCACTGTCACAGGCCTATCCGACCAAGCCGATCCGCCTCATCGTTCCGTTCGCGCCAGGGGGCACCAACGACATCCTGGGGCGCATGGTGGCGACCCACATGGGCCAGAAGCTGGGCCAGAACATGATCGTGGACAATCGTCCCGGCTTCCAGGGCGTCATCGGCACGAACCTCGCCGCGACCGCGACGCCGGACGGCTACACGCTGGCGATGATCTCGGCGGCGTACACGATGAACCCCGTGACGCTGAAGCTGCCCTACGATCCGCTCAAGGCGCTCGATTTCGTCACGAAGATCGGAGCGAGCTATCTCGTGCTGAGCGTCGGGCCCGCGCTGCCGGTCAGCTCGGTCAAGGATCTGCTGGACGCGGCGGGGCGCAGGCCCGGCGAGCTGGTGATCGCGAGCTCGGGGGGCTTCATGCACTTCGCCTCCGCGCTCTTCCAGAGCCTCGCGCAGCGGAAGTTCAACATCGTCCTCTACAAGGGCGGATTTCCCGCCATGATGGACGTCATCGGCGGGCAGGCCCACGTGCATCTCGCCGTGAGCGTGCCCGCGATCCCGCACCTGCGCGCGGGGAGGCTCAAGGGGCTCGCCGTCGGCACCCAGCAGCGCGCCGAGCTCCTGCCGGACATTCCGACGTTCGAGGAGGCGGGAATCAAGGGCTACGACGCAGCCAACTGGTATGCCGTCGCCGCGCCGGCCGGCACGCCGCGTCCGATCGTGACGAGGCTGCACAAGGAGATCGCCGCGTACTTCACCTCGCCCGAGATGCGGGAAAAGATGATTGCGATGGGCGCCGTGCTCGATATCAAGACGACCGACGAGATGCGCAAGATCATCCCGGCCGAGATCGCCAAGTGGACCAAGGTCGCGAACGAGGCGGGCATCCCGCGTAACGTCAACTGACAAACGCAGCCCGCGCGGGCTGCGCTTCAATTCAGGCGAAGGCCGGCATCACCTCGCGCGAGAAGCGCTCCATCGAGCGCAGCACGCGCTTGTGCTCGAGGTCGCCGAACCAGAAGTTGGCGTTGAAATGGGTGATGCCCACCTCTTCGCGCAGGCGCTTGATCTGGCGGATGCAGGAGTCGGGCGTGCCGATGATCAGCATGTGCTCGAGCAGGGTATCGGTGTCGGGCTCGCTCTCGCCCGGCACCGGAATGGCGACACCGTTCTCCACGCGTTCCTTGTGGTGGCGCAGGCTCAACGTCACCCGCATGTTCCAGCGCGCGTGCTCCACTACATCGCGCGCGTCGGCGGCGCTGTCCGTCACGTAAACGGGGCGCTGCACGCTGATGCGCGGCGTCCGCTTCGGCTTGACGTCGGCCACCACTTTGTTGAACAGCCGGCCGTATTCGGCGAGCTGCGAGACCGGGACGCCGAAGCCGCCGGTCAGCACGTTGAAGCCGCGGCGCACCGCCGCCTCCACCGCATAGGGGCTCTGCGCCGTGATCCACACCGGCGGATGCGGCTTCTGCACCGGCTGGGGGAACGTCGACGTCTCGGGAAGCGTGAAGTGCTTGCCCTCGTAGGTGAAGGGCTTGCCCTCGAAGGACTTGAAGATGATATCTATTGATTCGTCCCAGCGCTTGCGCCCCGCGTCGAGCTCGAAGCCGAAGCGCTCGAATTCGTAGTGCTGGTAGCCGCGCCCGAGGCCGATGTCGAGGCGGCCGCCGCTCACCACGTCGAGCGTCGCGATTTCCTCGGCAACCACCAGCGGATGGTGCAGCGGGACCACGATGACGGCGGTGCCCACCCGCAACCGCGACGTTTTCGCCGCGATATAGGTTGCGAGCTGGACCGGGCGCGACAGGTAGCCGTAGGTGGAGAAGTGGTGCTCGGCCAGCCAGGTGCTGTGGAAGCCGAGCGCCTCGGCGGCCTGGGCAAGCTCGATGCCGCGCGCGTAGATCTCCTGCGAGGAGCGCCCCGAGGGCGATTGCAGGAGGAGGAACGTCCCGAATTCCATTCAGCGCTTTTCCATCCCGGCGTCCTGGGCGACCTTGGCCCACTTGGCGAGGTCGGTCCGGATCATCTTGCGGATTTCGGCGGGCGTGCGGATATCCACTTCCGCGCTGTCGACGGCGAACCGCTTCGCGGTTTCGGGCAGCGCGAGGATCGCCGCGATCTCAGTGTTCAGCTTGTTGATCACGGCTTGCGGAGTGCCTGCCGTGGTCGCCCACGCCCACCAGATCTCCGCCTGGTAGCTCGGCAGGCCCGCCTCGACGGACGTGGGCACGTCGGGCAGGCTCGACGCGCGCTTCGTCGCGCCGACTGCCAGCGCCTTGATCCTGCCGGCACGAATGTGGGGATTCGACGTCGGGATCGTCGCCACCGCCATGTGCGCCTGGCCCGATATCACGTCGAGCAGCGCCGGGGCGCCGCCCTTGTAGAGGGCGATCTCTCCTTTGAAGCCGGCGTGACTGCGAAACATCGCCGACACGAAATGCATGAATCCGCCAGCGGAGGCCATCGTGATGTAGTTGGGCTTCGATTTTGCGAGCGCGATCAGGTCCTGCAGCGAATTGACCTTCGCGGACGGTCCCACGGTGATCACGACCGGCGCTTTGCCAAACGTCGCCGCCCAGTCGAAGTCCTTGACCGGGTCGTACGGGAGCTTCCGGATCACCGCCGGATTCATCGTAAATGCGGTCGAGGCCATGAGGAGCGTGTACCCGTCAGGGTTGGCACGCGCGACGATCTCGGTGCCGATCATGCCTTCGGCGCCCGGCCGGTTGTCGACGACCACCTGGCGGCCAACGCGCTCGGCGAGACGGCCCCCGATATAGCGCGCCATGATGTCGTTGCTGCCGCCGGGCGCCTGCGGAACGACGACCCGAATGGGCCTCACGGGATAGGTCGCCCCCGCGCCCTCCGAAGCCGATCGCTGCGCCGCTGGCGCGCACGTTGCGAACGCAAGCACCGAAACCGCTGCCATTGCGATTCTCGTTTTCATCGGTCCCTCCCTGTGGGCTGTCCGACTTGCGGGGCTATCATACTGCCCGGCGTGCCCGCACGCTTGACAATCACGATCGGCGCGCCAGATCATGATTGACATGTCGATGCTGGCGCAGGCCGAAGCCACCGATCGCGCGTTGAGCGACGCGATGGACCGGCTCGTGATCGTCAAGTCAGCGCTCTACACCTCGGGCGAGCGCGATCCCCGCGAGCCGCCCGAGCCGCAGGACGCCCGCGGCAGGCTGCACCTGCTGGGGCACGACCCGCGCCTGTCGCGGATGCCGGATCGTCCCACGTTGTTCGATTTCTTCAAGCACCGCTTCGGGCCGGCGGCTCACCTGCTGCAGAGCGCGCGGCTCGCGCAGAAGAGCGGCGCGAGCGACAAGATCGTGCTCGCGTGCCTGCTGCATGACATCGGCAACATCGGATTCATCCGCGCCGATCATGGCTACTGGGCCGCCCAGCTCGTCGAGCCGTACGTGGACGAGGAGGTGACCTTCGCCATCCGCTATCACCAGGTCCTGCGCTTCTACCCGGACGAGTCGGTGGGGTACACGTACCCCGAGTCCTACATCCGGCTGTTCGGTGCGGACTTCACCCCTGAGCCTTATGTCGAGCGCGAGTACCGGTACGCGCGCAAGCACCCGTACTACATGTCGGCGCGCCTGCTCACGGTGAACGACCTCTACGCGTTTGATCCCGACATGCAGGTCGAGCTGGAGGAGTTCACCGACATCGTCGGCCGCCATTTCCGGCAGCCCAGGGAAGGCCTGGGCTTCGACCAGAGCCCGTCCGCGCACATGTGGCGGACCATCAACTGGCCGACGCGCTACCTGTAAAGAAGTTCAGGACGAGCGCAGCACCTTTCCCGGATAAGCCCCGGTGTGCCGGCCATCGCGATAGATCTCCTGGCCACCGACGATCACCCGCGAAATCCCCTCGGCCTTGCAGTAGAGGCGCGTGCCGCCCGCCGGCAGGTCCTTGACCGCAGTGGGACGCAGCGGGGAGCTTACCGAATTCTCGTCGAATATGACGACGTCTGCCGCCGCGCCGGCCTTCAGGCGGCCGCGGTCGTTGAATCCGAAAAAGTCCGCGGGC